>NZ_CANMAH010000008.1 GCF_947495825.1 uncultured Psychrobacter sp.
ATTGAATAAGTCATCGTTTATTTCATTAAATGCAATTGTTAATAGGATTGTATCGGTTTTATTTGGATTAGACTATATCTCAATAGTAGATTCAGAAAACAGATCTGCCTACACTATAGAACAAGAAAAAGTTTTCAAAATTTGGGAAAAAGAGAAGATTGTTAATATTTGGTTTTTACCTTTTAAAAAAAATGATGAGGAAACTGGTACAACCATAGGTTATACGGTATCTTTAGATTAATTAAATCGTAATTTTTTACATAGTATTTAAGGTTCTTTCATAGTTCGACCATCATAGATGTTTTACATTAGAACAAGAAATAAGCCCCCACCCCCCCCCTCAAACCAAGCCATACACTCTGCTCGGTATTGCGTCGGACAGCAGCTATGTCACTTTTATTCAACGCTATATAAGTTTGCTATTTGATTTAACCACCTCCAGTTGGTTTTTCTGTTCTTAGTAGGATAATAAGTAACTAAAACTTAGAGAGTTGAGCTCAAGGTAAACCTTTAAGCATTGCATAATGTAATAGCCTTAACCACGATAATCGTTTGCAAGCACCTGATGTTACCGCTAGCCCTGAGTGTAGCGGATATCCTTGGCTGATCACAGGATTGCAGGCACTTAGCCTGAGGCGTTATCGCCGAGCAGGAACGGCGCAGGCTTTAGTGCCTGCTCCTGTGGGCAGTCAAGATAGTAGCGAAAAGCAGGAATGGCTACAAAGTATTTTGCTATAAAACGATGATGCCATTTTCTGCAGGCCAGAAAAGCATTGTTAGCCAGTCTCAGAATTAGTAAGTCTCAAAAACCACCAACCGACAAATTCTAATAACCCTGCACCCTCAATCAAAAATACTGCATCTCCAGTCATTTTATTTCTTAAGGTATTGTCTATAGTTAAATGACTATATTTATCTTTTAAATTATATAGATATTGTAGGAATAACATTCTTTTACAGGACGTAAAAGGCATGGTGTGGCTACTGTCAACAAATCAAAAGTCTTTGCCGCTAGTTATGTTTAGCCAATAGACGATGATGACGTTGGTAATACCAATAGACTATCATAAGGAGCGTGACATGGCAGGTGTAATACAACCAAAGAATCAAGGGCAGGATACTTCTGCTCCCCCTTCTGATCCTAACCAAGAGTTGGTATCAAATGCAGACCGAGCCACCAAAGGCTCTTTAACCATGGCATGGTGGGGCGTTTGTAGCGCCATGTTCTATCTGGTCATTGGTATTGCAATGGCAGAGAACTATGGGACTAAGAACGCTATTATCGGCTTATTGATAAGCTGCGTCGCCTACGGCGTCATTAATGGAATTATCACTCGCTATGCCATTCGTACAGGCATGTCAGTGGCTTTGTTTTCTCGAGTACTATTTGGTCATAAAGGTGCAGCCTTAGCGACACTCATATTTTTTGCCACGGCTATGTATTACGCGGTATTTGAAGGCTCTGTCATTGCCGTCACCTTTAGCCAAACTTACCCCTCTGTCCCTTACTGGATCGCCGCTTTAATCGTGGTGGCTTATAGTGTGCCTATGATTATGGGCAGCGTACAAAACTGGCTAGACAAACTAAATGGTGTGCTCTTACCGTTCTACATTATTGGGCTCATTGCAGCAGTCGTCATGGCGACTAATAAGTATGGTTATAGTAGTGCTTGGTTGTCTCTAGAGCCCGAAGAAGCGCTGCCTTTTGGCTGGTGGAACGTTGCCGTATATTACATGGGCATATGGGTCTTGATGATGTATACCTTTGATTATGCGCGTTATGGCAAGCAAGAAGACAGCAAATTCTTATCCTGGTTCAATTTTGGTATCCCCTTTTATCTGGTTGCTTTTTTCTTAAGCGGACTGGCAGGGATTTATTTGGTAAGCACTATTCCACTGGAGGGTGCATTATCTGAAGTCTCCATCACGCTAGGGCTCGTAAAATTGATGGGTGTGTTCGGTCTCATCTTTGTGGTTGTTACTCAAACTCGTATTAATACGGCCAATTACTTATTGGCAACCACCAATCTGCAAGCATTTCTCAAAGATACCCTCAATATTCAGATTCCAAAACTCGTTGGCGCTTTATTAATTGGTACTTTTATCTTTGTCCTTATGCTACTCGATGTATTTGCTTATCTGTTGCAAGCACTGGCCTATCAAGGCGTATTTGTCGTAGCTTGGGTAGCTATCGCCCTAACCCACATACTCTATCCTAAACGAGAAGATATCTTTGGCGCAGTTCCCGTCATTGATCCGCAGCGCTTGCCTGCATTTGATAAGTCAGGATTGGTCGCTTGGATCGCAGCCTCAATCGTCGGAATCGTGCTCATGAATTTAGGTGGTAGCTGGGTCAATTGGTATGCAACCTTAACCTTTATTACAGCGACTGTTCTGTACGCGATATTGATGCCCAAAAACCAACAACACGTTTTACAACTCACACCAAAACCAACAGTTAGTTAACCATATAAGATAAAAGGTGCGCTGACAGTCAAATACTGTACCTGCTCAATCCATTTATTTGTGGTTAGCATTGTTATAGTAAAGCCAGTGCGATAATAAGATTACAAGGAGTGAATCATGAATCAAGCTAAAAACACCTCGACCCAAGCTTCAACCACCCTCGATCCTATCACTTTATCCGTTGTCCGCGGCGCGTTAGAAACCGCGCAGCGCGAGATGACACTTACTTTAGAAAAAACAGCGCGCTCTAGTGTATTTAATCTAGCGCATGATTATAGTAATGCGCTGTTTGATCATTTGCCTGAGATGATTTTGCAAGGACAAGACATTCCTATTCATCTAGGCTCATTGATGCCAGCCATGAAAGCGGTGGCAGAATTTTATGGCGACGATGTTCATGAAGGCGACATTATTTATCATAATGACCCTGTCGTTATGGGCAGTCATATTTTAGATTGCTGTATGTATAAGCCTGTGTTTTATGAAGGTGAGCTGGTATTTTGGACGGTATGTAAAGGTCATGTCACCGATATCGGCGGCCCTGTACCTGCTGGTTATAATCCAGATGCCAAAGAGATCTACGCCGAAGGATTACGCATTCCACCGATTAAAATATGGGAAAAAGGCGTTAGACGTGATGATGTTATCAATCTGATCCATAGCAATATGCGCTCACGCCGCAATCAAGAAGGTGATTTGAATGCGCAATATGGTGCTTGCGCGGTCGGTGAACGTAATATGATTGCGCTGCTAGACAAATATGGTGTAGAGACAGTTCGTGCTGCCATCGAAGAGCTAAAAAGCATGGCTGACAAACACATGCGCTCGCTCATCGAATCCCTTAATGATGGTGAATATCATGGCGAGGCCGTTCTGGAAGATTCAGGGCATGGCCTTGGCGATTTGACTATCAGTGCAGACATCACTATCAAAGGTAGCGATGTACATATTCAGATAGATAGCCCGCCACAAGTTCCTTATTTTATTAACTCTTATGCTGGTAACTCAATGTCAGGCGTCTTGCTTGGACTTATGATGTTCGCCCAAGTAGATCCTCCTTACAATGAAGGTTTGTATCGCTGCGTTACCGTAGATTTAGGTGAGCATGGCACGCTATGTAATGCCAAAGAGCCTGCGCCTCATGTGAACTGTACCACTACACCAATGGAGACATTGACAGATGCGGTGCGTAAAGCGCTTGAAAATGCTGCACCTGAGCGCGTAACGGCATCGTGGGGACACTCATCAGGGGTCAACATCGCTGGTATTGATCCAAAAACGGGCGAGCAATATGTCACCATGGTATTGGCCTCTATTATCTCAGGCGCAGGCGCCACTCAGCAAATGGATGGTTGGCATGCTTGCGGACCTTTGTGCTGCTTTGGTGCGTTAAGCTCAGGTGATATCGAGTTATTAGAATATCAATATCCCATCGTCGTCCATAAGTATGGACTGGCAGAAGATAGTGGCGGCGCAGGACGCTTGCGCGGCGGCTGCGGTACAGTTTGGGAGGTAGAGCCCCTCGATCATACCATGACCGTCGTTGCTTTTGGTGAAGGACGTCATATTCCAACGATGGGTGCAGGCGGAGCTGAGCAAATCTCACCAGAGCTCAAACTGGGTAAATTAGAAGTGTTCCGTGAAGGCGGCGAGACTGATGTGCATCTTCACAATACAGTAATTGAGATCAAGTCAGGAGAACGCGCGCGAAATACCAATCCTGGTGGCGGCGGCTTTGGTCGCTCTTTTGAGCGTGAACCAGAAGCTGTATTACGTGATGTCATCGAAGGGATTGTCTCTGTAGCTGCTGCTGCAAAAGAATACGGTGTCGTCATTGATAGCAAAACCATGCAACTAGATGAAAAAGCGACTCAAGCATTACGGGCAGAGGCGGCATAGTTGGCACAGGGATGTGCTGACTCTACATATAAAATAGAAAAGTTTAAGGATGAATTATGAGTTATGAATTTCGTTTAGGCGTAGATGCTGGTGGTACTTTTACAGATTTTGTGTTGGCTGAAAACGGGGGCGATATACATCTATTTAAAGCCCCTTCTACCCCAGAGGACGGTACTAAAGCGATTGCAAACGGGCTGCAACAGATTTCCGAAAAATTTGATCGCCCAATTACTGAGATTATCCAAGCCTGCGACTTGTGTATTAATGGTACCACCGTTGCCCTAAACGCTCTGATTCAAATGAAAGGGGTAAAAGTAGGACTACTCTGTACGGAAGGTCATGAAGACAGTATTGAGATTCGTCTGGGTCATAAAGAAGAAGGTCACCGCTACGATGCAAGCTACCCGCCAGCGCCGCAGATAGCTCCGCGGGATTTGCGCTTCCCTATTCGTGGTCGAATACTTGCCGATGGGACAGAGCGTGAAGAGCTCAATGAAGACGATATTTTACAAGCCATAGAAGAACTAAAACGTCAAAACGTCAAAAGCGTGGCCATCTCTTTTGTATGGTCAATTCGCGATACCAAACACGAGCAGCGTGCAAAAGAGCTGATACAGCAGCATATGCCAGACGTATTTGTCTGCTGCGGCAGTGAGGTCTATCCCCAAATTAAAGAGTATACGCGCACCTCAACAACCCTAGTTAACGCCTATCTAAGTCCGATTATGTCATCTTATGTCTATAAGATAGATGATTACTTTAAACAACTGGGCGCTGATCAACCAGTACGTTACTTCCAATCTAATGGCGGGCTTGCATTGGGTGAAGTCATGAAAGAGCGTGCGGTTAATGCGATCAACTCAGGGCCTGCCTCTGCACCGCAAGCGGGATTATATATCGCTGAACCTTTCGGTATTAATAACGTGATTACAGTCGATATGGGTGGTACCTCGTTCGATATTACACTAGCAAAAGATGGCAAAACCAGTCTAAATCGCGATATTGACTTTTTGCGCAATCGCATTGGTGTACCTATGATTCATGTCGAAACCCTAGGTGCTGGTGGTGGCTCTATTGGTCATATCAATAACTTTGGCATGCTAGAGGTCGGTCCACAAAGTGCAGGCGCGACCCCAGGACCTGCGTGTTATGGTAAAGGTGGCACACTACCGACGGTTACTGATGCAAACTTAGTATTGGGATATTTGCAGTCTGGTGCAGTACTAGGCGGGATTGTCACTTTAGATGAAGATAAAGCAAAGGCTGCTATCAATGAGCATATTGCCAAGCCACTAGATATCGACTTACCTCATGCAGCTTATGGTATTAGTACGATTGTTAATCAAAACATGGCCAATGGTATTCGCCGTATCACTATCGAAAAAGGCTATGACCCTCGCGACTTTGCTTTGGTTTGTGCAGGCGGTGCTGCTGGTATGCACATAATCTCACTAGCAGAGGAGATGGGTATCAATACGATACTTGTGCCTAAGATAGCGTCATGCTTGTGTGCTTTTGGACAGATTATCTCTGATGTCAAATACTCGTATCTAGCCACTCAAATTATGATTATGTCTGCAGATGCTGAGCTAGAAGCATTAAACGATACCCTTACAAGGCTTGAGCAAGATGGTATTGCAAAGCTTAAAGAAGATGGGTTTAGTGACGAAGATATAGAAATCGAACGAGCTATGGAGATGCGCTATGTTGGGCAGGTTCATGAATGTAATGTCATCGTACCTAATGGAAAGATAGATAGTAGTGCTGCTACAGACATCTTGCAAGCCTTTCACAAGCGTCATAAAGAGCTATACACTTATGATGAACAAGACAGCGCTGTAGAGCTTGTCAATGTAGAGGTTTCAATCATTGGTAAAGTAAAAAAACCTGAGCTCCCTACGCTAGATGCTCAAAATGGATCGGTGGAGAGCGCTAAAATTGATGAGCGCCAAATGATACACGACCATACTTATCAGTGGATGCAAACCCCTATTTATGATGGCAATAAATTGGGTGCAGGAGCAGTCGTGACCGGTCCAGCTTTGATTGAAGAACCAACCACAACTATCGTTATCAAACCCAACTGGCAAGCTGATCTACATCAATCAGGCACATACAAGTTGAGCAAAATTCAATAATGTGGATATAATAGTCGTAATTATTCCAGCCTTTCTCTCTTTATGGGAGAAGGGTATTTATCGTTTCTATTAAGATAAATTTGAAAACCAAGTGGAGATAAAAAAGAGCTGTAAACTTATTACCTAGCATTTAAGGATGAATGCAAATGGAACATAGTCAAGGCGTAAGCAAAAAACACTATGAGCATGTAGATAACACGAGTAGCTCTCAAAGAGCACTCGAGCCTTTACTGAGTGCTGATGGCTGGCAAAACGCAATTAGTGATACCTATTTTGACTTAAAAGTACAGGTTAAAAACCCCAACCAGTTCACAGGTCAACTTCAACAAGCTACTCTAGCTCAAATGGGTATTTCAAGCTATATCGCTGATTCCGTCCATTATCAGCGCAGTGGACAGGATTTATCCAAGGCTTGCGATAGTATTCTACTCACCTTTCCATTGAATGGCTCAGTGTGCTTTCAACAGCAAAAACGGCAATTAACTTGCTACCCTGGTCAGTTCTTTATTGAGCTATCTCATCAGCCTTATCAGTTTTATCATGCCGAAACGGTAAAGCTGCAAGTCTTAAAAGTGCCGATAGCCAGAATAGAAAACCATCAGCGTTTAATAGAGCAGTATTTTGCTCAAGCCATTACTACTGAACAAGGCTCAGGGCGACTGCTTAATCATCAAATCAACCATGCTCTGCACCTTGCTACTAACTTTAAATTATCCTGTGTAGAGTCTCAGTTTCTTGAGCAACAACTTTTAGACCTAATCATACATACTCTACATCGACCCACCCTATCTCTAGCAGACAATCAAAACTCAACAATAAAAGCCGCACATCTGCAACGGATCGAAGACTTTATACATTTTAACTTAGCCAATCCTCAGATTTCTCCTAAGCTGGTCTCACAATCCTGTCATATCTCTGAGCGTTATATTCATCTGTTGTTTCAAGACTTACCTTACTCGTTTTCAGAGTGGGTCAAACTGACCAGACTGCTGGCTGCGAACAAATTATTATCCAAAGCCAATTATAGCTCTGTTGCTGAGGTTGCTTATCAAGTTGGTTTTACCGATCAAAGTTACTTCTCGCGTATTTATAAACAACACTTTGGCTTCTCGCCCAAAGATACGCCTGCTAATGACGCCAAGTCCTATTAACACAGAGTGAACACTAAAAGTCCTACTAGCGTACTCCCGTTAATACCACCTGCAAGCTCAGGCTCTTAATTAGCGCTATATTGCCAAAACAGCATGGACAAAACGGCTTTGGCCAAAAGGTACATTGAGTCTTAATTGGTTACTCTGCCGACTATCGGGCTGATTACCCAGCTATCGGCAGTTTTACCTGTCAGTATATACTACTAACAAGTAAGTCTTTTAAGAATCCAACTAGACTTACTCTTTATTCCTAAAAGGAATAACATCATAATAACTTGATGTTAGACCTTATGCCCAAAATCAGGATAATCACTCCTTTGTTATTCATTTTTTGACTTTTTAGGAGTTTGTAATGCAGTTGTTGTTACTAGTGGCTGTCTTTATAGCATTACTATACGGCTTGTGGCGTTATCACCGCCAGAGTGATTCGTTAAGTCGTAGTGTTTTCCTAGGTTTGTTTGTCGGCGTTGGTTATGGGCTAGTACTTTCAACGCTTAATATCGATACTACCGATTTTCTACCTTGGGTAAGCATTGTTGGAAATGGCTATGTCAATTTGCTTAAGATGATTGCGATGCCCTTGGTATTTATTTCAATCTTGGCAGCGATCGCTCGTTTAGAAAAAGCGTCCATGATTGGCTCTATGAGCTTTTGGATTATCGGCACTTTATTAATCACGACAGGGCTTGCCGCCTTAGACGGTGCGATTGTTGCCAATTTATTCAATCTTGATGCCAGCTCTATTGTTGCCGGTCAGGCAGAAATTGAGCGTGGACAAAACATGATTGAGAAAAGCACTGAAGTTTCTGATCTGACCATACCAGGATTAATTCTAAGCTTTATTCCCACTAGTATTGGTGCGACGTTTGCAGGTTTAGAAAGCACTTCGATGATATCTGCTGTAGTTATTGCAAGTTTATTAGGGATAGCTGCCTTAACGGTTAACGCAAAAGAGCCTGAAAAAGGGGCCGTGATAATTCGTGGTATCGACATCCTGCAAAGTTGGGTAATGGCATTGGTACGTTTTATTATCCGCCTAACCCCTTACGGTGTCTTTGCTTTAATGATTAAAGTCATTGTCACTACCGATGCCAGTGCGGTTTGGCAATTGGCAAAATTCCTACTTGCCTCCTACGTTGCCCTATTCATTGTGTTGATTATGCACGCACTTATTATTTTATTAGCAGGGCGCTCACCCATCAAACACTTTAAAAAAATCGCGCCTGTACTCACGTTTGCCTTTACATCACGCAGCTCAGCAGCCACTATTCCTTTAAATATTGATGTACAAATTAATAAGCTTGGTATTGCTAAGCCCATTGCGAATTTTTCAGCATCGTTTGGTGCAACCATCGGTCAAAACGGTTGTGCCGGGGTGTATCCTGCCATGTTGGCTATTATGATTGCTCCTACTATGGGGCTTAATCCTTGGTCAATAGGGTTTATAGCCTCCGTCATTGGCATATCTATGATTGCCTCATTTGGGGTCGCGGGAGTTGGTGGCGGAGCGACATTTGCAGCCATCATTGTACTATCAACCTTAGGAATGCCGTTAGAGCTTGCTGGTTTGTTGATATCAATTGAACCGTTAATCGATATGATGCGTACTTTAGTCAATGTTAGTGGCTCAATTACCTCTGGTGTCGTGGGCAATCGTATTCTTAGTGAGACCTCTGAACCAGAACAGCTCGTTGATTATGATACTCAAGTAAGTCACAGCTAAATAGCAACATTGACTGGATTTTGGTACTGCCCAAGTTTCAACAATAAGCATTGTACAAGACATAGCGAAGGGTAACTTTTGGGATGAAAACTAAAAGCTTACTGCTTCGCTATTTTTTACGGCTGGTTTGTCGTTAATGCCCAATACATCCTAATCTGGTTTATCATTGTTCTTTAAATAAGAACTTTCATTTGTGATTATTGCTGTTTATCTGTCTATAGCCCATAAACTATAATGACTATATAACGGTAGGATTGATTACGAACGAGATAAATGCTTGGTGATAACTACAAAATTATAAGAAGATAGCGCCTCTTTGCGCTAGTTTTTCAATAAATATTAAAACCAATCTATCTTTATCAATCCTATTTATAGTCGTTTTTTATTCAAATTTACATAGACAATCAATACCAAAATCAGCATAAACAGGAGATCGGTATGGGCTTATTAGTCGATGGCAAATGGCAGGACAAATGGTACGATACCGACGCTAGTGGCGGCCATTTTAAACGCGAAGAGTCAGGCTTTAGAAACTGGATTACCAAAGACGGTAGCGCAGGACCAACAGGTGCAGGCGGCTTTAAGGCTGAGCCCAATCGCTATCATCTGTATGTGTCTCTAGCATGCCCTTGGGCGCATCGTACGACTATTTATCGTAAGCTCAAAGGTTTGGAAGATATGATTTCGCTATCGGTCGTTCATCCTTATATGGGTGATCACGGCTGGACATTTGCAGATGGCGCGGGTGTCATTGCCGACCCTATCTCACATGCTAACTACGCTTATGAGATATACACTAAAGCAAAATCAGACTATACAGGGCGCGTCACTGTCCCTATTTTATGGGACAAAAAAACCAACACTATCGTCAGTAATGAGTCATCTGAAATCATTCGTATGTTCAATTCAGCCTTTGATGAGGTTGGTGCGCTACCAGGTAATTTTATACCGTCAGAGCTATTAGCAGAGATTGATGAGATTAATGCATTTGTATATTCTGCTGTCAATAATGGGGTTTACAAATCCGGCTTTGCAACCACGCAAGCAGCTTACGAAGAAGCCGTGAATGCGCTATTTGATGCGTTAGATGTACTGGAAAAGCGCTTAGAGAATCAGCGTTATTTGGTTGGTAATACTATTACCGAAGCCGATTGGCGTTTGTTTACCACGCTTGTGCGTTACGATGCCGTGTACGTCGGTCATTTTAAATGTAATCTGCGCCGTATCGTCGACTACCCTAACCTTTGGGGCTATCTGCGGGACTTGTACCAAGTGCCGGGTATAGCAGAGACCGTCAATATGGAACATATCAAGGTCCATTATTACACCAGTCATGCCAACATCAACCCAACTGGTATCGTACCTATCGGTCCTTATCTTGACTTTAATACGCCGCATAACCGCGAGCAATTATCGTAAATAGTCAAACGATGATAACAAGATACAGGGCTACTGGTATGAATTTTTCGCAGCATCTGTCTACTAGCTACAGCAAGTAAGTAAAACTAATACCAGTAGCCATTATGAATGATTCCGCTTTATTACA
Organism: uncultured Psychrobacter sp.; assembly: GCF_947495825.1. Lineage (GTDB taxonomy): Bacteria > Pseudomonadota > Gammaproteobacteria > Pseudomonadales > Moraxellaceae > Psychrobacter. The sequence continues at coordinate 10,924 of NZ_CANMAH010000008.1, forward strand.
TATTGAATATAGTAAATAAAAAAGTGTTTGCATAAGAAATAAGCTATCCAAGATTATAAGCACAATCTTGGGTAGCTCTTTTTTTGGATGTTTTAAACGACACTCATGTTAGCTTTTTTGAGTGACATCCAAATCGCTTGAATAGGCAAATAAAGCAGGCGCACCGCCCGTATGCCAAAACAAAACACGATCGGTTTTTTTAATCTGGCCTGTACGAATCATATCGATAAGTCCGCCCATTGCGCGACCCGTATAAACTGGATCTAACAATATTCCCTCTGTTTGCGCAGTCATCTCAATAGCTTCATTTTCGAGTTTGCCAACCACACCATAACCCTCGCCAACATAATCAGAATTAAGAATCAAATCGGACTCTGAAAACTTATAATTTGCATTGATTAGCGTTGCTGTACTGTTAGCAAGTGCGACAGTATATTGATCAAAAGGCACTTTATCCGTTTCGCCCTTATCAATGTTGATGCCCACTATCTGATAAGGCGAGTTGAACATTTTGTTTCCAAGCATCAGACCTGCTTGTGTGCCACCAGAGCTGGAGGCAAAGACGATATGAGTGAATGTCTCGTTTATGCTTTCACGCTGCGACTCTAGCTCTTTAAAGGCTTCTACAAATGCTAGAGCACCTCGCTCGCTTGAACCGCCATAAGGCACCACATAGACATTTTTACCTGCTTTGGTTAGTTGCTCAACGATTTGAGGAATATCCTCACCTTTGCGGTTGGTTCCTGCCCAGTGAATATGACAACCGAATATTTTATCCAATAATAGATTGCCACTTACTTGCTCAGGCTCCTCTCCGCCTAATACTAAGTGACATTCAAGACCCAAGCTTGCAGCAGCGGCGGCTGTCTGGCGACAATGGTTTGATTGGGCTGCACCTGCAGTAATGATCGTATCAGCACCTTTGGCCAGCGCATCACCGATGATAAACTCAAGCTTACGGGTCTTGTTACCACCCAACGCCAGCCCTGTATTATCATCTCTTTTCATAAAAATCTTAGGGCCATCAAGCGCTTTACTTAATCTTTTGAGCTCAATTAATGGTGTCGGGAAAAAGCCTAATGACTCTCTCGCTATGTGGGTATATTCCATATTGTTATATTCCGTGTTTTGTCCATTTTTTAATAAGAAAGTTATAAATAATGCTCAGACTTACCTATTGATAATAACTATTATTCCAAGCTGTTATTTAGCTGTTATTAATAGCATAGTTTTAAAACGTAAAAAACCCCAAGTAAATGAATACTTGAGGTTTTCACTTTTATAGAAACGCCTACTTAATATCGGCGTCCGTCAGATTTAGTACCGCTTTAATATCTCTCATCATTGTTACCGTTTCAAAGTTCTTGTCCTCTAACTTATTACCAACCACATAGCAAACCAACTTAAAGGCCTCAATGCGTTTTGACTTGGCTTTTATTAGGGTGCTTAATGACTTGATAGAAGCGTCTTCAGCAAAACGAACGATAAGCGTCTGAGTATGTATCATAGCCGCCAAATCAGCGTGCGATAATTGAGTAAATGGTTTTTGCTCAGTAAGTACTTCGGTCAAACGCATGAGCTGGTCACGGTCTATATTGTTATCAGCGACAATATTGCATAAGATCATCATACGCACAACTGCTTCACTAAAGTCGCCTTCTGCGATTTTGGTCAGCGCTTCCTCTACCTTTGGCAATTCATGCAACTCATCTTTATTTAAAAGACGACGTGAGCCTACAGATTTTCCGTATTCGCGAAACCAAGGCATGGACCAAACTCCAAAAAACACACTCTCTGTGAACCTACCTTGCCAATCTCGCCAAAAGTCTAGCGTCACTCTGACACTATCCATAAACATTTGCTCTACTTGCAAGAAAAGGTTGTCCTGCTGCATAGATTCGATGGCTGGCAGTTTCACTCTGGCATAACTATCAGAAGAATGATGCGTTTTTTTGGCTTTTTTTGCAGGGACGAAGTCTTCGCTCTGCTGATTATCGGTTGTACTAGTCATTGCTTTACTCAAATGACAAGTAGCTACTGCTAGCGGATTTCTACTACTCCATATGCTTCTTTGGAGCCTCATTGGATGCATAGTACGAAGAAACTGAGCAGAAGTCTCATTGCTCATAGCCTTTACTAAGGGACGCATGTTATGCTCGTAAGCTTGAGTTTGAGTCATCGAGTAGCGGTGTACCGCTTTGAATAATTCTTCATCGGTTCGGTCGTCTCCTAGCGCTTGATTTAAATCTTCAAAAGTACGACGTTTTAGATCAACGGTAAACGTTTTTTCTTGCCCCGATCCCTCAATATGATCAATGTGCAACTCATACAATCCTGGTGGTAAAACTTCAATCATATCCATGATTGAGGCTATACCTGTATGCTCATGATTGGCAATTTTGGAGCTGACAAAGATACCTAAATGGCCTACTTGCTCATGAATCATATAGATAATACGTTGACCGCAAACCTCAACATCTCGCTCGTCACTATAAGCATCTAGAATCCATGATAATGCTTGAGGAGGCGGGGTAATATCATCACCATGTGAAGCAAAAGCGATAATAGGTGCCTTGACATTACGCAGGTCAATATTTGTCCCTTTTTCAAGCTGTGCGGTATTGCGAGCCAAGCGATTACCGACAAAGATATTTTCTACAATCCACTGAATCTCTTTGTCATTCATTAAGAAAAAACCACCCCACCAACGCTCAAAGTCAAGAAAGCGCTGACGGTTAGCCTCCGGGTTTTTGTACAGATCGTAGTATTTTCCCACGTAGTTTCGATAAGGGGTCATTTTCTCAAAATTATCGACCAGTGCTGCCCCATCAAACACGCCATTATTCATATCTGCGCTAAGCATGGATAGCCAAGTGCCACCGTTGACGCCTGCTTTGTAACGCATTGGGTTGACCCCAACCTCTCCGCTCCAAGCTGAAATAGGCGCACCGTTTAAGACGATAGGACCTTTAATATCTGGATTGGTCGCGGCCAAGATAAGCGCTGCCCATCCACCCTGACAGTTACCAATGATTACTGGTGATTCTGCATTTGGGTGTCTTTTTTCTACTTCACGGACAAACTTTCCTTCGGCGTAAGTAATATCGGCAATGGTTTGTGTTGGCTCTGGAAGACGTTTAAACGCCACAAAATACACAGGATGGCCTTGATTGAGCGCAACACCAACTTGGCTTTCATGTTTAAAACCGCCAATACCTGCGCCATGCCCAGCTCTAGGATCAATGACGATATAAGGGCGCTCATCAGCATTGGTGACAAACCCTTTAGGGGGTTCTATTCTTAGCAAGACATAGTTGCACGGGCGTTCAAACTTGCTTGCATCCATGATTACTTGATAATCATAATCTAAGACTGGCGGGCAGCCAGCCAGCTCATGCTCAAGAAAAATGTCACCGCGCTCCTTGAGTACGTCGACTGTTTGTAAAAATCGTTTACTACTATCTGTGCTATAGCTCAACCATTCTTGCCATAGTCTTTTTGGGTTAGACGTCTTTTGCCAGCTTTTTATGATGGCATTTTTGTCTTGATTTAACGTCTGTATGCTTTCTTGGATTTGTTGATGGTTTTGTTGTAGATGCTTACAAGTAATCTCTATTAACAAACCAGCGCTATCTGTCCTATAGTGATTTTGTAGGTTGAGCTCTTCTATAGTACTTTCATTTTTGTAAAATTGATGGTTTACCATCTCCTTAAAGTTCGGTATCAAACCTGTGGCTCTATGATGTGGATTGCTACGACTTAACCATACTTCGGCTTTGTCTGGATTTTCAATATTTTCTTCAATAATGTCTGACATAGGTGCTTCCAATTTTGAGTTAACGTGAATGTTTTTTATATACTGCCACCATTGTTGATTGGATAAGGCTTAAGCATACATTAATTAGGAATTCATAGAGCGTAAAGCCTCATCCGCTCTCACGTGTACATACTCTCCTGGTGCGTCAGATAATAACTGCCATTCTTTACCTGTGTGCTGTACACCTGGCTGTCTGCTGTCTACTTCGCCTGCGCTGTGCTTATCGATCCATTCGCTCCAATGTAGCCACCAGCTCTTGTCGTGCTTTTTAGCTTTGGCATACCATTCATCAGGATCGGCGACATAATCTTCATGGGTATAAAAGCCATACTTACCCGTTGGCGGGTTGATGATACCGGCGATATGCCCTGACTCACCGAGTACAAAGGTAACATCACCGCCCAGCACTTGTGTAGACGCATAGCTTCCTTTCCATTTGGCGATATGATCTTGTAACGTCGCTACAACATAGGTTGGAATAGTCACTTTTGACAAATCAATCTTTACACCGTCGTAGGACAGCTCGCCTTTTTTGATCATCTTATTACCCAAATACAGCTCGCGTAGTACAAAGCTGTGCAATGCGGCAGTCACGTTGGTGGCATCAGAGTTCCAATATAAGAGATCAAAAGGAATTGGTCGCTCCCCTTTTAGGTAGTTTTGTACATAATAATTCCAATAGAGGCTGTTTTCGCGCAATAGACTAAAGGCTGCGCCCATCAGACGTCCGTCAAATACCCCTTTCTGTTCTCCTTCTTGTTCAAGCGCACTCACCGTACGTTCATCAATAAATACGCCTAAGTCTCCAGGATCGCTAAAGTCAAATATGGTGGCCCAAAAAGTCGCACTGGCAATACGATCTGCCTGCTTATTTTCAGTCAACCAAGATAAAGTCAATGCCAGCAACATACCACCGATGCAATAACCAATGACATTGGCTGCCGACTCACCAGTAATCTCTTCAATGACATCTAAAGCAGTCAGCAACCCTTCGTGCATATAGTCTTTCATATCGACGTCTTTATAAGCCTGCGTTGGATTGGCCCACGACATCACAAAGACACTATGACCTTCGTTGAGCGCCCAACGAATGTATGAGTTTTTCTCTTTTAGGTCCATGATATAAAATTTATTAATCCATGGCGGCACAATCAATAAAGGACGTTTTTTCACTTTGGCTGTCGTTGGATTGTATTGTATCAATTCAAACAACCGATTACGGAACACCACTTTGCCTGTCGTCGTAGCGATGTTTTCACCAAGCTTAAACGCATCGTGATCCGTCATGCGAATGCTCAGCATTTTGGAGCTCTTCTCCATGTCTTCTGTTAGCTGCTTGAGTCCTCTTACTAGATTTTGTCCCTTTGACTCCATGGTCAAGCGCAGTATTTCAGGATTACTCCATAAAAAATTACTTGGTGCCATTGCGTTTAGCCATTGACGCGTAAAGAACGATAAACGTTGGCGGGTTTTTTCATCAACCCCTTCAGTATTATCAATGGTATCCATCATGCCATTAGCAGTTAGTAGATAGCTTTGTTTTAGAAAGTCAAAAATAGGATTGTTTGTCCATTCTTCATCTGTAAAGCGTTTATCGCCTTTTTCTGGGGTGACAAGAGGTTGTGTTTGGTCTTCAGAGCCCTTCATCAGGGTATTTTGATACAGCTGGAACTGTTGTTTCCACAGATTCATCTGTTGTTCGATTAATGCAGTGGGGCTTTTGTCTGCTACGCCTGTGCTGAACTTTTGCCATCCATCTATCATATTGAGCATCAGAGATTGGCTTATATTGTCATCTTGGCCGACTCGTTTTAACGTCTCACTAAAAAACTTTTGGGACAACTCGTTAAGATCTCCCATATCGTTATCAGCGCTTTGTTGGTCCTTATTTTTATCATCTTGCCGTGAGTCGGACTTGTGCGAATCAGCATTTCCAGTGACATTTGGCATCATGAAGTTGCCAAAATTATTGATTGAGTTTTGCCACAGCTTCATATTGGCTTCAAATGGGTTTGAAGCTTGATTAGACTGATCAAATAAAGATTGATTGAACTGATTCACTTGGTTCAACTGATCTAAATATTGTTGACCAAAGCTACTAAAGTTAAAGGCCTCACTAGTGCTATCTTGGCTATTTTGATTATTCTGACTGTCTTGTGTATTTGACTCGTGCGATGACTTACTTACTTTATCATCGAACTGTTGATTATTTTTATCGGACTTATGATTATCCATATCTGCACCTATTTTCCTATCCATAAACGATACTGGCTTTAAGCCATATGAAACTTTAAACAATATATAGTTAGTATAGTTATAAAATACATCTTGTTTGTACGAAAGCACAAGTACACTGACTCAACACAGCTAATACAATAAAAAAAAGATGGGATAGAGTTCTCTAACCCACCTTTTAAGTCTAATAATTACATGATATCTTATCAATAACAACCAATAAGATGTTTAAATTTATCAGTAATTACAATTACTTATTTGTTGTTTTGCCCGTACTGCTGGTACTACTGCTTCCAGTCTTCGTACTCGTCTTGGTATTTGAGCTTGTGTTCGTTTTCGCATCTGCTTTTGTATCTGACTTAGTATTTGCACCCGTAGCAGTTTTTGCAGCTTTTGTGGCTTGCTCAGTAAACTGCTCAGCCATCTTATTCATGTTTGCTGCATACTCTTGACCTGTCTTTGTAGCCTGGCTAGCAGTTTTTTGCATATTTTCTTGCATCTGCTCACTGGTTTTACCTTGAACCTCACTTAAGACTTTCATAACATCATCATGCATATTGCTACCAAGCTCTGTCATGCGCTGAGCATCTGACAGCATCTTTTGACTGATGGTATTAAGCATCTCTGCTTGCTTACTGCTAAAGTCTTTGGCAGATTCTGGAGAATCTATTTCAGAAACTTGACGCATATTCTCTAGACCCATTTCTGCGTAGGTCTTAATAGTGATAAGTGAAAACTCGGTCATCATTTCAGCGTTTTTTAAAAAAGCTTGATTCAGCTTGGTCCAAGGCTCAAACATTTTCTGTGCACTTTCATTGAACTGATTGACATAATCTTGCGGGGTCTGCTGTGACATATCATTACTCCTTGTATCGAATGATTGATTTAGCTTTGTCCAAGGCTCGAACATTTTCTTTGCGTTTTCATTGAACTGGTTCATATAATCTTGCGGGGTCTGTTGTGACATGTTGTTGCTCCGTATATTGACGGTTGAGAGTAAGTCATAAGTGTTAAATGTTAAGAAAACATTATAATGTTATTAAGTTTGCCGCTTTATTGAGTAATGTAACAAACACGGCTTATTTAACAGTAGAACTAGGACATATATTGACCACCATTTACTGATATGGTTTCACCTGTGACAAATATGGCATCATCACTGATAAGATACATACAAGCAGCTGCAATTTCTTTTGCACTAGCCAAACGACTCATAGGAATGGTTTCTTTAATTTTATCCATAATATGTTCAGGTACGCTCTCTACCATAGGCGTATATGTATAACCAGGAGCGACAACGTTGGCGGTAACTGATGAAGAAGCCCCTTCATACGCTAGCGCCTTAGTAAATCCAATAATGCCTGCTTTGGCGGCTGAATAGTTCGTTTGACCATACTGACCACGTAAGCCGTTTATCGAACTGATATTGACGATGCGGCCAGTTTTTTGTTCTAGCATTTTGACGAAAACTGGATGTACGATAGTATAAAGAGACGTCAAGTTAGTCTCTATTACCTGCTGCCACTGCGCAAAGCTCATTTTTTTGAAGCTGCTATCACGAGTGATACCCGCTCCATTTATCAAAGCATAAATACTGTCGTACTTATCGATTGTCTGCTTGATCGCTGCCATCGCAGTTTCGTGATTACTCAAATCAACAGCAAGAAACTCAAAGTTATCCGAATCAAATCCATTATCTTCGCACCACTTTTTTGTACGCTCAGGATCTTCTTGACTCAAGGTCGCGATAATGTGGTAGCCATTAGTCACTAACTTCTCACAAATAGCTGTACCGATTCCACCAAGCGCACCTGTTACTAAAGCAACTTTTTTACCTGAAACATCTGACTTTGACATAAAAAACTTCCTTATATGAGTGAGGAGCAATTATTAATGACCAATGAGTGCACAGTCGTATTCTTTCATTAGAATATAACATAGTTATTTCATAGTAGTTATTCCATGTTGGTAATAAACCATTGTTATTTGTAGGGATTTGTTATTAAAAAAGGTCTGAACGTCTTAAATACAAGAAAAAGGCTAAGGTAATTGAATATTTATTAAAGTAGTTGTACCAGAAAGTTGTATAAATCCAGATGCTTTCTGAATCCAAATGCCTTTTTAATTAATAAAGTGATAGAAGTTTCTGAAAGTCATTTATATGTTAAATGTAAAGCCAAAGGAACAAAGTATGCCATCCCTTTGGCTGGTTATACGTCCATATTGCTATACGTCCATAAGTCTACGGTTTATTTTTCATATTTCTAAGCCACTTTATTATCAGGTTTGGGTTCTTAGCAAATGCGACTAAGGCATCGGCCAAATCTTTGTTTTTAGTAACTTCTGACCGTGACTTTGATTGACTGCTATCTACACAAACTTGTTTGAGGCATTCGCTCACCTCTTCGGCATCAATCTTTTGTCGTTTGAAAAAGCTGCGAATACTATCTTTTTCTAGCAAACACATGAGCACATGGCAGATTTTTTGATCATATCCATCCGTGTTACTGTTTGGAAACGGCTTATCACCGCCTATCCAGACAGAAGCACTTAAGAGCTGCTCCCTGGTAAAAGGGTTATTTTGTATTGACTGTCCTTTCGCCAAAACTCGCACTTTATAAACGCCAGCTGACCCCGCATCGAATGTGACATTGAAAACGCCAGGCTCAACCTCCGATAAGGTTAGGTTGATTTTAGTGCCGTTAGGTCTTTCCAACTCAGCTTGGATGGATGCACTATTATCTAAGGGGCGTTCGTACTGAGTCAATTGAGCTGATAAAGTTATCATGCCGCCTGGCTCTCGGGTAGCCTGCTCAAGCTGCGCTCTAAGGCGTAGATCAGAACTAGAATGCACATTAAAACAATAGCGTAGCCCGTGTGTTTTAACCTCATTGAATTTTTCACGGTCGTTTTCAAGGCTGGCTAAATATTTAGCGAATACTTTTTCATTCAGATTGAGGACGACATGCCATTGACCTTCACGTTCTTCAAACCCTGCAACAGCGGTCGGCAAAGTCATGCGATAAAATTGTGCATGTTCATTTGCTGAAAACACCAACTCAACTGAAGCATTGGCAATGCTTGGGTCGATAATTTTGCCACTCGGCGTTTCAAGCGCATAGTCAAAAACTTCTGGTAGAACGTCTCCTGTCAACAAGATTGCATCCACTGTGATATCTGCTTCGTTAAGATTAAACGGAATACGTATCTCGCGGTCAGGTTGAATCCAACCCTCGGGATCCATCACTACCTCCGTATTTTTAACCTCTGACAATATTTGCAAGAAGTATTTTTGAAGCGTAAAGTAATCATTGGAGTCCAACGTGCCAGTCATTAAAACGTAACCGTCCGCACTACCAGTTAATGCTTCCAAAGCAGCAGGGCTGATCTGTTGCGCCGTTCCCAAGCCAATAGCAAAGACGCTATCATCGATGATGCCATCATCTATAAGTTGGCTAATGTAAGGCGATCGGTTTTCGCGACCATCCGTTAGCGCCACTATAGCGGTATGATTATAGCTGCTAGATGTCAAACCAGCCAACTGGCTACTGGCCAACTCGATTCCACTACCAATAGACGTCGAACCGCCAGATGCTGGTTGATCCGTGATGGCTTCATTCGCAGCTATACGCCCAGAGCCAGTCCCTACAGCGCCCGCAACCGCAATCGGAGTCCCCGGAGTCGCATCATTGTCAAAATACACCACACCAATACCGTCCTCATCGCCCAATAGATCGACGAATACAGGCGCGCTGTCTTTGAGCACATCAATACGCAACCGTCCATCGCCTGCGTCCCAAGCCATGCTACCAGATTTGTCCAACACTAGAACGACGGCGACCGTTGGTTTGGCGATAGTGTTGGCAGACAAATCAATTGACCAAGTTTGTCCTGTTTGCACACAGGTAACTTGCGCAGTTCCTGTAACTGAATCACCGACACTGGTTGCCGTGTACGAAAACCAAACCTGTGCCGTATTGGTATTATCTCTATCAACAACGACCTTGTCACCGTCAGGCGTTCCGAACCCTGTCCCTGTTGGCCCGGCCGTGATAGTAAAGATAAGCTCTCTACAAAAACTATTGTCAGGACTAGGAGAACTTATGTTAAAAGTTGCAGCCCTCACTGCTGTACTACCTACAGGTGTGGCGTTAAACACTAACGTCGTGTTAGACGGTGTCACTATAGGCGGCGTATCTGTATCATACGAGTAACCCATGGCGTGATGATCCAACGTCTCAGATACCAGCGTCTCCAAACCAAAGAGTGTGTCGCCCAAGCGGTGACCTTCGAGATGATCATTGCTTCCTGAGTCAACAGGAACATAAGGCACTGTTGAATGCAGCGCTTGCCAATCAGCCCACAGTTTATCCACAAAGCAATGATGTAGAAAGAAGACCGGATCATTGGGAGAAGTGCCTGGAAGCATAGAACCTCCTACCCATTCATGGACGAGATTATGGGTGTTGGAGAGCGGTGGAGAGTTTCCGCTTGCAAGAGCCATACGTCCTTCGTTCGCAGCGCGGTAACCTGTGCTTGATCTATCAAAAGCAGCGCTGTCATATGGCGTTATCGCTTGAATTTCATCAACATGGTCCTGAGTGGGCAAACTCGGGGCCCTAATGCTAGCGCCAAACCGCCGAACTAAATCTGCGTCAATTCGAACCTGTGGATTATTCAAATTTAGTTCTCTAAAGTCAGCGTCAACGACTACAATATCCCACATGTCTGCCCTGAACGGGCCACTTTGAACAATGTTATTTGCACCAGAGCCATTGCCGCCCATAAAATCATTGGCCCAGATAGCTGCACTCATAGGGTCCGCCGCGTCTGCTGTCCAGTCCCAATATGGCAATGTTACTCCAGATACTAACCTGTCCAAGTCCAGCTCAAACTGGCGTATATACGCACGGTGCCATGGCAAAAACGCTGGACCGCGATGTGCTCCATTTCGAATCATGAACAAGTCAGTGCTCATTGGATCTAAAGCCCAATCCCAACCCCCTGGTGTTGCCCAGTTCATGGCCATATAGTGGTCAAGTACGTATTTGTCATAGGTGTTGTTTATTAAAGGGTATAAGGCGCGTACGTGTGCTGGATCATCTTCATCGTCGACATATTCGTATAGCTCAGCCTTCATGAGTTTAATAGCATTAATGAAAGCGGCCTTTTCCTCTATCGTCAGAGAATCCACGTTTTTTCTACAAGTCATGAGTAGTAATTCCTTTATTAGATGCTTGGAATTAGATGCTTGAAATGAATGACTATGAGCAAAGGTCCAGGCATTGTGAACTTGAATAAACCGTGTATGTAAAATTGCTTGTTATCTGAAATCCGGTGTGTTATCAATCAAGTCTTGCACCAACTCAACCGGCGATGAGTAAGAAGAATACGGCAATTGGCCAGTTTCGAATAATCCATCACGAAACTCTAAGACTCTAAACGCTTTGTCATCTACTTCAACCTTTAATACCTGTAAAATCTCTTGGCTTTTATCAGAGATTGGCAGTTTAGAAAAGGTAATTTTTCGTCCTTTATACTCTATGGATTTGGGATACTTCTCGTCTGGGGTATGTTTGTTATTTTCAATCATCTTAATGTCTCCATTAGCCAGATACTTAGTACGATTGTTTGGTGTAGCCTTGCATTGCGGCAGACATCACAACTGAAAGTCAGCAGCACGAGCAGATGTAGAAATGATTACCAAACACATAGAATAAATGTACTAATGCTTGGAAATTATCCATTACATCAATGATTTATCACTTTTACCTATACACAGTCTAATTCAAGTTGTCAAACCCATGAGATTCTATCTACAGAGATTTTGATTAGCATTCTGACGATAAAATCCATTCCTATTTGATTTGATTTTTTAAAATTTGCAGCAGAAAAAGAGGGTCAAACACTTAATTCCCAGCCTTCGGATAGTTATAAGGTTGCATTAATATGTTAAGAAGTATGGTTAGTTAAACTAAACCCAAATTAGTTATTATGTATATTCATAATTACAAATATACTCAATAACTAAATTTTCTTTACTATGATTTTTTATAATCCTTTTTATAGGAATCATTTAACCCTTAATATTAAGCTATAAAAGCTAAGCATTAAAAAGCCAAAGGGACGATACATATCATCCCTTTTGCTTTTTGTGTATCAATCATGACGCTATATCGACCGCTTTCACTATGGCAGACTATCCGTATCATACGAGTATCCCATAGCTTGGTGATCTAGCGTCTCAGATACTAGCGTACCTAAACCATAAAGTTCATCGCTTGGGCGGTGTCTATCGAGATCATTGCTCGCCGTATCATCGGGTGCATAAGGCACTGTTGGATGCAACGCTTGCCAATCAGCCCACAGTTTGTCGACAAAGCAGTGATGCAGAAAAAAGATTGGATCATTGGGTGATGTGCCAGGCATCATAGAGCCAGCTATCCATTCGTGTACGAGGTTATGCATATTGGAGGGCGGAGGTGTTTTGCCGTTGACAGGCAGGCGTCCTTCATTCGCACCGCGATAGCCCACACTGGCCTGATTAAAAGTCGCGCTATCATAAGTGGAGATCTGCTGAACCTCATCAATATCCGCTTGAGTAGGTAAATTGGGCGTACTACTGCCAAAATCTCGAACCAATCCGCCATCAGGTAGTCCAAAATAATTAATGATAATCCAGCTGTTATCTGGGTCTGCGGCATCATAAGCAAATGGGCCACTTTGAACGAAGTTATCTGCACCGGATCCATTGCCACCCATAAGATCATTGGCCCAAACAGGGGCATTCAGAGGATCAGCTGCATCTGATGCCCAATCCCAATACGGCAAAGTTACCCCAGGTACCAATCTGGCCAAGTCCAGCTCAAATCGGCGTAGAAAAGCACGATGCCATGGCAAGAATGATGGACCACGGTGTGCCGTGTTGCGATTCATGAAGTTGTTTCCCCAACCTCCTGGGGTTCCTGTATACATAGCGATATGGTGATCAAGTACATACTTATCATAAGTATTGGTTATATTAGGATATCTAGCGCGTACGTGTGCTGGATCGTTTGGATTGTCAACGTACACATACTCTTCGGCCTTCATGAGCTTAATCGCGTTAATAAAATCTGCCTTTTCCTCTGTCGTCAGATCATTCACGCTTTTTCTAGTGGTGTTGACAGCTATAGTATTGGCCGACAGACTAATGTGCCACGTCTGCCCGGTTTGCACACAGGTAATTTCTGCATCTCCCATCACTGGATCACTGGCACCAGTAGCTGTGTACGAAAACCAAACCTGCGCTGTATTCGTATTATCTCTATTAACGACGATCCTATCACCATTAGGGGTTCCGAACCCTGGACCTGTTGGCCCAGCTGTGATAAGAAACGTAAGATCCCTACAAAAACTATTGTCAGGGGTTGGAGTGCTGATATTAAAAGTTGCAGCCTGTACCGCAGTATCCCCTATAGGTGTGTTATTAAACACTAGTGCCGTATTAATCGGCGTCACGGTAGGCGGCGTATCGGTATCATATGAGTAGCCCATAGCATGATGATCGAGCGTCTCAGATATCAGCGTACCCAAACCAATAAGCTCATCGTTTAAGCGATGTCCTGCAAGATTACTACTTGCTGTATCATCAGGTGCATAAGGCACCGCCGGATGTAGCGCTTGCCAATCAGCCCATAGTTTGTCTACAAAACAATGATGTAAAAAGAATATTGGATCATTGGGCGATGTGCCAAGCATCATAGAGCCGGCTATCCATTCATGTACAAGAGTATGAGTATTACCAGGCGGAGGAGTTTTGCCGTTGACAGTTATGCGTCCTTCGTTCGCGCCGCGATAACCGACGCTATTCCTATCAAAATTACTGCTATCATATGTGGAGAACTGCTGGATTTCATCGATGTCCGCTTGAGTAGGCAAATCTGAAGTGTTCCGACGAGAGCCAAAATTCCGTACCAATCCACCATCAGGCAATCCAAGATAATTAATGATAACCCAGCTGTTATCTGGGTCTGCATCATCATATGCAAATGGACCACTTCGAACCACTCTACTTGCGCCAGATCCGTTGCCACCCATAAGGTCATCGGCCCAGACAGCGGCATTCAGAGGGTCTGCCGCATCTGCCGCCCAGTCCCAATATGGCAACGTCACACCAGGTACCAATCTATCCAAGTCCAGCTCAAAACGGCGTATAAACTCACGTTGCCATGGCAAAAACGCAGGACCACGGTACACTGCATTGCGTGTCAAAAACCCACTTCCCCAACCTCCCGGCACTCCCGTATACATCCCGATATGGTGATCGAGTACATACTTATCATAAGTATTAGTAATGTTAGGATATCTGTCACGTACGTGTGCTGGATCGTTTGGATCGTCGACGTATACGTATTCTTCGGCTTTCATCAATTTAATAGCGGTAATAAAAGCTGCCTTTTCCTCTGTCGTCAGAGAATTCACATTTTTTCTACAAGTCATGAGCGAAAATTCCTTTTTAACGTGCTTGGAATCAAATGCTTGGCATTAGTGACTAGAAGCAAAGGTCCATGCAGGGTGAATTTAAATAATCCGTATATTTAAGCAGCGTTATTTTCTAAACTCCGATACGTAGTCGATCACGTCTTGCGCTAGATCAACTGGTGATTCATACGAAGAATACGGCAACAAGCCTGACTCAAATAATCCTTCTTGTAGCTCTACGACTTCAAATTCCTTTTCGTCGATTTCAACTTTCAATTTTCGTAAATGCTTTTGACTTTTGTCAGAACGTTTCTCGACTTCAAGTGCTTTCTTGTCTTGTAGATCAGAGCGTTTCTCGACTTCAAAAGCCTCCTTGCCATGTAATTCAGAGTTTGGCAGCTCAGAACTTGATAAGTCAAAAAATTTAACTTTTCGCCCTTTATATTCTGTGGATTCGGGATACTTCTTGTTTGGGGTAGGTTTGTCTTTTTTAGTCATCTCAATTTCTCCATTAGCTAGATGTTTATTACAATTGTTTATTTTGATATTACAAAAGCATGGATCATTGGTTCATTGCCGAACAGACTCGACACTGAATTTAAAATTTCGACGATTATTACAAGCTCATTTGGTTAATATACTCCTATCAAAAGGACAATAAATACTGCTATTCGACAAAAATATCCTTATATGTGAATATATTTAAAAGACCGAGAACGGCATACAAACTATATATAATCGGTTTAAAATAAAAACACACTATAACTGGTATAAATTTTTTATAGTCTTTATCTGCTAACAAATAATAAGTAAGAAAATTTTTACTAGTACTGCATAAAAATCCAACGTATTTATCTGATGCAGCGTTGCTATATAACAACAGTAACGCTCTAGTAAAGACAACGCAAGCTGAATCTGTTTAAAGATTGCTACGTTATGATTAAATTAACTTATAGCGCATACTAGACTTCGATTTATACAAAATTATATCTTGTTATATAACCTGACCATCTAATTGTTTAAGGCGTCAAAGACGAGAACATAATTTTTAATAAAATATGTAACGTTAATATCTACTTACTCAATAATGAATAAACAAACATAAAAAACCCCAACTTTATCGGTGCAGACTGGCTTGTTAAGAATCAACAAGCCATTTACGTAGCACCAAAGATTAATAAGGCAAAGTCTTAATTGCTCAGAATATCAAAAAGAATGTAGTTCGAAATAAAATTACGAACACGTGTTGTAGTTACGAAGAGTTTGGCTTTGATAGCATTGAAAATAGAGTTTTAAAGCATACGCTAAGCTTTGTTAGACGTTATTTAAATACCCAGAATATCTTGGATCAATGAAGTGGTTAATCGATTATTGCACACCTACTTTTGAAAGTGTCAGTGATGAAATCAATGTACATAAGTTTAAAGCAGTCAAGCGTAACTCCTTTTATAAAGAGTATCAGGAAGCCTTAAAACTCTCTAAGATCATTCTTAAGCGCTTTGGTTATCATATCAGTGAAATCGATCATAGTACCGTTGAAAAGATATTAGTACCGCCGTTCTGGATTGATATGTCAAAGCTCTTTGAGCTATATGTGTTGGGAATTTTTAAAGACAAATATGGTAATAAAATATTATACCAAGCGGAAGGAACTTACGGAGAGCCAGACTACCTATTAGTTGACAACATAGAGCCGATTATTATCGATGCAAAGTATCGACCTATATATCAAGAAGATAAAAACGTTAATACTTTTATTATTAAGGATATTAGACAGATAAGTGGTTATGCAAGAGACGTAGGTATATTAGATAGGCTAGGCTACCATACGGTTGAGGAGCAATCTTTAAGTGTTGTCAGCTGTGTCGTTATTTACACTAATCAGGATAAGGGCGATAAGCTACCTGATAGTTTAACCGATGGCACATCGATTACAGGCTTTACTAAATTCTATAAGGTGCCAATCTCTGTTCCTGTTCTTAAAAATCAAACAACTGAATAAACTATGTCAAACGAGATCGTTTACCACAACCAACTTTTAACAATCTTGGTCACAAAATGGTCACCGTTTGGTCACTGAGCAGTTGGTCACCGATTTTCAAAAGATAGAGCTTATGCGCAAAAACTTATCATTAATGCATTGTTAAAGAGTAGAGCATTTCGTAAAAGTCAACATAGGGAAAACATCCAACCCTTATAAACACAGGCTTTTAAAATAACTGCAGACACAAAAAAACCCCAAGTAAACTAATACTTGAGGTTGAAACTTTTGTATTAAAACTAAGTTTTAAATATGGCGCAGCGGACGGGACTCGAACCCGCGACCCCCGGCGTGACAGGCCGGTATTCTAACCAACTGAACTACCGCTGCTTAGGTCGTTTTAGTCTATTTAGCCACTGACTAATAAGTGGTGGGTGATGACGGATTCGAACCGCCGACATTCTGCGTGTAAGGCAGACGCTCTACCAACTGAGCTAATCACCCTGAGCAGCGTATAAAAAAGCACTGCTTTTTTAGCTTCGTAAGAGGGTTTTCCTTAAAAGGAAAATTCTAACAATTCTGTAAGAAAATAACTCATTGATCTTAATGCAAGAGAAATTCTCTAAATAGAATTTTTCAAAGTCTTAACACTCAAAGCTGTCACCCTTTGAATAACTTCTAACAGAAGATAACTAACTAAAGCCTCGCTCTGTGGGTGTGTATTATATAGATTTACATCTGCCTGTCAAATAGTATTTCGCCTTTTTTTAGCTATTTTTTCTAATTTTCAGTAAATATATGACAAGCAATTGTTTTTATTACTTTTATATTTTTAAAAAATGATGATATTTTTTTAGATCAACGTGATTTAGTTGCTTTGTTTCATAGAAAAGCGAGACAACCTTACACATAGTCATAAATACGACCTCTCAAAATTACTTTTGAGAGGCCTTTATCTAAAAAGGATGTGCTATACGCCTCCCTTTTATCAAACTTACCATAATGCTTGGATAAGCCAAGCAGCTTATTCTCTAGACTACTTCTCAGATTTATCCAAATCAATAGAGACAGAGTTGATGCAGTAGCGCATACCAGTGGTCTCACGTGGCCCATCAGGGAAAACATGACCCAAGTGGGCACCGCAGTTACTACAGGTAACTTCTGTTCGAGTCATCCCTAGCGAATTATCAACATGCTCATCGATAGCGCTGTTGTCGATACTTTGATCAAAGCTTGGCCAGCCGCAGCCAGCATCAAACTTACTATCTGAATCAAATAAGTTAGCACCGCAACCTTTACAGCGATAGACACCTTTATCTTCAGTATCATTGTAGATGCCCGTAAATGGGCGTTCTGTGCCCTTCTCACGCATCACATGATACTCATCAGCACTGAGACGCCCTTTCCAGTCTGCTTCTGTTAATTGTGCAATCTCTTCTTTGCTAAGTTGATTGTCTTGCATGATTTATCCTTATTAGAGTGTTTATTATCTAGTCTGCCTATAGCGTTTTATTGCAAATACCGCTTTATTAAACATACATTAGCAGACTAAGCCAACGTTCTTTATCTGCTGGTTATAGAACGATTATTCAAGGTAAGTAGACAAAGTCCGTTACATATATTTATCGTCTACGACATCTAATATTCATTATAAATAATGCAACAGATATAACCAATGCGACATAAGCATTAGTAAGATTCAAGACCTTCTTAGCTTATGCAAGAATAACTTGCATTAATAATAACTAAAAAACTTGCATCTACGTAGTTAATGCAATAATATCTTGCAATATGCAATGATAAAACTCACTAAAATAGCGGATTAAAATAACTATGAGCGACAATAAAGACAAAATGTCACAAGCTGAACGCCTAGTAAAGCTACGCCGTGACAAAGGTTTCACTGCTGAGCAATTGGCACAAGCGATGACTGCGGCTGGTGCGAAAGTCAGTCGCGGCGCTATCTCTAATTGGGAGCGTGGCACTAACGGCATTGTGTCATCTAAATTGCCGACCCTTGCACGTATTTTAGGATGCAGTGAAGGCTACTTACTCCGTGGTGATATACAAACAAACGAAAAGACGCCCGACGCAACCAGTAGCGATACAAGAGCAACCCTATCGGATAATCAAGCCCCTCATCAACCGCTTTCTTATTCACAAGAAAAAGCTGTCAGTAAGGAAACCAACAGCACCGTTCAATCGCCAGACCGGCAAATAAACGCCAAAAATAAAATAACTACAGGTAGTAATACTATGACATCACTAAAAAAATCTACTAAATTACAAAATGTTTGTTATGACATCCGTGGACCGCTGCTACAAACAGCGACTAAAATGGAAGCCGAAGGCCAGCATATCTTAAAACTAAATATCGGCAACCCTGCTCCTTTTGGTCTTAGTGCACCGCACGAAATCTTGCGTGATGTAGCAATGAACCTGCCTGAAGCCACTGGATATTCAGACTCGCAAGGTATTTTTTCGGCGCGTAAAGCCGTCTTGCAATACTATCAATCAAAAGGACTGCTATCTGCCGTAGACGTGCGTGATGTTTATTTAGGCAATGGGGTCTCTGAGCTGATCGTTATGACTATGCAGGCACTAATGAATGATGGTGATGAAGTTTTGATTCCAATGCCGGATTATCCACTGTGGACTGCAGCGACCAATCTTGCTGGTGGTACTGCCGTGCATTATCGCTGTAATGAAGAAGACAATTGGCATCCTGATATTGAAGACATCAAATCAAAAATTACTAGCAAGACTAAAGGCATTGTCGTTATCAATCCTAATAACCCGACAGGTGCGCTATATTCAGATGAAGTTCTCGAACAGATCATCGAAGTTGCCATTGAGCATGATTTGGTTATCATGGCAGATGAGATTTATGATCGCGTCCTCTATGATGGTATGTCACATACGCCCATGAGTACCTTAACTGATGAGGTGCTTATCTTGTCATACAATGGGCTCTCCAAGTCGCATCGCGTCGCAGGTTTTCGTGCAGGCTGGTTAATGGTCTCAGGCAAAAAACAGAATGCCAGCGACTTTATTGAAGGTTTAGACATGCTGGCCTCCATGCGCCTATGCTCAAACGTACCAGGACAATATGCTATTCAGACTGCGATGGGGGGTCATCAGAGTATGAAAGAGTTGACCTCAGAAAAAGGACGTCTATATAAGCAACGTGAAATGGCCGTCTCTCGTCTGAACGCTATTAAAGGCATCTCGTGTACCATGCCTCAAGGCGCATTTTATTGCTTCCCGAAGATGGATCCTGCCGTTTATCCTATCGAGGATGACATGCAGTTTATGATGGAGCTATTACTCGAAGAAAAGGTACTAATGGTCCAAGGCAGTGGCTTTAACTGGGATGCACCTGATCACTTTCGCGTGGTATTCTTACCCAATCTTCATGATTTAGAAGATGCTATGGATCGACTCGATCGCTTCTTTGCCAAAAAACGCCAACAATTTGGTACTGCTTAGTTTTTTAATACTATTTAATTAATATTACATCTTAAACTAGATATAAAAAAAACGCTTATCAATCTCATGTTGATAAGCGTTTTTTGTGGTTTTGATGATAACTACAATTAAAATATTTGCTTGAGAATCAAATAACTGATGGCTGATAATGCTGCAGCCACTGGTAAAGTAATTACCCAAGCCAAACCAATAGGCTTCATAAGCGACCAGTTAGTGTCTCTATTGACAATACCGATACCTAATACAGCGCCAACCAACGTATGCGTACTTGATACAGGTAATCCCATAGTAGATGCGCCCATAACGACGGCTGCAGCGGCAAGCTCAGCAGAGAACCCTGATGCTGGGTGCATTTTTGCCAAATTTGTACCGACTGTCTGAATCACCTCTTTACCAATGAACCAAAGACCGACGATAAGTGCCACACCAAAGGTCAACATAACCGCTGGAGGAACAGCCGCTTGTGAGGCAATCTCATTGGTACGAATAACATCCATAATCGCGGCAAAAGGACCAACAGCGTTGGCAATGTCATTTGAGCCATGACTAAACGCAAATGCCGATGCTGTAAAGACCTGCATCCAGCTAAACATGATAAAGGTCGCTTTGGTAAGATCCTCTTTGTGCTTACCACGAATACTTTTGGTATAGATAAAGGTAGCCAGCCAAACCAGCGCTCCTATCATACCCATGATTAAAAAACCCTGCAGGGTAGTCATATTGCTATTGACGTTTTTGAGGCCTTTAAAGACCACAAGAGAGGTCATAACCGTACCACCCATGGCAGCAATAATAGGTACCCACTGCTTAATGGCTTTTAGCGTATCAAGATTACTGCGTTCATGTTCAATCTTATAAAGCTCTTTATAATAATCTGTTTCTAAGTCTCCAACCACGCAGTCATCATCTTTATAAATCTCTTGATCGCGTAGCATCGCTGAAGTATAAGCCAGTTGTTCTGACTCTGATAGACTGTCCAAAAACTCTTTGTGGTTTTGTTTTAAGACTTTTTTACTGGCTTTTAGCTTACCGATATGAGCTTCAGCTTTATCATTATAATCAATAATGTTTTTCTTAATCTGCCCATACAACAGGTAAGCCAATATACCGCCTAACAATGGCGAGAGTACCCAAGAGATAGCAATCGTCCCTATCGTACCCCAGTCAACAGTAGAAAATGCACTTGCACTGCCGCCCAAATCAAAACCTAACACAATAGAGCCACCAACCACACCGCCAATAATGGAGTGAGTGGTTGAGACAGGCAAGCCTTTACGCGTGGCAAACAATAACCAAAACGCGGCAGCAATTAGTGCAGATAACATGACATAAATGAACTGGTTGGGGCTAACGGCCAAGCCATCCATATCGACGATGCCTTTACGGATAGTATCAGTAACCTCTCCGCCTGCCAGCACCGCTCCTGACACTTCAAATATCGCGGCCACCCCCAATGCTTGAGGAATGGTTAATGTACCAGCACCAACTGAGGTGCCAAACGAGTTGGCGACATCATTACCACCAATATTGAATGCCATAAAGACACCAAAAGCGGTCGCCACAATAAATAGCGTCGTTTGTTGACGCATCGTATAATCGAGTCCCCACCATAAAAAATAGCCGGTCATCGCAATCAGTAAAATAGCAAAAAATAGATTGATTCTCATAGAGCCAACTTGTTTGGTCGACCCTGTAGAACTGCTGCTAATACCCATAAATTAATGCGCCTTGCGTAAGCTTATTGAAAATATTTGCGATGTGGATGTATGATATAAAGTAGCGCGTTTATCATACCATTAAGCCGCAAATATAACGCCAAATCGTTCGATTAAAGCATCTTGCGGCTTAAGAGTTCGTTTATGATAATTATAATTGAGATAATGCTATTTGGTCATTTCCATCATGCGCCTATTATATTAAATAATCAGGCGTATTGTATAATGATACTACAAGATTTGTAACTGAAACCTCAAAACTTATATTTTCGGCAGTATATTACTTAGACTAAATACAGAAGATATAAAGCCTATAATTTTCGTTTGTCCTATTATCGATATTCACAATGAATTGTCAAAGAAAACATCGAATTATTCTCGTCAAAACATTCTATGGCTATTTTTTGAGCGCTTTACAATAGTGTATCTACAGTGTTTCATATCTATAAGTGCAACTTTAACTGCGCAATAGCATGGTCTAGTACCCGTAAGCGCGCACAGCGCTTTTCATTGGTCGCGATGATACACCATGGCGCATCAGAAGTATTGGTACGCGCCAACATGTCTGCTGCCGCTTGTACATAGTCTGACCATTTATCACGATTACGCCAGTCATCATCGGTGAGCTTGTATTGCTTATGCGGCGTCTCACGGCGAGCTTCAAAGCGCTGTAACTGCTCTTTTTTATCGATAGCAAGCCAGTATTTTATGACAATCGTTCCTGCTGCCATAAGCTCTGCCTCAAAACGATTGATTTCATCATAAGCGCGTTGCCACTCTGACTCATCTATTAAGGCCTCGACGCGTTCAACCAACACCCGTCCGTACCAAGTACGATCAAAAATAGCGATACGACTCATACGGTCTGTTTGCTCATTTGGCAAACGTGTCCAAAACCGCCATAAATAGGGATGCTGCAACTCATATAACATCGGTGCGCCGATGTTATAAATTTGATATTCACGTGGGTCGAGTGGCGCAACCAGCCTCTTAATAGCGCCACCCTTGCCTGCTGCGTCCATTCCCTCAAAGGCAAATACCACATGGCGACCTTTGCGCGCGCGCAGTAACTCTGCAAGCTTGGTCTGCTTGTTTGCAAGTTGTTTATGGTAGTCGGACTTATCGATATCAGGATTTTTAATATCCATTAATTGCTCGGGTATATCTACAGATACAAAGTCTGGCTGACTGTCATCGTCACTTATATTGGTGTCTCTTCTAGTACTGTCAGAGATCGTACTGGCAATGTCACTAGTTCTTTTAAGATCAGCAGATACAGGTAAGCTGACACTACTTGCTAGCGCTGTCTGCATCGCTTGTAATACCTCATGGCAAAACTCAGTCGCTGCTTGTGACTTGTCACTACCATCGATAATGACCCAGTCATCTTGCTGCCGCAAGAGTTCAGATGCCACACGGTTAAACTGCGCGACTATTGCAGTATCGCTCCAATCAATTTGATATAAAAACTGTGGATCAGCTTCCTTATCTTTTAGACGTGCTTGTAAGGTCTCAACTTCGACATGAAACCAACACTTGAGTAGTTTGGTGTGGTTCGCAGCCAGATCTCGCTCAAATACTTGCAACTGAATCAGTGCTTGCTGCAAGTAATCTTGCCATTTGGCGACCAGAAGTTCCTGATCTTCATCGTCTTGCGTAGCGTTGGTTGCCAGATGCATTACATGATATAAAAGATCAGCATACCAGTTACCAAAGTAGACCATGACATCACCATGTCGCGGCAGGGCTTTGGTATGAGCTTGCCAGATAGGCTGGTATGCAAGCGGAGGATAACCAATCGTTGCTTCAACTTTTAATAATCTTGGATCAACCCACTGACGTAGCTGTTTGACTGCTGTGCCCTTGCCTGCTTGCTCCATACCATTGACGAGCACCAATAATCCGGTTGGCTTATTAGTAGAAGACGGCGTTTGTTGCCGCGTCTCTCGCAGTGCATACTGCGCTGTCACTAAGGCCAATCTTAGTGCATCCTTGTCCAATGAAAACTGACTCAAAGGATTGGGGGTCAAGCGCTGATCTATTAACTGTTTGACCATTTGGTTTTCTGTGGTTTTTTGTTCCCCATCTGATTTATTATGAGACATATGTCAGTTCCATTTTATTTTTATGTGAGCGGCTATTGGTTATCGTCCTTTCATAATAATAACATTCGTTTGCGTAGAAAATTACAGTGCTGTGTAACAGTTTGACATTTGTATTCTAACTTAAATTCTTTTAAGGTAATATATTACGCTAGCGATGCTATTTACCGACATTTATAACTTTTAAATAAAAGTCATTTCCATTTAAAAATACATACCTAACCATACAGGACAAACTTCTATGTCTGCTTTATCTGATTTACAAAAGCATTTAACGCGCTATTGGGCACTACCTTATCATGAGGATGAGGCATTAGATTCTAAGCTCAAAGACGTACAAGCATGGCAACGGGCACGTATTCAGCGTACTCATTCAGAGCTATTTGAGCAGCCAAAGAACAAGCCTATGGCGAATTATTTTCTCACACAACTATATGGCGGTGATGAATTCAAGCTATTGGCCAAGCAATTAGAACGCATCCTGCCAAAAGCAAAAAAACTTGAGAAACTTGCCAAAGAGTCCGTATTGCAGACTGGCACTATGGCTGTTCAGGCCGCTATCTTGGCCATTGAGCTAGATATGCATCTGGCGCAGTGGTTAATAGAGCAAGACCTAGCAGTCAATGAAGAAAACATGCTTAAAGCTTATCGCGCGGTCGATGAAGCAGATGAACGTCGTTTACAGATCAATAATCTAAAAGACGTCTGTTACCGTACTGATAAATATCTCAACTCATTTATGCTGCGTAAGGCTTTTTCTTTTGCTAAAAGTACGGCATATAGCCGTGGCTATCAGCCTTTATACGATTTTATCGATGCAGGTTTTACCGCGATGAAGCCTCTTAAAAGTGTCAGTGGTTTTATTGAACCATTTTGCAAGCGTGAGCTGCAGATCATCGATCAAGTTCATAACGCTGATAGTAACGACAATGTAGAAGTATTTGCTGTATCATAGACCAAAACAGTCGCTAAGTTGAGCATTTTGCGTGCATCATATTGATCAATCACTGTTGGTCGTATAATGCTAGCAAAATGCTTTTACATTTGGATGAAGAGTAATTATGATTGAATAATTATAAAAGCCAAGTAGACACAACAGTAGGCCACAGGAATACTCTATGACCAATGACTTAAAAAACACCAATCACAAGTTCACTAAAAACAGCCATATCCAAGATAAATTAGTCAAAGATAGTATTGTACATAGTGAAAACATCAGTGCAAAGGCCCAAGCTCGCAAAGACCCTACTACTAATACGTCAAGTCATCGCTCAACGGCAAACAGTGCGGGTATTATAAATACCAATAATAGTGACTTTACTCAACTACAAGACTTACCAACAGGAACACCGCAAGGTCAGCAATCCACTATGCCATATAATGATAATAAAGTAAGTGACAACTCAGCTCCGTCCGCGAACAATCAAAAACCGCGAGTTGCCTTTAACCAACGTGATGACATCAATAACCCGCATACGCTGGATACGGATGGATCAGAAGAGACTCATTTTGGCTACAAGACTGTCAATAAAGCTGAGAAGCAAGCGCGCGTAGCCGATGTGTTTACCTCAGTTGCCAAAAAATACGATATCATGAATGATCTAATGTCTTTTGGTATTCATCGTCTTTGGAAGCGCTTTGCTATCAGTCTATCTGGTGTGCGTGCAGGTCAGCACGTGTTAGATATCGCAGGTGGTACGGGTGATTTGGCCAAAGTGTTTAGCCGTGAAGTAGGTCGTCATGGTCACGTTGTCTTATCAGATATTAATGCAGCAATGCTAGAAGTTGGCCGTGAGCGTTTGATTAACGCTGGCTGTAATAACGTTGACTTTGTCCTTGCCAATGCCGAGACCCTCGCTCCTTTCGAGGATGAAAGTTTTGACTTATTAACAATTAGCTTTGGTCTGCGCAATGTCACTGATAAAGACGCAGCTCTACGTTCAATGTACCGCGTATTAAAGCCAGGCGGTCGTTTATTAATCTTAGAGTTCTCAAAGCCTATTTTTGAGCCACTATCTAA
Organism: uncultured Psychrobacter sp.; assembly: GCF_947495825.1. Lineage (GTDB taxonomy): Bacteria > Pseudomonadota > Gammaproteobacteria > Pseudomonadales > Moraxellaceae > Psychrobacter. The sequence continues at coordinate 36,746 of NZ_CANMAH010000008.1, forward strand.
AGCCTATGACTTATACTCTTTTACTGCCTTACCGCTTATGGGCAAGCTTGTAGCAAACGATTCAGAAAGCTATCAGTACTTAGCAGAGTCGATTCGTATGCATCCTAATCAGCAAACTTTAAAGCAGATGATGGAGCAAGCAGGCTTTGAAAACTGCGATTATCATAATCTAACAGCTGGTATCGTTGCAGTTCATAGAGGCTTTAAGGCATAACGCTGATTGCTCAACAATCTCTAACACTCAAAGCAGTGTTGACAACGCTACAGCATGACCATAATTATTTTTGATATGTGAGAGTATTATGCTAACGGTATTACTTTTGGCAAGTGCCGAAAAACTCATCAATATGGCTATCGCTAGTGATGATATCACTAAAGCTGGCCTTACACCGCTTGCTGGTAAAGTACTGCGGTTAAATATGGTCATGCCTAAGATACAGGTAGATATCTTATTTAATCATGAGCATCTGCGTTTTGAGCCTATTACCGCCAATAGCGTGTTTGAGCCACGTGGGCAAAGCTTTGGCCGAGATGCTGATGAGCGCCAACAGGCAAATATCAACATGGGACGTATTGGCCATAGCCGTCCAGATTGCACTATTAATGTCGAAAACCCCGCTGAGCTATTAAACTTGATACGCGGCGCTGAAGGCAATCTACCGATTGACGGTGATTACAAAGTCTTAATGCAGCTCAAACAGCTGGTCGCTGGCTTTGATCCTGATATTGCAGGTCAGCTCGAACCTTTCATCGGTAAGCCCATGGCAAGTCAGTTGCAACTATTGATATCTCAGCTCAAAGGCAGCTTTCGCCACACGGCCAAACGTACTTTTGATGATGTGAGTGATTGGGCCAACGACGTGACAGGCAACAGCCCACCTGATCCTATCGAAAAAGCAGAAGCAGACAGTCTCAAGCAACAAATTCTTAAGCTGCGTGCGGATATCGAGCGTGAAGAGGCACGGTTGGCCGCTATCAAAGCTGAGCAAGCACGCTTAACCAATAGATAGATATAGCTTATCTTGTCTTATTCATCTTATCAGCATTCTTATCTAGACTGTTTGTTCCAAGTAACTACTTAGAGTAACTACTGCCCATGCTATTATCCCATCGCGCCCGTCTACTTGAACTTTGGCGTATTGCTGCAAGCTACCGTATTGATACTCACTTTACAGCTGAGGAGTCGCCACAGCTGCAGCCGATTTTACGTTTGATTCGGATGCACCCAGCTGCTTGGGGCAAAAAACATCAGCCAAATGCGATTAAATATGCGCTAGAAGATATGGGTACGCTGTTTTTAAAGCTTGGTCAGCTACTCTCTACCCGTCGTGATTTAGTGCCACCTGAAATTATTGAACAACTCGTTCAGTTACAAGATAAGGTAAAACCTTTTGACCCTGATGTCGTCATCGCTCAAATTCAAGATCCAAGGTATGGTCTCGGTCAGTCTATTGAGACGCTATTTGTACGCTTTGATGTCAAACCGTTAGCCGCAGCTTCCATAGCTCAAGTACATACCGCAGCATTGAGAGACGGTCGTGAAGTCGTTGTAAAAGTCGTGCGTCCTAATATCCGCACGACTATCATTGCAGATTTTGAGCTATTACGTGAGCTTGCCAGTTGGGCATCAGCACGGATTGAAGCGGCACGTGCAATACATATTATTGATATCGTTGAGGACTATCGGCAAGTCATGCTCAATGAGCTGGATTTGACTTTAGAGGCGGATAACACTACCCAAATGCGTAACAACTTTTTGGGTTCAGCAATGATGTATGTGCCTGAAGTTTACGACGCAGCCAAAAACGTTATGGTGATGGAACGCATCCAAGGCGTACCGATCTCACAAACTCATGTGTTTGATCAGTTAGGCTATGACCGAGCAACACTCGCTGAAAAAGGGTTGACGATATTTTTTACCCAAGTCTTTCGAGATAATTTTTTTCATGCCGATATGCATCCGGGCAATGTCTTTGTAGAGACCCCACCAGTCAAAACATTGGGACACGATGTCCAAGCAGTCGATCTTGGTCATGAACCGCGTTATATTGGTCTTGATTGCGCTATTATGGGCACTTTATCAAAAGACGATCAATTGATTGTAGCGCGTATGCTATTGGCCGTCATGAATAACAACTTTACCGCTATGGTCGATATCGTCAGCCGTGCTGGCTGGATTCCACCAAATACAGACAAGCATGCCTTGATGCGTGACATGAAGCGCACCGTCGGCCCAATGCTACAAAAGTCTATCAATGAGATTGATTTTGCTGGCGTTTTGATGCAGATTTTAGATATAGCCCGTCGCCATCATATGAGCATTCCACCGCAACTCATGCTTTTACTAAAAACTTTGGTGCATGTTGAAGGCCTTGGCCGTGACCTGTATCCAGATTTGGATATTTGGTCATTGGCCAAGCCGATCTTAAGTAGCTGGGTTAAAGAGCAGCTCGACCCAATGCGTAACTTCCAACAGATACGCGCGCAGCTACCAGAGATTTTATTGTCCAGTACTGATATTCCAAAACTACTAGATCAAGGTCTACAAAGCCTGGCTTCACAAGGGTCGCGTCAAGACAGTCAGTTGCGTGAGATTCAGCAAATACGTGCCGACATGCTCAATGACCGACGCCGTGACTGGTTAGCATTAGCAGGATTTGGCCTATTTATCGCCATTGCTACACAAGTAGTCGGCTGGCTATCACCTGTGTTTTACATTTTAGCGATGTTAGCAGTTGTTTGGCGTATCTTAGCTTAAAGCTACCGCTTCACTGACAAGGATAAGTTATGATCAGCTCTCAAGTTAATACCACACCTACTAAACCGGACTATAGTGCCGCTATTAGTGAGCTACAAGCTCAGTTTGGCGAGCAGCTCAGTGTCAATCCGACGGTCCGTGAACAACATGGCCATACAATGACGTGGCTTGCCAACCAGCCACCAGATGCCGTGCTGACAGCGCAAGATAAGCATGACGTTGCTAAAGCGGTCGCGATTTGCAACCAACATAAAATGCCAGTGATTGCCTTTGGTATTGGCTCATCGCTTGAGGGTCAGCTAAACGCCCCTTATGGCGGGCTCTCAATCGATATGCATGCGCTAGATGCTATCTTGCAAGTCAATAACGAAGATTTAACAGTGACTGTACAGCCTGGCGTCACACGTGAACAGCTGAATCATTATTTACGTGATACAGGTTTATTTTTTCCGATAGACCCAGGTGCCAATGCCAGCATTGGCGGTATGGTTGCAACCCGCGCTTCAGGTACTAATGCAGTACGCTATGGCACGATGAAAGATGTGGTGCTAGCGCTTGAAGTTGTGACAGCGAATGGAGAGATCGTTCGAACTGGTACGCGTGCTAAAAAAACGGCCGCAGGTTATGACTTAACACGCCTAATGATAGGCTCTGAAGGTACGCTTGGTATCGTCACTGAAATCACGCTCAAACTGTTTGGACTTAGTGAGTGTATCGGTAGTGGGCTTTGTCATTTTCCAACGATTGAAGATGCCTGTCAGGCCGTGATGCTTACCATTCAAATGTGCTTACCTATCGCTCGAATCGAATTGCTTGATGCTTTGCAGGTAAAAGCCTGCAACCAATACGCAAACCTTGACCTGCTTGAGACCCCTACATTATTTGTAGAGTTTCATGGTACTGAAGCAGGCGTACGCGAACAAGCACAAACTTTTAACGATATTATCGAAGAGTTCGGTGGTACTGACTTTGTTTGGGACACCAATGAAGCTGAACGCAAACGCCTATGGCAAGCGCGTCACAATGCTTATCACGCCAGCTCAGCCCTGCGGCCAGAAGCAAAAGCGTTATCGACTGATGCCTGTGTGCCTATTTCACGCTTAGCTGAATGTGTCAGCGCCACTGCAAAAGACATTGCAGACGCTGGAATGATAGGCCCTATGGTCGGTCATGTTGGCGATGGTAATTTTCATGTTTTATTGTTGATTGATACCGATGATCCAGTAGAGACTGCCAAAGCTGAAGAAATCATCGGACGTTTGGCTATACGTGCTATCGAAATGGATGGCACTTGTACAGGTGAACACGGTATCGGTCAAGGTAAGCAAAAATATATGGATCAAGAACATGGCAACGCCATACCGCTTATGCAAGCCATTAAGTCCGCTCTTGATCCAAACAATATCCTAAACCCTGGTAAGATTTGGCCTCAGCCTTTAGTAGTAGAACCACCTCAAGCAGTAGAAGTATAAAATAAGCCTGCACAAAAAAATGCGCCTACTTTACATCTATAAAGTAGGCGCATTTTTCATTCAAGCGGTCAAATCATCTTTATTGTATCTGATCAATTGCCACTTGAGTTAATATCCGGCCACGAGCGGTACGCAATACATAACCTTGCTGAATCAAATAGGGTTCAATTACATCTTCAAGTGTGCCACGATCTTCTGCCATGGCAGCTGCCACTGCTTCCACGCCAGCTGGACCACCATCAAAACGTTCATGTAAGATTTCAATATAACGCCTATCAAGATGATCTAGACCACGCCGATCGACTGCTAGCATATCTAGCGCGCTAGCAGCAATAACACCGTTGATACTACCATCCCCTCTTACTTCAGCATAATCACGTACTCGTCGTAACAGGCGATTAGCAATCCTTGGCGTACCCCGGGCACGGCGTGCAATCTCAATAGCACCGTCTTCACTCATTGACACACGCATTAAGCGCGCCGCGCGGCTCACAATAGTCGTCAAATCAGCAATATTATAAAACTCGAGGCGCTGGACGATACCGAAGCGATCACGCAATGGTGAGGTCAAAAGCCCTGCTCGCGTCGTCGCTGCGACCAAAGTAAAGGGCGGCAAATCAAGCTTGATAGAGCGCGCTGCAGGGCCCTCGCCAATCATAATATCAAGCTGAAAGTCTTCCATTGCTGGATATAATATTTCTTCAATGACTGAGCTTAAACGGTGAATTTCATCGATAAATAGTACATCACCAGCCTCTAAGTTGGTTAGCATAGCGGCCAAATCACCTGGACGCTCAAGCACAGGTCCTGATGTCGAGCGCAGATTACCACCCATTTCACGAGCAATAATATTAGCAAGCGTCGTCTTACCCAGACCAGGCGGACCAAAAATTAGAGTATGATCCAGTGCCTCATCACGACCTCGTGCGGCGCCAATAAAGACTTCCATCTGTTCACGCACGACTGGCTGACCGATATATTCAGACAGAAGCGAAGGGCGAATGTTGCTATCAGGAGCATCATCTCCCCCTTCTAGCGGATTAATTAAGCGGTCTTGCATCATAGGTTCTATCATTATATTAAGAAGATAAACAATGTAAAGGTAACAAACAGCATAACTAAACCTAGCGAATAAGTCATGTAAAACGTTTTAAAGTACGTATTAAAACGAAAATAAGCGACAATTAGTGTCGCTTATCTATAGGTAGCTGTATATCTAGGATGAGCAGTCTAAAAGCCAGATAACTTCTGCAAGGTAGCTTTTAACAAGCTTTGCGTATCAGCAAAGACATCACCGTTACTTTTGGCAGCCTTAATCGCCTGCTGAGCTTCTTTTTCTTTATAACCCAAGCTAATCAGTGCGCCTTCCACCTCAGCGATGATGCTTCCTTCATGCGTTACCGTCACAGGCTGAATGTCAGACTCTAAATGACTATCATCGACTTCGATGTTTTTGAGCTTATCTTTAAGCTCAATTAATAAGCGCTGTGCTGTTTTTTTGCCGATACCTGGTATACGAGTAAGCGCAGTTTCTGAATCCTGCGCAACATGCATCTTTAGCTCAGCTGCTGACATAGCAGACAGCATTGCGAGTGCCATTTTGGCCCCAACCCCATTAATCTTGATAAGCTGACGAAAGACATCACGCTCTTTTCGGTCTATAAAGCCATATAACAGCTGTGCATCCTCTCGTACATGAAAGTGCGTCCAAATGCTCGCTTGCTGCTCCAATTGTAACTGACAAAATGAGGGTAATGGCAGCTCGATATCATAGCCCACACCAGACGATGTCATAATACAAGCTGTTGGCGCCATTAAATATCGTACTTGTCCAGTAATCAGTCCAATCATAGTAGCTCACCTGTCATAAACACTTGTATAAGAAATTTTTTTATAAGGAGCATTAGTATACATACAACTACTGCCCCTTAAGCAAGCCCTAAACCAAACTTTTTAATAAGTTGGCTTATTGGTAAAAATCAACCATACCTTCAAGGCTAATCGGACGGATTTTATGCGCTTGACCAGCAGAACCAAAGGCTTCAAAGCGGTTGCTGCAGATATCTGACATTGCAACCATAGAAGCTTTAAAATATTTACGTGGATCAAACTCACTTGGGTTTTCTACCAGAAACTGACGGATAGCACCTGTCGACGCTAGACGTAAGTCAGTATCGATATTTACCTTACGCACACCATGCTTAATGGCTTCTACAATCTGCTCAACTGGCACGCCATAAGTTTCACCGATATCACCACCGTTTTCGTTGATGACTTTTAACCATTCTTGCGGTACTGATGAAGAGCCATGCATGACAAGGTGAGTATTGGGTATACGTGCATGAATCTCTTTCACGCGCTCAATAGATAAAATATCGCCTGTGGGTGGACGCGTAAATTTATAAGCACCATGACTGGTACCAATTGCAATCGCTAGTGCATCAACATTGGTATCTTTGACAAACTGTTCAGCTTCGTCCGCACTGGTCAACAGCTGCTCATGATCAAGAACGCCTTCTGCACCTGAGCCGTCTTCTTCGCCTGCCATACCAGTCTCAAGACTGCCTAGGCAACCAATCTCACCTTCTACAGAGACACCGCAAGCATGAGCAAGCTTGACGACTTCACGCGTCACGCTCGCATTGTAGTCATAATCCATCGGTGTTTTACCATCTTCACCCAACGATCCATCCATCATCACTGAAGAAAACCCAAGCTGAATTGAGCGTTGGCAGATGGCTGGTGACATACCATGGTCTTGATGCATAACGACTGGGATATGAGGCCATTCTTCGATAGCAGCGATAATCAGATGACGCAAAAACGCCGAGCCTGCATATTTACGAGCGCCCGCACTGGCTTGTACGATGACAGGCGAGTCACAAGCATCGGCAGCCATCATAATCGCTCGCATCTGCTCCAAATTATTTACGTTAAATGCAGGCACACCGTAGTTATGCTCAGCGGCATGATCTAAAAGTTGACGTAAGGAGATTAAGGCCATAAAACGCTCTCTGATTGATTTTGAAATAATAACGTTGTTAAAAACGTAGAAACATCATGCACTTAGCATAAGGGTATACTACAAAATAGAGTAAGTCTAAAAAAGTTGGTTCAACCTAATGGTTACTCAGCGTTAAACGCAGACTGTAACCATAAACAATAATCACGTTGTTTACTTACCCAAATTATAGCGGGGTGATTATAGCAAAAATTCCCTCTGCCTCGTAGCAGTTGCATCAGTATTTATTTATCTAGCCAGTTTTCCAAGTAACAATCATCAAGTTACTGGCATCTACGCCAATCTAGCTTTCATCATTCATGTCAAATAGCAGACACAAAAAAAGCCCTGATTACTATCAAGGCTTATTTAAATTTTTTAGGGCTTATAGAGTAAGTATCCGTCTATTAATTATAACTTAGTAATACATCTCTTATTAATCAATAAACTGACTATTTACCTGCTTAGTATTGTTGCTCAGCTTCAACTTCAACTTCGTTTGCACCCTCAGCAACAGCGTCAGCACCTTCAGACACCGCTACAGCAGTACCTTCAACGACTTCGTTTGTGCCTTCAGCAATAGCATCACCAGTGTTTTCTAGTGCATTGGTAGCAGCGGCACCAGCTGTTTCAGCACCCTCAGCGACTTCCGTACCAGCTTCTTGCGCAGCTACTTCAGCTTCTTGGGCAGCAGCTTCAGTTTCATTAGCAGCTTCTTCTGCATTGACAGCGATGTCATCACCAGCAGATTCAACCGCCGCTTCTGTTTGCTCTTCAGTTTGTTGGCTACACGCAGTGACTGCAAACGTACCAGCAAGAACACTAGCAAGTAACAAATGACGTTTTAACATAATAAACCCCTCATAAATAATGCATGTCAAAATACATGGTGGCGCTATTTTATAGGTAGCAAATAACACATGCAATAATAATTTTCAGTATATTAACAAATAATAACTGCTTAATAATAATCCTCAATTATCAACTTTATATACTTATTATTGTCGTCAAAGCATGATCGCAGTTGATAATATCCATATAGACTACCTTAAATGTTAAATCCTATTTGTACGTGTAGTGTTACTACTAGCGTGACTTATAGTAATATTTGGTAATTATATAGCAATAATACTGTTACCTTTTATATTGGTTTTAGGGCCGTCTGTCTTAAATAATTATTTTTCTGCGATTTGTAATGCGGCTACTGCAGGTAAAACTTTACCTTCAACAAATTCCAAAAACGCCCCGCCGCCTGTCGACATATAGCTTACCCCATCAGTTACCTGATATTTATCAATGGCTGCCAGAGTATCACCCCCACCCGCTATCGAAAACCCATCACTGTCTTGTACTGCTTGCGCTAAAATCTCAGTACCAGCGCCAAAAGCGTCTACTTCAAATACACCGACCGGACCATTCCATAAAATGGTTTTGGCAGCAATAATGGCATCAGCCAGTTGCTTAGCACTTTGCGATGCGATATCTAAAATCATATCATCGGCACCAATATCACTCACCGCTTTAACAGTGGCTTTAGCTTGCTGTAATGAGTCTATAAAATCATCAAAATTAATGTCGTTCTTGTCAGCAACAACCACAAACTCAGGCAATAAGATATCAGTCTTAGTCATAATTTGACGAGCTGTATCGACTAAGTCTGCTTCATATAGCGATGCACCTACGCTATGGCCTTGCGCTGCCAAAAAAGTATTTGCTATACCGCCGCCGACAATAATTTGGTCACAAATATTAGCCAAGCTATGAAGAACTTCAAGCTTGGTGGATACTTTAGAGCCACCAACAATGGCTAGCATAGGCTGGGCTGGTGTCTCAAGAGCTAAGCTTAGTGCATCTAGTTCAGCTGCGAGTAATGGACCAGCACATACTGTCTTATTAGCCTGACGCATGGCTTGAGTCACACCTTCAGTAGAGGCTTGCGCCCGATGAGCCGTGCCAAATGCATCCATCACAAATATGTCACATAAACTGGCATAAGTCTCTGCCAGCGTAGTCTCATTGTTTTTTTCGCCTTTGTTAAAGCGGACATTTTCTAATAAAACCACTTCGCCAGCTTTGATATCTACGCCTTGATTAAGATAGTCATTGTTAAGCGTTACTGGCTGTTTTATTTGTCCTGCTAGATTGGCTGTTAAATACTCTGCGACTGGCGCAAGAGAGTACTTCGATTCAGGAGCGCCTTCTGTTGGACGACCTAGATGTGAACATACGATGACAGCTGCTCCCTTATCTAACGCCATCTTGATAGTTGGTAAGCTGGCCTGCAGACGTGCATCACTCGCTACTTTGCCATCTTTAATAGGTACATTAAGATCTTCTCGGATCAACACTACTTTATCCGTTAAGGTAAGCTCACTCATACGTAAAAAATTCATTATCGCTCCTAGGCTACATTGATTATTTTATCTACCGTTTTAACAAGTTAAATTAACTGCTATTACTATATGAGCCGTAGTTTATACAATAGAGCGCATTCATTCTAGGCAAAAAATGAGCTTAACCATAAATTTTTAACAAAAATCCGCCACTACAAACATTTAATATTCATTATTTAGAATATATCTGTAACCAGTAGTCAGAATCACAAGATACCTTAAAGAGTTAGTAACATTTCGTGGTGGCACTGACTCATCGATCAACTTAATATAGGAGACTATCTATTCAAAAAAAACTTTACCGTTCTTTTTTTATAGGTAATAGTTTTGTAGATAACAGCTTTATAAAATAGAAAATAACAACAACCCATTTGGAGAATATAATGAGCATTGATTTTGACGCTGCCAAACAAGAATTACTAAAATTAAAAGAAGAGTATGAAACTCGCATCGATAAAATCGAAGATCATATTCAACATCCACAAGACAGTTTGAACGAACATTGGGAAGACCAAGCCATATCGTACCGTCAAAACGACATGCGAAAAAACTTATTGGGTGAAGCAAGACAAAGTCTTATCTATGTCGAAAACGCTTTAAGCCGTATCGAAAACGGTACTTATGGTGAATGTGAAGTATGCGGTGAGCCAATAGAAGAAAAACGCTTAGAAGCAGTACCATATGCGACGTTATGTATGAAACATGCTGAATAGACTTTTTATATAACGCCTTATTGAGTTTTTAGACAGGTATTTACCAGTTGGTAAGTGCCTGTTGCCATTCTTGACAGCGCCTCTCTATCGAGAGTATAGGCAAATCCATAATATCACCGACCACGGCAACATAGGCAATAGGCAGTCCCCTTAATTGACGTATGTTTTCAGCCGTTAGCCCCCCAATAATACAAACCTCAGTTTTGTTGTTAGCAGCTTGTTGGCAACCATCGATAAGTTGTTGTCGAGTAATAGTATTGGCATTAGGTTTAGTCGATGAGACAAATATAGCACCCATTGCGATATAAGTTACGCCTGCATCTATGGCTTCTTTAATGAATGTCACATTTCCATGACAAGTGCGACCAATGATTTGATTGGTTTTTAATTGTTGTCTAGCTTCACTAATAGCACCATCTTGTTGTCCAAGATGCACCCCTACGCCAAGCTTGGCTGCCAACGCAATATCATCGTTTATAATGACTGGCACTTTGTAACGCTCAGCTAGTGCGACTATCTTTACCGCTTCGGCATACAGATTCTCTTGACCATTTGGCTGCGCTAACACCTGCTTTCTTCTGATTTGTAACAATCCTATTGTACCTGTTGCTAAAGCTGCCGCTAACTTGGCATAGAGCAGATCAAACTCATCATCATTAGTCAGCAGATATAGCATAGGTCCTGTTTTTAGGGTGTTTTTTGGCATGTCTGGAGTCGTTATTTTAGTCATCATTTATCCTAAAGTTCAATGAATACAAAAAAGACCGTTATCTTAGATAACAGTCCTTTATTGTCTTTAAGCTTTATAATAGTTTAAACCAGCATTTTATACTGTCTGACGCGTGGCTAAACTGGTTAAGATGTTTTTGGCATCGCCCCAGCGAGTCGCTGAACTATTAGCGCCTAAAATCACAATGATAGCCGGGCGGTTATTGACACGGGTTTCCATGACAACGCAACGACCTGCTTCATTGATGAAGCCTGTTTTGGAGATGCCAATTGGATAATTGCCTGAACGGACAAGGCTGCTCGTATTATTGGCTTTATAAGTACGGTTGCCACTTGAGTAGTTGGCTACAAAGAAGTCATAGCTTTTGGTGGTAGAAAAACGACGAATAACATCATAATTACCAGCTGCACGTACCATTTTTACCAAATCATTTGACGAAGCAACATTGCGTTTATCAAGTCCTGTTGGATCGCCAAAGAATGCTGTTGTCATTCCTAACTCTTGAGCTTTACGATTCATCGCACGTATAAAAGCGTTATAACCACCTGGATAATTACGTGCTAAGCTTTTTGCAGCAGGGTTTTCTGACTTCATCAAAGACATAAGTAATAGTTCAGCACGATTCATACGATCGCCTGACTTTAAGCGCGAGCTTGCACGTTTAGGACCTACAAAATCCTCTGGATCAAGCGTAATTTCTTCACGCATATCAAGACCCGCATCTAACACAACCATTGCCGTCATTACCTTAGTAATACTGGCCATAGGACGAGCAATATCCGCATCTTTTTCATAAATAGATTCACCAGTTTCAGCATCGATAACTGCCACACTACGTGAGTCAGTGCTGATCGGAATCATGCTACTGCTACCAAAACTACCACGGTAAGTGGTGTTATATCTGTTGCTGCTACTACCATAGCTGTTAGAGTTAGTGATACTAGTAGTACCATAGCCATTATCAATTTTCTTGATAGGCGTAGTAGCACTTTTAGAGCTATACATAATGTTGCGTGCTTCTGATAAGCTATCAGCGCCGCCCCAACTGACACGTGCACTAGACTCAGCAGGGCTACCATTAATACTTAGCGCCGCTTGTGCTGCACTACCTAAGCTTAATGAAATCATGGCAGCAACCAGTTGCTGTTTGGTTAATGGTAAATGTTTCATTCTTCCCCCTGCTATTGGTCTCACATCAATTGCACATTAGTATGCACAACTGATCAACGTAGCGTTTTTGATGGTGTTTGTAGACACTCGTATAGAGTTTTTGTACTTTTAGTGTATCATGGTTTGTACATAAGTTTAACGTATCAAGCTGACTTTATAAGATTTTTTTGTATATATATAAAGATTATTACAATTGCTTTAAGTTTAAGTAATAGTACTCAACACTCAAGAAATATTTGTTATAGTTCATCTCTGCTTCAAACAGAGGGTTCTCTATATTGTTATTAGTAAGTATTGTCATTGTGAAACAAGCAATCTTGTATAAGTCACTATAAAACAAGATTATTATAAATAGCAACATCGATGTAAAATAAAATACTTGTACTAAACTATATAGGATAAATCACTATTAAATAACATATTTATCTCATAGCCAGTTCTCATCAGTAGTTGGCTATCTTAATGCGTATTAAACTATCAAATAGTAAAACTAGTAAAGAGTATAACTATGATTCGAGTATTAGTAGTAGATGATCATGATTTGGTACGGATGGGTATCAGTCGAATGTTATCTGACAGTGCAGATATTGAAGTAGTGGGTGAAGCTGATAGTGGTGACATGGCATTAAAACTTGCTAAGCAGCTTAGTCCAGATGTGGTTCTATTAGATGTCAATATGCCAAACATTGGTGGACTTGAAGCGACAAAGCGTCTAGTGCAATTAGACATGGGGATAAAAATACTAGCAGTAAGTAGTATGTCAGCGCAGCCTTACCCATCGATGCTCCTTAAAGCTGGGGTTAATGGTTATATCACTAAGGGTACACCGCTTGATGAGATGATACGCGGCATCAAAAAAATATACCAAGGCGGGCGTTATTTTAGCCATGACGTTGCCGAGCAGCTAGCAGAAGTATTGTTATCTGATAAGGCCTCCTCGCCTTTTGACTTACTAAGTGATCGCGAAAAACAGGTCGCTATGATGGTGGTCAACTGTCAAAGTCCCCAACAAATTGCAGACCAATTATTTGTAAGTGTAAAGACCATTAATACCTATCGCTACCGTATTTATGAAAAAGTTGGCGTAGATAGTGATGTTAAATTGACTCATCTAGCCATTCGCCATGGGCTGATTCAGCCTTAATGCCAAAGCCATGTGTAACTTTAACTGGTCTATTGATCTTTACTTCTCCCCTTCGGTTATTTTATGAAACCTGCTTTTAAAACCTTTAACGCCATACTGCAGTCTCTAAAGCAGGATAACACCCTACCTGTCTCACAGTTACGTAAGCTTGGGATAATCTATAATGGTTATCGTTTGGTGGTTAGTGCATTTTTATTACTGATGGCATACGCCAATATTAGAGCTGACACCAATTTATTATTACCAAGCTTATTGCAACAAACCGCTCTTGGGTTTTACGTCATTCTTAGTCTGATTTTGCTCAGTTTATTCTTAGTTGCTACCAAGCAATTACAACGCCAGTTAGTGTTTGGTTTGGGCATTGATGTCATTGTATTAAGTTTATTGTTATACACCAACGGTGCGCCAGACTTGCAATTGACGATGCTATATATGGTTGTTGTAGCAGCAAGTTTTATGTTGCTGCGTAGCTCACAAGCTCTCGTCATTACATTACTGGCGATTTTATTTGTTATTTATCAGCAGTTTTTTCATGCGATTGCCAATAGTATGAGTCTCACCAACTTAGGAGATGCCCTACTAATGTCAGCCAGCTTTTTGGCGGTTGGTTTTTTGAGTTGGTCAATATCTCAGCGTTTGGTGCACGTCGAAAGATTTATAACGCGCCAAGCAGAGGAGGTAGAGCGTCTCAATACGATTAACCAAGAAGTTATTAGTCAAATGCTCAATGGCGTTATGGTGATTGATAAGCAGCATATTGTATTGGCCAATCATGCAACTTACCAGCTATTAGGTATTCCTGAGACCCAAACATCGCCGTTCACAGAAGTATCTTCTAGTTATGGTGATGCCAAACCGACTCTTAGGCAGCAGCAGCGTAGTTTTAAAAACCATCATAATCCATTGTATGCCTTTCAACAGGCCTTGGCTCATCAACATAGAGCCCTACTCAACAGTTGCCTATCTGTCCCTACTAATCAATCAAGAAACTTTGTTTACGAATTACCTGAAGCAGCCACTGCTTCTATTACAAACAAACTGCGCGTACAAGTAATCCCACTAAAAGACGGTAGTCAACTCATATTGTTTGAAGATTTGCGCCGTGAACAAGCCAATGCTCAACAACTAAAACTGGCCTCTTTAGGACAGCTAACGGCCAGTATTGCGCATGAGATTCGCAATCCGCTTGCTGCTATCTCACAGGCCAGTCAGTTATTGATGGAAGACATGAACGATACAGTTGACGCAGACAATGGCGAGAGTCAAGCTGCCATGGATACCAATGGCAATAACGAGCTATATAAGATGATATTTGCACAAACCAAACGTGTTAATCGCATCATTGAAGACGTGCTAAAACTATCACGTCAGCAGCGCTCTAATAAACAGACCATAGAGCTTGAGACTTGGATGCCACAATTTTTAGAAAACTACTTTCGTGGCAATGATATTTTTTTGCATAATACCTCTCATCCCGTAATACAGTTTGATACTCATCAATTAGAGCAAATACTGATTAACTTGATCAATAACGGTTTGCGTTACTGCGGTCTTATACATCCGTATGCTTACGCTGAGATTGAAATATACTGCGTGCAGAACGATGTTATAATCGATGTTTTGAATGAAGGTGAAGGCGTCGCTCCAGCTGATGTAGAGCATTTATTTGATCCATTTTTTACGACTGATAAAGCAGGTACGGGACTGGGGCTTTATTTGTCGCAAGCCTTTAGTGAAGCCAATCATGCAAGGCTACTTTATGTCGCTGAGCACGAAAAAACCTGTTTTCGTTTGATCATACCGACCGGCTCTTGTTCAGAAGAAGTTTGGGATGACGAATATTAAAGCTGGAGATGTCAGTAATATTTATACCAATAGCATATTGATTTTTATCCGTAATAAACACAACGCACATGTACAGTTAACGAAGATGAAAAGTCTTAAAGATAAAGGCTTTCTATTTATTTATAATAAATATTCGTTTAGTCATTTGTATCAATTAAGCAATCATGAGGTTATGTATGACAGCAATCGCGCTAGTCGTCGATGATGAAGTAGATTTATGCCGACTTATGCAAATTACGCTGACAAAAATGGGCATCAAAAGTGATGTAGCTTATAGCCTATCACAGGCAAAATCTTGTCTAGAAAGTAACTATTATGACTTTTGCTTAACGGATTTGCAGTTACCAGATGGCTCAGGATTGGAGCTGGTCAAGCAGATTAGTAGTAGCTCTAATACACCTGTTGCTGTCATCACCGCCCACGGTAGTATGGATTTGGCTATCGAAGCACTTAAAATCGGCGCTTTTGATTTTGTGAATAAGCCACTTGAGTTACCACGTCTACGCCAACTGGTCGAAAACGCTCTCAAAGTTATTCATCAGGACGAAGGTGTTCAAGAAACTGATGAGGTTACACCAGAGCAGCAGCTACTAGACAGTCGTCTTATCGGCAATTCTGCTGTTATGCAAACTCTAAAAACAACCATCGTTAAGCTTGCCCGCTCACAAGCGCCAGTATTTTTATCAGGTGCTTCTGGTACGGGTAAAGAAGTGGTCGCCAGACTCATTCATGATTTGAGCCCGCGCCGTGATGGTAGTTTTGTCCCAGTGAACTGCGGCGCGATTCCATCTGAGCTTATGGAGTCAGAGTTTTTTGGACATAAAAAAGGCAGTTTCACGGGTGCAGTGGCAGATAAGCAAGGTTTGTTTCAACAAGCCAGTGGTGGTACGTTATTTTTAGATGAAGTTGCAGACTTGCCACTTGCTATGCAAGTAAAGCTATTACGCGCTATTCAAGAAAAAACAGTACGGGCTATTGGT
The DNA here is from genome assembly GCF_947495825.1 of uncultured Psychrobacter sp. Lineage (GTDB taxonomy): Bacteria > Pseudomonadota > Gammaproteobacteria > Pseudomonadales > Moraxellaceae > Psychrobacter. The sequence continues at coordinate 52,952 of NZ_CANMAH010000008.1, forward strand.
GACACCAAAGAGATACCTGTAGATATTCGTATCTTATCAGCCACTCACAAAGACTTAAGTCAATTGGTAAAAGACGGAGAGTTTCGGCAGGATTTGTACTATAGAATCAATGTTATTGAGCTCAAACTTCCCATGCTCAATGCGCGTCGTGACGATATCCCTTTGCTGGCCAAGCACTTTTTAGCGCTGATATCTGAAGAGTGGCAGCTAGATACGCCAGCACAGCTGACTGAAAGTGCTTGTGAGCGCTTGCAGCATCATGAATTTGCAGGAAATGTTCGTGAACTACGTAATATATTAGAACGGGCAATCACCCTAGCAGAAACCACCATGATAGATGATACCCATCTAGGGTTGCCCGAGCTGAGCGATAGCGTTACTGCTGACTCAAAAGATATGGCAAATCATGAGGATAACAATACTGCATCTACAGTAGATGACGAGCCTATGATATTACGAGTTGATGGCCCTAAACAAAGCAGCAAAAATGAGAATAGCGGACATCTTTCAAACAATTTGCATCCATACCGTACCCATAGTCAACACTATTCTTCAGCGTTTCAGATGTCCACCTCTAAATCTGATAGTGTTAGTACTTCATCTGTTTATAATCAAGACCGCCGTAAACCTGAACAGTTTGTTGACGACATAAACACTCAACCCTCACTCGTCAGTATTTCTGAAGCTGAGTTGCCTCAAAAAGGCCTAGAAGCCTATTTACAAGAGCAAGAAAAGCGTTTGATCATTAAGGCGCTCAATCAGACCGATGGGAACAAGACTCAAGCAGCAGAGTTGTTAGGTACGACCTTTCGCTCGTTACGCTACCGGATGAAGAAGCTTGAGATTGATGAAGATTAGAGCCATTACTTATAAGCCATCTTTTGCTGTATCAGTCATGCTATAGTTATTATCTTTTTTTACAAAATGAAGTCCTGAAGAGTGTACTTGCGGTCGCAATATATCGATAGCCTGTTGCTCCCATGTACGCTCATTGCCAGATAAAGCTATATCAGGCTGTACGCCTATCTTATCGATTTTTTTCCCTGCTGCTGTTAAATAGTGAGCCACTGTCAACTTAACGGCTTGCTCATCATTAAGTGGTATGACTGATTGCACAGATCCTTTGCCGTAGCTCACTTCACCGACGATAGTTGCACGTTGTTGTGTCTGTAGACTACTTGCCAGCACTTCTGCCGCTGAAGCAGAATAACGATTTTGTAAAACCACTACGGGTAAAGGTTTAAGTAAAGCAGTGTCTTGGGTGGATAAGGTACGCAGCTTACTTTGTCTACTCTTTACCTGTACCACATCAGTATCGCTCATAAACAAACTGGCTACTTTTACAGCCGATGTCAGTACGCCACCTGGGTTGTCACGCAAATCAAGCAGTACTCCGGTAACGGGCGCATCAAGACTGGTTAGGCTTTGCAAAATCTTTTCACGTGTATTGTTTTGAAAAGCAGGAAGTTTAATAACAGCAATACCATCAACAAGCCGGGTCTCGATGTTTTGTCGATGAGTATTGTTGCGCTGCAATGTAATAACACGCTTGCGTCGACCAGCTTTGGAAACGGTCACATCAACTTGCGTGCCGGCAATCCCATTAAGTAACTGCTCTACATCATTAGACTGCCTATCACCATCAATCTTAAATTCACCAATCTGATGAATATAATCACCTACGGTAATGCCTTTTTTATCAGCAGGCGACTCATCTACGATATCGGTTACCACCCAGTATCCTTCATCTGGTTTATATACTGCCTTTAAACCCACATCTCCTACGTCACCTTCGGTAAATGCGCGTAGGTTCTCATACGCTTCAGCATCCAAAAACTCAGCATGACTGTCAAGCTTGGTCAACATACCACTCATCGCATTATCGAACAACGTTTCATCATTGACAGGATCGACATATTGACGACGTACTAAGTCCACCACTGCGACAAAGGTTTTTAAAGTCTCAGGAGAGATGGCATTTAGGGACACTTGCGCAACGTCATCTGGTATATCAGTCAAATCAGCCTCTACTGTCTCGACTGCAGCAGCATCGCCTAATGCATCTATATCATCATCTGTCTGATCAACTATATTCTCTTCAATATCTAGGTCATTTATGCTTCCTGCTTCCCCACCTACTGTCTCCTCATCGACATTCAAACTGATCAGTTGCAGGTCTGCTGTAGGGTTATTAGTGTTTACACTTACACTAACAGGCTCTGTGCTGACTGCCTGTGCAGGTATATTGATACCAATTATACCAAGTACTCCAACCAACCCTATCTTTAGCGCAGACTCACAGATAGCAAACGGTGGCAATTTTGACTTAGAAGTTGTGACTGGTAGTTTTGGAGGCAATAAAAGCATAAAAGGACTCATATAAAATAAAGAACACTTACCACTCTATCATTGTTAGGTGATTTCAAGCTTACTAAAGAGGAGCTGATGGGTCTAAAGTAGTAATACAATAATAAGATATAGTCGATCCACTATAAAATAAGCACAGTGCTACTAAAATCACTTTTCCTTGCTTACTGTATCTATGCAGCTCGATGCTGCGCAAAACTTATGTCAGTAGCGCGTTATAGTTTTTGTACTTGTTATATATAGGACTGACTATAGCATTAAGATTCCATCAAAAAATAGCGTAATATTGCAAACAAAAAGGGAAAGATAAACACTATCCTTCCCCTTTCTTCTAAAAAAGTAACATTCGTTATAAGGTAGGAATTAGCAAACTCTTACCCGTCATCTCAGTTGGTGGCTCGATATCCATTAATGTCAAAATAGTAGGTGCGACATCGCTTAGCTTACCACCTCTACGTATTCGTACGTTTTGCTCACCGACATAAATAAGAGGGACATGTTCCGTCGTATGCTGAGTATGCACCTGTCCGCTTTCGTAATCTTGCATCTGCTCGCAATTGCCATGATCTGCTGTGATCAACATATCACCGCCAGCCGCTCGTACCGCCGATTCAATACGTCCGATACATACATCAAGCGCTTCCACCGCCTTTACCGCTGCATCAAAGTTACCCGTGTGTCCGACCATATCACCATTGGCATAATTGACAACCAATACGTCATATTTTCCTGACTCAATAGCAGCCACTAATTTATCGGTCACCTCAGGGGCGCTCATCTCAGGTTTTAAGTCATAAGTCGCTACATCTGGCGACGGCACTAGGATGCGCTCTTCACCCTCATATTCTGCTTCACGGCCGCCACTAAAAAAGAAAGTCACATGCGCATACTTTTCGGTTTCAGCGATACGCAGCTGGGTTTTGCCCTGATCCTGCAAATACTCGCCCAGTGTATTTGTTAGTGAGGTTGGATAATACGCAATGCTGGTTTTAGCATTGTCTGCCAAGACGTCTGAGTACTTGGTCAACATTACAAAAGCTGCAAGCTTTGGCTGCTTTTGACGAGCAAAACCTGAAAACTCATGATCTGGTAGCACAAACGCTTGCGCAAGCTCACGAGCACGGTCAGCGCGAAAGTTCATAAAGATAAGCGCATCGTTGTCTTCAACAGTATATGGCGTCTCATCACGCCCAATCACGGTCGTTGGACTGACAAACTCATCGGTCTCACGAGCTTTATAAGCCGCTTGGACAGCCCCATCTGCTCGTGTTGCTAGGCGATCAGCCTTACCTTCAGTGATAAGCTCATAAGCTTTTTGGACACGATCCCAGCGGTTGTCACGATCCATCGCATAGTAGCGTCCAATAATACTGGCAATCTGCACGTGGCCACCTTCATAGTGCGCATTGAGTTTATTAATATAGTCACGCAGACGATTGATGTATTTATCAGCAGACTTCGGTGGCGTATCGCGGCCATCTAAAAAACAATGCACAAAGACGTTTTTGGCACCATGAACCAATGCAGAATGACACATGCCTTCGATATGATCTTGATGCGAGTGCACGCCGCCATCAGACAGCAGCCCCATAATATGGACATTACCACCTAACTCGTTAGCAGCTTTTACTGCCTCAACCAATGCTTCATTTTTGTAAAATTCGCGATTATTAAGCTCATTTGAGATACGGGTGGAATCTTGATAAAGAACACGGCCAGCACCAAGGTTCATATGTCCTACTTCTGAATTACCGAACTGACCATAGGGTAAACCAACGTCCTCTCCTGAAGCTGATATCAGACCATACGGATATTGCTGATAAATATTATCCAAATTTGGCATATTTGCAGCAGCAATAGCATTATCTTTTTCATCTTCACGATGCCCAAAGCCATCCAATATCATAAGGACATGGGGCACTTTTTTGTTAGGATTATTAAGCTGAGCCTGACTGTCAGTGATAGATTCTGATTGTTGTTGCGTATTGGACATAGATTACCGCTCCTCAAGTGAATGAACGCCTATAGTGCTATATTGGATTAAAGTGTCTATACTACCACAAAACTTGAAATAGCTGAAAACTCGACATTTTTTAATTAAACTATAGGGCTTTTAGGCTTTTATTAAACCGAAGTCATGAATAGTGAAACAAAGATTAAGGCAAAGTATTAATCTGTAAATCAGACTTGCAATCAGTTATGTCATTAGTTAAGATAAAAATATTCTAGAGTGTTGGCTAGTAGATGTTTATTCCCTGAGCCGATAATGCTTTACCTGGATGTGCTATCTATTGCTTCATTGTGTATGCCTGCACCGCTTGCGGTGTATCAGGAAACCTGCCGAGGCAATGACACATCCGCCCTGAACTTCACGGTTCATGGGTCACCATCTTACGGCGGCACTCTGGTTGTTATATTCGGTTATGCTATCTAGGTTATGACCATTAAAAGCCCCTTTTGTCGATGACAAAAGGGGCTTTTTCTATAATCTTATGTTTATACAACCTTATGTTGCAATATTTATAAACTATTCGTCATTGGCAGACTTGGTAATTTTCTTTACATCTTTTGGAACATTTTTGGCCGTGCCATCAACCGTAGTATGTTGTTTAAACACATCACCAAACGGATTTTGTGACTGCTGACCAAAGGGGTTTTGACCGCCCATTCCGCCTGCACCGCCAAATGGATTTTGTCCACCCATACCACCAAACGGGTTTTGACCGCCCATCTGTCCACCCATTTGTTTTGCCATCATTTCCATCATTTTTTGTTGATTATTCATGACATAATTATTGGCTATATCTTTAAGCTTCTTTTGGACGGGAGGTAGTACGACGAGCAACGCTAACACATCGCTAATAATACCTGGAATTAATAATAAAATTCCTGCCGCTGCCATTGCCACACTTTTGAGCATGGTTGATTCTTGCGGACGCATGGCAGGGTTCATCATACCTCCTGCTTTCATCTGCTGCGCCATCGGATTAAGAGCCGACATACCTTTACGAATAAGTGAGATACCGATAACAGCGGCGACAATAAACCACATAAACACAAGCCAGCCGCTCATGAACTGAGCAAGCAAATACCATATTAGCATCTCAATAATAAACCAAACGATGGCAATACCAACTATCTGACCCATAAAGCGTCGTCCTATCAAATAAAAACTATAAAATTAAGTGCCATAAAATTAAAATGGCTAACATGTCATGTATATGGGGATTGATTGCTATACTATCAAACTTAAGGCTGATTTTTAAGCCATAAAATAAAATGGAAGTAAGACAGAATACTATGACAATTATTATAGGGATCGATCCTGGCTCACGTATGACGGGCTACGGGGTCATTCAACAAACGGGCGATAAGCTAACCTATATTGATGCAGGTACTATTCGTACTGACACAAAAGAGATGCCTGAACGCCTTAAGCGTATCTTTAACGGCCTAACTCGTATTACTCAATATCATCTAAAATATGCTAATGAACCTATTTACGCTGCTATTGAACAAGTATTCATGGCAGAAAATCCTGACTCTGCGCTTAAGCTTGGGCAAGCTCGCGGCGCCGCTATTGCAGCAATGGTCGCACTGGATTTGGAGGTATCAGAATATACTGCACGTCAAATCAAACAAGCAGTTTGTGGTTATGGCGCAGCAGCCAAAGAGCAGGTCCAAGAAATGGTTTGTCGCATATTGTCTTTAGATGTGGTGCCACAAGCCGATGCCGCTGATGGTCTAGCTTGTGCTATTTGCCATGCGCACTCCAGTCACTCGATGAACAAACTACTACTTAATAGCTCAATGCGTGGGCGCGGTGCCTCTAAGAAAAAAGGCCGCTGGCGCCTAACTGAAGATGACTTAGGCAACTTGCGCTAAACACTTGCTTGTCTGCTGTATGAGCTAGTAAGCAATACATTGCTATATCGGTAACCATCAAACAAAAAGCACGCGCTATATGGGCACGTGCTTTTTATGGTCATATTTTTTCGAACAACCGTACTTAACTGGCCATTGAACTTTCTATCACGATATCGAGCACATAAGCATACTTTGCATCTGAACCGTCATCCGCTTCAAGTTTATAACGCTGTAGACGCAGCACTTCATCATGATCAGGGTTATGCTCATAACCATCAATACTGCCCTTGAACGCTCTCCACTCACCTTCGTTTATCTTTATACCTTGATCGTCGTAGGTAATTGGTTTTACTTGTAGACAACTCTGCGCCGGATCGTTAGGACAAGGTTTGGTGTTTGCATCCACTGCCCAAAATATCGTCTCACCTCTGCTATTATATTTCGCTTGCGCCGTCATTCTACCTCTCCAAACGAGGGTTGCCTTGTCACTTGTGGTTTGAGTCAGGATTAAAGGCGCCTCATTTGATAAACTTAGCTGGCTCTCGCCCTGCATCAGCTCATTCAGTTTATTTTCAGCTGTATTTAAATCTTGGCACAGCATTTTTGTACCCATGCCGTCTTCAGTCATTAGTATATTGTCTTGTAGCTGATAAACCGCATTAACAGTATTACAGCCTACACTATAGCTGATAATATTTTGACCTTGATATTTATTAAAGTTTAAAACAACTTGGTCATTAATATCCATTAATGATGTTATAGGCTGGTTATCGACATCATTTGCAGTGACCAACGTCCAACGGTAACGAGCAAGCTTGGCACTCATTTTTTCTTCAGCACTTAGTTTTTGAGTAGCAGGCGCCGATTGGGAATCAGGATTGATAGCCGCGTTTTCTACAGTGGTATCGTTGGCATTATTACTGGTTGAAGTATTATTACAGGCAGTTAACGCTAAGCTAGATGCTAGCAAACTTGGCAGCAAAGAGGATTTCAAAATTTTACTTACCATGTTACATCTCTCTTATGGCTTTTTTAAACTTCTTTAGAAGCATTTCACTTTTTTAATCAATTTGTCATACGAACACAGCCATCGTACGAAAATATATATCGCACAGATACAGACAAAGTATAAAGCGTTTAAATCAACGTATACTTTTCTCACTATAGGTTGTTAAGACTTGTGTAGATAAATACTTAAGAAGACTTATCTAATTTCCAAAGACAAACTCTAATCACTTAAGTCGGTATGACAGATAACAAATAGTATAACTACTATAAGAGTAACTACGTTACCTTATGTAACTAAATGTTTTAGTTTTATTATCCAGCAGTTTTTGCCTCTATATAAAACTTTTAGTTTTGTTTCCCCAATTAATAAAGGATAGCCAATGACTTAACTATCCTTTGTTAGGTATATTTATAGTATGGTTTTATACGGGTTTTATTTACTCATTGTCCTTTACAAATTTGGCCGTTTTTTTGATATTAAAACGTTCATTCATCATTTGATAAAAACGCGCTAGGTTTTTCCCTTGCTCATTAGGATTGACCTTAAGAAGTTTGCCAAAATCCAATCCTAAATACAGCACGATATCTGCAAAGCTTAGTTGCTCGCCAACTAGGTACTCACGACCGTCTAATGCTTTTTCAAAATAAGAAAGCGCTTTGACAGCACGGTCTATAGATGGCTTTACAAACTCCGGTACTTGCTCAACGCGCTGCGCTTTAGATGGATGACTGTGCTGAAATGCCAGCATAAGGTTATATAGAACCTCAAACTCAGCGATACGACGCATAGAGCAGACTTGTGCACGTTGTACCACATCATTGCCCATCACTGAGCGCTCACCATAGACGCGATCAAGATATTCGCAAACCGCCTGAGAGTCGTTAAGGACGGTACCATCATCTAAGGTTAATACTGGTACGGTTTGCATAGGATTCATTTGGGTAAAATCATCTGACATTTGCTCATTGGCAGCAAAGTCGATATCTACGACATTTATATCATCCATATCATCAACGTCAATACCTTTTGACGCTAATAGAATAAGTGCCTTACGTGGATTAGGGGCAGTACGAGTTACATACAATGTCTTCATGACAAACTCCGTGGAAGGATAATCAATATTAGTTATAGCCTACTCTAGTTATCATAGCAAAGCCTTACCAATACTTGTCAGAATATTAGTAAAAAACCCCATAACTTTGCGTTATGAGGTTTTTGGCTTGCTTCAGTTGTTTTAGCGGACTACAGCGCTTAGCTTATTTATTTGGTGCAGGCGTTGTACGTAGATATGGCTTAACTTCTGTATGTCCTTTAGGATAGTTGGCCGGTATGTCTTCGTTTTTGACACTTGGTGGAATAATGACATCATCACCATCTTGCCAGTCTACAGGCGTTGCGACATTGTATTCATCAGATAATTGTAGCGCATCGATAACCCGAACGATTTCATCGAAGTTACGACCACAGCTGGCAGGATAAGTTAGCGTCAAACGTACTTTTTTATTTGGATCGATGATAAAGACGCTTCTGACTGTGGCGGTATTATCAGCGTTTGGATGAATCATGTCATAAAGATCGGCGACCGTGCGATCTGAGTCAGCAATAATAGGGAAGTTGACAGCAGTACCCTGAGTCTCTTCGATATCACCTACCCAGCCTTTATGATCTTCTAAACCATCAACTGACAGCGCAATGGGTTTGACATTGCGTTTTTGGAACTCACCGCCTAATGCTGCAGTGCGTCCAAGCTCAGTCGTACACACTGGCGTATAGTCGGCAGGATGGGAGAACAACACAACCCAGCTATCCCCTGCCCAGTCATAAAAATTGATATCACCATCTGTTGTTGTAGCGTCAAAGTTTGGTGCGGTATCACCTAGACGTAAATTTGCCATACTTAATTCCTTATATTAGTAATGAGCGCTAAAGTGTCTCGAAGCGCTCTGTTATTATCGTAGACGTAGCCGAGAAACAATGACTCGGCTAGCATCAGTAAGAATTCTATTTTATATTAACAAACTGGTTATGAATGTCTTGTGACGGATTGTAATGCGGTTATTCCGTTTGTCTCTAAGCAAGTTAGTATAGACTAAATTACCATTCCAGCATCCCACAAACAAAACTCACCAAACTTTCCCCGTTTGCTAGTGCCACCAGCCACACGGCCAGCATCCGTTAATATAAGAGCCCCATCTTGCTCTTGTAAGTAACCCGCTGCGAGTAGTTTGTCGTTTAACACTTGCGTCTTTAGACCCAGCTCTTTTGCAAGCTTTGCGGTGGTGAGTTTTGAATAATTTAGAGTTACGGTTTCTGCGCTGGCTTTAACGGACATGTCAGTAGTAGAGTTTACTGTTTCTTTAGCAGCGACAGATTTGTTTTCAGTCTTATTATCAGACTTAGTTACTTTTTCAAGCGACATGCGCACCTCATCACTAATACGAATAATACGCTGTGCTTCTTCATAAGTATCGGCATAGAGCTTGGCATCTTCATTCCGATAGATAAGTACACCCATCTCATTATTGTTGACTTGGCTAAACTCATACAGATTTAAGCTTGTGATAATGCACTCGTTTTCGTTAAGGTAGCACTTGGCGTGTAAGTTTTTACAAAAGCTGGTACGAATAAAGGTCAAGTTTTTAAGCCAATTTATCTCTTCAGGGTGCAAGTCGTTTTTGCCATAAACGATTCGAATATCAATCTTTAGACGATTACGATCTTCTAACAACTCTTTAATACGTTCATTAAGCTTTAAATATGGACTAATAATAACCAACCTATCTGATGCATTTTTAATCAATTCTTCTAAATGATAAGTTGTGCCACTACTGTTCAAAAATTTTGCCATTTTTACCTCCAATATCTATTATTAAAATTATACTTATGCACAAAAAAGCCCATCTCTAGCGTACTAGAAATGGGCACAATTGCAAACTACTATTGTCGAGTTTAATCTATAGCGTCAATACTTTGGCTTATCTATGTCTCACTTATAAAAACTCACTGCGTAAGTCTAGGGTAGATTGTTGTCCTAAACCTTCGTAGTGTTGATTAAGAAAGGCTTTTGCAGACTCACGACCAATATCACGCAGGTGCGTTAAAAACGCCCATTCGGAATTTATTTTACTAGACGCTGACAGTGGATTAATTTGTTCAGTGGCTTCAATACGGTGTAAGAACACCTCAGAATAACGCTCTCTATCTAGATTGTCTTTCTGTAGCTGACGGGTCACAAAATCGATCGCTCGTAACTCTCTTAACAAAGATGAATTGAACGAAATCTCATTAATGCGGTTCTGTATTTCTATGGCACTTGTCGGCGTTTCGTTGCGCTCAATCGGGTTAATTTGAACGATCACGATATCTTGAGACTTAGTGGTGCGAAACAAAGGATACAAAGGAGGATTGCCAACATAACCACCATCCCAGTAAGGTATGCCATCAATTTCAACAGCCTGGAAGTAAGAAGGTAGACATGCCGAAGCCAAGATCATGTCTGCGGTCAGCTCTTCACGGTTGAATACTTTGATTTTACCCGTATGCACGTTGGTTGCCGCTACAAATAGCTTGAGCTGACTGCATGCCCTGACCTTTTCAAAGTCAATGGTAGACTCAACCAAATCACGTAGCGGGTTAATATTCAAAGGGTTGGTGTCATAAGGTGACGCTACTCGGCTAAATAGATCCAGCATTAGGTATGCTGGAGAGTCGTCCACATCCCATTTGCCAGTCAAAATACTCAAAGGGCTACGTTTAACGGGGTTCATCATGCCCATGTAGGCCACTTGGCGCCAAAATTGCTCAAGCGCCTCACGTGCTCCATCTGCTCCACCATTCATATAGCCTTGTGCCAATACCGTTGCATTCATGGCACCAGCACTTGTCCCAGTGATACCTTCTACACTGACGCGGCCATCTTCCATGAAATAGTCCAGCACACCCCAAGTAAAGGCGCCGTGAGAACCGCCGCCTTGTAATGCTAGATTGATCGACTTTTTAATCATAATCTCTTTACTCTCCCTTAGATGTATCGTCGAGCATGTCTATTGGGTCAAACAATCAACACATCTTACTATTGGCCTGCATCCCTAATCTAGACATCGTACTTTCAAGAGTTTGGTAGGCGATAATTAAGCCGGCTTATAACTGTCGCGTAAGCTGACGATTTGGTTAAATACCGGCTTGTCACTGGTGTGCTCTTCGCTATCGGCGATGAAGTAGCCTTCACGCTCAAACTGAAAGCGCGTGCCCGCCTCGCTATTGGCCAATGACGGCTCGACCACTGCTGCAAGCTCAGTCAATGAATTGGGATTGAGCACTTGATGCACATCACTGGCGCTACCTGGGTCCTCGACACTAAATAACTGCTCATACATACGCACGGTCGCAGGCACGCCAAGGCTGGCTGACACCCAATGAATCACGCCTTTGACCTTGCGGCCTTCAGGGTTGTTGCCCAATGTCGCAGGATCAATCGTCGCTTTAAGCTCGGTCACATTGCCAGTATCATCAGTAATGTGCTCAGTCACGGCCAGCACATAAGTGTTACGCAGGCGGATTTCTGGCTTTTCTGGTGACAGGCGCTTATAACCGGCTGGCGGCTCAATCTCATAGTCGCCTTGGTCGATATAAAGGGTTTCGGTAAAGGGAATCTCACGCTCGCCCATATCGACGTTAGGATGTTTTGGCTGCTTGAGCCATAGAGTCTGAGCATCTTCATCCCAGCGTGCATTGACGCTATCGGCCTTTTGTGACTCCCAGCTGCTGACCGCTTCCGCAAAGTTGGTAATCGTCACTTTCAAGGGCTTGAGCACCGCCATGCCACGAGCTGTAGTGGTCTCTAATGACTGACGGATACTGAATTCTAATAGACGAAAATCAACGACACTATCGACTTTGGTCACGCCAACGCGCTCACAAAAATCGCGTAGACCCTCTGGCGTATAACCACGGCGGCGCATGCCCGCGATGGTCGGCATACGCGGATCGTCCCAGCCGCTCACCACCCCATCATCGACCAACTGTTTGAGCTTACGCTTACTGGTCATGGTGTGGTCGACATTTAAGCGGCTAAACTCATACTGATGCGGCGGTACCTCAAAGCCGATTTTTTCTACTGCCCAATCATAAAACGGACGATGGTCTTCAAACTCCAGCGTACACAACGAATGGGTAATACCTTCGAGCGCATCAGAGAGCGGATGGGCAAAATCATACATCGGATAGATGCACCATTTATCGCCGGTTTGATGATGCGCTTGGTGCATGACGCGGTAAATGACCGGGTCACGCATGTTCATGTTTGGGCTTGCCATATCAATCTTGGCACGTAGCACCGCTTCGCCTTCGGCAAACTTGCCGTCTTTCATCTCATTAAAGCGCGCTAAGTTTTCTGCGACACTGGCATCACGCTGCGGCGATGGTGTGCCCGCCTCGTTAAATGAGCCGCGGTTATCGCGGATTTGTTCAGGCGACTGCAAATCCACATAAGCGTCGCCCTGCTCGATAAGCTGCACCGCCCACGCATAGAGCTGATCAAAATAGCCTGAGGCATGATGCGCCTCGCCTGCCCACTCAAACCCTAACCATTTGACATCATTTTCGATATTGTCGATGAAGTCTTGTTTTTCTGCCGTTGGGTTGGTGTCATCAAAACGCAAGTTGCAAACACCGCCAAACTCCTCAGCAATACCAAAATTTAAACAGATTGATTTGACATGACCCAAGTGCAAATAGCCGTTTGGCTCAGGGGGAAATCTCGTTACGATTTGGGGATATTTTTGCGCATTGACATCATCACGAATGATATTACGAATAAAGTCGTTTTTTTGTGCATTATTGCTTGAGTGCTCACTCATTACTCATTGCTCCTAGCGCAAGTATTCAGCGCGTGTTACCACGCTCAAAAATGATAAATTAAAAAAGACTGATAAAAGATAACGTTGCGTTATTCTATCAGGTTTCGCAAAGGCATTAACAGCCTGATACATGACAGACGACAAAAAAGCCGTTAGACTAGCCATAACTTTTCAACCACTTTCAACCACCACTTGACAGCGTCATTTAAGGCGCTGCAACCAAAAAGGAATATCACATGGTAGACATGCCACCAGTAGTAGAACTAGACACCAATATGGGTGCGATTGTCATCGAACTCAACGAAGAAAAAGCGCCAAAAACCGTCGAAAACTTCTTAAACTACGTAAAATCTGGCCATTATGACGGTACGATTTTTCATCGCATCATCGATGGCTTTATGATTCAAGGCGGCGGTATGGACGCTGAGATGAATGAAAAAGCAACCAATGCTCCCATCGAAAACGAAGCGGACAATGGCTTAAAGAACGACAAAGGCACCATCGCCATGGCGCGTACGCAAGATCCGCATTCAGCGACCAGCCAGTTCTTTATCAACGTCAAAGACAATGACTTCCTAAATCACTCTGGCAAAAACATGCAAGGCTGGGGTTATACAGTATTTGGTAAAGTCACCAGCGGTATGGACGTTATCGACAAAATGCGCGGTGTACCAACCGGTCGCTTCGGCATGCATGCTGATGTGCCAAAAGAGCCTGTCGTTATCAACTCCGCAACCATCGTTTCTCAGTAAGTCATATAAGTAAGTGTTACTGATAGTCTGATAATAGATGACAAGGATTATGATAAATGCAAACGTTTAATCATCTGATAACGACCCGCCCACATGAGGTGCGGCAAGTATTCATCAGCGATTTGCATTTATCGCCAGAGGAGCCTGCCTTAGTGCAGGCTTTTTTGGCACTGCTCGATGACTGTCTGGCCCTGCCCGTCCTCAAACGTTTATTTATCTTAGGCGATTGGTTTGAGGTCTGGATCGGTGATGACGCTTATTTGACGCTGTCAGATGACGCGCGCCAAACCCACTGGCTCACCCCGCTTATCGCTAAATTAAAACAACTGCGTATCAAGGGCTGTGAGATATTGGTGATGCATGGCAATCGTGATTTTCTACTGGGTCAGCCGTTTTGCAACCTGTTTGGCGGGGAGCTGATTGATGAGCCGTATTTGTTAACCATCGGGCAGCAACACTACCGTCTCGAGCATGGCGACGCGCTTTGTATTGATGATAAAAAATATCAGTTTTTTCGTAAAATCATGCGCAACCGTCTGACCCAGTGGTATCTGCTGAATAAATCCCTAGAAAAACGCTTGGCCATCGCGGAAAAAATGCGCCAAAAAAGCCAACAAAACAATGCTAATAAAGCCGCTCACATTATGGATGTCAACGATGAGGCGGTGATACAAGCCGTGGCTAATAGCGATGCGCTGCTACATGGCCATACCCATCGTCCAGATATCCATCAAGCGACCATTAATAAAAAACGCTACGTGCTGGGTGATTGGCGGCGGCTGAACGAAGACACCCGTAAACCAATGGTCAGCGCAGTGATCGGTGTAGTGTTCGCTAATGAACACTCAGATAGCAATAAAGCTAAATTTGAATTGGTTGAATTTAAATTACAGGTCTAGCTTCTTTTTTATAAACTAAATGATGTCATAAAATAAGGGTCTGCTAACTATTTAGCAGACCCTTTATAGTTGGTTGTTCACTTATCAAGTGCAGGCTCATTACTTATCGAGCTTAACTTATCAATCTTATTAAAGCATGAGTTTAAAAAAGTGCTGACGATAATGCTTAAGCTCACGAATAGAGTCACGGATATCATCTAACGCGAGATGACTGCCGCCTTTTTCAAAGTTTTTTAAGATATCGGGACGCCAGCGAAAGCACAGCTCTTTAATCGATGACACGTCAAGGTTGCGATAATGAAAGAACCGCTCCAGCTCTGGCATTTGCCGCGCCAAAAATCGACGATCTTGACAGATTGAGTTACCGCACATCGGCGACTTACCGCTATCGACCCATTTATTCAAAAACTTAATGGTTTCAGCTTCAGCCTCTGCTAGCGTCACGCTGCTACGACGTACACGATCAACCAAGCCTGATTGTCCATGTTGTTTGGTATTCCACTCATCCATACCATTTAATACCCGATCAGATACCTTAATCGCAAACACTGGCCCTTCTGCAAGGACGTTTAAATCTTCGTCAGTGACGACAGTAGCAATCTCGATAATCTCATCAGTTAAGGTGTTGAGCCCAGTCATTTCTAAATCAATCCATACCAACCCTTTTTTACCTTGGTTTTTAATTTTGATTTTATTGGGATGGTCATCGGTACTCATATTCTGTCCTATGGTCAATAAAGTTTGAAACAATATTTAAGTAAGTTTCGTTGTATAAATTACATAACGATGATGATGTTTGTTTAGCATCACTGCACGTCTGTTGGTGTAAAAAAACTAAAAAGTTCAAAATATTACAAAACCCCTATCTGCTATAGACGCTTTAGGCTGTATGTTAGCAAATTTTCACGCTACACTTAGCAATATTTTTATAATAGGTCACAAACCCATGGCACTAATCCGGCAACGCAAACTGACTAAACAACAGATTCGTCGCATTGACAAGCAGCAGCTCGAGAGTCAAGAGAGCATCGATGAGAGCTTGATGGATGGTGTGGTCATGGCGCATTATGGTAAGCAGCTAGAAGTACAAATCACAAGCTTGCCAGCAGACATGCCCGTACAGCCAAAGATTGCACCCGATGATCCTGAGCCTTTTTGGCAAGCGCTTGAGATGGGCGATATATGGCGCTGTCATGTGCGTACCAACCTTCCTATGCTGGCGGCAGGCGACCACGTACGCTGGACGGCAGACCCCAATACTGGTTTTGGGCGTATTGAATCTGTACAACCGCGTACCTCTCTTGTCTCACGCCCAGATCGTTATCATAAGCTCAAACCTGTCGCCGCCAATGTCGATATTTTAGCAATTGTGTTTGCGCCGCTGCCAGCTGCTGCGCCAACCCTTATCGATCGCTATTTGGTCGTCTGTCATCACGCTGGCGTCAAGCCATTATTAGTGCTTAACAAAGCCGACCTACTGGCGCAAGAAAACGGCATCGATACCAGTGAGCTATTGGCACAATACGCGGCTCTTGGTTATGAGAGCGTGCTGACTTCAGTTGATTGCCCCGAAAACATTGCCAATAATGATGAGCAGCAGGGACTTGATGAGCTAAAACGCTACATAGACAAAAAACTGGTTATTTTTGCCGGTCAGTCTGGCGTCGGTAAAAGCAGCTTAATTAATGCTTTACTACCTGATTCGGCGCAGAGCGTTAATATCATTTCTGAAAACTCAAAACTTGGCCAGCATACCACCACCACCAGTCGTTTATTGCCGTTTAATCCAGACGATCTTGCCCAAGGCGGCATCGTCGATACGCCTGGTATTCGCGAATATGGTATCTGGCATTTAGATCCTGACGATATTATTTCAGGTTTTATTGAGCTTGCGCCGCTTGCCGGTGACTGTAAGTTTCGTGATTGCAAACATACTCATAACAGCAAAGGTTGCGCGTTATGGCAAGCGGTAGCTGATGGTGATGTGCTACAGCGTCGTGTCGAAAACCTTGTGACCTTGCAAGCAGAGGCTGATACTAAGCCATATTAATAACGCTATTTATCAAATCCGCACTATTAAAACGTAGGTTGCTCATCATACATTTACTATAGATGACCTAATCGGTATAATAGCGCCTTGTTCAAAATCATTAAGCTGTCTTCTCAGCTTAATAGAACACTTATTTTCTTGGAGGTTTGGTTTGGATCGTGCGCTTGAATTTGTGGGCAACCACCCGTTTTTATTTGGCATCTTAGCCGTACTTGCCGTACTGTTTTTTACCATTGAAAACAAACGTAGCGGCAAAAAAGTGTCGCCAAATACCCTCGGTATGATGGTCAACTCTCAAAATGCGCAGCTGATTGATATTCGCGCCAAAAAGAAGTTTGCCACCGGCTACATCCAAGGCAGTCGTAATATCCCTTTTACAGAGCTCAAAGATCACTTAGATGAGATTCGCGCAATTGAACAGCCAGTGATTATCATTTGTGATATGGGTGTACAAGCAGGTGCGGCTATCCAGATGATTGGTAAAGATAGCGTCTATCGCTTAGAAGGCGGTGTGGGCGGCTGGCAAGCAGCGGGTATGCCCTTAGTAGGACTAAAAGATGCCAAACCCAAGGGCAAAGGTAAGACGAAGCCTAGCTTACATAAGTAAGCCTATTCTCAGAATGAATAAAAAGACATGACTACCCGTTGTGTCTTTTTTTATGGAAGCCGATTCAACGATTATAGGCGCTTTGCAGTGTTTAATCGCCTTTTATAACGGGCTGGCTTGAATTTACCATACCTATCCCCACTTTATAGTAAGCGCAATCAAATATACACTTATCATAAATCTATTTAATCCAAGACAATAGATACTTTATATAATATTTAATAATTAAGGATATCTTATGACTGCTTCAGTTAAAGTTTATACAACGCCTATCTGCCCTTATTGCACAAACGCCAAACAATTACTAAAGAATAAAGGCGTTGACTATGAAGAAATTGGCATGCACGATATGAGTAGTGATGAGCGCCGTGCATTGATGCAAAAAACCAATAACTATCGTACTGTGCCACAAATCTTTGTTGGTGATACTTTTATTGGTGGCTTTGATGAATTGAATCAAATGAATCAGCAAGGCAAGCTTGATGAGTTATTAGCAGGTTAATCTGCCTTACATGTACTATATGAAGACATAACGACTATATTAATCATCTTTGGCTAATTCTAATTATAGTATTAGACAATAGATGACAGACTATTGTTATTCTTGCCCCAGCTTGTAATAATGTAGCTTGATATTGTACGTTGTTATTAAAACGATGTTATTAAGACAATAACGACACATTGTATTATTTATTCGAGGAATGAACATGGCTGAAGAACAAGCACAACCGCAATTAGCACTAGAACGCATCTACGTAAAAGATATGTCGCTTGAAGTACCAGGCGCGAGTGTATTCACCAAAGAGTGGAACCCTGAGCTGGACATCAATCTATCAAGTAATGCCGAAAAGCTTGATGACGATCACTACCAAGTTATCTTAACAGTAAGCGTTACCGCTAAGAATGCGGAAGAACCAGCGTTTATCGCTGAGGTTCATCAGGCTGGCATCTTTTTGTTAAAGAATATCCCTGACGATCAAATTGGACAGATTCTAGGCGCTTATTGCCCTAATGTTTTGTTCCCTTATGCGCGTGAAGTTATTAGTGACATCGTTACTCGTGGTAGCTTCCCGCAGTTACTGCTTGCTCCAGTCAATTTTGATCAAGCCTACGCGCAAAGCCAACAGCAAGCGCAGGTCGATGCTGAAGGTAACGCATAAATATTGTTGTTCATTTTAAAACCGTCGCCTCATTATGATAGACGGTTTTTTTATGGATAAATTATTATAGTATTACGTGGTTATAAGACGCCATCAAAAAACCCTGCCAATGAGCAGGGTTTTTATTAATCCAAAGGGTATGAGAAAACGATTACCCTTTTAACGCCGATAAAACTTGCTGTTTGACGTCATCGATAGCTTGAGTACCATCAAACTTGTCATACTTAGGTGCGTTTTCACCTTCTTTGGCTTTTTCTTGATAAAAGCCAACCAATGCTGATGTCTGCTGATGATATGTAGCAAGGCGCTCACGAATAGTAGATTCTTTATCGTCTTCGCGCTGGATAAGTGGTTCGCCAGTGACATCATCGATATCATCGACCTTCGGTGGATTGTGATCGACATGATATACACGACCTGAGCCTGGATGCTGGCGGCGACCAGATAGACGCTTTACGATCTCATCATCAGGCACACTAATCTCGACTACATGATCGATAGCGACGTCAGCATCTGCAAGTGCTTGAGCTTGCGGGATTGTACGTGGAAAACCATCCAGAATACAGCCATTAGCACAATCAGGTTTAGAGATACGCTCTTTTACTAGGTTGATGATAAGTTCATCAGAAACCAGACCACCTGCATTCATAATGCCTTCAGCTTGCTTACCAAGCTCGCTGCCTTCTTTAATCGCTGCACGTAGCATATCGCCCGTTGAGATTTGCGGAATATCAAACTCTTTAGAGATAAACTGTGCTTGAGTACCTTTACCAGCGCCAGGTGGACCTAGCAAAATAATACGCATCATAATACGTCTCTCCTTGATGGATGGGATGTTAGGGATTGGTTAATTGCGCGAATGCCAGATACACCTTACCTTGTGACTTTATAAAGCTCAAGTTTTTTTGGTATTAGTACCGTATGTAGGTATGACTTAGCTGTTCATATAACGCAATTGCACGCTATAGCAACGACTATAGCGCTTAGATTGTTGAGCTTTTTAAAGTTATGGTATCTGCTGATTAATTTCAACATTGACTTGTTTTTGATCGGCACTAATCACCACAGGGTTACCTGACAAATCACCTGACTCTGCACTGGCATTGCCACTATGACTAATGCGAGCAATAACAGCCAGTTGGGTTTTTGCGGCACGTGCTGATTGTAGCGTCCGCTCAGGTATCATAGCATCAATGTCACTTAAACTTATATTGGCCTCACCTTGTTTAATCACACTAATCGGCAAACGCTTGGCTGCAAACGGTGGACCACCGTTGACATCACGAATAGCAACAAACAACACGTCATCGCCTTTAACCAATGGCAATAAGCTAGGATTGACGCTTACATTGACATTAACCCCTTCAGCGGCTCGCTGCTGCTGCCCTGTTACGTTGGCACTCAACTCATCCAAACTTGCCAGCGCTCGGGTATGATCGCCTGGTTTGGCTGCAATACTTGCTCGTAATCTTTTGATCCAGCCTTGTGCTTGTTCAAAGTTACTAGCACGTGCTTCACCCATTGCCATTAGCATTTGCGCGCCTTCATGCTGCGGGTTATTACGCAACACACCTTGTAATACGCGGCGGCTATCTGCATCCAGTTGGCCTTCATTAGCAAAAAAGCTAATTTGTGCATAAGTGGTTGCGATCTCTTCATTGTCAGGAGATAAACGATACGCTCTAGATAAAGCTTCTAATGCAGAGTCAGTCACCTCAAGGGATAAAAACAGCTCTGATAGGCGCATCCAGCGATCAGGATCGTCAGCATGACGATGGACATTGGTCTGCATAGCAGTAATCAGTTGACGACCATCTTCAATAGCCCACTCTGGTGGCTGATCAATCTTACCTGTCAGGAGATCATCGGCTACCTGTCCAACTTTATCTTCTGCTTGCCATAGCTCAAACACTGGAGTGCGATCGCTTATCATTAAATATGCCATCGCTGCCATCACTGGCACCCAGACAATAATTATTAAACGACTTTTGACACCTGGATTTATCATTGGTGCCACTTGTCGCTGCGCATCTAATAGCTGACGTTCAAGCTCAAGCTTTTGGTTTTGATAATGGCTATCATCAATAGTGCCGCTGTCTTTATCACTTTTAAGCTCTGCTAGACGCTCACGAAACACAGTTACGTTGATATCTAACAATTGATTGTCTACAGGATTGTTTTTTAGACGTGTGGCACGTAGCCATGGTGTAATCACGATGACTGCAAGAATTAAGGCTACGAGTAAACTTAGGGCAATAAATAAGCCAGCAGTAGAAAATAGGGTCATTTTTTGTCCTCTTTGCTTGTGACATCGTGATCACTACTGTTTGAACGTGATAACAGACGATCCAGTTCAGCCTTTTCTGCAGGCGTCAACGCTGCGGCAGGGCTATCAACTATCTTATTAGTAACGCCTTGAGCCGCCAGTTGTCGACGTTTACTCTGCCAAAACCAGCCGGCAATCAAAAAGAGCAATAATAACGGTGGAAAAAACCACAGTATCCATGTTGATGGGCGGACAGGCGGCTTGTAAGTAATAAAATCACCATAACGCTCTTGCATATAGCTGCGTATCTCTGCGTCACTACGTCCATCCTTAACCATGTCGTAAGTTTTTTGCTTTAAATCTTGTGCAATCGGCGCATCAGAGCCTGCAAGGTTTTGGTTTTGACATTTAGGGCAACGCAGCTCCTCAATCAGTCCGCGATACTGAGCTTCTTGCTGCACTGAATCAAAGTCGTAAACATCGATTGCTGCGTAAGCTGTCATACTCAGTAGGCACGCCAATACAAGGCTTACTAACCTTAGTACAATAGCCGTTGTTATTTGAGCGGCTTTCATTTGCATGCCTCCCCAACTTGACTTGGATCTGGGCTGCTGCCATTTTTATTGGCTTCATTAAGTACCATCAAGCAAGGCATGATACGTTCTTGCCAGTTGGCCTCGTTAACCTCTCCAACAATGTGCTGACGTATAATACCCTCGCCATCGACGATAAAGGTTTCAGGAGCTCCAGTTAAACCTAGATCTAGTGCAAACTGACCTGATAAATCTTGAATGGACATCGAAAACGGATCGCCACCTCGGTTCAAATAGCTTAGCGCATCACCAATATCATCTTTGTAATTGACACCAACCAAATTGACACCGCGCTCTTCTAGCTCCATCAAAAACGGATGTTCAATAACACAAGTTGGACACCAAGAGCCCCAGATATTCATCAAAAACGGTTTATCGGGCAAATTGTCATTGGTCATAATACGGCTAGTGTCTGACAACAACGGTAGCTCAAATGCAGGTACTGGTCGCTCAAGAGCCATATTAGCCACGATATCAGTAGGCTTACCCAAGCGCATATAAAGCATTACCATTAGTCCCAAAAACACAATAAGCGGCACTAAAAACCATACTTTGAGTTGTTTTTTATTCATCGTCTTATGATGCTGTGCCTTGTTCTGCTGGTTGTTAGGGGTTTTATCCGATTGACTCATCTTATTTCTCCCCAAGCGTCGTTGCGGGTACGGCTGTACTATTAACAGTATCAGCAACCTTATGTGACGCTTTGACTTTCTTAATACGATAGCGGTTATCCAACATACTAATCAGCGCTCCTAAAGCCATAATAATCGACCCTAACCATATCCAGCGAATCAAGGGTTTTACATAGATACGCACTGCCCATTGATTGCTACCTTCAGCGATCGGCTCGCCAAGCGCGACATACAAATCGCGCATGAGACTCGCATCAATCGCAGCTTCCGTCATTGGCATCATACTAATGATGTAGGTACGTTTTTCAGGGTATAAGACTGTAACGTCGCGCCCATCTTTCGTGACTGCTACCTGTGCTTGAATACTATCAAAATTACTTCCTTTTACTTCACGAAAGTCTTTGACAGTAAAATCATAACCTTGAACATGGACAGCATCATTAGGTCCAAGAGCCACATCGCGCTCAATACTCAAGCTACTGGTAAAGGCCACGCCAATCGCTGCGATTAAAACCCCAATATGAGCAGTTTGTTGTCCCAAATAACTAAGACGCAGTTGGCGCAGTCCACTGACCATACTTGATGCATTTTTAGTCTTATCTCTAAAATCGATAATCATCCATAACAGTACCCAAAAGCTTACTGCCAAAGTCACACCAATATTTAGCATAGATGATGGATGGACAAAATAAGCAATGATCGCAGCTAGCACGAGACTACTGGCTGCGATGACCATACCGACGCCAAGCAGCGGACGCTTGTCCTTTTTCCAGCGGATGTTAGAGCCCATACCCATGGCAAGCAGTAATAACCAAGTCAAAGGTACAAACAATGCATTAAAATAAGGAGGGCCGACTGATACTTGACCTAAACTAAAAGCATCTGCAATGATTGGATAGAGTGTACCAAGCAGTACCACTAAAGTCGCAATCAGAATAATGACGTTGTTAATGACCAAGAATGACTCACGCGAGATAAGCTGATACTGACTCTCAACCGTCAAGCGCCAACCTCGTACTGCAAACATCAATAGACCACCGCCAACGATGATACCAAGAATCACTAGAATCACTAAACCACGTGTGGGATCGGCGGCGAACGAATGTACCGAAGTGATGACCCCTGAACGTACCAAAAACGTTCCTAATAAACTCAATGCAAACGAGAAAATCGCCAGCATGATTGTCCAAGCTTTGAATACACCGCGCTTCTCGGTCACTGCCAACGAATGCAATAATGCCGTTCCAGCAAGCCAAGGCATGAGTGAGGCGTTTTCTACTGGATCCCAAAACCACCAACCACCCCAGCCAAGCTCATAATAAGCCCACCATGAACCTAACGCGATACCGATGGTCAAAAACCCCCAAGCAGCTAAAGCCCAAGGACGTGACCAGCGCGTCCATACTGCATCCAGACGCCCCTCCCACAATGCCGCCATACAAAAAGCAAAGGGTACAACCATACCCACATAACCCATGTATAGCATAGGTGGGTGAATAATCAGACCAAAATCTTGCAGTACCGGATTCAGGTCCGCGCCATCAACAGGTATGTTTGGCAAAGTACGATTAAACGGCGATGAGGTAAAAATAAGCATCGCTAACATCATCATCTGTACCGCTGCCAAAATAACCAACACTCGTGCTCGCATCGATAACGGCAAGCCACGACTAAAGTAAGACACAAGCGCACACCATGTTGCCATGATGGTCATCCACAGCAGTAAAGACCCTTCGTGACCACCCCAAGTTGCCGATAGCTTGTAATACCAAGGCAATAAAGTGTTAGAGTGCTGTGCAACATAGACTAGGCTAAAATCATTATAATAAAAGCCTGCCATTAGCGCTGCGAACGATATGAGCATCGCTGCAAACTGTGCCCAAGCCAAACTTGGCGCAAGACGTTGCCAAGCGATCTGATGACGCATAACACCAATAGTTGGCAATACAACTTGCAAAATTGCCAACACAAAGGCAGCCAGTAAGGCAAAATAACCCAATTCTGTGATTAACATACAATCTAACCCTGTTTACCCTAATACGATCATAGTTTACTGTGGCGGATTGGGCTTTTATTCATTGAAAAGCACCTATAGTCTACTCATGTCAAAATCAAAACAACGCAAGCTTTGCCAACCATACACCTGTACGATTAGCCTCCAATTCCCTTGTAAAGATAAATTTCGAATTGACTATCTAACTTAATACTGATTTTCTATATGTATTTATTGACTATTTAGAATTACAAAATGTTTTTACATCAAAATCATAGGTTATTGCACAGCTGGGAAAAACACTAAAACAAGATGCAACCAACCTGCTAAAAATCCAGTCAAACCACCAAGCACGATCAACGTCATCTCATCTTCACGGAATGCTGGACGTAATAAGTTTTGAAACTCATAAGGCGATAAAGCACGAATACGATCACGAAACAGACCAAATATTTTGCTTGCGCGGCTCTCATTGAGTTCAGGATCTCGGAGTGGCACCATCGTAGCAGTGATCGACTTATTGATAATGGTATTTTTTAATTGTCCATACTCACGGCGACCCAGTCCCATACGTAAAGTCGTTCTGACTACTGGCGACTCTAATATCTGATAAAGGTGCGACTTCATCAGCTCACGCGTTTGCGCCGCTCGGTCTCCATACATCATCTCATGCATAATATTCTCTAAAGTCACAAGATCGTTAACTACGATCTCAGCGAACACTTCAGATACTTCTTCTTGGCGCTTCATAAAGCCGCCTTGAAAACGAAACTGCGCGATATGCGGTAGCGTCGGCTTTATAAAAGGAAAACCATTACAACGCTCAAAAACTTTTATATAAGAAACAAAGCGAGGCTCTACTGGGTTAAATACCATCCAAATTGCAATCCAATTCGTCAGCAAGCCCCAAATAGCAGCAAAAAATGGCACTGTCCAATGCTGTGGTACGACCAAAAAGATAAACATTTGGATAATACCAAAGACCAATCCGATTAAAGCACTGATATGCCAAATAAAATTAATTTCGCGTTGACCAACTCTCAAAAACATATTTACCATTAAACGTCGATCGCTTTCCATCTTGTTCACGATCATTTGACGCATATCGACCAAATCTTCGACATGGTATGTCAGATCAGTCACCAAAGATTGCATGATGTCCGGCAGCTCTTGGTGCGCTTGTGTATAGATGCGGCGTTTTAATGCATACGGCAGACTGCTCCATAACGCCCCTGAATGCTCAAGCATAATCTCATCAATAAGTGGCTCAAGGTTTTTATCAACCGTATCAGTGATAAAAGCCGCCATCTGCTCAGGCTCCATCGCCTGAAAAAACTCTTCAAGTGAACCAAGCTTTGAGAGTGTCTGATCGACAATCACTCCAGAGATTTTCCCAGCTTTACGTGGGACAATACCTTGCCAGCCAATTCCAGGCAAACCAAAAAAAGAGAAATTAGGTATACGTATACCCCAAAACCGAATGGGGTGAAACAGCATTTTTAATGCCATCCATACATGCAACCAAGTGACCAACGCTGTCACTGGTGGGATGGTCAGCATGGCAAAAAATTCTGGATGCTCGGCGAGCGTTTGCCATATTGAGGTTGCGACCATGACTCTTCCTGCCTCTGACGTAACGATTCTCGTTAATCTATTGTCGTTTGTTGGTATTTTTAAAAAACGCTTAGGGACTATAGGTCCTGATAAAAACAGCACCTTAATGATGAATAAACACTACAAAATAAATCGCCTGATTTTAGCATACTTGTCGTTCATTAGCACATATGCACCTAAGCCAAGTTGTGACTATACATGACAATATCATGCGTCTGACTTAGATTTGTTACCTAACACTTTCCCTATAAGATAACCTACGAATAGTACTGTTCATAGCATATGAGAATCTATGAACAAATAAGCTGACAGGTTCAGCGCAATTTATTACATTCTGTTATAATTTGTCGCATAGCAATAATGGCAATATGCTTTTAAATCTGTGCTTCATTATTATAGGGGTATTTACTCTATGTATTTGAAATGATTGTTTTTATCGTCTGCATTTGCTTAAATGACTTGTCCCAGCATTCCTTTACCAAAGTAATTTTTGCTTTATCCACTGCGCCCATTGGTACTAACTTTACATGAATAAATCGCTTATCCCAGACACCGAGCAGGTCAACCGCGTTTTTATGCGCCGTATTCTTATTCTTGGTTTATTCATATTTTTGGGTATGGGCGTTTTATTACTGCGTTACGGATATCTGCAAGTGTACGCTCATGATAAATACAAGACTCAGGCCGACAATAATCGCATCAAGCTCATATCTGCACCGCCAAGCCGTGGTTATATCTATGATCGTAACGGCGTATTACTTGCTGACAATCAGCCTGTATTTACTGCCATGCTGAGCCCCGATGAGGTAGAAGATCCAGAACGTACCTTAAGCTTGCTTGCGCCTATCTTTGATCTAACAGACACTGATATTACTGATATCTTGGCAAGACTGAGTAAAAGTAAAAACGATCCTGTGACCATCAAGATTGATTTGACAGAAAAGCAGGTCGCACAGTTTAGTGAACGTAAGCCTTTTTTTAGGGGCGTTACTATCCAAAGTAAACTGACTCGCTCTTATCCCTACGATGAACTGTTTGCCCACGTTATTGGCTATGTTGGCCGCATCAATGACAAAGAGACCAAGCGTATTGATAAAGATCGCTATGCAGGTACTGATTTGATTGGCAAGATTGGTATTGAACAGTATTACGAAGATATTTTGCTTGGGCAGCCAGGTTATCAGTCGGTGGAGACGGATGTTCATGGTAATATTCTACGCCAATTAGATACCAAGCCTCCTGTCGCTGGTAACGATATCACCTTAAGTTTGGATTACGGTTTACAAACGATTGCTCAGCAGCAGCTTGACGGTCGCCGCGGTGCTATTGTCGCGATAGACCCAAAGAACGGGGATGTGTTAGCGTTCGTGAGTAATCCAAGTTATGACCCCAACCCTTTTATCTCAGGCATCTCTTTTAAAGACTACGATGCATTAAGAGAAGATATCGATCAGCCGCTATACAACCGCGCGCTACAAGGTATGTATCCACCAGCCTCTACCATCAAACCATTTGAAGGATTAGGTGCGCTGCATTATGGCTTGAGAAACTGGGAGACGACTATCTATGATCCAGGCTATTTTAGCTTGCCTGGCGACTCACATCGTTTTCGTGATTGGAAGCGCGGTGGCCATGGTTCAGTGAATCTTAAAAAATCAATTATGATGTCAGTGGATACTTACTATTATAAGCTGGCGTATGAGATGGGGATTCAGCGCTTGCATGACTGGATGATACGCTTTGGTTTTGGTAAAGATACGGGTATTGATTTGCCGAATGAAAAATCAGGCATTATGCCTTCACCAAAATGGAAAGAAGACACGTATGATAAAGGTTGGTTACCGGGCGAGACCATCTCAGTAAGTATTGGACAAGGGTATTTTTTGGCCACGCCGCTACAGATTGCTAATGCGACAGCCATGATGGCAAGTAAAGGCAATCATATTACGCCGCATCTGCTAAAAAGTAGCGATGGTGCGGCAGAAATTGATGTCATCAGCAAACCTGATGGCAAGATTGACTATAATGGCAAACCTTCTGATTGGACACGTATGCATGATGCGATGGAAGATACCGTCAAAGCTGGTACGGCACGTGGTATTTATACCACGCGCTATCGTATCGCTGGCAAGACAGGTACTGCACAGGTCAAATCTATCGCTCAAGGTAAAAGCTACAACAAATCGGCACTAGATAAACGTCATTGGGATCATGCATGGTTTAATGGTTTTGCGCCTGTAGAGGACCCTCAAATTGCCCTTGCGGTACTGGTTGAAAATGGCGGCGGCGGTAGTGCAGTGGCAGCCCCTATTGGACGCGCGTTATTTGATTATTGGGTATTACAGCGTAAAAGCGACCCTATTACGCCACCAACTCCCGATGAGCTAAAAGCTATTAAATATCAAAAGGCGTTGGAAAAAGCTAAACGTGATGCCATTCGCGATCAAGAACTAGCATTAAAAGAACAAGCAGAAGCGCAGGCAGCAACTACTACAGCGACCGAATAAAGAATAGCAATTATGAAAAGAAACACAAAAACATCGACATCGCGCAGCCCAAAGCGTGACACAAATCATAAAAAACAAACCACTGCGGGCAAGGTACGCATTGTTGGTGGACAATTTAAACGTCGTAGCATCAATTTTATCGATGCTGATGGCTTACGACCGACGCCAGATCGCTTACGAGAAACACTGTTTAACTGGTTGCTTGCCGATATGCATGGCGCACGTGTCCTTGATAGCTGTGCAGGCAGCGGCGTACTAGGATTTGAAGCCTTATCTCGCGGAGCCGCACACTGTACTTTTATCGAAACCAATCAATCTCAGTACCAAATGCTACTGAAAAGCTCTCAGCAGTTGAACATCGACACTGACAGCTGTCTAATCTTGCATGGCAATGCTGAGCACGTTTTGTCTCAAAACAGTCATTTTAACCATCCGTTCGACATTGTTTTTATTGATCCGCCCTACGCCAAAGAGTTATGGCAACCTATTTTGACCACTTTAATCGAACAGTCGTTAATCACGACAAAGACGCTTATTTATTTAGAAGCAGATAAAGATTTAAATGAGCAATTAAATGAATTGGCTCAGTCTCTAAGCTCAGTCTTTATAGCGCAAGGGTTAAGCGGGTTTGAGACAATCAAACAGACCAAAGTGGGACAAGTTGTGGCTGGACTTTATAGACTAGAGTCGTCATAATCATGCAACTTGCATTAATGAATGCTAAAAACCGCTGAAAAACTGGTCTAACGCTGCAGTTTAATGTATATAAGGCGAAAATAAACCCCAATGCAGCTTGCAAGCGTAGGCGCTACTGCTTATAATATGCAGTCTGTTTTTTGAGAGCCCCGTTCCCAGCTAAACTCTCAATAAATTCTAATTTTAAGGTTTTATCATGAAAACACTTAGTGCAAAACCAGCTGAAGTGACCCATGACTGGTATGTCGTAGATGCTGACGGCAAAACCCTTGGTCGCTTAGCCACCCAAATCGCTACTCGCTTACGTGGCAAGCATAAAACTTCTTATACTCCGCACGTAGATACTGGTGACTTTATCGTTGTCATCAATGCAGAAAAAATCGCGGTAACGGGTAAAAAAGCGCAAGACAAAAAGTACTATCGTCACAGTGGTTATCCAGGCGGTATTAAAGAAACCAACTTCACAAAGCTGATTGCACATAAGCCTGAAGATGTTCTACATAAAGCAGTTAAGGGTATGCTTCCAAAAGGTCCTCTTGGCTATGCGATGATTAAAAAGCTAAAGCTATATGCAGGTGCTGAACATCCACATACTGCACAGCAACCTAAAGAACTAGACATCTAAGGAGTCACTTATGGAACGCAATTACGGAACTGGTCGCCGCAAGACGTCTACTGCTCGTGTCTTTTTAGCAAAAGGTACTGGTAGCATCGTTGTCAACGGCAAGCCACTTGATGAGTACTTTAGCCGTGAAACTTCACGTATGGTCGTTCGTCAGCCATTAGAGCTACTAGATACTCCTAACGACTATGATCTTTATATCACTGTAAAAGGTGGTGGTATTAGTGGTCAAGCAGGTGCTATTCGTCACGGTATTACTCGTGCATTAATCGAACTTGATGACACCAACAAATCTACGCTAAAAGCAGCTGGTTTTGTTACTCGCGATTCACGTCAAGTTGAACGTAAGAAATTGGGTCTACGTAAAGCACGTAAGCGTCCACAATTCTCGAAGCGTTAATAAAAGCTGTTTATCGTTTTACTGTTATGGTTGTCTTTTTCTCAGAGTTATACTAATAGCATTAAGTAAAACGCTAGATTTGCAAAACCTTATAAGCTGGTCACAGCTTGTAAGGTTTTTTTATGCTTAATGCTTAATGCTTAATGGTATTAAACGCTAGTGCACCTAATAAACTGGCTTTATAAACTGTTAAACACTTTGCTTTTATAGTCAAAACCAACTTGCAAACCAGCTACCGCTACCCCATCATGATAGTAACTTTTCATCATTAGCCTCGTCACTATAGATGCTATAAACAGTGCTGTAAAAGGACATTATGAAAGCGCCCGAACGATACGATCCTAGCAAACCTGTAAAGTCTGCCATGCCTCCGCAAAGCAAGCAGCAGTCTGCTAAGTCGCCAGCTATACCCGCTGGCATGCCAACAATTACGCAAACGCATAAAAGCACAGCACAAGCGGAAAAAAAGCCATTCCAATGGCAGTTTTTACACCCTAAATATTGGGGAGTTTGGCTGTTGTTATTCGTTTTTCTACCAATGATTTATCTACCGCTGGGTTGGCAGTTTTGGTTGGGCCGTAAGCTCGGTATCTTGATTTATAAAGTGGCCGGTTCGCGCCGACGTGATACGCTGATTAATCTTAAGCTGGCTTTTCCTGAAAAGCCAAAAGCTGAGTGTGAGTTGATGGCAAAACAAGTCTTCGTCAATCAAGGTATTGGTGTATTTGAGACCTTATGCGCTTGGTTCCGGCCAAATGTTTTTACCAGAACGGTTTCTATCTCAGGACTACAGCATTTGGTGAACGCACAGAATGAGAAGCGTCCTGTTATCTTATTAGGGGCACATTATACGATGCTAGATTTGGGTGGATTGTTATGTACACAGTTTTTCGCCGCTGACTGTATGTACCGCCCACAAAACAACGCACTTCTTGATTGGTTTATCTATAATGGTCGTACGCGCATTTTTGGTAAGCAAATTTCTAGCCGTGATATGCGCAGCTTAGTCTCCTCTATTAAAGCTGGACATGTTATTTGGTATTCACCTGATCAAGATTATGGTCTTAAGCAAGGAGTAATGGCACCATTCTTTGGTGTACCCGCAGCCACGATTACAGCACCTAGGCGCTTGGCTAAAATGGGGAATAAGAAAAACCCGCCAGCAGTTATGGCGCTGCATACTTATCGACAAACGCCAGACAATTTGCCTCGTGGCAAACGTCCTCATTACCATTTGACGATCACACCAGAGCTGAGTAACTATCCAAGTGATGATGAGGTGGCCGATGCAACACGCGTGAACGAAGTCTTGGAAGGCCTTATACGTATTGATCCTACTCAATGGATGTGGTTTCACCGCCGATTTAAACACGGCCCTAACGGTCGAACTGGTATTTACAAGTAGGTTTTGATTATCAAAAAACGCCTGATAAAATTTGCTATACTTTGCGGCTAATATTTCGTACTGATGATATGCGCTTATAACAATTTGACAAACAATATAACGGATTTTCCATGAGTAATAACAGCAATCCCGACAACCAAGCTTCTGAAGCCTCAACCGAAGCCAAACGTATTCTAACGGGTATTAAACCAACGGGCATTCCCCATCTTGGTAATTATGTCGGTGCCATTCGCCCAGCGATTAAATCTATCCAAAACAGTGAGCACGAAGCATTTTTCTTTTTAGCCGACTATCACGGCATTATCGGCTGCTACGATCCTGCCGTCATCCATGAGTCGACCAAAGTTATTGCCGCGACATGGATTGCCTGTGGTCTTGACCCTGAGCGCGTGACGTTTTATCGTCAATCAGATGTACCTGAAATCCCAGAGCTTGCTTGGATCTTAAATTGCTCATGCGCCAAAGGCTTGATGAACCGCGCCCATGCCTATAAGGCTGCAGTCGATATTAATACAGAAAAAGCCGACGTCGATCCTGATCAGGGTATTACCATGGGTCTGTTTGGCTATCCTGTACTCATGGCAGCTGATATTTTGATGTTTAACGCCACTCACGTCCCCGTTGGGCGAGATCAAGTACAGCATATAGAGATGGCACGTGACATTGCCGGTACCTTTAACCATCGTTATAAGACACTCTTTACCCTGCCATCAGCAGTCGTTGATGAAGACATTCCGCTGCTAACAGGGCTTGATGGTCGCAAGATGAGTAAAAGCTATAGCAACACCATACCGCTATTTGGTGAGCCAAACCCGCAGATCAGTTCCGAAAAACAGATGCATAAAGCCATCATGAAAATCGTGACCAACTCCCAATTGCCTGATGAGCCAAAGGACCCTGACGACTCAGCTCTCTTCGAGATTTATAAAGCCTTTGCAACGCCTGCAGAGATTGCTGATATGCGCGCACAATATGCCGCGGGTATTGGTTGGGGTGATGCCAAGCAAGTCTTGTTTGATAAAATAAATGACGAGATTGCGCCATTTCGTGCGCGTTATGAAGAGCTAATGGCGAATCCAAAGGAATTGGAAGAGATACTGCAAATGGGGGCAAATAAGGCGCGTCGTCATAGTCGTAAGCAGTTAGATAAAGCTCGCCGTGCTATCGGTATTCGTCCCCTTGCCAAGCTTAAGTAGCCACTCGCTAAATGCAGACGATTGGTTTATTGGTATAATTTGTCGTATCAGGATGGATGCTAAACGTGCAAACTGAACCACAAGATAAACAAGCAGCCTTACCAAAGGCTGTTTTTTCTGTAAATGCGTATCAAACAACTGAGCATTTCTATACTAAAAGCGAAGATAACGACTCAGTTGCCAATGACATGTCTTTACGCATTTATCAGACACCAGTGCAGCACTTGCCAGAAGATCTGTATGTGCCGCCTGGTGCCTTTGCCATTTGGCTAGAACAGTTTGCTGGACCATTAGACTTTTTATTGTATTTGGTCAAAAAAAACAACGTTGATCTCACTCAAATGCCGATTTTGCCTATCACCGAGCAGTATTTGGCTTATATTGGCGAGTTGGATACTGAGCATTTTGAGTTGGCAGGCGACTATCTGCTGATGGCGTCTACACTGATTGAGATTAAAACCGAGCTGTTACTACCTTCTCCAGAAACACCGAGCGATGAGCGCGATCCAAAAGCAGAACTCATTGAGCGTTTAGAAGAATATGCGCAAATCAAAGCAGCCAGCGAGCGTCTAGATACGCTTATTCGTCTTGAACGTGATGTGTTTTTGGCGATGGTGAGTATGCCTAATCAAGATGTTATGAATGCCGAATTGCCCAGCTACTCTCCAAACTTACTGATTGATAGCTTATTTAAAATGCAGCTACAACCCGATTATCAGATGCATTCTATCAAAGTCGATACTGTCCCCCTCTCTGATCGTATTGCTAGTATTAGCCGGCAGTTAAGCACTGATGGCACACACTCTTTTTATGAGCTATTAGATAAAGCACAAGGTAAGATAGGTGTTGTAGTCAGCTTCGTCGCAGTACTAGAGCTGATAAAGCGGCAGTTGGTTGGTGTGGTGAGTACTGATTTGACAGATAAGGCCACTATTAATAACGAGCTTGCAAATCCAATCGAACCAATAACGTTACAGTGGCTGGCCTGATAGTTTTGAAAAGAGAATGTTTAATGACAGATACTAATCACCTGCATCTTGAAGAGATGAGCAAACACATAGAAGTACTGTTACATGCTTCAGAAGCACCGCTCACTGCAAATGCTATCAAGAAGCATTTATCTTTATCTGATAAAGAGTTAACCCAAGCTTTAGAGTTACTACAGCTGCGCTTAGACACTGGTGTCCTCAGCTTGCATGAGACAGCTAGCGGTTATCGCCTACAAATAGCGGATAGCTACAGTGCGTTGATACAGCGCGTCTTTCCCCAACGTCAAGAACGCCTAAGCCAAGCGCTACTCGAAACGCTAAGTGTCATTGCTTATAAACAACCAGTGACTCGCAGCGACATAGAGTATGTACGCGGTGTGGCGCTATCGAGCAATATACTGCGGCAACTGTTCGATAAAAATTGGATCATTGAGGATGGGTATAAAGAAACATTGGGCCGCCCAGCCCTACTCCATACGACGCCGCAATTCTTAGATGCATTTGGATTGACTAAGTTAGATGAGTTACCACCAATGCCAGATATACCAGCTATTGGTGGCAGGTCTTGATTTGTGATTAGAATATTAGCTCTATGGTTAAATTGATTTATCTATCTTATCGAACACTGTGTTGATTGCTTCAACCGTTTTTTCAATTTCAGCTTCAGTAAGCGTTGGATGAACTAGGAACATCAAGCTTGTCTCTCCAAGCTCTTTTGCAACTGGCAGCCTGGTTTCAGGACGTAAACCCGTACCATCAAATGCTTTTTCTAAATAGACTTCAGAAGCAGATCCAGAAAAACAAGGCACTTCTAGCTGATTGATTTCCTCGATGATACGATCACGCGACCAACCCTCAGGCAGGTTATCAGCATTCACATAGACATAGAGCTTATAGTATGCGTGCTTGGAATCTGCAAACTCTGGCGTTTCTTCTAACTTTGGCGCATGCAAATACCCTTTATCTTCCCATTGAGTACAAGCCTGTAGAATTGCTTGGGCATTTGCAGTACGTTTAGCGGTCCAATCCGACATTCTCTCAAGCTGAATGCGACCTATTACTGCTTGCATCTCAGTCATGCGCCAATTAGTACCGAAGCTCTCATGCAACCAACGATAGCCAGGTGGATGCTCTTTTTCATACACAGCAGCATAGCTCTTACCATGATCTTTATACGCCCACATCTTACGCCATAGACTCTCGTCGTTTGTAGTGACCATGCCGCCTTCGCCGCCAGTTGTCATGATCTTGTCTTGACAAAAGCTCCATGCGCCAACATGCCCGATACTACCGACACTACGGCCTTTATAATGAGCACCATGCGCTTGCGCACAGTCTTCAATGACATATAGATTATGCTTATCTGCAAGCGCCATTATGCCATCCATATCGCATGGCCAACCTGCTAAATGCACACATACAATACCTTTTGTTTTATCAGTTATAACAGCAGCAATTGTCTCTGGGGTAATGTTACCAGTAGACTCATCAACATCAGCAAACACAGGCGTAGCACCTGCATTTACCACACTAGAAATACTGGCAATAAAGGTACGTGGCGTCACAATGACTTCATCACCTTCGCCAATATCTAGCGCCTGTAGAGCCACGTCTAAGGCCAAAGTACCATTGCCTAATGCGATGGCATATTTACTATCTGCCCAATCAGCGAACTCTTGCTCAAATTGACGACATTCCTGCCCTGTCCAATAATTTACCTTATTAGACAATAAAACTTTACTGACCGCGTCAGCTTCTTCTTGTGTAAAACTTGGCCAAGGTGAAAAAGGCGAGTTTAGCATATAGCTTCCTTATTTATTATAAAATCGATGGGTAGTCATACTTCATTTTTTCTAAATTAACTATCTATTCTTAAACACTCTTACTTCGTTATGCGCTACTTTATAACGTCATCAAGAAAACTGGCTGGATAAGCGATACTATTCTTGAGTGACTCAAAAGAAAAACGATCTTCAAGACTACTAACTTCTTTTTCTAATTTTGAAAACTGCACAAACCAATCTTCGAGATAAAAAATATAATTAAAGATTTTTCTGCTCATGGAAGCATCTAGGCTATTATTATTTAATAATAGTATAAGCTCGTCGTATATCTTTTTATTAGCATGAAAAACATGCAAGGCCTGATGATAGGTCAAACCTTTCTGATAAACTTTATAAGCCGCTTCAGAGCGTTTTATATTGTTAATGAGCGCATTGTGTATAAGAATCATGACGTTTCCAAGTTTTGATATGTAAATAATCTAGTAAAATTATATATTCTTAAATCCGAATATATTAGAAAATCCTAGTCATATTACGAATTAAATTAAATAGATTGGCTATATTTTTGTATGCACTTTTAGTTAGATTTCTGGTAATGACTTTTGGTTTGTAAAGTGGATAAACAATTTAAAAATCATTTTATATTAACTGTACAAAAAATAACCAGTACTATCACATCAAAGCTCTGTCTGAAAATCCCTATGCATTTTCAATACAGTAAAAACCTTTAGAACTATATTATGCAACCGAACTACTTTATTATTTTCTATACTGCCGATATGTATTTTGAAGAAAATATGTCAGATGGTATAAAGCAGCATAGCTAACACACAATAAAGTAACTCTCTTTAGTAAACTGACTGACACCCCTGCCGCAAACCTATAAGGACTGCTAGTTAAAGACGGATACCAATTTAAGACTGCCTGTATACCCCATACCAAACATAAAGTAGTCATTGAAGCAATGATTATTACACTCTGTTTTTTGGAAAACACTAACGTTACTATAGTATCTGTTTCTGTCTCTTTAGCGACGTCTTTGGTGTTAATCTGCCAGTCCTTTGCCCGTAATAAGACAAACCAAAACAACGCTCCTAACCCTACTATTGAACTTAGATATTGTAACAACCTAGCGATACTTGTTCCCTTAAATGGGAAAAAGTACAAAGGGTATTGTAACCAGTCAATATGACGAGCAATAGAGCCATCAGCATGGGTAATTCCGTCCCATATCAGATGCGTAAATGCACCGAACACTAAACTTAGTACTACTGGCAGATAAAAAGACTTTACCTTATGTAGGACTCGTTTTTTGATACCTGCAAACGACCAATATCTATCAGCATAGCCAGTAAAATACCTTTTAACCTTATTACGACTATTTTTTCTGTCTACATCTTTTAGATTAAAAGACTTTGCTGCCCGTTTTATCAAAAACGGTTGGACTAGAGCGAAAGCAGCAGGTTTTAGACCCCAATTCCAAACTGTGAAGAACACTAAGCCCAATGGCAAATTGTAGGTAAGTAAACCTACCCATTCATGTGACTGTCGAGAAAACGAACTACTAATATATGTATAATAATGCATATCGGGTAACATGGTACCAATAAGAAGTGCATCGAACTGTAGCCAGCGTACGCTATGGTTTTTATTATTACTTCGATAAAGTGGCAATGCAGCTGCCATATGTGCTAGTGTAAAAGCCATTTATAGTCCACTCTATTCTTCGTATCAAACGAAAAGACAAAAATCTTGTACTTAATCGATTAACATTCTAGCTAAATTCTATTCAACTAAATATTATACAAGCTAAAACTATTTATTATAATTGCTGACTAAAACTTCCGCATCATAACGTAACATGAGTAAATCACTTTCCCAATCATCAAAATCTGTGACTTCTTTATTCAATAGATATTCTTCGATTATCCATTTTGTATAGTTTGCACCTGACAAATAAGTCAAGGGATAACCACCACCAAATCTCGGATTGATTTCAATACCTTTCATAATATCTTTGGTTTTATGTAAAAATACTTGAATAGTTAAGCACCCTCTAGCGCCTTCTAATTTAGTAAGCTTCTTTGTAAACTCATCTACGATAATATTTTTCTTAGTAACGCCTTTATTTACTTCGCCTGCTCTAACGAAAATACGCTTACGTGGCACCACACATTTCAAAGTAGAGTTTTTATCATAATAACAATCTATGGTGAATTCATCGTATTCTGTATCTGAGATATACTCCATATACATTAGCTTTTCATTATCTATATGCTCGACTTTTATATCACTTGGCTCAAAAGCTGTAAATATACCTTCACTTCGACTGCCATCATATGGTTTTACGAATACAGGAAAATCAAGGTTATCTTGATCAAACTGTGTGGGCGTATCTATTCCATACTTCTCAAATAGCTCATTAGTTTTTCTTTTATCACGACATTTCTTTATAAAAGAAGCATCACTCACTACTATATGAATACCATTTTCTTCAAACTCTGAAATATTTTTACTAAGAATATTTAACTCAGTATCTATAGTTGGAATAACTAACTTTATGTCATTGTCTAAGCAATTTTTCAATAATTGGTTAATGTATTCTTTTTCAGTTACTTTCGGTACAGGAAAAAAACCATCTGAAACGTGGCAAGCTGGTGCTAACATTGGATTAAAATCAGCAGTAAAAACCTTTGCTGTCTCATCGATGTCAGCTAACTCCTTTTGAAAGGATCTAACGAGGGAAACTCTCTGTCCAGCAGAAGTTATCAAAATGTTCATCATTGTTCTCCAGTATTACCCTTAAATTTACCCATGATCTTGTCATCATCGGTATTAATTCCATCTTTTATTAGTACCTTCTTCACTGTCTTAAATAAAATCTTTATATCCAACCATAAGGATTGGTTATCGACATACCAAGTATCAAGTTTAAACTTCTCATCCCAGCTTATTGAATTACGACCATTGACTTGGGCAAAACCAGTAACACCAGGGCGAACTAAATGGCGACGGGCTTGCTCCTCACTATAAAGTGGCAAGTATTCCATTAGTAGAGGACGAGGGCCAACAAGGCTCATATCACCTTTTACTACATTCCAGAGTTCAGGTAACTCATCCAAACTACTAGCGCGCAGTTTTTTACCAAATGGTGTCAGTCTCTCATTACTAGGTAAAAGGTTGCCATCGGTGTCCCTAGCATCTTTCATAGAACGGAACTTAACCATCTCAAAAGGCTCACCGTTGATCCCAGGACGTATTTGTCGAAACAATACCGGCGAGCCGAGATTTTTTTTGACTTTGTATGCTATAAGAGCATAAGCTGGAGATAGAATTACTAGAGCTGCACTAGCAGCAGTAATATCAAAAATTCTTTTCATCATGTTTTGTTACTCCAGTTCCATTTCAGAAATCATATGAGCATTTACCTTGTGCACATCATACTTTTCTTCAGCTATTAAACGTGCACGCTGACCCATTCCTTCAATTAAGGCTGGCTGCTCAATAAAGCGTAGCATTGCTTGTACTAAAGCATTTACATCTTTGACAGGAACCAAGAAACCATTGTCACCATCTACAACCGTTTCACGACAGCCTGGTGCATCAGTGGTGATAATTGCACGCCCCATTGCCATCGCTTCTAGTACTGTACGTGGTGTGCCTTCACGATAAGACGGCAACACATAGACTGAGGAAGCTTGTATTGCCGGACGTACATCTTTTAAGCGACCTAAGAAATTAACTGTACCCGCTTTAATCCATTCATCTAATTCAGCTTGGGTAATGCTAGTTGGATTAGCATCAAGACCACCGACTAAATCAAACTGCACTTCAGGGTGTAGCTTTTTAATTTGTTGAGCTGCTTGATTGTACTCTCGCACACCTTTATCGCCTAATAATCGAGCAATCAATAAAAAATGTAACGGTTTTTGCGTATCAAAAGGTACAGTCTCAAACTCCTCAATATCTACACCCGATCCACTTACTACACATGTACGTGTTTTTGGAGACACAATATTCAACCGATGAAATAAGGCCTCGTCATCGTGGTTTTGAAAAAATACCACTTGGCAATGACGCAATGCTGAACGATATAAACCTTGAGCGACAGCACGTATGCGTTTGCGCTTATCATCGTCCTCTCCGGTAAAAGCAAAGCCTAAACCTGTAATTAAGGCAAAACGCTTAGGCACACGAGCAAGCCAAGCGGCAAGCGTTCCGTAAATGACAGGCTTAATAGTGTATCCCATCATATAGTTTGGCTTAATTTTTCTCATCAAAGTATATAGAGAAACTAAAGCTTGTGTATCTGCTATAGGGTTGATGCCTGTTCGTTGCATTGAAATATCATGGGGTATGACGCCCAATTCTGTTAGTTCTGTCATTACAACTTTATTATCTAATAGTTCTGGAGCGGCTACATGAACCTCTACCCCTTTCTCTAAGAGCGCAACTATAAGGGGCTTTCGGAAACCAATTAAAGAACTGGCAAAACTAGCTACAATTAAAAATTTCATAAACGACTCTAATAAAATGTATTAATGCTCGACGGGAATCATTCTTTCAAAATTATTCTGTACTCTATAACCTATATAAACTAAGAGAACTGAATAAATAAACAAGTAGTTAAGTACAAAAAAAGTTGAGCTATTTGTAGATAAAGAAAATATTGCTGCAAGTGACATTATCGTAGCAGCCTTAAATCTAGCATTATGCTTGGACGTCATCCATATTAAAGACAAACAAAATAGAGCAAAAATAAATGCACCAATAACACCGAACTTTAACAAAGTTTCTATCAGTCCATTATGCGTTCCAAGCTCACGTCCACCGCCTCTATCGAATTTAACACCATCGAAACCTAAACCTATGATAGGTTGACTCTCAAATCTCTCGAGCGCTAGGTGCATGAGTATATCGCGTCCATTATAACCAGTGTCTAATAGACGTGAATCAGATGAGCTAGCTAAACCCGAAAAGTTACCTGCTACCCAATCTGCTATTTCAACAGAATAAATAGATATCCCTAGTACAGTCGCTAGCAATATAAACAACGTGAAAAAACTGCTTCTTGGGAATTTAGTAACGAAAATATAAGACAATAAACTTAGTATGAATGCTAATGTTGCACTTCTAGAAGCAGTAATGACAGTGATTAATGCTACTATTATCACCGCTAGAATCTTGTATTTCCTATGATCCAAACCCAATAGAATAAAAGGTAATAACATCATTGCAAGATGACTAGTAATATTTGGGTTCATAAATAACCCAGGTTGACGAAAATCAGACCAACTTGTGAAGCTTACAAGAAAAAAAGGAAGCGATATGAGTAGAGTTTTAGATAAAGTTTTATATTGCTCTTTTTGATAAAAAGATTGACCTTCGGCTAAAGCTATTTGAGATGTAAAAAATAAAAATAAAACCAAAGCTATAGACTGAACTATAATCAATAATGTACCTTGGAATATAATACTTTGTATAACGACAAAAATCACAAGCGATAAAATAAATATTAAACTTTTGTTCATTATTAACATTTGATGCTTATACATTATAAGGAAATAAAATAAAGTAAAATGCACAACTACCAAAGGTGCTCTCAATGAAGCCAGACTTGAAAAACTTACAATAAAAATCACCAGTATTGATGTCAATACAAAGGAGTTTAAACTAATGAAGTTAGGAGCTCTTATATTCATATTATTCGCTACAGTATCGTCTATTAATTTTTATTTTTTGAATATAAACTGTGAAATTTATCTATGATCACTTTCATAGAGTATTGAGTAATAATATTGTCTTTATTTTCATCTGCTTTTTCTATCAAGGCACTTTTTGAATAACTAAGATAATTCTTTATGGCATGACTAATACCATCTACATCGTTACTCGGTGTGATAGACTCTTTGTCCAATAAGACACCTACGTCACCAACATCAGCTGCTACACATGTTGTATCTGCTAATATCGCTTCGCCCACTACATTTGGAAACCCTTCGGTTTTTGAATGCAAGCAAAAGATATCCATCGCTTTTAGACACTTAGGTACATCGTCTCTTTGTCCTAATAGTTTAAAATTATCTGCTAAATCATGTTGTGTTATCCAAGACATCAACTCTGTATTTTCTACGTTGTTGTCCCTTCCTACTAACATAAATTTTAAATCTGGAAAATCTTTTATTAAATTAGCAGCAAGGTCTACAAATAATTTTTGGTTTTTAACTGGATTAAATCTTCCTACCGATCCAATAACAGTATCATCTGCGGATAAACCAATCTCTTTACGAACATTGAGTCCATCTTCCTTTGTAGAAGAGAGGGCTTCTATATCGAAACCATTAGGAATAACCATCATCTTAGATTTATCATAACCAATACCGATATGGTAATTCTTTGATACATGGGCTGCGCAAACTATGGAATTAGGGACGTAATAAGATAGCTTGGCGCATACTTTACTAAGATAGACCGTTTGCTTTGAAGGACCTTGTGAGACGTCCGTCGTACGTATACCCCAAATAATATTTTTTATCCCTACGCTTTTTGCAGCTATACCACCTAAAAAATCAGCATGGTACATCCAAGTTTGTACGACATCAGGTTTGAGTTCTTTAAGTAACTTCTTCAATTTAAAAAAGGTTTTGGGTACTGAAGGAGTAGACGTCATACCCAAACTATATACCTTTATCCCCTGATTTTCTAAATCTGGACCAATAACACCGCTATCCGTTAAAGAAATAACAATATGTTGAAATTTTCCCGTTTTTTGGCTGTGAAGTACCAGACGCTTAAGCATCAGCTCAGCACCTCCTACATTCAATCCAATAATAACGTGTACTATTTTCTTAGGCATTTTTACGTTCCACATAGTTCAATAAACCATAAGATAAGGTTTCTTCATGCAATGATTTTTTTTCTAAAAACTCCCAACCATCAGCTGTTTTACAATAATAACCATTGGACAGTCTAATAACAGAGGATCCAAAGTTGGTACCCTGAAACTCAATCAAATAGGGTTTGCCATTTTTAAAAGCTAAATCCATTGAAATAAAAGGATTGTCTAATTTGTCAAAAACTTCTTTTGCATAATCCAATAGCTCACAAGGTACTTTGTTATGATGGAATTTTTTGCTACCACTTGCTCTAAAATCACCTTTTCTCACATCCCTGCGCATAGCATATAAACGTTGTTCAATAACTAAGACACGATAGTCACAGTTTAATTTTTCTAAAAAAGGTTGCGCGACAAACCTTTTAAAGGGTTTATAAAAATAAGAATATAATGCATAGCTTTCAGATGACAATTGTTTTGAACGTATTACTTTTTTTACTGTGCGTTTAATTGGCAGCTGGCTATAATTCTTCTTAATTTTAGCAAAATCACTTTCACTCTTAATCAATTGCACCCCAGAGCTACCCGAGCCATCTATAGTCTTTAAAACAAAAGGAATAGGCTTTTTTACTTGATCCAAATCGAATACATATTGACCCGGTAAATCATTATTACCAAGGTGCTGTTTCATCACTTCCTGAAACCCTTTATTCTCATGAGCTAACAGTATTTCATAACTGGGTATTATTAAACATTGATCTTTTACATAGTAAAGAATGTCTTTTAAATATGACCTTACTTCATTGTTGTATAAAGATGTGTATATTAAAACGTCATTTGAATCAAAATGAATTTTGGGTATATCAGTAACACTTATAAACTCAATATTATAAACATTTGTAGGGAATGAGCTTGCTAAACGCTCTAGATTTAAAGTATCCCAGCTGTTTTTTGCACTTCCAAAATAACCATTTGGTAGTGAAGCTAGATAAATATTCTTTTTCATACTTGCATCCTTTAAGAAGTAGTTATAATTGTTGATTTAAAATTTTTCGAAAAATCAACAAAATTTAAATAAACTTGTGTCTATTCTTCTATCTACGTTCTCATTCAAGTAGGAACAATTAAGTCTAGAAGCCATATCTACCAAAGTTTATCGGTAGATAGTAAATCAATTATTACTCAAGAATGTATTCAATGCGTAAGCAAAGTTTTCTTCAAGATCTTTATTGTTTTTTTCTTCATTCCATTTTTTATTAAAGTAAACATATCTACTAGAGGAATTAAATAAAGTGAATGGACCAAAGTTAGTTCCTTGAAACTCTATTAAATGACATCCGTCTTCTGATTGCACGATATCTAAAGAAGCATAAGGGTTGTCCAATTTATCAAATATACTTTTTGCAAAGTCTAAAACCTCTTCAGGAGGCTTAACAGATTTGCATAAACCACTACCACTCGCTCTAAAATCCTTCTCTCTCACATCTCTTTTCAAACAATAATATCTGTCACCAAATATTAATATTTTAAAAACATTTAATAAATTAGGTATAAACTCTTGTTCAATGAATAAGTTAAAGCCCTTATGTCTATAGTTGTAAATTGAAAATTCGCTACCCTTTAACTTAAATCTTCTTTGTAACTTTATAATTTTTCGTTTTTTAGAAACCTCGAAATACTTACTTTTTATAGTAGAAATATCTTTTTTACCTTTTGCTAAAAAGACCCCACTACTTTCTGCCCCTGATATAGTCTTTAAGACTTTTGGTACAGATAACGTAGAATCATCTATATCAAAAAAATAGTTCCCTTGTAAATTGCCAAAATCCAGTTCAGTTCTAAGCAACTCTTGAAAACCTTTATTTTCGTGAGCCAATAACATATTGTAGCTTGGTAATATTTTGCATTTTTTATTTACAAAATACATAACATCTCTCAAATACAACCTAATATTTTCCTCATCACTGGACGTATATATAACAATGTCATCTGGATTAAAATTCATACGCGTCAAGTCATTTATCGTTGTAATTTCAGTATCATAATTTAAAAGCTTTGATA
Source organism: uncultured Psychrobacter sp. (assembly GCF_947495825.1). Classification (GTDB taxonomy): domain Bacteria; phylum Pseudomonadota; class Gammaproteobacteria; order Pseudomonadales; family Moraxellaceae; genus Psychrobacter. The sequence goes on from NZ_CANMAH010000008.1 coordinate 97,114, forward strand.
GCTTACTGACATTTAAACTTTGCCAACTACAACCTGTGCTACCAAAAAAACCATTAGGTAGCGTAGCTATATACACTTTCATGTTAAATCCTTAAAATATTAATCAACACTTTTAAATTTTTATCAATAATTATTAATTTTATTATCATCTAACCTATAAATGACTTTAATTAAACTCTAGTAATATGAGACTGTCTTTACAAGCAGCTATAGTGTAATAGCTACATAACTTTAGAACACTCAGCTCTAGTTACCATGTTAAACGGTACTGGTGTAGAGGTAGAGACTGCTTCATTATTTCGAATATACAGGTTTAAAGCATGTGCATAATTTGCTTCAAGATCTTTGTCATTTTCTTCTTTAATCCATTTTCCATCTACCTGTAGATATCTACTAGGTGCTTTTAACAACGTGCCAGGAGAGAAATTGGTGCCTTGAAACTCTATTAAATGACAACCATCAGTAGATTGAGCAATATCTAATGAAGCATATGGGTTGTTCATTTGAGTAAATATATTTTTAGCATAGTCTAAAACTTCATCAGAAGGTTTAACATGCTCAAAAAGGTTACTCCCACTGGCTCTAAAATCACCTTCTCTAATATTTCTTTTTAAACTATAGTATCTATCGCCAAATACCAATATTTTAAAATCATAAGTTAAGTTAGGTATGAAATTTTGTTCAACGAACCTATTAAAACCTTTATGTCTATAGTTATATATCGAGAACTTATTATTTTCTGATTTAACTCTTCTTTGTAACTGCATTCTTCTGCTTTTTTTACAGGTAACGAAATGCTGTTGCTTTATATCTCGTAAATCATTCTTTTCTTTTACTAAAAAGACTCCGCTACTACCGGCTCCATCAACTGTTTTTAATACTTTTGGAATTGAGAGAATAGAATCATCAATATCATAAAAGTAATTGCCAGGTAGGTTCCCAAAGCCCAGTTCAGTTCTCATTAATTCTTGAAAACCCTTATTCTCATGACACATTAGGATATCGAAATTAGGTAAGATTTGGCACTTCTTACTAATAAAGTGCATAATATCTTGCAAATAGAACCTTATATGTTTTTCATCACTAGACGTATAAACAACTGTATCTGTTTTCTTAAAATCGATATTCATTAAATCGTTAATGGTGACTATTTCGGTCTCATAATTTAATAAGTCTGCCAATCTATATACATCAAGGCTTTTCCAACTTTGTCCTGTACTACCAAAAAAACCATTAGGTAATGTTGCTATGTAAACTTTCATCTTGTAAACCTATTGTAATTTATATTTCCACTGTGTAAATATTAAGAATAACATTTTATTCACAAATGTTCATTGGTTTTAATTAAATAAATATTTATTTATGTAAACATTTGTTTTTAAAAAAAACCGTCTTAATCATCCTACTCAATAGCACTACTTACAAAAAGTTTTATAGAAAATATTTATATATTTATTAAATATATTTTTAAAATATTAATTCTAAACTTTGGATTTTAATTGAATAGTACTACTTACTCTGTAAATTTCTTATAACTTCATCTGTATATTCACCTAGAAATGGTTCTCCTGCATACTGTGCAAATAATATAGTTTGTCCACCTAGATTTATTTCTATACAACGCCATATGTTATTAGCGTCTAAAGCCATATCAAGGCTAATTAAGCGAGCATCTATAATATTTTTCGCAACTTTGATACTTGTATCAATCATGTCGTTATATAAAGGGAACTTCTTGTTGTCAAAGATAAAACCTGAATCAGGATGTTTGAAAAATTTTTTAGCATATCTATCGTTTGCATAAACATTTAGCATTCCGTCTGGTTTAATATTACAAACAATTCCGCCATCCGATAAGTTGTCTAAGCTTCCATTGACTCCCATACGAATACTGGCATTAACTACATGTAGTACATTTTTATTATCTCTGTATATACAAACCCTAACAGAATTAACACTTTCTTCATTAAACGCATCAATAAGTTGAGACTGATGTAGTTTTTCTTGTACTACCAAATTAGGATATAGCTGTATTATTTGTTTCATTTGTTCTTTATTGTTAACAAAGTGTATGTTTTTACCACCATAGGTATCTTTATTAGGCTTAATAACTATTGGAAAATCTTTCGACGTTATTTCATTTTCGATAAATTTATTTATATCTTCAATGACTTCGAAATCATAAGAATAATAACTATTGTTTAACTTATGAAAAAAATCTTTCGGAAAAATACCTCTACCGAACCACTTATTATAAATACTCTTATTTCCTAAAAAAGCAACCCTTTTATCATTATTCAAACTAGGCTCAATATATAGTGGTAAGAATTCTTCAGGAACTATTCTTTTATCAAAAATTCCAGATACTGACTTAGTAATTTCGACTGTTTTAAGATTAACAATTGGTGATACTGCCTTCCAATAATCAAGATATTCTTTTTCCTCATTCTTTGTTAGCTTCTTTTTTACAAAATAAGGAGAGTCATATATAATTTTATTACGTTTAAAAAACGCGCAGTATACTGAAGAAAATTTCCAAGTCTTCATAGCTGCTTTCTTTATTAGCTTTTTACTTTTCATATTCTATCCAGTATTCTTATTTTCTCAATCTAAATTCGAAACTAATCTATTTTTAAAATAATTAGTATTTTCAACAACTTAATTTTTATGCATTTCTTAAAACATGTAGTACATAATACATAAATATATTAACCGCATTCTTATATTAATAACGTATTTATTATAAAACCTACATATTAATATAAAATAATTTCTTTTATATTTTTATAGAAAAAATACTTTTGTAATTTTTTTATATTATTTTAAATAGTTAAAAATTATTATTTTTTAAGTTACACTTTGCAATTTCTTATCTATTTTCCTATAAAAATAGTAAGCGCCAATTGCTAGTATAAGCTGAGAAATAAATATATTTGCAGCCCCACCTATTAATCCAAAATTATGAATAAGAGGAAAAGATAAGACAAACCCTACTATTGATGTCGTTATTGTAATTTTCATTACTATCTTGTCATATCCTCTTGAAATAAGATAATTTGTAGAATGTATATTATAAACAACGATAGAAAACATCCCTAACATTAAAATATAGTAAACCTTTGAATCATTAGTATATTCTATACCGATAATATCAAAAATAAATTGATGTACTAATAACAAGAAAGTTATTATAAAAATTATTAAAATTAAATAATACTTTCTATACATTTCAAATTTTTCTTTGTGCCTGATCAAATATGGGAAAGCCACACCTGAGACTACGGAGTTGAAAACACCTAATATAGTTACTACTTGTCTTGTAGCGCCAAAATATCCTGCAAACGACTTACCCAATATTAAACCTACTAAGAAGTTTGTAGTATTATTATAAAGATTCGGAAGAAATTGGTTTATAAATAAAGGAAAACCATTTTTTAAATTCTTCCTTACCCTATTAAGATTTATTGGTACCACTTTCAAATTAAAGTTTTTTATTAGTATATAGTGTGAAATACAAGTTACGATAATGTAGCTAACACCCAGTAAAAATGGATACATCCAATAATCTTCTGGTTTTTTAATAAATGTGAATACGCCTATGGTAAATGACATCTTAACTATTAGGTTTAAAACAGCTATATAACCCATTTTTTCTATACCGCGAAAAAACCATTCTGGAAATAGCGTATGGCCCATGAGTGTTAGACACATTAATAAATACACTACTAAGTCTTCTTTGAACTGTGGTACGATAAAAATAACTGGTATTAATATACTTAAAGAAAATACCAACAAATAGAATTTGGTTATCATGGTTTTACTGTATATATAGCTTAAACTTTTCTGACTATTTCTACTTCTTGCAATTTCTCTAGTAGCTGATAAGTTAAAACCATAATCTGTTACAGCCTGAAAATAAGCAATTAAAGCTATGCCTAATACGATCGCACCATACTGTCCTATTCCCAATACTTTAATCAAATAAGGTAGCGTAACGAAAGGTAAAATTGAATTAATAAGTTTCAATAAAGACAGAGAAAAAAAGTTTTTAAACAGCTGGCTAGTATCTTTATTACCTAGCATGGTGCGAACTTTACTAATCATAAAACTCAACTATTTACTTGCTAACGACTTAACATACCAAGGCATGGCTTTATCGATACCTTGACTGATGTCAAACTGAGGCTGATATCCCAATAAGTTTTTCGCTTTAGTCACATCCGCTTGAGAGTGTCTTACATCACCTTCTCTAAAGTCCCGATATACAGGCTCTTTATCGTATTTCACGTTATTTTCTGCTAATGCTGACTTAATGGAGTTAAATAACTCATTTAACGTCGTTCTATCACCTACTGCTACGTTGTAGACTTGATCCTTGGCTTCAGGATTGGTAGATGTTGCTGCTAATATGTTCGCTTGTACGGTGTTGTCGATATAACAAAAATCACGGCTGGTTTCGCCGTCACCATTGATATAGACATCATCATTAGCAATCATCGCTGCTGTCCACTTTGGAATAACCGCAGCATAAGCGCCGTCTGGATCTTGACGTCTGCCAAATACATTGAAATAGCGCAAACCGACAGACTTAAAACCGTAACTGCGGGCAAACACTTCTGCGTACAACTCGTTGACGTATTTGGTCACAGCGTATGGAGACAGTGGCTTACCAATAGCGTCCTCTACTTTAGGTAATGCAGGATGATCGCCATAGGTTGAGCTACTTGCAGCATAAGTAAAGCTTGAAACCTCTGCATCACGCGCTGCAACTAACATATTTAAAAATCCTGAAATGTTAGTCTCATTAGTGGCAATAGGGTCTGCCAAAGAGCGAGGAACAGAGCCTAGCGCAGCTTGATGCAATACGTAATCTGCACCTTCACAAGCCTTATGGCAGTCATCTACTTTTCTTATGTCGCCTTCAATAAAGCGAAAACGTTGCCATTGCTCTGCAGTCACTAATGACTGTACTTCATCTAGGTTTTTTCGATGGCCTGTCGCAAAGTTATCCAAGCCTACGACGGTTTGATCCAGCTTTAATAAGGTCTCAAGTAAGTTTGAGCCAATAAAACCTGCCACGCCGGTAATCAACCAGTGCTTTGGATTGTTTGCTAGTTCTTGTGTTGTTTGTTCATATTGCGTCATGGTACTTCCTTATTATTAGTACAACTTGTATTTACAGGCGAATATCAGCTTCATCTTTTGCAAATACGTATTTTAAGTCATAAAGCACATGTTTTTCTTTACCTAACTCTCTGATACTGCTGACGCCCATATCGGTAAACTGTGAGTGAGCAACTGCTAGAATAATACCGTCATAGTTTCCTGCTTGAGGCTCACTGATTGGTGTGATGCCATATTCACGCTGAGCTTCTTCTTTATCTACCCAAGGATCATAAATATCGACTTCAATGTTATATTCTTTTAACTCATGGACAATATCGATAACTTTGGTATTACGTACGTCAGGACAGTTCTCTTTAAAACTTAGTCCAAGTATGAGTACCTTTGCTCCTTCTACTTGAATACGTTTTTTGATCATATTTTTGATAAGCTGAGTTGTAACATACTCTCCCATCCCATCGTTAAGACGACGACCAGCCAAAATGATCTCAGGGTTATAACCGATAGCTTGTGCCTTATGCGTTAGATAGTAAGGGTCGACACCGATACAATGCCCGCCAACTAAACCTGGACGGAACGGTAAAAAGTTCCATTTAGTACCTGCTGCGGTAAGTACCGCTTCGGTATCGATGTCCATCTTGTTAAAAATGACGGCCAACTCATTAATCAGCGCAATGTTTACATCTCTTTGAGTGTTTTCAATAACTTTAGCCGCCTCTGCAACCTTGATGCTCGCAGCTTTATGTGTGCCAGCGATGATAATTAGGTTGTATACATCATCTACAAAATCTGCTATTTCAGGTGTAGAGCCTGCAGTGACTTTTAAAATATTGACAACTCTGTGCTCTTTGTCACCGGGATTGATACGTTCAGGACTGTAACCTGCATAAAAATCTTGGTTAAATACCAAGCCGGACACGTCTTCAAGAACAGGGATACAGACTTCTTCTGTTGCCCCTGGATAAACGGTAGACTCATAGACAACGATGTCATCTTTTTTGATAATGCCACCTAACGCTGTTGAAGCTTTAATTAAAGGTGTCAAATCAGGCTGTTTAAAATCATCAATAGGCGTTGGTACGGTAACGATAAAAAAGTTACAGTCTTTGAGCGCTTGAATATCTGAGGTATAGCTTAGATGGGTCGCTTGAGCCAATTCTTCGTCACTCACCTCTAGGGTATGGTCTGTACCTGATTGCAAATCTGCAATACGACCGGCATTGATATCAAAGCCTATGACAGGGACTTTTTTGCCAAACTCAACTGCTAGAGGTAGACCCACATAACCTAGGCCAATAACTGCTATCTTTATATCTTTGATGTCTCTCATAACATTCCTTACTATATAAGTTTATAAAATATTTTTGATCATTTAACGTAACGCTTGATGTGCGTGAAAAGGTTTACGAAGGTGCTGAACCTTCATGATATCCTTCTACAAAATATTTGAACTCTTCTTTTAGCCATTTAACATCATGTGGCTGTGATCTACGATTCAGTTGAGACAGCATGTTTTCGATGTCCATTAGCGGGAAGCTTTGCTCCATCGCTTGGCGAATTAAGGGATGCTGCGTAGGCTCTACGTTATCGTCACCGATGATAAGCTCTTCGTAGAGTTTTTCTCCTGGTCTGAGTCCGCTGACGACAATCTCCATATCACCATCTGGATTGTTCTTGTCTTTAAGCTTGCAACCTGTCAGATAGATCATACGTTTAGCAAGATCTACGATTTTGACAGGCTCTCCCATATCCAATACGAATACTTCACCACCTGTCGCCATCGCACCTGCTTGAATAACCAAACTTGCCGCTTCTGGAATAGTCATGAAGTAACGGGTTACATCTGGGTGAGTCACGGTAATCGGACCGCCCTGTTCGATTTGTTTGGTAAACAATGGAATGACCGACCCTGAAGAACCAAGTACATTTCCAAAACGCACCATGCTAAAGCAGGTTTTACTATTAACTTGACTCAAGCCTTGACATACAAGCTCAGCCAAACGTTTAGATGCGCCCATGACATTGGTAGGTCTTACCGCTTTATCAGTAGAGATAAGTACAAAGGTCTCAACTTTGGCCTGCAGTGCGGCATAAGCACAGTGGTAAGTCCCTTTAGCATTATTGATGACACCTTCAAAAGGATTATGCTCAACAATAGGTACATGCTTGTATGCCGCAGCATGATATACCGTATGAATCTTATACTTCTTAAAGACTCTAATAAGCTTATCTTCATTGGTCACATTACCAATCATGGCAATGATTTGAATATCACTATAATCAGGGTTGAGCGTTTGCTGGTTTTTAAGCTCTTGATGAATACTATATAAAGCGTATTCAGACAACTCATAAAGAATTAGGCACTGAGGTTTGTTTTTGATTATTTGCCGGCATAGCTCACTACCAATAGATCCACCAGCACCAGTAACCAGTATGTTTTTGCCTGATATATTTTTGCTCAATAAAACAGCGTCAGGCTCAACGGTTTGTCTATCTAGTACATCCAAAATATCGACAGGACGCATCGTGCTTACGGTCACTTGTCCAGCAGCAATCTCATGTAAGCTTGGCAGCTGTTTAATCTTGACCGATACTTCTGCAAACTCTTCAATAATCTGTCGGCGACGTGCGCGACTAATAGAAGGCATGGCCAAAAATACTTGTGAGACCTCTAGCTTATCTACCAACTCTACGGTTTCAGCAGCGTCATGAATCTTCTTACCCAATAAGTAACCACCAGCCAGCTGTTGATTGTCATCGACAAAAGCGACCGTACGGTATTTATTTGAGCGCTCTAACGCATCGAACAACTCTCTACCTGCTGCACCTGCTCCATAAATGATAACGTTCTCTTGAGTTTCTTTATCGCTAAGACGGTTAGGCTGACCACCATTACTACGCTCTAGTAACTCTCGTATACTTAAGCGACTGCCCCACAACCAAACAAAAAATAAGAATAGGTATAAGATAGGAACTGAACGCGGTATATCAGTTAAGATATCGAAGAAATTCATCACTTCATACGCAATGATCAGTACTATAAATAACTGTAATACATTGCGCATGACTCTATCAGAGAAGATACGGGCAACACCCCTGTAAAAGCCTATGAAATAAAGGCCAACAACAGGTGGTAGGGCATATAAAAACAGTGCTAAAGGACTCAGATGGTTAGCAATGTCGCCATACCGTAAGGCCAAGGCAAAGAATAAACAGACCATTGACATCACAATATCTGTGGTCAGAAAGACCCCACGCTTTGCAACACGTGGCATCTCTAACAATCGCTGGGCAGTACTATATAACCGATTACCAGTGTTGTTATTTGCAGAATACGTTTTATTAAGCTCTGGCTTCATAGACATAATACTCAACTGGTTGTGTTATCGATATTATTGGGCGTTACCGTAAGTGTAAGTATAGTGATAGCTATTCTTACTCAAGATACCTTGCTGCAGATCATTGATGATAATGCCATCTACCTCGATATTTGCTTTATTCATCTGCTTGACAGCGTAATTCAACTGACCTTCTAGCGAATCGTTGTGACGAGTTACCATTACTACTTGATCAGCATATTTAGAAAGTATGACGGCATCTGTGGCTGCGAGCACAGGTGGTGTGTCAATAATGATGTAATCATAATGAGCCGCCAGTTCGTTCATCAAACCACCAAACTTTTCACTGGCTAGCATTGAAGATGGGTTACGAGCATTGTGACCACGTGAAATAAAGTCAAGATTGTCTATATTGGTAGGATGAGTGATGCTCACCGCTGTACTTTGCTCTTCTGTAAAGAAGTCTGTAAGACCTGTGTCTTGTTCCATATTGAACACGTTATGAAGACTACCAAGGCGCATGTCTGCATCTATGACCAAAACCTTTTTGTTCAATTGGGCAAAGACTTCTGCTAAATTTGCGACAATGAAGGATTTACCAACGTTTGGACTCTCGCCTGTGACAACAATGATACGGCTGCGCTGATTGGTCTTGGCAACGCTTGGCATACCAAACATTAAATAGGTTCTTAAACTTTTTATGGCTTCATAAGTCGCACTATTATGATCAGAGTAAGACAATAATCTGTTAGTCACGCGCTTGTTTTTGCCTAGACGGTTTAGTGCTTTTGAGCGCGGCACTGTTGCTATCACTGGAACACCCGTATTAGACTCGACCATTTCAGGATCTCGAACCACGTTACGCATTGCACTTCTAAGTAGTACTATCAGGGCACCTAATATCGCGCCTAATACAGTAGCTAACAAAATCACTAACTTATCTTTTGGTGCGATAGCGTTATAAGTACTAACAGGCAAGTCAACAATGCGTGCATAACCGATCTGACCTGCTTTGACGATTTTTAGTTGCTCATAGTTTGTGAGCATAGTGAGATAAATCTCTCTATTGATATCGACATCTTCTGATAACTTCAAAAACTCTCTTTGAATCTCAGGCAAGCCTGCAACCGTATTGTTGATCTCTTGCTTTCTGTTGTTTAATACTCTCAATTGATCGTTGATCTGAACAACCAATGGATGCTCATCAGTGTAATAAGTAGATAGTTCTGCTTGTTGAAGCTTTAGATCACTCAATTGACCATCGATTCGAGATTCCTCAGCTAACAATAGCTGGGCTTCTTGAGCAACATCGATAGTGCCATATCTTTTACGAAACTCATTAAACGCTGATTCAGACTCTTCAAGCTTTTGCTTTAAAACTGGAATCTGTGTTTCCATAAAGTCGAGCGTTTTGGTGGTTTCTTCAGAGCTACGAGCCTTATTTTGATTGACATAAGACATTACGATTTCATTTAGAATCAAGGTCGTTTGTTGCTGATTTGGCCCGGTCAAAGACAACTGAATAAGGCCGGTCATATTGCCTGTTTCTTCAACTGTCAAATTACCGTTTATGGCATCTGTTGTGATTTTTAACGATTGCTTAGTGATACCAATAGGCTGACCCTTGGCAGGCAGTTCTTCTACCGTAATTTCAATTGGACCTTTTGTGCCTTTAAATTGATGAGGCTGATTAAGCTGACCTTTAAAAGTATCAGCGCCACTACTTAATACAAAACCAGTATCGGATCTGCTTAGAGTGAAACCTTGATCTAGGTATTCTTCTGCTACATCAAACTGACTGACTTTTACTTCGCCATTTTCAGTCTGTAATGACACTCCCTCTTCAGAATGCACAGGTGTGTTGATTCGATCTTCTACTATTCTATCTATCGCGTTAATCTCAGGATTTTTTAAGCGAATCTGTAAGTGCAGAGAATCGACGACTGGTTTTAATACCATTCGTGATTTTATTAATTGAGCTTCTTCTTGAGATTGACTAATCCCAGAGCCAACTAAGTTAGAGATGTTTTCACCCAGTGCTGAGACACCTTGCGGATTGGCATCAATTTGTACCAAGGCATCTGATTGGAACGTTGGATTGACGTAGCGGGTATATAATATTCCTGCTATTAACCCCAACAGAGTGAAAAAAAGCAAGGTTTTCCAGCCACGTAACAACGACCCAAGTAGGCTTGAGAGATCGATTTCTTTATTATCTCGATCACTGTCAGCTGTTGATAATTTCTGTGAGTCTGTATTCATATTTATATCCGCTACTTAAATGATTTTTTCATTCCATTGCTCGAGACTATCAATAATATTGCTCTTAGCAATCTCAAACACCGATGTAGGTAACCCATAAGGGTCTTCAATATCTTTACCGATCCAATGACCAATTCGAAACGTTTTGCCTCGGCAATGTGGCCACTTGTCTTCAATCCACTTGGTTTGACTGGTTGACATTGTCAAAATCAAATCAGCCTGTCGTACTAAGTCTTCGCTAATCTGTTTGGCAATGTGTGATTCAATATCTGTATCGTCAGTGGCCATTACTTCAATTGCTTTGGCGTCAGCAGGATAACCTACCAATGCTGACACGCCAGCGGAGTCGATATGCTTTTGTGGATAGCGCTTGGCTAGCATTGCAGCTGCCATCGGACTACGGCATATATTGCCTACACAAACGATTAAAATATTATCAAATGCCATAATCGACGCTTTTATCTATAAACCTGAAATTAGGTTTGCTGCAGAAGTCGATGGTAATAAGGCGCTAATCACACGGTTCCAGCGAGTAAGACCGGTTGGATCGACATAGACGATGTCATTTGGCTGCATCTCAAAACGATTGGCCAAGGCAAAGCTTGTAATAGTCTGCATATCGACATAATAAATGTTGGTATATTGCGCTTCTTTATTGTCACGAACGATGTAGATCTTGGCAGCATCAGCAGTACTAGCATTGAGTCCTCTTGACTCTCCTATGACACTAGATAAGGTTAGTCCTTGCTCAAGGATTGGAATAGGCTCGATTTGTCCAAACTCACCCAAAACAAGCACCCTATTACGGCTTTGGCTGTTGACGTGGATAGAATCACCATCTTGTAAGTATATTTGGTTGGCTGATGAACCCATTTCACGTAATGACTGTAGACCTAGTTCGTAGCTCTTCCCATTGCGATTTAATATGATATTGTTTGAGTCGCCAGTTTCAGTTGCACCGCCCGCCATAGAAATCGCTCCATAAAGCGTGACAGGAGCGTCGTCAATATTAAACTCACCAGGTTGTCTGACTGCACCATCAATAAAGAACTTATTACCACGATAATTAACGACTTTTACTTGTGGATCTGCATACTTAAGATACTTCTGTAATCTTGTGCGTAAGTTGTTCGTAAATTGCGGCACGCTCAAACCACTTGCTTTAATACGGCCTATCATAGGAAACTGAATAAATCCTTGCTGATCGACAGGAAAACCTGAAGCATAAGGGTTGGAGCTTCCGGCTGAGGATGCAGATGCAATATCTGGATAACCAACAAGATCAATACTTAAAATATCGCCATCAGCGATACGGTAATTGACTGGATTAGAGGATTGAATCAGACGTGTCACATCATCATTACGCACAGCCACTTGCTTAGGTGGTAGCGTGGCCAAATTTAATGGCTGAACATTAAATCGAATACCGTTCTCTGCTACAAAAGTACCATTAGGGGGTAAATCTCCAGACTGCAAACCTGCGTTGATAGTGGTCGCACAACCAGTGAGAAACACAACAGCTGATAAACATAATGCGTTCAACAACTTTGAGGAGTTTTGCGTAGGGGTAAAATGCTTATTGACCATAATGTCTACTCAACCTTATATCCTTCAAAACGAGTATATTGATTACATATATTCGCAAAAACGGATTAAAAAAATACATATATTCGAAATAGCGGATTAATTACCGATGAATATACACTTAAATCAAATACAACGCAATATTCTATAAACTTTTGTAATGGAAGAATGCTTACATGATGGGCAATTCACAACATTAAAGGTTTCTTTTCTTACAACTTATATAGTAACAACCGACATAACTTAAGAGAAATAGAATTATTAACCAATAGCATGAACGGTGTTAATATCTCTTTTAACGGTTTAAACCATAAAAGATTATCTGTAAAACGTAATCAATAAAATATGAACGCAGTATTTAAGGTATGAATGATTGTCAATAAAAAGCATTTATTAACAACCTGAACCATACAAAAATGTTTAAAAAATTGTAAATTAAGGAATTTATGCGCTAAATATTTTAAAATAGCGTAGAATACACGTTAAAACTCACTCAATGATGTTGATACATTGCGAAATGTAACCTAACCGACTCAAGGACATGATTATGAAAGATGAAAAACTGCAAAAAGCACTCGCCCGTATGGGACTTGGCTCACGTCGTCAGATGGAAGAAGTCATCAAATCAGGGCGAGTAACTGTCAATAATGGACCCGCAACGATTGGTGATCGCGTCGAGCAAGGTGATGAGATTCGCGTTGATGGTCGCCAAATTAAATATACAGCCGAAAACGAGAAGCGTCGCCGAGTGATTGCTTATTATAAGCCTGAAGGTGAAGTTTGCTCTGCCAAAGACCCAGAAGGTCGACCAACGGTTTTTGAACGTTTACCAAAGCTGACTCACGATCGCTGGGTGATGGTTGGACGCCTCGATATCAATTCAACTGGGTTGTTACTGTTTACCAATGATGGTGAGATGGCACATCGCTTGATGCATCCATCTAACGAAGTGACTCGCGAATATGCGGTTCGTGTACTGGGTGAAGTGACCTCTGATATCGCGCGCAACTTGACCGCTGGTATCATGTTAGAAGACGGCATGGCACAGTTTGAAGATATTAAAGAAGGCGGCGGCGAAGGCGTCAATAAATGGTATCACGTCAAGCTAAAAGAAGGGCGCAACCGTGAAGTACGTCGTCTGTTTGAGTCGCAAGGTCTCAAAGTCAGTCGTCTACTACGCACCCGCTACGGTACGATTTCACTACCAAAAGAGTTACGTACTGGACGCTTTTTAGAGCTCGATAAAAAAGATATCAACACGTTAACGGACCTAGTAAGTTTACGTCCACGTTATGGTACTGGTTTGCATGGCGCCGCTAAAGAAAAGCAAGAGCGCATTAAGAGTAAGCCACTAAAAGCGCGTCGTAGTGATAATCGCAATGACAGTCGCGGTAATAGCACAAAAGCTAAGAGCAGTGCTAGCCCAGCAAGCCGTGGTACGCGTAATAATCGAGAGCGTAGTAACAACAATAGCAATAAACGTTAATTTAAATATTGTTCGAAGCTTTGTTTAATACAGCTTGTATCAATAAGTATTTGATCAATAAAACTTTGAAAATTTAGCGTGAAACAGCAAAAAGCTGCCAATGAATCATAATCATTGGCAGCTTTTTTTGTACATCTTCTGCGATAACATTACTAAAGCAAAAGTTAGCTATCATGACTATCGATATAGTTTTTCATGACTTGTAACTCTTGCAAGTGCTGCGTCTGCATTTGCGCTAATAGCTCATCTAAGCGCTGTTCAATATTATTCAATACTTGCTGCAATAATTCATCGGCTTCTATGTTTTTTTGATTATCCATCTGCTTGGCATTTGTACGAACGCTTGCTAGATGATAACGACTGGCCAGCATTTCAGGTAAGCGAGTATGCAGCATCTTGTCCACTACAAACTGCGGCTCGGTTGGCGCAGACGTTTTATTATGAGTTTGGAGCGCTTTTTGATAGTCATAATAGCTACTTACTTTTTCATCAATACGTTGCAACTGACGTAACTGATGATCTGGCAAAACCTGCAAGTGTTTTTTATTCAAATTTAGCTGTCGCCAATTCATCGTAGATAACGACAATGGTGCATTATAATCATGATATTTGAGCACGCCTGGTGTAATGCCAACCGCTTTATGAAATGCTTGCCAGCCTTTTTTACCCAAATAAATAGTAGTAATCGTGGTCGCAATGCCAACACCTATTAAAACACTCATATACGCTTACTCTTTATGATCTTCTACTATACTCACCTTGCCTTTGTAGTTTAGTACCTCAGTGCTTATATAGTAGCTATAAAATAGATACGTTGTATTTTTACGCAGTACTAGGATATATCACTCCTTTTATATTGAACCAATTATGCTTGCACTCGTTATACTTTCACTGGCTTTGATTTTTGCTATCGCTAGCATCGTTATCATCGTTTACCTGTAAGCTCTGAGTATTAGAGACAGGGCCATCAAAACGCTGCTGCAAATAACGATTGGTTGCAAGTAGCTTTTGACCATCTTGGTGATATGAGGCATTGAGCAAATCATCAAACTGTGTATTGATAGTGCTCAGCACCTCAAGCAGCGCTTCTTTACCAGTGACATTGGAATGCTTGATTTTGGTGGTATCAGCGCGACCCTCATCCAAGTCATGCAAGCGGCGATAATCAGCTACCGCTTCTGGAATATGCTTGTCCATCAAATTTTGGATCATGACATAGGTCTCTGTGACCATATCTGTGTCATCGATTTTGCCATCATTATTGGTATCCCCATAGATAGCACGCAGTTTTTCGCCTTTTTGATTAATCTGAGCAAGCGCTGTCTTGACGTCAATAGGCAAGCTTTTTTCGGGGATATAACCCAGTTGCGGCATTGCTTCATATTCTAGCATTTTAGGGGCGGTTACTTTTTTGATGCCACGATACCCCAAATATAATCCTGCTGCTGGTAGCAACCCATACAAAACAAACATCACTAACATTGCAGTTACTTGGGTCATTAGATTGTCCTCGTCATTTGGCAGAATTATTTGGCAAACTCTTATTATTAAACAAAAAAATAAGGCCGTATTAAAGCCTTATATTGTTATGCATTAAATACACTATATTTAATATTACTAACTTACTTTATGTTGGTAACGTCAGCTTTGGGTGCGGCTTTTCACATAACGATGCGTTGAAGCAAGACGATCCATAACGGTTTGATGCAACTCATCCAATAACTCATCAAGCTCGTAATCAATCTCCAAAAACAAATCTGTCAACATATCGCCTGCCGTCATTTTTCCTTGTACCATATTGTTTTTGGTACGGTGCGGGCTAAAACGTTGAAGTTGCTCATAATGATACAATGCCTCTGGGATACTCTCAGACACCAGTTTATCGATGACAAATTGACGTTCGTTGTGCTGCTGTTGTTGCTGCTCGTTGAGCTCACTACTCCACTCACGGTAGCGCTTAAGCTTACCATTGATTCGGTCTAGTATTGCAACAGCCTCAATGGGCATTGCATTTAGGGTGGCTTCATCGACCACATCAACAAGCTCGGTCATAATCGGACAGCTTCCATGTTTTAGATACCATAACGTATCTGGGTCAAAAGGAGGTCTATTCGCCGGGCGCATCTGGGATCGATTGGACAAATAACGATCCGTTAACGGCGTTGGCGTTTGAATGTCATTAACTTGTGCCAGCGCAGCACAGATACGATCTGCACGCTCAGGCGGGGTCAATATAGAATGCTCACTACTGCTTTGATCGCTGAGCTCAGTCGTATCTACCTCAGGGCTGCCCGCTGTCTGTTGGACATTTTGTGCCGCGAGTGTTGGCAAGTCATCTTGAGCTTGGCCAAATGATTGTAGCATTCTTGTCAGACTTACGACCATGACGTACTGTGCCCCTCATTCCTTGCAGTCAGATTGTGTTTATCTTGTATTGCATAGATTAAATCAATAGCGTATCTTAACAGCTTTTTAGAGCGCTGCCAGTACGCAAAATGTCAACATTCCTACACCTCAAAACATGAATCACTATCATATTATGAATGCTCCCGATTATATCTCTGGCTTCTTACTTGGTTTATCACTCATTATAGCCATCGGTTCACAAAATGCTTTTGTCTTAAAGCAAGGCCTCAAACGCGAACATATATTTTTCGTCTGCCTGTTTTGTGCTCTCAGTGATGCAATCTTAATATCTGCTGGCGTTGGCGGTTTTGGTACAGTTACAGCACGCTATCCACAAGTGGTCAATATTGCCAAAGTCGCTGGTGTCATCTTTTTGTTAGGTTACGGGTTACAAAGCTTATATGCCAGTGTGCGCGTATCACATGCTCTTGATGTTGATGGACAGGTGGTCACCAGTCTAAAAAAGGCGCTCCTTCTCTGTTTTGGCTTTACGTGGCTTAATCCACACGTCTACCTAGATACATTGGTGCTAGTTGGAATGGTTTCAACAGGAGCAAGCAGTAAAGTTGTCTTTGCAGCTGGGGCGGTCAGCGCCTCGTTCTTTTTCTTTTTTGCGCTAGGCTATGGTGCACGCTTACTCAGACCCTTATTTGCCAAACCAAAAGCGTGGAATATACTAGATGCTTTAGTCGGCATACTGATGCTGTACTTGGCATGGCATTTATATCAAAGTTAAAACAATGGGCAAACCCAACTATAAATAAAGGCTGCAAAAACGAAAAAACCAAACACGTTCATTGAACATGCTTGGTTAACAATGATAATGATTTATAATTTACGGCTTATGATGCCTTTTTACGTTTTTTGGGCTTAACAAAGCTTAAGTTCAAAAAGTGCTCTAATGAGTCATCAAGAACATCCAACCAAGGCTCTGGCAATTCAGGTGCTAGTGTACCTGTCAAAGTAGAACGATAAGCCTTTTCTCTAAAGGTCATGATGCCTTCTTTTTTGTGCTCTTGCCATTCTTTTAGGATCTCACCTTGCTTTTCTACTGCAAACTCAGGATAGTCAGTCGCATCGGTTAAGTCGCGAATATATGCGGCTTGGAAATCGATAGAATCATCAACCGTGACGCATTTGGCATAGGTGTCCAGCCATTTTTGCTCGTCAGCCTCACGCGTTGCCAAATCCGGCAGCGCCATCTCACCCATGATGACATCACGCGCATACCACGCTTGGGCGTCAAACATATTAAAGGTAAAGTACTGATCCTGCATTCCTAAATAGATAAGCTTGGGGTTTGGCTGCCAAAAGATACCTTTATAAAGGTTGGCAGGGTACAAGCAGTTATGCGTTTGCAAACGCAGCTCATCCGGCAAGAATGGGAAATGGAACAAGTAGCCGGTACACATAATGATGGCGTCAAAGCTCTGGCTGGTACCATCTGCAAAATGCGCCACATCACCTTCAAAATGCGTCACTAACGGCACCTCTTTAATGCCGTCTGGCCAGTCGTACCCAAGCGCTTGCGTGCGATAGCTGATAGTGACTGATTTGGTGCCATACTTATAGCACTGCGTGCCAATATCTTCAGCAGAATAGCTACTGCCAATCAGTAAGATATCTTCGTCTTTAAACTCTAATGCATCGCGAAAATCATGAGCATGCAAGATACGACCTGGGAAAGTCTCTAAACCTGTAAAATACGGCATATTTGGCGTTGAAAAATGACCCGTCGCAACCACGACATAGTCAAACTCTTCAACTTCTTGTTCATTGGTTTTATGGTTCATCACCGTCACGGTGAATTTTTGCGTGTCATCGTCAAAAGCCACCCAACGTACTGGGCATTCAAAGCGAATATACTTTTGAATATCTTGCTTATCAATACGGCCCATAATGTAGTCTTTTAGGACTTCACGTGGAGGATATGAGGGGATAGGCTCACCAAAGTGCTCATCAAAAGAGTAATCCGCAAACTCCAAGCACTCTTTTGGACCATTTGACCATAGATAGCGGTACATACTGCCGTGGACGGGCTCACCATTTCTGTCTAGACCTGTGCGCCAGCTATAATTCCACATACCGCCAATAGCGTTTTGTTTTTCATAACAAACTATTTCAGGTAAGTCTTTTACACCTGCTAAGCGCGCCGCTTCAAAGGCACGTAGCTGTGCTAAACCACTTGGACCTGCTCCTAAAATAGCAATTCTGTTCTTACTCAAGATCAACTCCTGTCAAAAATAGTGGACAATTACTATAACACATAATTATCAATGGTGTTTAGGAGCACTGCTAGTTGGTTATTAGTGAGCAACTAGAACGTAAGTTAAGGCGTCCTTAAACAAGACAAAACGTCTACTATTTTTAGTGCAAAAGTATATAGTTACGCTGGCTTTTGAGTAAAAGCAAAAGGTGAGATGACTGTAGCGTTACGACTGAACACTCAAACGTTCTATATTAAATCTGGGAACAGCGTACGTAGGCCGCTAACAATAATTTCAATAGAAACCGCTGCAAGCAACATACCCATGATTCGGCTCATGATGTTAAGCCCAGTATCACCTAACAAACGACTGATACGCCCTGCTGCCATGAGTGCCAAATAACAGAACAGACTGATCAAAAAGCCTGCAATAAGCACCGCTGAGACACGTAAGATACCTGAAATTTGTGAAGAATAAATAATGACTGTTGAGATACCACCAGGGCCAATCATCATCGGAATGGCAAGTGGTACGA
The DNA here is from genome assembly GCF_947495825.1 of uncultured Psychrobacter sp. Taxonomy (GTDB): domain Bacteria; phylum Pseudomonadota; class Gammaproteobacteria; order Pseudomonadales; family Moraxellaceae; genus Psychrobacter. Next base: position 116,056 of record NZ_CANMAH010000008.1, read on the forward strand.
CAGCTGAGGCAGTACTCGGCGGAGCGCTTTGTACATGATCGACATCGAAGTTTTCTTGATCAGGCTTTACTGGGTTACCGTCACCATTCATCATATTAAGGGAAATTAAAAAGACTAATATGCCACCTGCCAGCTGAAACGAACCAATAGAGATACCAAGCAACTTAAGCAAGGTCTCCCCTGCCACAGTAAAAAAACTAATAGTAATAAAAATGGTCAAACAAGCAATGCGTGCCACTTTACGTCGATTGATCATCGAGTAGCCGCGAGTTAAGTCTAAAAATAATGTCAGCGCACTAAAGGGGTTAATCAATACCACAAAAGCTAAGATAATTTTGATGATTTCAGTATTCACTGAGCGCTCGCTTGTTTATCGATAAAAATCAGGCAAAAGATAAGGCCATCGTGCGAGTGCTACGATGACCCAATAGGCAATTAGCAATGATATTGTAGCATAGGCAGATAACCTAATTAAATCATTACCTTCGCATAACTTTTTTGATTGAGACTATCGAAGAAAACACCTGTGTAAACCTGCGGCTAACACACCTATTTTATCTATAGATGACAACGTTTTGTATACTAAGCACTAAAATCTAGTCCAATATCGAGCGCGGTGGTACTGTGCGTCAGGTAGCCCATGGCGATGAAATCCACCCCTGCCTGGGCGACCGCTTGCACCGTCTCAGGGGTAATACCTCCTGAGGCTTCTGTCTTAGCGCGGCCTTGGCACATAGCCACCGCTTGCGCCAAAATATCAGGCGTCATATTGTCTAGTAATACCAAGCTTGCACCGGCATCAAGCGCCTGCGATAACTGCGCTAAGGTGTCGACCTCTACCTCAATTGGAATCAGATGGCCGGCAAAGTCTTGCGCTTGCTTGATGGCAGTTGCGATATCGCCTGCAATCGCAATATGATTGTCTTTGATCAAAATCGCATCGTCTAGCCCCAAGCGATGGTTGCGCCCGCCGCCGCAGCGTACAGCGTATTTTTGTACTGTCCGTAAGCCAGGGATGGTCTTACGTGTACAGGTGATTTGCGCAGGGTATGCAGCCACACTATCGACGATCTGCCGTGTCGCGGTCGCAATACCGCTCAGATGCGTCATAAAATTAAGTGCGGTACGCTCAGCAGTGAGCAAACGACGCGCATTACCGCGCACGGTCGCCAGCACTGTCCCCGCCTCAACCCTTTCACCATCAGCGATCTGAGCGTCAAAACCAATCTGCGTATCGACCATATCAAAGGCCAGTCGCGCCAAATCCATACCGCAGATAACGCCAGCCTGACGCGCTTTAATCTGTAGCTGCGCTTGCATATCGGCTGGGATGGTTGCTTGTGAGGTGACATCGCCACGCCTGCCCAGATCCTCTGTGAGAGCAGCCTTTACTAATGGGCGTAGCAACACCTCATTTAATGCTGGTTCTTGTTTGCCTGTCATCGGTTATCCTTATCATCGTTGCGCATTTGCCTAATAAATATGTCATCGCCAGTGATAGCACCACAAATAGCAATAATATCATTGGCATCACGATCATTTATTAGACTCAAAATGAGCATAAATATAGCGTAAAGCACCCCGCCCTGCAATAAAATAATGTCATTTAATTATTTGCGTTTGGGCAGTTTGCTATCCATAAGCAGACTTTGTAACTCGATATCGTGCCGAAAACAATATAGCTTGGCGGGCCGGCCGCGCTGAGCGCTACTGCTCTCTCCTGTTTCCATCACTAGGTTTTGTGCCTCCAGCAGGCGGCGAAAGTTTTGCTTATGCAGGCGCATACCTGATAATGCCTCTACGCTTTGTTGTAACTGCGATAAAGTAAAAACATCGGGCATCAAACCAAAAATCAGCGGTCGATACTCTATCTTGGCTCGTAATCTAGAGATAGCGGTGGCAATCACGCGACGATGATCGTAATACATCGGCTCACCTATTAGCTGCGACCAGTTTTTGGGCAGCTCGGTAGATACATTAGATAGGTAGCTTGGCGGATAGCTTGGCGCTTCAGGTATCAACCCTGCTTCATAAAGCATCTCATAGCGCAGCAATACATGCTCGGCGACCCATTCTCTATTTTCTGGCAGCTGCTCCCGACTGGCCGCGCTGGCACCCAAGCTTGGGGTTTGTTGGCTTGTCGCATATGCTTCATCGACGCCCCAACACAGCTCAATACGCTGACGTCGCCGCTGCTGAGTGATAGCGTCATCTGCCTCCTCTGCCCATGCCAATAGCGCTGGCACAATAAATGAGGTAATGATACTTGGCGCGCCATCTAAGTGGTTTTCCCACGGAAAGTAATCATACCAATCTCGCCATAGCGCTTGACTTGGCAGCTTTGGCGTCTGCGTCTCTTGCACCAGCCCTAGATAGCTGACATATACTAAAGCATGACCATCAACGTTGCGTCTATTGGTATCGACAAAGGTATAAAGCTGCTCTAAATACCCAAGTGGCTGCTGCGTCTGCTCCTCCACCCACTGGCGCACCCCTGCTTGCAACGAGCGATGCAGCGGCATCAGTGGCCCATTGGGCAATAGCTTGCCCTGATCGACCGTTAGGACACGGGCGGTATGCTCGGTAATTGCAACGAGTACGGCAACCACTTCAGTGGTGCCACTACCTTGCTGATGCGCATGTGAATAAGACAACGTCATAAGTGTATTTATCATCCTCAGTAGAAAATTAAACGTAGTACAAAAACAAGCTGAGTACAAAAACAAACTCAGTATACAATCAAAACAGCCATGCTAAAGCAGTCGTTAGCACCGTTTATCTGCATAATATTACCCTCCTAGTATAGCTCGAATCTAAGACGATCACAGTCTGTCGCTGTAACATCAGCCAAGCGTCACGCCTTAATATAGTTAATGTACTTTAAACAGGTACAGCGCTACTGGTATTCATTTTCCTTGCGTGCTGTGCCTACGCCGCCAGAGGCTGCACAAAATAAATACCAGTAGCACATGACACATAATATCTAGGGCGTGTCTTTATTTCAAAAATGGTGATAAAAATAAGATAAATTGCGGTCAAACAAGGGAAATAGCGCCGTTAATATCGGGATATTGACCAGCTATTTGACGATGTTTGACAAAATTTGGCCATTTTTAGCCCATTTAGATAACTATCGAGTGAATTTAAGACACGTCCTAGCAGGTCAGTTTTATTTAGAATTGACTATAGTTAGAAAAATCATAAAAAAACCCTTGTTTTTATGCTCAAAATGAGCATAATTAAAACAATTTATGATTTTGCCTCAGTAAGTCATTCCAATATTACGACATATGATGTGTCACTATCGCACCAAAGGAAAGGTTGCAGCTATGAAAACTTATCCATACGACGCCCCTATCATGAGTACCGACCAGCGCATCGCCACTCAGATGACCGTCGAATACGCCAAAGCAAAGATACCTACCGAGTTGCCACGCTCTGAGCGGCTGGCGGTTGAAGAAAACATTAAGCACTTGCTAAAAGCACATAACGCTGTGCTCGTCGCTCATTACTATGTCGATCCTTTTATTCAGGATTTGGCATTGGCGACTGGCGGCTGTGTCGGTGACTCGCTTGAGATGGCGCGCTTTGGACAAGCACATGAGGCGCAGACATTGGTGGTGGCAGGCGTGCGCTTTATGGGGGAGTCAGCAAAAATTCTAAGTATGGAAAAAACCGTCCTGATGCCTGATTTAGAAGCGGAATGCTCGCTTGATTTGGGCTGTCCTGCAGATGAGTTTGCCGTATTTTGCGACGCCCATCCTGAGCGTACTGTGGTGGTTTATGCCAATACCAGCGCCGCGGTCAAAGCGCGTGCCGACTGGGTGGTGACTTCCTCTGTCGGCATAGATATCGTCCGTCATCTTCACGAGCAAGGTGAGCCTATCATTTGGGGGCCTGACCGTCATTTGGGCAAATATATCGCTCGTGAGACTGGCGCAGACATGCTGCTTTGGCAAGGCTCTTGCCTGGTGCACAATGAGTTTAAGGCGACCGAGCTGCTGCAATTAAAAGAAGAGCACCCTGACGCCAAAGTGCTGGTACATCCAGAGTCGCCTGATAGCGTGGTTGCGCTCGCTGATGTCGTCGGCTCGACCAGTAAGCTGCTCAGCTCGACCTATGAGATGGATGCCGAGACCTTTATCGTAGCGACCGATTTGGGCATCTTGCACGAGATGCAAAAACGCTCGCCAAACAAGCGCTTTTTGGCGGCACCGACCGCTGGCGAAAGCGCCAGCTGTAAGAGCTGCGCGTTTTGTCCGTGGATGGCGATGAATGGCCTAAAAGGCATCGAGCAGTGTCTGACGCAGCGAAGCGGTGAAGTCATGTTGACGCCTGAGCTGGCAGCGGCTGCCAAAAAACCTTTACAACGCATGCTGGATTTTGCCGAAGCGCAAAAGCGGCGCGTCACTACAAGCGGTGACATTGTCAAAGACCGCGCACTCTTTGCCAATGTGGGAGCCGCCTAAGATGAGTGAGGCGCATACAGCCGCTAATACAACCACCTCTGCTGATAATACCCATGGCGTCAGACACACAGACGTGTTGATCATTGGCGCAGGTCTTGCAGGGTTTAGCACAGCGCTGGCCTTACCGCAAACACTGAACGTGACTGTATTAAGCAAAGCGACGCTGGACGTTTGCTCAAGTCATTATGCCCAAGGCGGTATCGCGGCAAGTTTAGATGCCAAAGACTGTGCCGCCGACCATATCGCTGATACGCTCATCGCTGGCGCAGGATTGTGCGAGGCAAAAAACACCACAGAGATCCTAAGCGCTGGCCAACAAGCGGTGCAATGGCTGTGTGAGCAAGGCGTGCCCTTTACTCGCCTCCCAAAACAACACGCGCCAGCAGAAAAAATAGCAACATTAAATAGGCTTGAAACCCTTTATCAGAGAGGTTTTGAGTCGACCTCCTTACAAACCAGTGATTTACACTTGATCAAAGAAGGCGGCCATGGCTGCCGGCGCGTTGCCCATGCTGATGATGCAACTGGTCGACACATTATGGAAGCCTTAGTTATAAAAGCGCAAGCGGCGTCCAATATCACCATCCTACCCTATCATGAAGCACTCAACCTTTTAAAAAATAATGATAACCAATGCCAAGGTGCGCTGGTTTTTGATCACGTCAATCAGCGTAAGCTTGCCTTTAATAGTCGCGCAGTCGTACTGGCTAGCGGCGGTTTAGGACAGCTGTTTAAACGTGCCAGCGCACCCAATGTCTGTGTCGGCGATGGCGTGATGATGGCTTGGCAAGCAGGCTGCCGCTTGGCAAATCTGGAGTTTATCCAGTTTCATCCGACAGGTTTGGCGCTTGGTGACAGTAGTTTTTTAATCTCTGAAGCCCTACGCGGTGAAGGCGGACGGCTGTACTGCCCGCAGGCAGGCAAACGCTTTATGTTAGAGGTCGATACACGCGCAGAGCTGGCACCAAGAGACATCGTCGCTCGTGCTATCGCCGAGCAAATTAGCACCAATGAACTTGGCTACGTCAATCTCGATGTCAGTCACTTGCCAGCGCCATTTCTCCAAGCGCACTTTCCGCAGATTTATCAGACACTATTAGACCTTGGCATCGATATCACCACCGACCCGATTCCGGTAGCCCCCACCGCGCATTATAGCTGCGGCGGCGTGGTCACTTCTGCTAATGGTTTGACCGATGTGGCAGGGCTTTATGCGGCTGGCGAAGTCGCTTATACAGGCCTGCATGGTGCCAACCGTTTAGCAAGTAACTCACTATTGGAATGTGTGGTGGTCGGACGGAATATCGCCACTGACTTACCGCGCTATTTGAAAGCAATAGAAAAGCTAGATACAACGTCCATTTATACTAATTCAGATCAATCAATCCATGATATTTGGACAGCGCCAACGCTTGCAGACTATCAGCGCATCACCTTGCCATCGTCCATTGAATACCAAAGCCATGCTAATGACCATCACAACGTCAACGTCAGCATCAATATGAATGCTGGTATCACTGGAATAACCACAGAATTAAAAGCTTTAATGACGTCTCATATGGGTATTACCCGTGAAGCTAAACAATTAGCACAAGCGCTGGAGCAAATCTGTCAGTGGCAACAGCAGCTCGGTGGCGGAAGCTTGAATCACATAGATACTAAAAACAAAGACCACGTCATCTCCTACCATACGCTGCCCTACGTTCAATTAACTAGGCAGTTGCAATTGGCGACCTTGATTATTGAGTCGGCTTATCAGCGTCATGAGAGTCGCGGCGGTCATTATAGACAAGACTATCCAAACTTAGCAGACGAACCTAAAATTAGTGTCATTGAGCCTTTATTAGACAGTCTGCCTAACCTAACTCATACATCTGGCAAATTTATTTCAGTCCATCGACTGATATAGCGGGCAAGATAAGTATTCGCAACCAGCAATTAGTACTCTTTAAAGTTGCGTGAATATGGTAATTTTTGTCCACTCTTTTCAGCATTTATAGCCTAATATGATACAATCTCCAGCTTCCTAAAACGCCTACAAAAGCTGCGAGCACATCATCATGCAAAGCCTAGTTACCCTTGTTTTGGTATTAATGCCAATGTTTATTGGCTTTGCCATTCCTTCTAACCCCAAATTGACTAGGCTTGCAGATAAAGGCTTGTCGTACTTGGTTTATGTCATCTTAACCCTTATCGGTATTGAGCTGTCACAAGTAGAAGGGCTGGGTAACCAAATAGGCGAAATCGCCCTATATGTCACCATCTTATCGATACTGACCATTGGCAGTGGTTTGTTTGCTCTAATGGTATTTGATCGTCTGCGCCCGTGGCATGCCAAAAAACCCAGCGTCAAATCCAAAGAGCACCGCGTCAGTATCCGCGGTAGCTTGGCACAAGTGGTTTGTGTCGTGATTGGCATGGTGATTGGTTATTTTTTACCGGCAGGTTATATGCCGCCTGAAAACACCATGACCGTCATGCTAATGATATTGATCTTACTAGTCGGTATCGGTCTCAAAGGCTCAGGCATCACCCTAAAAGAAGTACTGCTCAATAAACGCGGGGTTGAGATGAGTATTATCTTTACGTTATCGATATTGGTCGGCGGGCTTGTCTTTGCGCTGATGTTTAGCGATGTGTCATGGACCAAAGGCTTGGCGCTGGCGTCTGGCTTCGGCTGGTATTCGCTATCGGCCATCGTCATGACCGATGCTTATGGAGCGATTTGGGGCAGTGTGGCGCTGTTTAATGACTTGATACGTGAGTTTTTTGCGCTATTATTTATTCCTGTCTTTATGCGTAAATATCCATCAGCGGCAGTTGGGCTTGGCGGCGCGACTAGCTTGGATTTTACCTTGCCTATCATTCAACAATCAGGTGGCCTAAAAGTTGTGCCACTGGCGATTAGCTTTGGCTTTATTATCAATATTGTCTCGCCAGTGCTGATGGTGCTGTTTTCGTCGTTGGGGTGAGTTGACTATATATTATAACTAAGCTTGTTGTTACTAGATATCGTGACAACCTGATTGCCAACCATTTGTTTGACGATATTATCAATTGTTTTAGGGTCTTCATCGCGCAGATGACTGTTAAGGTAATTGATTAAACTCGATTTTTTGGCAGGACGTGAGCTGACAGGCCGAGCCTTAATAGATGCAATAGCGCATTGATATACAGTACGTTGGCCTATCGTCTTTGAGCTTACGTTTTTGACACTGGTTTTTGTTTTATGGACTGATAAATCATCTAAGGTTGGATAACAAACACTTTGATTGTTTTGCTTTATCAGTCCTTGATTTTTTAGCCATGTAATAACTAGGTTTACTTGGGACTCATCGTTTTTTTGACGATAGCTGGCAAGTTTTTGTTTGATGACGTTGGTTAATCCAGTCATAGTCTTAGCTTTACTTAGTAATACTTTTTCGGTTACTAAATTTAATATATCCTGACTGTCCGTGTTGTAGCACAGTTTTTCGTTTTTACTATCGAGCTCTATAAGCCCTTTCTTGATAAATTTATCAAAGACTTTTTCAACGATATCGTTTTGTTCGGCTTCATCAAATTTAACCAAAGCTTCTGCTAAAGCGTATTTCTTCATCGCAGAGAGTAGGTTTGATTTATAGCTTGGCAAAAACATCTTGCGATTTACTATGCTATCGAACACCAAAACATAGCAGTCATGAATGACAGATTGAGGCGTTTTTTCTTCACTGATTGGTACTGCAGCGATCTTTGTCTCTACCAGATCATCGCTGTTAGTATCGTCATAGAACACTTCGTTTTGACTGGTATCAACGATGAGTTGAGTTTGTTCTATATCAGCCTCTATCGTGTTCTCTACCTCATAGGCGAGGCTTAATTGGTTGGCATCTGCTGCGCGTGTGATGGCCATACCGTCATACACAGTGTTGAGATGCTCAACCAAGATATCGTAACCACTGTCTCTTGCCAAAATACACACATCCGCCTGTGCATCGATTTCAGATATTTTGCCAAGATAAAAAGACAAGTAAAAATCTAAAGCGTTTTTACCTGCATGCTGCATCTTAATGATATGTACATTATCGCTGTTGAATTCGAGTAATGCTTCGACCAACTCAAGTGGCAAGCTCTTTTGCTGATGTATGCCCAAAAACAACCATACATGGCATTCCTTTGTATCCATGCCCTCAAAGCTCTTGGGTTGAATGTTTTCATAATCAATTAAAATATGCTTCATCGAAATATTCTTATTATTTGATTGTCACAACAAGCCCTAAACCCCACTCGCCTGCTTCGCAAACAGTTTCATCAATGGCTTAATTTTCCCCACGCGGTACATGCCTTCGCTGCGAATCTGCTGGATAGGACGTAGCTGAGCGATGTCTCCTGCAAATAGCCAATTAAGCGCTGAAAAACTATGCATCATCAGGCTATTATGCGGTCGGCGCAGACGCTCATAGCTACGCAAAGTTTGGTTACTGCCCCACAGTTTATTGCCGCTACGCGCATAGTCGTGCATCAGCTGCTCACTTAGCGCCTTCACATCGAGCATACCCAGATTTAACCCCTGACCTGCCAGCGGATGCACACCATGGGCGGCATCGCCTATTAGTACCAAATTGTCCTGTACATAACGCTTCGCTTGCTGCGCGGTCAGTGGAAAACTGGCAATTGACTCTATCTGCTCGATTGCGCCCAGCTCATAGTGACTGGCAGCGGCCAATTTATCAGCGATCACGCGCTCATCTTCCTCGAGCAAAGCCAGTGCGTAATTGCGCGGCAGTGTCCAGACAATGGACTGCCAATGCTGCGGATTGGCTTTATCTTCATCGGTGATATCCGCTAATGGCAACAGAGCCAGCGTGCCGGTCGGTAGCATGGCTTGGCGTGCGGTCGCTTGATGGGGTTTGGCAGTCTGAATCGCACAGCAAATCGCGGTTTGGTTATAATCAAGCGTGTCCAGCCCAATCGCCGCCTGCTGACGGACAAACGAGCCACGACCATCGGCACCGACGAGCAGATGCGTATCGATAGCAGCGCCGTCTGCTAGCGTCACACGGTAGCCCTGCTGCGTCCCGCGCCAGTCCATATTGACGACTTTTTGCCCTGCGATGACGGTCAGATAATCACTGACATCATCCTCAGACAGACGCTGCCACAAGGCATACTCGATGACCGCTGGTTCAACCATACTGCCAAGCAGCCCTGGCGCACTGCGGTCACTATCGCCAAATAATAGCTCGCCCATACCATTGAGTTGCCATACCTGCATCTGCGAGTAATCCGCCTTGCGCCCTGATAGCGCTATCTTTTGCCAAGCGCCTACGTCTTTTAGCAGCTCAATGCTGGCGAGGCTCAGCGCATAAACACGGGCATCACGGCGGCGTAGCACCTGTTGCCATGCAGACTCATCTCGAGCAGGACGCGCATCGATTAAGGTCACGGGCATTTTGGCCTGTGCCAGCTTTAGCGCCAGCGTCGCACCGACGATACCGCCGCCGATAATGAGTGTATGGTTGTTTGTCATAAGTTAGCTCTCGGTATCAGGAAGTGTTAAACATTTAAAAATAAATACTGCTACTGGGATGAATTTTATGCAGCCTCTGGAGTGACGAAGTCACACAGCAAGCAAGGAAAATTTATATCAGTAGCACGCTGGCATAGCTGTATTTTTCTTATTTAGGATTCACTATATTACGATTTTAAGCCCATGGCATAATTTGCCACCAGCGGCTTGATATTGGGCAGTTTATCAAACGCCAGCAGTGCCATGTTACGTGCCAGCTTGATGGCGGGATTGGGATGGGTAAAGCCATGGACGACCGCATCACAAAAACGAATGACGCGTTTTTGGTCCGTTTGTCGGGCTTTTTCGTAGCGCGTGAGCAATGCCGGACTACCGATATCCTCGCCTCGCAGCACTTGCGCGCTCAGCATTTTTGCCAGTACGTGAGCATCGCGCATACACAGATTAAAGCCTTGACCTGCCACGGGATGCAAGGTGTGGGCGGCATTACCCATGATGACGCAGCGGCCAGCGACTTGTTTATCTGCCAGTACGCGCGTCAGCGGATAGGCACCGCGGCGACCAGCGTTGACAAACGTGCCAGCACGATCGCCAAATGCCTGCTGCAACGTCGCCAAGAAATGCGCATCATCTTCTAGGTATCTTGTCTCTTCGCCTTTTGGGCAGACCCAAACCACCGAGCGTCTGTAGCCTTGTTGATATTCCTCATTGCCATCGCCTTCTGGGTCGGTCAATGGCAGCACCGCCAGTGGCCCTGCTGGACTAAAGCGCTCAATGGCAACATGGTCGTGCGGCTTATCCGTCTCTACCACTCCGACGATGGCGGTCTGCTGATAATCATACGTCGTCGTGCCGATGTCCAATAACTGGCGCACGGTAGAATCGCGGCCATCGCAAGCGACCAGTAGACTGGCCTGCAGCTGCTGCTCATGCTCTTCTTCGCCGTAGTAGCTAAAGCTGAGCGTCACGCCATCAGGCTGCTGCTCGACAGCGATGACGTTGGCATTATCAATGATGCTAATCAGCGGCTCTTGCTGCGCGGCCAGTAACAGCTTACGCCCCAGCCAAGCGTTTTCCATCACTTGCCCAAACGATTCGACCTGCTCGTCCGCTTTATTTAATTGCGCGCGGCCAAAGCTGCCTTGCTCGCTGATTTGTACTGCATCAATACGGCAGGCATGGCTTTGTAGCTCATCCCATAGCCCAATCTCTTGATAAATCTGTACGGTGCGCCGCGACAGAGCGGTGTTGCGACTGTCCAAATAATGACTGCGCGTGCGATCATCGTGCGGACTGATGGTTGGGTAGCTGTTTTTTTCGAGTAAGGTGCTTGCGATACCATGATGGGCGAGCAGCAAGGCAAAAGACAGACCCACATGACCGCCGCCTGCGATCAGCACTTGCTGGTCGGTGATTGCTGCTTTATTATTTTTCGTATCGAGAGCCTGATTTACGGTATTCGAATGCATAGCATTTGTCTTAGTTGACATAGTTGAATGAGTATCTTGTATCATTATTATTCCTATTGGAACTGATTGGATAGAGCGGTTATACAAGCCTATTCAGTATTTTTATTTAGTAATTGATAGGTATTTGACCGTTTACTAAGGCTTCTGTATAACGACTAGACCGTTTTTGGGCAGCTGATAGATTACCATAAATTGCCCGAACTTCTGTGTCCTTTACAGTAAGCTTATTAAGACACTATCCATAAATGCCTCCTTATACAACAGAAAACTGCTATTGACTGTAAGTGTTGCAATCCCCATACAAAAACCAAGCTAACTACCCTTGTGTATGGCTTGAAATTTAAAAACTATCAACCATAATAAAGACAAGATAGCAACTTATCATCTTCTATATAACTAACGATTTTACTGTCATCTCTCTACTACTTAAAAGTAATAAGTTTTTACCATTGTTTTATTTATTAAGCCCGCAGTTTTGCTGATGTTGAAGAGCACTAATGGGCAACAAATACAAGGATAATCGCTTGACTGATTCTATGAACCGCCGTATAAAGTTTGAATCACTAACTCCAGCACAGCTTAAGACTGTGCTTGGCGAATATAATAATCACATGAAATACCTACAAGACCGCCTCGACATCAAAATCATTCAACGCCAAGGTGACTTTTGCCTTAGCGGTGATGTGACTGCGGTCGAGCGCGGCGAACGCATCATCTATAAGCTGGTCGATGAGGCGCAAAACACAAAGGACATTAGTGCAGAAGAGCTGCATCTGATCATCCAGTCAAGTATCTCGCGCGATGAAGACATGGCAGACAATGAGCAAGAATCTGCCGATGACGCAGACGACGCAGACGATTTGGATTCGGCAAATGATTTTACCCCTGTTAGTTTACGTACCCGTAAAGGCAAAATCATCCCACGCGGTGGCAATCAGCAGCGTTATGTAAAAAACGTGCTCAGCTCTGATGTATCGTTTGGTATTGGGCCTGCCGGTACGGGTAAGACTTATCTTGCGGTCGCCTGCGCAGTCGATATGATAGAGCGTAATGAGATTGAGCGTATTTTGCTGGTTCGTCCAGCGGTAGAAGCTGGAGAGAAGTTAGGCTTCTTACCGGGTGACTTAGCACAAAAAATTGACCCCTACTTGCGCCCATTATACGACGCACTATATGAGATGCTGGGCTTTGAAAAAGTCGGCAAAATGATTGAACGTCAAATTATTGAAGTTGCGCCATTGGCTTATATGCGTGGTCGCACGTTAAATAACTCATTTGTCATCTTGGATGAGGCGCAAAATACCACGCCTGAGCAAATGAAAATGTTTTTGACGCGCTTAGGTTTTGGTTCACGCGCTGTCATCACAGGGGACATCTCACAGGTCGATCTACCGCGCGGTACCAAGTCAGGACTGACGCAAGCACTAGATATCCTAAGCGGTATTGAAGAGATCCATATCACTAGGTTTGACTCAAAAGACGTGGTACGTCATCAGTTGGTACAGCAAATTGTTGAAGCTTATGATGTGTTTGATAGTGAACAGCTGCTATTAGAAGAAAAACGCAAAAAAGAGCGTATTGCAGAGCAAGAGCGTAGACAAGCGGCGGCGGATGCAGCCTCCAAGCTATAGCTAAGCATCTTTAAACAGTGTATGTCTAACTCAAAAGACCGGATTACTAAAAATAGTGATCCGGTCTTTTAATTAACATTAAATAAAATTAGTCTTGATAAGCGTAATATAGTGAGTTCAGTACAAAAACGATACAGTGGGTCTGGGATGAATTTTACGCAGCCTCTATCGGCGCAGGCACAGCACGCAAGGAAAATTTATACCAGTTCCACGTTGACATACAATGTATCTGTTTTATTTAGAATCAACTATACCTCTCCTTAAGGTGAAGCTATGAACCAATCTAACAACGATAATATAAACGTACTAAAGATAAATAATCTAGACAAGGTTGAGCTTGATGTCAGCGCTATTGATAGTATCGATGAGGGGTTAATCAGTCGTTACTATAGTGAAGATCGTCTATTGCCAATCATGGTTGCAACTTTAAAATATATAGATAGACGTATAGAGAACGGTCTGATGCTACCCTACTTTACAGATATTAGTCTTGAGACATGGCAGCACAAAATCAAAGCGTTAGATGTATATATTACTGACAAGATTGAAGGTCGTGAATTAAATTTGGAAGCACGGGGCAAAGATTATGCGACCAATATTTTGTCTTACCCAAGCGAGATGCCAGTTAATATTATTGAGTTGATGCCAACACTGCCACTGGGAGAGCTTATTATTTGTCATGAAGTCGTGGCGCATGAAGCTATAGAGCAAGAAAAAACGCTGACGCAGCATATTAGCCATTTACTGGTACATGGTATGCTACATTTACTAGGTTTCGATCATGAGCTTGGACAAGCTGAGCAAGAGGAGATGGAAGGGTTTGAGATAGAGATTTTGGCAAGTCTCAACCTACCAAACCCCTATCTACCAAACACTTGAGTTTGACGAGGGCAGTTTTTTGACCGCATCAATCTCTTAGAATAATCAATGAATAACCAATCCTTGCTCAGTCTTTAGTCATGGGCAGTTTTTGCGACTGACCCATCTGATTAATCATCTGATCCAAACCTTTGACATGGACGCTACGCTGCGGGAATGGAATCTCAATCTTCTCATCATCTAAAGCGTACTTAAACTGCTCAAGCAAATCACACTGCATGGTCCACCAATCAGCATTGGTTGTCCAAACATTGAGGGTCAAATCTACCGAGTTGTCGCCAAGATTGGTCACGCGCACGATAGGCTCAGGATCTGTAAAGGCCATTGGATTATTTCTGGCCAAGCTTAGCATGACCTCTTTGGCGGTTTTGATATCGGCATCATAGCCAATACCGACCGTGATGTCGACGCGGCGGTTAGGCAGCGCGGTATAATTGATCACAGCTGATGTGGTGATATCGCCATTTGGGATGATGATATCGTGATTATTAATCGTGGTTAAATGAGTGTTAACCAAAGTAATTTCAGTAACTGTCCCTGTGTAACTGCTAATCTGTACATAGTCACCAGTTACAAACGGCCGAAAAGTCACAATCATAATGCCAGCGGCAAAGTTTGACAACTGATCTTTTAACGACAAACCAATCGCGACCGCAGCACCGCCCAATATAGCAACGACTGAGGTGGTCTGCACACCAACTTTGCTCAGTGCGGCTAAGACCACAATGACCAGCAGCACCCCATACAAAAGACGACCCAAAAAGCTGGCAACAGTATCATCTAAGCGGCTACGTAACATGATACTATGAGCAAATGTCACTGCCTTTTTGGCAAGCCAGCGCCCGACCACGAATATTAGTATCGCTAAAGCAACTTTAAACACTAAGCTTAATGCATTAGTCGTTAGTGTCGCAACATCAATAGTAAAACCTAAAAATTCCATACCGACTCTTTATTTTGTAGCTTCGTTTGTTTATCAGACTTACGGTCACAATCGGATGCCAGTTATTATTTTAATAGCTCTGATATCTTAACCTAGTTATCCTGACAGTTTATACCCTATTTTATTCAATAAGTCTTTTATACTCTATCTATAAATCTGTTGTTCTTTGTCCGCTTATTTTTAATAAGTTACTTCTACTTTATCACTATAACGATAGGTACGTATCAAACGCAGCTCGACAATATCATTCATATCTGCGGTAAATTTACCAAAGGGCGCAGCTTGTCGTACTGACTGCTTCGCAGCTTCATCCAATATCGTCGAGCCTGAGCTTTCAAGTAAGCGAATGGCTTTAATATTGCCATCATTGCTAATAATCACCATAAGACGCACTTCACCTGTGATACCTTGGGCACGTGCCTGCACTGGATAATGCAAGTTACCAACTCGTTCGACATGCTCACGGAAGGTTTCGATATAGTCCGCTGCAGCGCCGCGCGTCGTCGAGTTGCTATCAACGGTCACTACTTTAGACTTGGTAGCATATACCTGTTGACGCTGAGACAACTGCGCCTCTAAAGTGGCAATCTGCTGACGCAGTCTCTCCTCTTGCGCCATCATATCATCTTGCGCTTGCTTGCTGTCATTATCAGCTTCTACATCAGCCTTACGCCAGCTCAAAGTGGTACGTAGATAACTTTCTTGATAACGCTGTTGACGTACTTGGCGCTGCAGATTGATAACATCTTGCGTTTTGCTTATCTGCTCTGAGGTCAATGGACTTGTTTGGACGCTTTCTTGTCGCACTTGTTGACGTACTGAGCCGCCACCTTGTTGGGAAGCATTTGCAATATAATGAGCATCTTCGTTTGGCTGCATATTGTCTGTCAAAGCTTTTGCCACGTCTTGCATCAATGCAGCGGGATCTTGACCCATAGAGAAACTGATGCCAAAAATAAGGGCGCCATGTACGAATAACGCAATAACAATAGCAACCGGTAAACTAAAATCACGCGCCGCAGCGGGCGTAGAAAAATGATAGCTTTGAGAGTCTTTAATATGGGCCACAATAAATCTCAAATTATAAGCGTAAAAACAGCGGTCATCGTTTTGATACGATCATACCGCATTATGCAGATTGTAGCCCTCTGATAAGCAATAATTATGCCGATCAATCGCTGTATTTGTGCCATCATAACATGAGCAACAGTTGTATCGCTATGGTGTCACTTTATCATAATCAAAATACAAATAAGGCTTGAGACTAAAAGCGTTACGACCAAACTATGTATGTTTGCTTGGCATTCTTCGTTATGTTTTTTAGGTTATTTGCTACAATATAAGGCCTTACGTTTTGTAGCATGCTATTTTGCTATATACTATTTTCACTCGTCATAGTGCTACCTACAATATCAATTAGCGTCTGACAATCAATCATGTAGTAAAAATAATCCTACTATAATCACAAGGATAACAAGTTTGAGTAACTTCGATAACTTCGACAACTTCGATGACCTCTCCGATAATCTTGGCTATCAATTCAACGAATCATTTAGTGATGGTTGGGAGAGCCTAACCCAAAGTATCAAGAATATTTATAATAAGACTGCCGATAAGCTTGATGATGAATTGGCTTTGCCTGTTGCGCAAAAATACGTCAACGATGCATTACAGAAGTTCGTCACGGACAATGTTAAGTCTATCTTAGAGTTGAGAGTTGAGTTACATGATGACTGGTTTCGCCTATACTGTACAGTAAATGCTGCTGGTATATATGCTGAAGTAGCTGGTAACTTTAGCTTAGTACATGCCCAACTTGATCGTAACGTACAGCGTTTTGTGTTTGGACAACTGACTTATACAGATGTGCTTAACTTACGCTGCGAATCGTTCCTAAAGCTTCAAGGGGTCAAACTTGCTATCTGGTTTTATCATAGCGTCCTAAAAAAAGATCCTCTAGGCGTAATCCTCACTTACATCAATATTGCTCGTGCTAAAGAAGATATTATTTATCTCGATATCAATCGCTGGCTTAAGAAGAACCAAAAAATCATGAGTACCCTACATAAGGTACAGGTAAATTACGGAGAGGTTGAAGAAGATCAATTGATTCTAAAAGCACAAATTAATTATCGCGATTTACTGGGCGGTAGTAGTGGTGAAGATATCATTGGTGATGATGATGAACCCGAATTAATGCAAGGACCTATCCATCCTGTAGATGACGCGACTGAGCCCAGTACAGAATAGCTACGGCCTATATTACAGTTTTTATTGAATAATAAAAAACGCTGCCAATCATCAGATCGCAGCGTTTTTTAATGATTTATTATTACTCTCAAAGCCAATGACTTATCTACTGCTTACCAATAGTTTTCCACCGCAATGTTCCCTTCACCACGGCGGTTCATAACAAAACCTAAATCTTTTAACGTCTCTTTGGTATCTTCTACCATGTCTGGATTACCACATAGCATCACATGGGCGCTATCGTTATCTAGCTTTATACCAGCCTGCCTCTCAAGCTCACCATTTAGTAATAATTGTGGCAACCGCTCGCTAAGCGCTCCTTCCATAGGCTCACGAGTCACAATCGGCACAAAGATTAAGCTGGCAGGATTATCCACCAATGTACCAAAGTCATCTTGCAATTGCTTTATTTGCTCAACGTACGCCAGCTCCTCTTTTGAGCGCGCGCTATAAGCTAAGACGATATGCTCATAGTCTTGCCATGTTTGCATATCTTGCAGCATTGATAAAAAAGGTGCCAAGCCAGTGCCAGTTGCAAGCAACCATAAGTCTTTTGGTAAAGGTTTTTGATAGCGAGCTAAAGTCAAAAAGCCGAATGGCATAGTATTGAGGAGTAACTCGTCCCCCACTTGTAAGTGCTGCAACTGTGATGTAAACGCCCCATCTGGAATCACGATAGAGAAAAACTCCAGTACTTCATCAAACGGTGAAGATACTATCGAGTAAGCGCGGAAAATATCTTCATCCGGCGCGGCGTCAGTTGTTTGGCTTTGCGCCTCACCTTGTTGCTTATAATATTGTAGCTTACTAGGATTGACACCCAAACGTACAAATTGACCTGCAGTAAACTTAAAGCTGTCTGGACGCGTCACGGTAAAACTAAACAGATTGGGGGTCCAAGTGGTCTTACTCAGTACTTTGACGGCTTGAATATTGTCTTCACTCATAATAATTAGTCACTTATATTTTGTTAATTTTTGCGTGGTTTATTAAAACGAACAAATAAAAAAGATGCGCCAAGCTTATCATAAACTCAGCGCATCTTGGTTTTCTATCAGTAACTGTAATAGCTCAATCAAAGCTTATTAGCCCTTATATAAGCCGTATGTTACCAGATACGTGCCATACTCGACCATACAATCATACTGTTGGGTAATATACCAAAGAAAATAATCACTGCGGTCACACCGATGACCATCAGACCACCCATACGGATGCCCCATTGCCCTGCCACGTCAAACTCAATAAACTCTTTTGGACGTTTAAACAGTGTCAGCATGACACGTAAATAGTAGAACAAACCAATAGCACTACCCAAAATAATCATCGCAGCTAAGAACCAGTTCGTACCCTGAACAGCTGCTAGTATGGCAAATAGCTTGGTAATAAAGCCAGCAGTCAATGGAATACCAGCTAATGAGAGCATCATAGTTGTCATAACAGCCGTTAGTACCGGACGACGCCAAAACAATCCTTGATAATGTATCAGCTCATCAGCTTCACCGGCCAATCGATAAGGACTAGACATTAAAGTCACAACACCAAACGCACCGATAGAAGTAAAGGCATAAACGGCCATATACATACTAGTAATACTATCAGCGGCACTACCAATACTGACAATCACAATCAGCACATAACCCATATGAGCGATAGAAGAATACCCTAGTAGACGCTTTAAATTGGTTTGACGTACTGCCAATAAGTTACCAACCAAAATAGACAAGGTTGCCATGATCATAATTAGCATCTGTACTGATGGTAAGGCCAGTAAAGCCGTATCAATCAAGAAGCGGACAGCAAGTGCCATCATAGCAACTTTGGAGACTGAAGCCAGATAAGTCGCTATAGGAGCTGGCGCACCTTCGTACACATCTGGCGTCCACATATGAAAAGGGGCTGCTGATAGCTTAAAAGCAATACCAAACATCATTAACGCTGTACCTAATATTAGTAGTGGTGATTCAAATATATCACCCAATACTAAGCTAATAGGTTTGAATGCCAATGAACCAACTTGGGCATAGATGAAAGCCATTCCCATTAATAAGGTGGCAGAGGCAGTCGCTGATAATACTAAGTACTTAAGCCCTGATTCGAGTGAGCGATTACGTAAAAAAGTATAAGACAGCAGACCATATAGCGGTATAGACAAAAGCTCTAAGCTCATAAAGAATGCAGCCATATGCTGCGCCGATACCATTAAAAGCGCGCCAGTGGTCGACACTAACATCAGCAGATACAGCTCATCTTTATTGTCTTTAAGATTGGCCAAATATGCGTAAGCTAATGTACAACATGCCAGCGCACAGATAAAAATAACGACCATATTAAACTGAGCAAAATTATCGATTACAAAT
The DNA here is from genome assembly GCF_947495825.1 of uncultured Psychrobacter sp. Classification (GTDB taxonomy): domain Bacteria; phylum Pseudomonadota; class Gammaproteobacteria; order Pseudomonadales; family Moraxellaceae; genus Psychrobacter. Next base: position 135,566 of record NZ_CANMAH010000008.1, read on the forward strand.
AACTGCTCAGCGTTTGGCAATGCATATCGGCTGTCTATTACCCCTCCTATTTGTGCAAGTAGGATAAACAGACCAACGTTTAGTCCAGTCACGGTAATAGTGCCGGTGATGACATGCGAGCGCTTAATAGTAATCGCAATCATGGCCAATAACGTTGTAACTACCACTGCAATGATTGGTGCATAAGGCATTAGCCCCATCAAATCATTCATCGTAATATCATTCATGACTTAACGTGCCTCCATTGCATCAAGTAACTGTGACGCATCTACTTGAGTGATTTCACTGTAGACATATGCATTATTAATCCACTGCATGGCTTGACTTGATGTATCAAGTATCGGCTGCGGGTACAGGCCGAGCCATACCAATCCAGCCGCTAACATAAGTAGTAATGACAGCTCACGCTTGCCCAAATCTTTTAATTTGCGTGTCGGCAAACCATGTGACTTGGTCTCGTGCAACGCCACCTCTTCAATATTATTAACCCCAAACAATGCGCGATAAATCAAGATTAATGAATACAAACCAGCCAATACCAAGCTAAAGGTTGCTAGTACCACAAATACTGGATACTGGGCAAATGCACCAAATAAAATCATGAACTCACCGATAAAGTTACCCGTACCAGGAATACCTAGGAGCGCTGCGCAAAAGAACATCAATATCGGAGCATAATAACGGAACTGTCCCCACATACCGCCCATCAAAGTCAGATCACGAGTATGTAGACGTTCATAGAGCTGTCCTGCCATGATAAATAGTGCAGCCGAGCTAAGCCCGTGCGCAAGCATCTGAATCATCAGGCCTTGCAGACTGAGCAACGTACCTGCATAAATCGCCAAAACCACGAAGCCCATGTGCGAAACACTGGTATAGGCAAGCAAACGCTTCATATCGGTTTGCATAAAGGCAAGCCAAGCTCCGTAAAATATACCAATAGTCCCTAACGTAATGGCAATTGGTGCAAACTCTTGAGAAGCTGCTGGAAATAAAGGCAATACGAAGCGAATCAGACCATAAGCTGCTGTCTTGATTAGCACCCCTGCCAAATCTACCGAACCTGCTGTTGGTGCTTGCGCATGCGCATCGGGCAACCAGCCATGAAAAGGAATGATTGGCAACTTGACGGCAAAACCAATAAAAAAGCAAAGCATGATAGGATATTCCCAGCCGCCAAGTGGCGTACCGAGCAAGTCATTATAATTAAAGCTAACCACACCGCGATTGGCATAATTAAAGAGCACTAATAGCAAAATACCAATGAGCATGATAAGCCCAGACGCTTGGGTATAAATAAAAAACTTGGTAGCAGCATATTCTTTGGTATTACCACCAGCGACATCGTGACCCCAAAGAGCAATCAAGAAATAGATAGGAACCAGCATCATCTCCCAAAAGAAGAAAAAGAGGAACATATCAATCGCTAAGAACACCCCTATAACGCCGCCCAAACTCCATAACAAGTTTAGATGAAAGAATCCAACTCGGCGTTGAATCTCATTCCACGAACAAGCAACAGCAGCCACACCAAGTAACCCTGTCAACACAATCATCAGCAACGACATACCATCCATTGCCAAATGAAAGCTAATACCAAAACTTGGTATCCATGGCACACTATATTCAGCAACCCAAGGCACCGAAGATTGTGGTGCTATGACTTGCTTGCTCATACCCGAAAAATCACCATACTGCCATAACACAAGTGACAATCCAAAGGTCAGCATCATGCCGATCAAAGCAATCCACCGCGGCAGACGCTTATTTACCCGCTCAACCAACCAACATAACAACCCTGCAATAAATGGTATTGCAATCAATGCTGGCAGCATCCACGTTTGTTGTAACTCTATCATCTTATACCACCGTCATCATTACCAGCACGAGCAATACAGCCATACCCAAGCCAAAGCTTGCCGCATAGCCTCGAAGTGACCCTGTTTGCGTTGCAGACATCGCTTTGTTTCCTGCTGATGCCAACATAGGTAATATATTCCATGTTTTATCAATAGGATCGGCTTTAAATAAGCGGCCAATGAATAAAAAGGGTTTTACAAAAATCAAATCGTATAGCGCATCAAAGCCCATACCGTTATAGCACCAATAGTACAGCGCGCCACCGATACTTGATTGTTTAAAGCGCGTCAACATTCGTCCTTTATCAACCACATATAATAAAGCGGCTATTATCAAACCGGCCAACATTGCACCCATCGCGATATATTCTGCTGTATGTTTAGCATGGGCTTGACCTGCGACTTCCAATAGATGACCAACGCTTTCTGGCAACACACCTTGTAGCGGTGGCGTTATGAGTGCGCCCACTGCCGTGGATAGTACCAGCAGTACAGTCAGTGGCAACCAATACGACATACCAGATAACTTATGGGCAGGCGTTTTTTCTTCGCCAAAAAAGACAATCCAAATCATACGGAAAGTATAGATTGCCGTTAAGAATGCACCGAATACACCCATATAGAACAAAACTTGATGACCAGTAGCATAGGTCTCCCACAGAATGGCTTCTTTAGAGTAAAAACCTACTGTCACCCAAGGTATGGCTGCAAGCGCACCACCGCCGATGATATAGCACCAAAATACCAATGGTATCTTTTTGCGTAAGCCGCCCATCTTAAAGATATCTTGCTCATGATGGACTGCAAGGATGACCGCCCCTGAAGATAAGAACAATAGAGCTTTGAAAAAAGCATGGGTCATTAAATGAAATATTGCACCTTGCCACGCGCCAACGCCAAGCGCTAAGAACATATAACCGATTTGGCTCATGGTCGAATACGCTAGGATACGCTTGATATCTGTTTGTACCAATGCACAGAATCCGGCGACAACAAGCGTCAATGCGCCTACTGCTCCAACCCAATATAAAAGAATACCAGGAGTCAAAATAAATAACGGATGCATACGTGCGATTAAATAAACGCCTGCGGTTACCATGGTCGCCGCGTGAATCAATGCAGATACCGGTGTCGGACCTGCCATCGCATCAGCAAGCCACGTATGTAATGGCAACTGCGCGGACTTACCCATCGCCCCGCCAACCAGCATCATAGTGGTCAACATCATCGTTGGATTATTAAGATCAACCACCTCTGGCGCACGCGTAATAATCTCTTGAATATTGAGCGTACCAAATTCACGAAACAGCAAAAACAGTCCAAATGCTAAAAACACATCACCGACACGAGTAACGGTAAAAGCTTTCATCGCAGCTCGGCCATTGGCACGGTCTTCAAAGTAAAAACCAATCAATAGGTATGAGCAAATACCCACACCTTCCCAGCCAAGATAAAGTAGCAACAAATCATCTGCGAGTACTAGCAATAGCATGCTGGCAACGAATAGGTTCATATAACTAAAAAAACGGGCAAAGCCTTTATCACCTTTCATATACCAAGCGGCAAACAGATGAATCAAAAAGCCAATACCAGTAATAATCCCAGTCATGGTCAATGCTAAACCATCAAAGCTTAGAGCAAAGCTTGGCGCAAAGTCGCCAACTTGAAACCACGTCCATAGCGGTACTTGTATTACGGTACCTGCTGGATTGTCCATCAAAAAAGTATAACTGGCAACCAAGGCACACAATGCGGATAACAGCATGCTCCCAACACCAACAAATGCAGCTGCTTGTTCAGTTAGCTTGTCACGCATAAAGGCCAATATTAAAAAGCCAATGAGCGGAAGTATAAAGGTTAATGGTAATAAACTCATGACATCATCCCTTCATCTCATTGGCGCTATCGACATCGAGATGCCCACGCTTATGGTAAAACTGTAGTAATATTGCCAAACCAATGGCTGCCTCAGCTGCTGCTAACGTCAAAATAAAGATAAACATGATCTGTCCGTCTGGATCGACCCAGCGGCTACCTGCCACTACAAATGCTAATGCCGCCGCATTCATCATAATCTCAAGGCTCATTAGCATGAATAAAAAGTTACGACGTACCATGACACCGCATAGTCCAATAGCGAACAATATACCTGCCAAGATTAGTCCATGGCTCATAGGTATCATACCCAGTACACCTTGCGCCTCAGCAGCGGGCTGCACTAAGCCTACTACCTCATGGGCGAACGGGACGTTGGACACGTCTTGTGCCACGCTCGCTGCTAATATCATCAGTCGGACTCCTTACGCGTGACTCGCTGTACACCTACATAGTCATGTGGATCTACTTCTTTGTATTCGTATGGTTCAGCTATCTTAGCGGTATCGCTAGCTGCACTGCTCTTATTATCATGTTCTATAATACTGCCCACATTTGGGTGGAAGTTTTGACTATCGTTGCCGATGATTTCATCATCTACAGACTCTTTGCCCAAATGATAAGCAGCAACTAGGGCTGCCAATAGTAGTAGCGCTGCTACCTCAACCAACATGACATACTTAGTAAACAGTGCCGTACCAACTGCTTTGGCAGAGATAGACGTACCGCCAATCATGGCGACTTCATTATGATTAAGACCAATCATCGCATATAGCACAACCGCAATAATCACAGTCAATCCAGTTGGTACCGCCCATGTTCCTGCACTAAGCCAACGCTCCTCACGAGCATCATTAGCCATGCCAAGATTCAGCATCATAATGACAAAAACGAAAAGCACCATAATTGCACCCGCGTATACAACGATCTCAAGCGCTCCTGCAAAAGGAGCACCCAGTACGAAAAATATACCGGCTATCGCTAACAATGATACGATCATCGATAAAATAGCATGGACTGGGTTGGCATGAGTGATCACACGCAGACTAGCAAAAATAGCAACTGCTGCAAGTGAATAAAAACCTGCGAGCTCCGGGTTGTTTAATATATTCATCATGGCAGCAAGCTCCGAAGATCAATAGGTGCGGCTTCATTTTGTGCAGCTCCTTTTGGTTTATCTGCCACGGCCATACCAGAGACGCGATAATAGTTATAGTCAGGATATTTACCTGGTCCTGAAATAAGTAAATGCTCTTTTTCATAGACCAAATCCTGACGATCATACTCACCCAGCTCAAAATCTGGCGTCAGCTGAATCGCAGTCGTTGGGCACGCTTCTTCACACAATCCACAAAAGATGCAGCGTGAAAAATTAATTCGAAAAAACTCTGGATACCAGCGACCATCATCACGCTCAGCTTTTTGCAACGAGATACAACCAACTGGACACGCCACTGCACATAAGTTACAAGCAACGCAGCGCTCATCACCGTCTGGATCACGTGACAATATAATACGTCCACGAAAACGCGGCGGTACTGGCACAGGCTCTTCAGGATACAATATTGTATCGCGTGGCCTAATCGCATGGCTATTGACCATCCACATGCTGCGGACAATGGTAAAAATACCAATGACAATCTTTTTTATCGTAGTAAACATGGGATTATTATCCTTATCAGCATTACTTTAGATCTTTACCAAAACTACAGTGCTGGAGAAAACATCAATATAACAGCAGCAGTAATCAGTAGATTGATCAAAGTAACTGGCAGACAGACTTTCCAACCAAAATTCATCACCTGATCATAACGCGGACGCATGAGTGAGCCTCGAGCCAAAACAAACATGGTCATAAAAAATAGCGTTTTTATCATGAACCAAAAAGCTGGCGGGATAAATGGAATATCTAAATTAAAGGGTGCAAGCCAGCCCCCAAAGAATAAGCAAGTCATCAGCGCAGAGATGAGTACCACATTGACATACTCACCAATAAAGAACATGCCAAATTTCATACCTGAGTATTCGACATGATAACCTTCGGCAAGCTCTTGCTCTGCTTCTGGCTGATCAAATGGATGTCTATGCGTCACTGCAACACCAGCGACCACAAAGGTTAAAAAACCAAAAAACTGCGGAATGATATACCAGCCATCAATTTGTGACTCAACGATTTCGCGCAAATTAAAAGAGCCTGTCAGTGCAACCACACCCATTAATGACAAGCCTAAAAACACCTCATAGCTGATCGTTTGTGCTGCTGAACGCAGGCCACCAAGTAATGAGAACTTGTTTGCAGAAGCCCAACCGCCAAACATAACCGCGTAGACAGCGATACCTGCCATAGCAAAGAAAAACAAAATGCCAATATCCCAATCAGCAACACCAAGCGTTGGCGAGACCGGGATAATGGCAAATGAGGCCAATGCAGTGAACATAGCGACCGCAGGCGCCAAGGTAAACATAAACTTATCGGTAAATTTTGGTATCCAATCTTCTTTAAAGAAGATTTTGAGCATATCGGCAACCAGCTGCAAAGAGCCAAAAGGCCCGACACGGTTGGGGCCGTAACGATCTTGCCACAGCGCTAACATACGACGCTCGTAGACAATCATAATCGCGGCTACCAAAACGACGACCAAAAAAATCATCAAAGACTGCCCGACCAAAAACAGAATAGACCAAGTATCAAAGGTCATGCTGTCAGCCAAAAATGTTGGTACATCAGGAATAATACGGGTCACTTGCATATTACATCTCCTGTGTAGTGGTCGGAGCTATCGTTGTTTGAGTTGAGCGATTATCATCAAGACCATTACCAGTCTCGCTGTCACGTATCAAAGAATTATCATCAGCCATATTACCTACCATTGTTACTGGCGCATCCACTTTGCGTACCGAAGCTGGCATTGATGGATGGATAATGTTTACTTGTCCAACTGGATAGCCGATACAGCCTTCTGCTAAATAACCAACAAGCTGAACTGGCAACGTGATTTGTTGTTTATTAATCTCGATAGCTAGGTAATCGCCAGTTGCAATATTCCAGTTTTTGGCATCGTCAACACCGATACGCCATGCTGCTACAGGCAGTTGTTCAGCAACAATTGGACTTCGTGATGCCATCATCGAGCTGGCATAGATATTATAAACAGGTACCAATTTGGCTTGGCCTTTTGCTATATCCGTCGTCGTTATCGAACCTGTTTCTGGAGCAATATATTGACGTGTTGGTAGACGCTCAAATATATCGAACAAGCGCACACCTGGGTCACCATTTTTCAGATGACCGCCAACTTTATCTTGATATTTGTTCCATGCTTGCGGAGAGTTCCAACCTGGTGCATGGGCAAAAGGAATCATCGAGCTTGGGGTTTGTTTGCCGCTATAGCCTTCCATCGAAAAGGTTAAGCTGGTATCCCAATCTTTTGGCTGCATTGGTTCATGGACAGATATTGGCGCACGCATTGCGGTGCGACCAGAATAACGACGCGGCTGACGGGCAATTTTAAGACCCGTGATACGATAATCAGCATTAGGCGCCGCAGCTTTAATGCCAGCAAGCTTAGGATGAGTCGCTACTAGAGCACTAATCACATCATCGAGCTGTGTCCAGTCGACATCTCGATCTTCTAAGCTGCTATGGACAGCATGCAACCAGCGCCAGCCTTCTTTGATGCTACTCATCGGATGATAATAATTGTTATCATAAACCTGAAAGAAGCGCTGAGCACGACCCTCGCTTGATACCAAGGTACCATCCGCTTCAGCAAAGCTTGCAGCGGGCAGTACAATATCGACATCTTTATGCCAGTCGAGCAATTGATGATCAAGGGCAATGACTGTTTTATCTACTAACAACTGTGTTAGCTTGTTAGCATCGATCGCATCAGTCAGCTGGTTTTCAGCGACAATGACGACATCAAAATCAGTAGCTAGCATCTCTTCTACCGACTGTCCACCGAGCAGGCAAACACCCATGCTATTGGCATCAGGAACCGTTAAATAAATACCAGCCTGCGCCTGATAGCTTTTATTCACCTCTTTAAGTTCAAGTTTATCCGCAGGCTCACGCTTGACATCGTCTTGTGCATCTTTATCGGTACCTGTCTGCGGTTTAGCAGGTTTGGCTTCAAGCTCTTTATCTTCTTCAGGCTGATCATCAGCGGCAACGGCTTGGGCTTGCGTAGCCTGAACCTTGGCATTGTGCTCATCCACTTGTTGCTGTTCAGTGGCCTTGATTGCCAATCGTTTTTGTGTGAGTGCCTGAGTAATCTGGGCGGCTGCTTCTATCAGTGCCGTAGATGACAAGCTACTACCTGAGACGACCAATGGTTGATCTGCTTGAATCAAATCATAGGCTATCTGCTGGGCCAGCGCTTGCATGCCGTCAATATCAGCATTGACATCTGTATTTTGTTGTTCAGATGCTTGTGGATCGGTTATTTCTGATAAATCATCTGCAAAATTAGCAATCTCATCAGCCACTTTAAAGCCAAGCTTGATAATATCCTCTGGCGTTGCGACCACACTGGCTTTACTAATGTCTTCAAGCTTAGTTTGGGTCACGTCAATCACATAGACTGGACTTAGCACATCCTGTGCAATACGTTTAACAGGTTCAGCAAGCCAAGCCTGTGTTTTGAGTGCTGCAGCCATTTTTAGGCCTTCGTTTTTTGCAGCTTGACGTACTGATAATGCGACGCGCGATGAGGTTTGCGTAATATCCTCACCCAAGACCAGTACCGCGTCATGACTTTCAATACCTGACAAACTAGGGTTGTAGATACCCTCAGTACTTAATACTTCAATGCATTTATTGACCAATGCTTGCTGCTGATGATTCAGTCCCGTTGAAAAGTTATCAAAACCTACTAGATTTTTTAGCGCAAAGTTGGTCTCTAAGCTAGCACGCGGCGAGCCAATACCAATGACTTTTTTGTCTTTGATACGCTTGATAGTTTCGTCTAAGGCATAGTCAATATTGATCTTGACATGTTTGTCATTGATACGCTCAAGCGCTTGGGTAGGTCGATCAGCACGATTGACATAGCCATAACCAAAACGACCACGATCGCATAAGAAGTAACGGTTTACTTCACCGTTATAGCGGTTTTCGATACGGCGTAGCTCGCCATAACGTTCACCCGGTGAGATATTACAGCCAGCCGAGCAGCCATGACAGATACTAGGCGCATACTGCATGTCCCACTTACGGTTATAGCGCTCAGAATGGGTTCTATCGGTAAATACACCAGTGGGACAAACTTCGGTTAAGTTACCTGAAAACTCACTTTCAAACTGACCATCTTTCTCACGACCAAAATAAACGCGGTTGTTTGAACCATAAACGCCCAAATCTTCGCCGCCAGCGTAGTCTTTATAAAAACGTACACAGCGATAGCAAGCAATACAGCGGTTCATTTCATGCGCAATAAACGGCCCAAGATCTTGGTTATGGTGCGTACGTTTGGTAAAGCGGTAGCGACGACTGTTATGACCTGACATATAAGTCATATCTTGCAAGTGGCAATGACCACCTTCCTCACAAGTTGGGCAGTCGTGTGGATGGTTGGTCATCAGTAGCTCAACCATCGACTTACGAAACGCTTTGGCTTCATCATCAGTGACCGAAATGTACATGTCATCGCCTGGCGCAACCATACACGACATCACAAGACGACCTTTACCTGCTTCCATATCTTCTTTATTTTGATACTGCTTGACGGCGCACTGACGACACGAGCCCACTGAACCTAAGGCTGGATGATAACAAAAGTATGGCACATCAATGCCAAGTGACAAACATGCCTGTAGCAAGTTATCGCTGCTATCTACTTCGACAGTGGTCCCATCAATATGTATGACTGCCATGCCGTTCTCCTTATTTCACTACTGGCTGTTGATGGGCTGCCGCTTCAATAACGTCTACACCAACTGCCTGTGCAATTTTTTGATCAAACTCAGGTCGGAAATATTTAATCGCACTCATCAGTGGTTCCATCGCACCTGGCGCATGGGCACAGAAAGTTTTACCAATCCATAAGTCACGCGTGAGGCCCTCTAGTTTTTCTACATCGCCTACTTGCCCCTCACCATCATTGATAGCGGTAAGTAATTTCACACCCCATGGCAGGCCATCACGACATGGCGTACACCAGCCGCATGATTCGCGCTGAAAGAAAATCTCAAGGTTACGAAGTAATGGCACCATATCTTGTGCTTCATCGACCACCATAATCAGTCCAGTACCCATACGGCTGCCGGCTTTTTGAATGGTGTCAAAATCTACTACCACATCTAAGTGGTCAGCGGTTAAAAAGTCAGTCGATGCCCCGCCTGGCAACCATGCTTTTAGCTTTTTGCCCTCAAGCATACCGCCAGCCAAGTCTTCGATAATTTCACGAGCGGTATAACCAAATGGCAACTCCCATAAACCTGGGTCATTGACCAAACCTGAGCAACCAAATATTTTTGTACCAGGGGTCTCGCTTTTGCCTTTGATCTTGGATAATGACTGATACCATTCAACGCCATGGTTCAAGATAGCTGGCATATTACTTAATGTCTCGACGTTATTGACCACTGTCGGTCTGCCCCACGCGCCAGAGATTTGCGGAAATGGCGGTTTGGTACGTGGATTGGCTCGGCGGCCTTCTAAACAATTAATAAGCGCTGTTTCTTCACCGCAGATATAGCGCCCAGCACCTGTATGCACATGCAAATGAAAACTAAAATCTGAGCCTAAGATGTTGTCGCCCATCAGGTTATTGGCTAAACACTCTTCGATGGCCGCAACCAAACGCTCGGCTGCCAAAATATACTCACCGCGGATAAAGATATAGCCGTCGGTCGCGCCAATCGCATGGGCGGTGATAAGCATGCCTTCGATGAGCTGAAATGGCAGACGCTCCATTAATAAACGGTCTTTAAATGTACCCGGCTCCATCTCATCAGCATTACAGATAAGATAGCGCGGCAAACCGTCTGGCGGTGACATAAATGACCACTTTAGGCCAGCATTAAAACCTGCACCGCCGCGGCCTCTCACATTGGCCGCTTTAATCATATTTTCAACATCTTTAGGGGCTTTATTTAAAGCTTGTTTTAGACCAGTAAAGCCTTCTAAAGACTGATAAGTAGCCAAATCTAATACGGCATCATGATGAGCTAGGCGCCATGTTAGCGGCTTAGTTTGGCTATTGGCTGTGGCCTTGTCACCATAAATTGGCACACGCTGATCATTAAGCTGGCTTGGTGCTTGACCTTGACGACGGCGAGCAATCTGCTCTGACAGTGTTAATCTCATGCGTATAGCTCCAATAACTGTGCGACCTCAGAGGGCTGAATAGGACCATAAGTGTCTTCATCAATCAGTACAGCCGGCCCTTTGTCACAATTACCCAAACAACAGATTGGCAACAGAGTGAAACGGCCATCATGTGTCGTCTGACCATATTCGATACCTAGCTGCAATCTGAGCTCAGCTGATAGCGCTTCATAGCCAGTTAAATAGCAGGCAACGGAGTCACAAATCAAGATGACATGACGACCAACAGGCTGACGGTAAATACGGTTGAAGAAAGTGGCGACCCCGTCCATATCTGTCACCGGTATATTTAAAATATTGGCAATCGCGTTTACTTGTGCGTCATCTACCCAGCCATTGCGTTTTTGTACGATCTTTAATGCGTCTAGTGAGGCTGCGCGAGCATGTGGATAATGATGCATAAACTCATGTATCGCTGCAATCTCCTCAGTAGTGAGAATGCTGGCCACATCTACTTTTGGCATTTTATCGGAAACAATTTTCATAATCTTCTATCTTTCCTCAATCATCACGCTTTATCACACTACAAGGATGTCTTATTGCGACTTTTGCTATATTAAAATATTACCGCATTTGACGTGTTATTTAGCAATAATGCATTGATTAAATTGTCTTTTTTAATGTTTAGCGATCGCAATCTGCCATCACAATGTCAATTGATGCCAAATACATAATGGCATCTGACACCAAGGAGCCATTAATTACTGAGGGCATTTGCTGCAAATGCGCAAATGTCGGCGTACGAATACGGGTTCGGTAACTCATCGTGGCTTTGTCGGACGTTATGTAATAACTGTTTAGACCTTTGGTCGCCTCCACTATCGTTGTACACTCACCCGCCGGCATCACAGGGCCCCAAGATACAGATATAAAGTGGTTAATCAGCGTTTCGATATCATTCAATGTACGGTCTTTTGGCGGTGGTACGGCCAGTGGATGGTCAGCTTTATAAGGCCCTTGCGGCATATGATCCATACACTGACGAATAATACGTAACGACTGACGCATCTCTTCGACTTTGATCATACAACGGTCATAAGCATCGCCGTTGTAACCAATAGGCACTTCAAAATCAAAGTTCTCATAACCCATATAAGGACGCGCTTTTCGTAGGTCAAAGTCTACACCTGTCGCACGGAGACCGGCTCCAGTAACGCCCCAAGCCAATGCTTGCTTGGCATTATACTGTGCAACGCCTTGGGTTCTTCCTTTTAGCACACTGTTTTGTAGGGCCGCTTTGACATATTCATCCAGACGCTTTGGCATCCAATCTAAAAACTCACGAACCAAACGTTGCCAGCCACGCGGTAGATCAGCAGCAGTACCACCGATACGGAACCACGCTGGGTGCATACGATAACCCGTCACCGCCTCAATGACGTCATACGCTTTTTGGCGATCGGTAAACATGTAAAATACAGGAGTCATACCGCCAGCATCTTGAATAAAAGTACCAACAAACAGCAGGTTATTAGTAATGCGAAAAAACTCACTCATCATCACGCGAATGGTCTGCGCCCGATCTGGCACAGTAATACCCGCAAGCTTTTCGACTGACATGATGTACGGTAGCTCATTCATCACACCGCCAAGGTAGTCAATACGGTCGGTATAAGGGATAAATGAATGCCATGTTTGACGCTCTGCCATCTTTTCAGCACCGCGGTGGTGATAACCGATATCAGGAATACAATCGACTACTTCCTCACCATCAAGCTGCAGTACAAGTCTGAACGCACCATGAGCAGAAGGGTGATTGGGACCGATGTTCAAAAACATAAAGTCTTCATCACGCCCTAAGCGCTTCATGCCCCATTCTTCTGGCACAAAACGCAGGTTTTCTTGTTCATAGCGCTGTTTGGCAGTGTTTAAAAAGTACGGCGTAAATTCGGTTGCGCGTGCATGGTACTCTTTACGCAGTGGATGTCCTTCCCAATATTTGGGCAACAAGATACGGGTTAGGTGTGGATGACCACTAAAAACAATACCAAACATATCCCACACTTCGCGCTCATACCAGTTGGCATTTGGCCAAATATTAGTGGCGCTCGGTAAATTTAAATCCTCTTCGCTCAGAGCAACCTTGATACGTATATCACTATTACGTTCAAGCGACATTAGATGATAAAACACGGTAAAGTCACTATCAGGTAACCCGGCACGGTGCTGACGTAGACGCTCATCTATCGCTGATAAGTCAAATAACATGACATAAGGCTTTGGCAATTTACGTAAGAATAAAAGCACATCGAGCAAATCGGCACGCGCGACCCAAACCGTTGGAATATCATCAACAGTCTGCTGTACCACGAACTTACCTGCATAATTGTGCCCCAGCTCTCTAATAACTGCAGGTACAGGCTTTATCTTAGAATCTTTGTTTTCGACTACCGTGACCATGAATGATACATTCCTTCATTAATCATAACCAAACTATGATGAGCGTATGCGCACTTCGCACTTTTATGGGTTATTTACTACTAGCCAAACCAATACATGCAGTAAAAGCTGGCTAAATATAAGCAGTATTAAATGCTATCTGGACTACGCAAGTTTTTTACAGCGATACGATCTGCTTGTTTACGGTCGCGTTCAGGGGTCATTTGTGGCTGATAAATACCTTGATCATTGACATGAACCCCTAGCGGACGCCGCTCATTGGTAATGGACTCTTGGAGTAGCATCAGACCTTGAATCAATGCCTCTGGACGCGGCGGACAGCCTGGAACATAGACGTCCACAGGAATGATTTTATCGACACCTTGTACCACTGAGTAAATATCATACATACCGCCAGAGTTGGCACACGCTCCCATTGAGATGACCCATTTTGGTTCAAGCATCTGCTCATAGAGACGCTGGATAACGGGTGCCATCTTAATAAAACAGGTGCCTGCAACAATCATCACGTCCGCCTGACGGGGCGAGGCACGAATAACCTCTGCACCGAAGCGTGATAAATCATGAACTGCAGTAAGTGTCGTTGCATATTCGACATAACAGCAAGAAGTACCAAAGTTAAATGGCCACAGTGAGTGCTTACGCCCCCAATTTGCTGTTGAATGAACAAGGTCTTCTAGACGTCCCATAAAGACATTTTTATTTACTTCATCTTCGATAGGGTCATTGACCGTTTGGCGAGACTGTGCAGGATAGGTATCTGCATCAGGGTTGGCTTTTGTTAATGTGTATTTCATAACATACAACCTTTATATTAAGCGAAGGGTGACAACCAACTGATCATCACTATCGCTATAATTTTTATGATTAATAAGCAACTATTAATACAAACATACTGTCATTATATAGCGTTGTTACTACCAATCTACAGCTACTCTTTACCAGTAATTCCAAGCAAGATTTGCTTTAGACAAAACGAACAACGATCAACGATCGACGTTTTCTGGCTTGGTAGACGCCGCAAAATCCACAGAAGTAATATTACCTGTGGTATTGATATGGTCTATACTTTTTAGATGACGACGGTTGGTTTCAATATTGTTTGAAACATTGACCTGTCCTGAAGACTGGGCAGGTATCTTACCAGTAGGATCTACCATTAGCTCATGAGCACCATTGAACTTGGTAATATCAGCCAAATTAAAGCCCGCTGGTGCAGCATAAAGACGTTCTTTTTTACGGCGTCTATCAGCAGGTGCCCAATTCATAGCACCCAAGCTTAGCTCATATATCAAACCAATGATTAAAATACCAATAAATATCGCCGCTGCTGCAAACCCAAGCCAACTGGCCTCACGGACTGAGACCGCATAAGCATACAAATACAGCGCTTCTAAATCAAAGATGACAAAAAAGATAGCCACCAAATAGAATTTGGCAGACAAACGAATACGGGCGTTGCCAGATCCGACAACACCCGCTTCAAATACTTCTTCTTTTTGTAAACCCTGAGAGCGACCGCCAAGTAAGCGCGGAACAGCCAGCATAAAGACGACTAGCCCCATAGCGGCTAGAATAAAAGCGACTGCTGACCAATTAAAAGCAGACATGATAATACGTGCTCCTCACCCAATTTCGTGTCGTAAGTAACGCAAACCATTGTTCTATAAAGAATAACAGCATAGCATTACCTGACGCAGACGAAAACACAAAGGCTGTGCTGGTAACGACCAATTATCAAGATTATTGACGACGGTATAAGACGATACCAACCGTAAATCTATCTAAATACTAAAAATATTAAAGCAGTCTACTGCTCTTTGACACTAAGACCCAAAACAGAGAGACTGGCAATCTTCAGCTATCCTATCAGTCAAAAACTGTAGCATATCTAGATAAAGGCTGGTCATCAAATCCATCTAATAAAGACGCAAGATAAATTTATTAAATCAATATCATATTTAGACATTTAATTGATTTAATAACTCATTACGCGTAATCAACAATGGTATGACAACTGGCATAAACTGTTTGCTCACTATACGCATATCACCCATCAAAAGCCAGTTTTTAACTGTATTATGTAGTCATTTTATATGCTACAAAATATGTATTTTATAAAACCAAATGTGCTACTCACTCCTAAAGCTATAGCAGGACCGATAGTTTGGTTGACAGTCCAATAATTGGGATAAACACATTGGACAATGTAGTCAATTACCAAAAATCACAACGAGTATATCTAGAAATAATAGCACTATACAACAGAGTATTTGATATGCGTGGCAAGACTGCGAGTATTGTAAACCAAATACATCCAATTGCAACCTGCCCGCAGCGCTACTTTAAATAAATATTGCTATGCATGGTTGTGTTCTATGGCTTATAGCCAATAAAAAAGAGGTAGATCCAAATAATGGACTACCCCTTTATTAATGATTAAATCATGAATCAATCAATACTACTGTGTTTATTTTATCAGCCGATTACTGATTGATGACATCTACGCCTTTTGGCGGCGTAAATTTAAACTGACTACTGCTAATACTTGGATTGAGTTTGATACTATTAAATTTAATCGATGTGGTTTGTCCAAGTGTATCATTCAGCACCATCATGACAGGCTTACCACCATTAAAGCTTACCGATAGATTTTTAAAACTAGCATCACCTGTTTTAGGATATAGTACGTAGTAATTTTTGTTTTCGTACGGTTGGGTGACTTTAAAGTTTTTATCAATCTTACTTGGATCGCCTGATAGTAATAATGCTGGCGTGTTGCCTACTTGACTATCTACGCCTTGCTTGGTTGCTTGCTCCAAATCTTTGTCATAGATCCACATTGAGTTGCCATTTGCGACAATCAGCTGCTCTGATGGTGATTTGGTTTCCCAGCGAAAGTTATTAGGACGCTGAACGCTCATTGAACCTTTAAAGGTGCCATTGGTTGCGCCTTTAGTCGTCTGAGTAAAGTCGGCAGTCATGCTCTTAGTGTTGGTTAATAGCTTGTTTAAACGTTTGGCTGCGACCAAATTATCAGCAGGTGCCGCTGTCGCTGACTGGGTCAATGCTATCATCGGTGCTGCCACACCAAACGTAGTCATTAATACACCAGCTAGCGCGCCACTCATCATTTTTTGTTTTACTGTCGTCGATAAAGTCATGGTTTTTCCTCTCGTGATAAAAATAAAATATCAATTAACATAAAAATTAGATCATCGTGTTTTTGTTATGTTGACCCATTGCACCAGATAAGATCATGTGCAGTATGAGTCATTGCAATAAATATATAAATATCATGATGATATATTTATCTTATTTTGATCTAACCATTTAGTTGCCAGTTTCTTGTTTGTTGATTTTAATTTTAGTCTTGCTTTAACTCTCAACAAAATAACGCTAATAACTAATAAGCACAGTGTGCCAGTTTTTTTATTACGCGCCTAGTCTTCAATTGCAATCAATACTACGCCTGCCATACACGCTTGTAACGCCAGTAGTTACACTGTTTTATTCTTCTATCGTTCTATCCTAGTAAATAATAGTAAAAGCGAACATAAAAAAGTCCCTATCACCAATTGGTAATAGGGACTTAAATATGTAGCAAGCTACGTTATTGTTATAAAATAAAGCAGCTTAAGCTCAAAAGCGATGATTACTCGCTTTCAACCGTTACATAACGACGGTTAAATTTACCTTTGGTCGCAAACTTTACAACGCCGTCATTTAAGGCAAATAAAGTATGGTCACGACCCATGCCAACGCCTTCGCCTGCGTGGAATTCTGTACCACGTTGACGTACGATGATGTTACCAGCTGTGATAGCTTGGCCACCAAAGATTTTTACGCCCAGCATTTTTGGGTTTGAATCACGACCGTTACGAGTCGAACCGGCAGCTTTTTTATGTGCCATGAGAAAATCTCCTTGTTAATGTGACTTACCGCCAATGCGATAACTCTTAAGCATTTAGTGCGCTAGTTTAGCGATAATCGCTAAATAGGGAATTAGGCATTAATGGCTTTGATTTTTAACAAGGTGTACCATTGGCGGTGACCTTGCTCTTTGTGATAGTGCTTACGACGGTTGTGCTTGATAATACGGATTTTTTCGCCGCGGCCATGCTCAACCACTTCAACTTCTACGCTAGCGCCGTCTACAACAGGCTGACCGATTTTGACGTCATCGCCGTCTACAACCATCAACACGTCTTCTAATTTAATTGTTTCGCCTTTTTCTGCTTTTAGTAGTTCAACTTTTAAAAGCTCATCGACGACAACGCGGTGCTGCTTACCACCAGTTTTGATTACTGCGTACATTATATGACTCCGTTTAACCCGTGTGCCGTGGCTGATATTATATCAACGCTTCAATAACGAACACGACAGGGAAAAATAAAGGCAAGATTTTACGGCTTTTTGCTTATAAAAGCAAGCCGCTCGGCCTGTTTTTTGGCGTTTATAATGTTTACTTGGTAACTTAACTACTGTTTTACTAAACCTTTATTAAACCTGTAATCAAGCCTATTATCTACCAGATGAATCATAAAGCCAGTTTGGTTGTCATATTAGCAGCTAACTAACACTTAAGTATGACCATTATAACTCATATAATCAGTAACTTACAATGTAGTATACACCGCCGCTTTACTTTACTTACCGATTTGATAATGTAGCTATGCTACTATAAGCACATCGGTAGTGTTGTAAGAAACGACTATCAAACGATTCTTTCTATTTTCTAATAATATGATTATCTACTATGACGACCACTTTATCGAACGCCTCTATTCCATCTGTACCTACGCCAAGCTACGCTGATATCCAAAGTATCGTAACTGATGACTTCGAGATTATGGACAAGCAGGTGTTTGGCAGTCTTAATTCAAAAGTACAACTTGTGATGAGTGTCTCCCAGCATGTCATTAATGCTGGCGGCAAACGTATGCGTCCACTAATTACATTGTTATGCGCGCGTATGCTAAACGACGAACCATCACAGCAGGCGATGCATTTAGCAGCCATTACTGAGATGCTACATACGGCAACTTTGGTACATGATGACGTTATTGATGAGTCAGGACAGCGCCGAGGCAAACCGACAGCTAATGCCACGTGGGACAATGCAACAGCCGTTTTGGTTGGAGATTATCTCATTGCCCGTGCATTTAATTTACTAGTAAGCTTTCAAAGTTTACCGCTGTTACAGCTATTTTCAGATGGTACTTGTGATATTGCTGAAGGCGAAGTCTTACAGTTGCAGCATCAGCATAACCCTGCCGCCACTGAAGCCGACTATCTTAATATTATTGATGGTAAAACCTCACGACTATTTATGATGGCAACTCAAGGTGCAGCTATATTACAGGAGCAAACGCAATATCTATCTGCTTTAGCGGACTTCGGTCAACACTTTGGTAATGCCTTTCAGATTATCGATGATGTCCTTGATTATAGTGGTGATAGTGAAGTGATGGGTAAAAATCTTGGTGATGATTTGGCAGAAGGCAAACCAACCTTGCCCACGATTAAAGCGCTTGAATTACTCAAAGACAGTGACAAACAAAGTTATGAGCAGCTGCGTATTGCCGTACAGACAGGTAAAACGCCAAATGCAGAACAGCTAATCGAGTTGGTTCGTAGCTCAGGTGCGTTAGATTACTGCAAACAGCGCGCGCTAGAAGAAACCGCGTTGGCGCAGCAGGCACTCAATGCTCTACCTGACAACCGCTACCGTCATGGATTGTATCAGTTGACAGAGCTTGCCAGCGCACGCTTACTATAATTAGCTCTATATCATCTGTGCTATCAACTGACAAAGGCGACTCTATTTCTAAATACTATTTAGTAGTTGAACAGACCAAACTCTGTTTAAGTAACGATTTGAATGCTATTTAAACAGAGTTTCTTAACGACTATTGCATCAAAAAATAACAAACTAGAAACTAACTTCTTTAAAAATAACATGTTACCTATATCGTTACCTTTCTTTAAGTTTCATAAATACTTGCAGGACTATAATTGTGTAAAACTTGTTCTGTTAGTTGGATAATGCTTACTCAATAACCTTTTGTTAATATTCCATGTACTTTAGCTAGGGTTAAAAAACGTTTTATATGTTGCTAAAATTACGTTTTTGCTGTCTACGTGACTTCTTTTAATTAAAATCTCATATATATATGCAAAAATAGCTTCTATAACAAAAAAACAACATTCTCTTATGTTGTCAATAATATTGCGTTTTGGTAAATGTTATCTCTTATAATCCTTGCCTCTTCAATGTTTATACAGTTCATGAGAAAGAGTATGATTTTCTTTTGTAAAAGATCTGTTTTTATTAGCTTGACTGTAGGGTATACCCTATAGTTTATAATACTGCACTAAATTTACTTATCAACTTTTATTATTTGATTGTTAGTGCTAAAACCTCGCCTACACGCCTTTATTATTTGATTAATAAGATACAGATCATGTTGACCACATAGAATATAAGTCGGTTCAGCTTTTTATGCGGTAGGTTTTACATTATACACTTACTATATATTAGTCATCACGATGGCTCAAAGAAACAGCTGCTAGTCGTATCTGTAACGCTTGCGTCTATGTGACGTTACGATGCACTATTAAAATTTTATCTATATCGTACCTACATTATCGACGAGGACATTGATGAAGCACTCTACTCTTGCGCTTGTAATAGCATCTGTACTATCTGGAGCTGTACTGGTTGGCTGTGACAAAAACGAGGACGCAACTGATGCCGCCGCGCAGCAGCAGATGCCGCCAGCCGTTGTCAACGTCCAAACTGTCACTTTTGATACCGTACCCCAAGTACAGACATTCTCTGGACGTACCGCAGCTTATCAAACTGCCGATGTCCGTCCACAGGTAAGTGGCGTTATTGACGAAGTACTGTTCCGCGAAGGCGGTAACGTCAAAAAAGGCCAGCCACTTTATCGTATCAACACTGATAACTACGCCTCTTCTGTTACCAGCGGGCAAGCAGCAGTGCAGCAAGCACAAGCCAATTATCAGACAGCACTGGCCAACAATGCCAATGCCAAAGCTGAACTGGCAAGCCGACAGGCATCACTTGCTCAAGCTCAAAACGATCTACAACGTCTGCAAGGCCTGGTCGATATAGACGCCATCTCTAAGCAGCAGTATGAGCAAGCGCAAACCGCGGTACGCACCGCACAAGCAGCAGTACAAAGTGCAGCAGCAGCGGTTGGACAGACACAGGCAGGTATTGAGAGCGCAAAAGCTGGCATTCAGACTGCAAAAGCAGGTCTAGAAGCCAGCACTTTAGATCTTAATCGCACCATTGTACGTGCACCATTGACTGGCCGCACGGATCGCTCAAGCGTCACCGCTGGTACGCTGGTCAGTGCAGGCCAACCAGATCCATTGGTAACTATCTCACGCCTAGATCCTATCTATGTCGACATCAGTCAATCATCCTCTGAGCTATTAAAGCTACGTCAACAAATAGCTGCAGGCAAAGCACAGCCGGGGATGAACTCAGTTGAGTTGGTATTAGAGGATGGATCAGTCTATCCGGTACGTGGCAAGCTTGCACTGTCTGAAGCCAAAGTCGATGAATCGACAGGTGCGGTTACTTTGCGCGCCATCTTCCCAAATAGCAACAATATCTTACTACCAGGTATGTATGTGACAGCACGTCTAACGCAGAGCGTTATCACCAATGCGACATTGGTACCGCAAAGCGCGGTCATGCGTACGCCTAAGGGTGACACCCAGGTTTATATCGTTGATAAAGATAACAAAATCCAAGTACGTCCAGTCACTATCAATGGCACTTACGATGGACAATGGGTTGTCACTGATGGCTTGGAAGCGGGTGATAAAGTGGTGGTGATTGGCGGTTCGAAGGTCAAGCCTGAGCAAGAAGTAGTGGTCAAACCATTAGAAAAAGCCAACCCAGCCCCATCCAGCCAAGGGGCTGCTAACGCCCAAACCCCACAGCAGGCAGCCAAAACGATGGATGAGAAATCATCAGATAATGATACTTCTAATGCATCAACCAAAGAAGAATCAACCGAAACCGCTGCTAACTAATTCCATTCAAAGATAGGAAGACTTAGGGATATACTATGTCACGTTTTTTTATTAATCGCCCTATTTTTGCATGGGTGCTGGCTATTTTGGTCATGCTCATCGGGGTGATGTCGGTTATCAACCTACCGATTGAACAGTATCCACGTATTGCACCGCCGACGATTTCGGTGAGTGCAAGTTATCCTGGTGCCAACGCACAAACCGTTGAAGACTCAGTCGTACAGATCATTGAACAACGCATGAAAGGGCTTGACGGTCTGATGTATATGTCGTCATCAAGCTCCTCAAATGGTGGTGCCTCTGTCACGCTAACGTTTGAAAACGGTACAGACCCTGATACTGCTCAGGTACAGGTACAGAACAAACTACAAGCAGCCATGAGCTCGTTGCCTGAATCGGTGCAGCGTCAAGGTGTCAACGTCAATAAATCCTCTAGCAGCTTTTTGATGGTGCAAGGTTTTATTTCTGAAGATGGCGGTATGGATCGTGCGGATATCGCCGACTATATCAACTCAAACGTCGTTGACCCATTAAGCCGTGTTGAAGGGGTTGGTGAGGTTCAGGTGTTTGGTTCTGCTTATGCTATGCGCATTTGGCTGGACCCTGCTCGCTTACGTAGCTATAACATGGTGCCATCTGATGTGGTCAGTGCAGTACGAGCGCAAAACGCGCAAGTCTCTGCAGGTCAATTAGGTCAAGCACCTGCTGACACCGATCAACAAGTCATCAATGCAACTGTGACAGTACAGAGCTATCTGCAAACCCCTGAAGAATTTAAGAACATCTTGTTAAAAACCGATACTTCAGGTGCACAAGTGCGTCTTGGTGATGTCGCAGATGTCGAGATTGGTAGTGAGAACTACAGCGTTATTTCATTATATAACGGTCAAGAAGCGGCTGGTCTAGGTATTTCATTGGCGGGTGGTGCTAACGCACTGGAGACTCGAGAAGCCGTCGGTGCACGTATGGCAGAGTTAGAAGCCAACTTCCCTGCTGGCTTAACTTCAGTGGTACCTTATGACACCACACCGTTCGTTCGTTTGTCTATCGAGCAAGTCGTACATACGCTTATCGAAGCGATTGTACTAGTATTCATCGTCATGTTTATTTTCTTACAAAACTGGCGCGCGACCATCATTCCTACTCTTGCTGTCCCTGTCGTCCTGCTGGGTACCTTTGCAGTATTGTATATCGCAGGTTTTAGTATCAACGTCCTAACGATGTTTGCGATGGTACTGTCCATCGGTCTTTTGGTCGATGATGCGATCGTCGTGGTAGAGAACGTTGAGCGTATCTTAGAAGAAGATCCTGATATCTCTATCAAAGATGCTACCGTTCAATCCATGGGTGAAATCAGTAAGATCGTTATTGGTATTGCCATTATCTTGTCAGCAGTATTCGTTCCCATGGCTTTCTTTGGCGGCTCAACAGGGGTAATTTATCGACAGTTCTCGATTACCTTGATTACTGCTATGGTATTGTCCGCACTGGTTGCGCTTATCTTTACTCCTGCGCTATGTGTGACGCTACTAAAACGTGGTAAAAGCCATGAGAAAGGCAATACTGAAGAGAAAAAAGGCTTCTTTGGTTGGTTTAACCGTGGGTTCTTTAAACTCAGCCGCAAATATGAAAACTCTGTTGGTAAGAGCTTCCGTTTTAAGTGGCTGTACCTGATTGGTTATGCCGCCATCATCGGTATTATGGCTGTTGTATTCTTACGCATTCCAGGCTCATTCTTACCAGAAGAAGACCAAGGTATTATGTTTACTTTGGTTCAGCTACCAGCTGGTTCGACGCTGGATGAAACGCAAGATGTGCTCGACAAAGTCAGTGACTATTATGATACCCAAGAGGGCGACAACATCGCCTCTGTCTTTACCATCGCAGGCTTTAGCTTTGCAGGACAAGGACAAAATATGGGGCTGGCCTTTGTGCGCTTATCAGACTGGGAAAACCGCCCTGGAGAAGAAAATACTGCACAAGCAGTCGCTGATCGCGCGATGGGTTACTTCTTTACCCAACTAAACGAAGCACAGGTCTTTGCGATCGTACCGCCAGCGATTACCGAACTTGGTAATGCCAGTGGTTTTGATTTGATGATTCAAGATACTGGTAACCTTGGTCACGAGGGCTTACTTGAAGCACGAAACATGCTGCTTGGTATGGCAGCGCAGAACGATCAAGTCGCAGGCGTGCGTCCTAACGGTCAAGAAGATGCACCGCAGCTAAAAGTAAACATCAATCAAGAACAAGCAGCTGCCTATGGTTTATCAATGGGTAGTATCAATAGCGTTATCTCTACTGCTTGGGGTTCAAGCTACATCAATGACTTCGTCGACCGTGGCCGTATCAAGCGCGTCTTTGTCCAAGGCGAGCCTAGCAGCCGTACCAACCCTGATGATATCGGTAAATGGTATGTACGTAATGAGACAGGTGATATGATTTCGTTTGATGCGTTCTCTAGCAGCGAGTGGCAATCCGGCTCACCGCGTCTGACGCGCTACAACAGCTTACCATCTATGAACATCCAAGGTAGCGCAGCCCCAGGCCTTAGTACTGGTGAAGCGATGAGCTCAATGGAAGCCATGATGGAAAATCTACCTGATGGCGTCGGTTACGAGTGGACGGGTATGTCACTTGAAGAGCAAAAATCAGGTGCTCAAGCACCAATGCTATATGCGCTGTCTATCTTAGTGGTATTTTTATGTCTGGCAGCCTTGTATGAAAGCTGGTCTATCCCCTTCTCTGTGCTACTTGTCATTCCACTTGGGGTATTAGGAGCGGTGATATTTACGTGGCTACGCGGCTTTAGCAACGATATTTACTTGCAAGTTGGTTTATTGACAGTGGTTGGTTTATCTGCCAAAAATGCCATCTTGATTATTGAGTTTGCCAAAGAGCACCAAGAGGAAGGCTATAGTCTAAAAGAAGCTGTCATGACAGCAGCAAGACAACGTCTGCGTCCGATTATCATGACCTCGCTTGCCTTTGGATTAGGGGTTGTGCCACTATTTATCGCCACAGGTCCTGGCTCTGGTAGTCAAAACGCCATTGGTACTAGTGTGGTCGGCGGGGTTGTCACCGCGACATTCTTAGGTATCTTCTTTATCCCTATGTTCTATATTTGGGTGCGTAGTTTGTTCCCGCACAAATATAAGAATAATGGACCAGACGATGGTAGCAGTGGTACCCCTGATTTACAAAAACCGACTCCTTCTGAGGAATATCAGCCTGCAAGTCTTGGAGATAATACACAATGAGTGCCCAAAAAAACTTTACCTTAAGATCAGTAGCGATAGCAAACTTTGCACAACCGCTGCTGTCGCAAACGCGCAAAAACAGCGCTCGTCTCTTAAGCCTAACTGCTTTAGCAGTCAGTATGGCAGCTTGTAACACCATTCCAAAGGCTGATACGAGCCCTGTACTCGCTGAGCCTAACATTCCTGTCGGGCAAAGCTATGGCGCGTTTGATCGCGAAACGGTCAGTAGTACTGAGCAGCCAAGCCTTGCCAGTCAACGCTGGCAAGACTTTTATAGTGATGAGCGTTTAAAAGGACTCATTGCGTTAGGTCTTAGCAACAATAAAGACTTTGAAAGTGCACGTTTGGCCATCGAAAAAGCACGCGCACAGTACCGTATTACTGATATCAATGACTTACCGACGATTAATGGTCAAGCGGGTTATTCACGCTCCCGTCAGGGTAGTGAGTTTGGCACTCAGACCAGTGACAGTTACAACGTCGATTTGGGTCTGGCCAGTTATGAGCTTGATTTTTGGGGAAGAATTGACAGCCTAAAAGATCAAGCCTTACAGAACTTTTTAGCAACTGCTGCGGCCAAAGATGTTACCCAAATTAGCCTTATAAGCAATATCGCTCAAAGCTATGCCAACCTAAGTTACAGTCTGGCTCAATTAAAATTGGCAGAGGCGACGGTAGAGAGTCGTGAGCGATCTTTATTCATTGCTGATAAACGTTTTGAAGCAGGCATCGATCCCAAGCTGCCTTCACTGCAATCTTCTGCAGCACTTGAAAATGCCAAGCTTGCTGTATTACGGGCGCAAAGCAGTATCTTGAATTCACGTAACGCACTACAGTTCTTAGTTGGCACCCCTATTCCAAGTGAGCTTATTCCAGCACCTGCAGTCAGTAACATTACCAATCATGAAATATTTAGCGCAGGTCTGCCAAGCGAATTGCTACGTTATCGTCCCGATGTCCTACAAGCTGAATACAACCTAAAAGCTGCTGGTGCTAATATAGCAGTAGCGCGTGCAGCATATTTTCCAACGATTAGTCTTGCTAGTAGCGTTGGGGTACGTAGTGACGGTTTGAGTGACCTGTTTGATAATAGTGCTTTTGGCTGGTCTTTTGGTCCTAATATTAGCGTGCCTATCTTTGATGCAGGGCGTTTAGATGCCAATTATGATGTGGCCAAAATCGAGCGTGAACAGACGCTGGCAAACTATGAGAGATCCATCCAAACAGCTTTTCGTGAAGTGTCTGATGTGCTTGCCACACGTGCCACTTTAGGCGAGCAACTGGCAGCGCAATATCGTTTGCAAGATAACTTTGAACAAACCTATCAGATAGCAGATGCACGCTTTAAAGCAGGTATTTCAAACTATCTAGATGTGCTCGATGCACAGCGTTCACTGTTCTCAACCCAGCAAGGTATCTTGGATTTAGAGCTACAAAAGATCGTCAGCCAAATCGAGCTATACCAAGCGCTTGGTGGCGGTGCTAACCTAGATATACCGACAGCCATTCCTGTGCCGCAATACACTAACTTAGCTCAAGTTGCTAACTTGCCTGCCAACAGTGCAAAGGCAAAAGCGGCTTATGCTATAGATGCTGCAGGATCAGCGCGCGTAGCATCTCCGCAAGAAGCGTTAGAAATCAAGCAATCTAAGACGCCAGCGACCTCTACCTTTAAGCCTACCGCTATTGTGGATGTCGATAATGACGGTAAAAAAGAAGCAGCAGTCGGTATCGTGACCCAAGAGACACCTACCGAGCAGGCTCCAGTAACGCAAATTATTGAGCCTTAAGCAATTACAAGGTATCAAGCGAATAGCTACTCTACAACTAGCCCTACCGCCTTGGTGGGGCTTTTTGCTTTTGTCGGTTGCTATTGGGTATAGTAGTCAGACCATTTCAGCGGCAATCTATCTGTAACCTATGAGCCGACCATTATTTTTAATAATGGCAAATGAAAATTTTTAATAACGTAAAAGTCAAATTAAACAAAACAACCATAAGGAATGATTATGTCTTATACCTTTAACCGCCAATACCCTGAAACTCGTCTGCGTCGCCTACGTTATAACGATAATGTACGGTCTATGATTCGTGAAGTAGAGCTACACCCCAAGCACTTTATTGCGCCAGTATTTGTCTTAGAAGGCAAAAACCAGCGCGAAACGATTGCGAGCATGCCGGGGGTTGAGCGCTTATCAGTCGATTTGCTCATCAACTATGCAAAAGAATTATTAAGCGAAGGTGTCACGACTGTCGACATCTTTCCTGTCATTGATAATTCATTAAAAACACCAGATGGCAAAGCGGCTTACGACGAAGACGGTCTTACTGCGCGTGCAGTCAAAGCCCTTAAAGACGCCGTACCCGAAATGGTCGTCATGACTGATGTGGCGCTCGACCCTTATACCTCACATGGTCAAGACGGTTTACTCGATGACAGCGGTTATGTCATCAACGATGCAACTATCGAAGTGTTGGTCAAGCAAGCACTCGTCCACGCACGTGCTGGCGCTGATATTATCTCTCCAAGCGATATGATGGATGGACGTATCAAAGCCATGCGTGATGCTTTTGAGTCCGAGGGTTTTGTAAATACGGCTATCATGGCCTACTCGGCCAAATACGCTTCTGCTTATTATGGGCCTTTCCGTGATGCAGTCGGTAGTGCAGGCAACTTAAAAGGCGGCCACAAAAAGCAATACCAGATGGATTTTGGCAACCGCGCAGAAGCGCTACATGAAGTGGCCATGGATATCAATGAAGGCGCCGATATGGTGATGATTAAGCCTGGCCAGCCTTACCTAGATCTGATTCGTGAAGTCAAAAACACCTTTGGCGTACCGACGTTTGCCTATCAAGTCTCTGGTGAATACGCGATGCATATGGCGGCCATTCAAAACGGCTGGCTCAGTGACGCGGTTATTCTAGAGTCGCTGATTGGCTTTCGCCGAGCCGGTGCCGATGGTATCTTGACTTATTTTGCACTGGAAGCAGCACGTCAGTTGAATAATGCATAATTTTATCTTGGTTGTTTAAATCCTTCTATTCGCGTCTACAGCTCTATGTCTGCTGGCGCGATTTTATTAGTATAATCGTCATTTTTTTATAAGCTCAATATGACTATAATCTAAAGATATAAGGCTTTAGCTTCTTAACTATCTTCTGCCCAAAAGTAGCATTTTTACTTTATAATAACCCACCTAATTTTGATGGCGTGTTGACGCTATCCTCTACATTTTATTGCAGTTATTGCGCTCGATGTTTCATCATTTTTGCGATGGTATATCAGCGCCTATCCTCTTTTTTGCTTTTGCCCTACAGGTTACGTTATGAGTCAACTCAATCCTAGACAACAAGAAGCCATGCTCTATGTATCAGGGCCGCTACTGGTATTGGCAGGCGCAGGCTCGGGCAAGACCTCGGTAATCACACGTAAAATTGCCTACCTTATTGAAGAGTGCAACATGCCAGCTGAGCGTATCACGGCAGTGACCTTTACCAATAAAGCCGCTCGCGAGATGAAAGCGCGGGTCGGTAAGCTCTTGCCTAGCGAAAAAACGCGTGGATTAACCGTCTCGACCTTTCACCAATTTGGCTTGCAGTTTTTGCGTTACGAGCTGATTCATACACCTTTAAAAGGCAACTTTTCTATCATGGATAGCGATGACAGTAAGCGCCTCTTAATGGAGCTGATGATGCGCGACAACTTATCTGGTGCTGAGAGTCGTGAGTTGGTTGGAAAAGCGGTCAAAATGATTTCTGATTGGAAAAACGATCTGATCGAACCTGATAAGGCGATGGAAACCTTAGACGATCCAGAGGATATGATCTTTGCTACCCTATATGCGTTATACGAGCGTAATTTGCGCGCTTATAATGCGGTTGATTTTGATGACTTGATTGTATTACCGACCAAGATACTGCGTGAAAATAGAGAGCTGCGTGATAAATGGCAAAACCGCATTCGTTATCTACTCGTTGATGAGTATCAAGATACCAATACCGCACAGTATGAGATGATTAAATATCTGGTTGGACCACAAGGACGCTTTACCGTGGTCGGTGATGACGACCAATCTATCTACGCATGGCGCGGTGCCAAACCTGAAAACATGGCGCTATTAAAAGAAGACTTTCCTAAGCTCAAAATCGTCATGCTTGAGCAAAACTATCGCTCAACCACGCGTATCTTGACCTCTGCCAACGCCGTCATTACTAACAACGAGCATTTATTTGAAAAAAAGCTATGGTCAGATAAAGGTCATGGTGAGAAGATTCGTATTATTAACTGCCGCAATGATGACGATGAGTCCGAGCGCGTGGCAAAAGAGATTGTCACGCATAAATTACGCTTTGGTAATGAGTGGGAGCAATATGCTGTCCTTTATCGCAGTAACTTTCAGGCGCGTATGCTTGAGGCGCAATTGCGTCAGCTGCAAGTCCCTTATAAATTGTCCGGTGGCCAGTCTTTCTTTTCGCGTAGTGAAATCAAAGACATCATGGGTTATTTGCGCCTTATCTTAAACCCTGAAGACGACAGTGCGTTTTTGCGTATTATTAATACACCCAAGCGCGGCATGGGTCCTGCAACCCTTGAAAAGCTCGGTTTATTTGCTCAAGAGCATAGCATATCGCTACTCGCTTCTTGTACCCATGCAGGTCTTAGCCATGTGCTACCGTCCAAAGCTTACGGCACGTTAAAGGAGTTTGGTGAATTTATTGAGCACTATACTCGTGAGCTGGATCAGCATCCTGACCCTGTACCAATCGTGCGCCAAATGATTGATGAGACCGGTTATATTGATTTTGTTCGTAGCGATGCCAAAACCCCGCAACAAGAAAAGAATCGTATCGATAATATTGATATGCTGTATACCAGTATTCAGTCTTTGATTAACCGCGCGGAAGAAGATGAAGATCGGACGATTGATACTATCATCCGTAAGCTTGTATTGCTTGATATGCTCGAGCAGCAACAAGAAGAAGAAAACACCAATAAGGTCAATTTGATGACCTTGCATGCAGCGAAGGGCTTGGAGTTTGATTTTGTTTATATCATGGGATTAGAAGAAGAGATGCTGCCGCACCGTAACTCTATATTGAGCGAGACAATCGAAGAAGAGCGACGCCTAATGTATGTAGGCATCACCCGTGCGCGCCGCGAGCTGACACTGACACTTGCAACCCAGCGCCGCGCTGGTGGACAGATGCGTGTCACTTCAGAATCAAGATTTTTGGATGAGTTACCTGAAGATCATATTGACTGGCCTGCCAAAGCTAAGAAGAAAAAAGCCACCAAAGATCCAGAAGCAGTCGCTGATGAGTACTTGGCCAATATTCGTGCGTTACTCGGTAACCGCTAATCCTCGTTTTTTGTCATAGGTTAACTGTTTCATTATAAATCGATCAATATTATTAAATAGCTATTTATTATAGTGAGTTCAGTATAAAAACGTTACAGTGAGACTGGTATAGATTTTACATAGACTCTATCTGAGCCGGCACAGCATGCCAAAAAAATTTATACCAGTTCCGCGTTGACATATAATGTATGTGTTTTATTTAGAGTCGACTATATTGATTTTTGATTGATTGTTTTTATTTTTTATCGTTTATTTTTGATTTTTGGAATGCCTATGCCTGCCCCTACGCCAAGCTCAGAACAACCATCCAAACCGCAGACAGAATATAATCTGTTAGAGTATAACGCTGAACATAAGCTGCTCTATCTGCAAGGATTGGTGGCTGATAATGCGTATGCAGCGATCACTGAATTTTTGGCGCAGCAGTCTGAATATGAAATTGCCAACTTATTAGAATCCTTCCCCAATCAAGATCGGCAAGTTATTTGGGCGCAGGTTCCTGAACACCTCAAAGGCGAAGTGCTTGCTGAGCTAGAGGGTGATACGCGTCAGCCATTGATGGAGAATATCTCCTCAAAAGAAATCTCTTTATTTACCCAAGATCTTGATGCCCAAGACATCTCAGAAATCTTAGAGACAGTTACCGAAACCGTGCGTACTTCGGTAATGGCAACGTTAGACGAAGACACTCGTATTCAAGTCAACAAGCTTGATACCTATGCAGATTGGGAAGTTGGTAGCTACATGGATCCTGATACTATTCAGGTTCAAGATGATGTGAGCTTAGCACAGGTACAAGAGTGGCTACGAGAAAATGATGACCTACTCGATGACCAAAGCCAAGAGCTATTGGTCGTTGATCAAAGCCAGCAGCTGTTGGGGCTGTTAAGTTTGGTTGATTTAATCAAACACAATCAGAGCTCACTGGTCTCAAGCTTTACTGACAATGCTATTACTATTAACGATCGTTTAGACATCCAAGATGCAGCCGCAATTTTTCGTTCAGAAGATATTCGTTTTGCGCCCGTTATTAACAGTCATGGAGAGCTGGTCGGTCAATTAAATGGCGAAGATATCATGGAGATTATCCAAGATGATGTCGATAGTACGATGAAGAACTTAGCAGGTGTTAGTCAAGATGAGGAATTATTTGCACCTATCTTAACCAGTGCCAAAAGCCGTAGTGTCTGGCTGGGCATCAACTTATGTACTGCACTATTGGCCGCTGTCGTCATTGGGCAGTTTGAGGCGGTGCTGGCAAAAGTAGTCGCCCTAGCGATATTGATGCCAGTAGTAGCCAGTATGGGCGGTATCGCCGGCTCACAGACGCTGACTGTCGTGATTCGAGGTATGGCCATGGGCCAAATCGGTGGTTCTAACCGTTGGTGGCTTTTTAATAAAGAGTTATGGGTTGGCGCGATTAACGGTCTTATTTGGGCGTTTATCATGGCGATTATTGCACAAATGTGGTTTCATGATGGTAAGATTAGTGCAGTAATTGGCTTTGCTATCGCCATCAACATGACCGCTGCTAACGTGTCTGGTATTAGTATTCCGTTATTGCTGAAGCGCATGAACATTGATCCTGCGCTATCTGCTTCAGTTATTTTGACCACAGTGACAGATATCGTCGGCTTTATGTCGTTTTTGGGACTGGCGAGCGTATTGCTGTTGTAGCGGTTACTTTTTGCAAGGTACGAGCAAAACTTTGAGTCCAAAACTACAACGTGACAAAGACGAGTTGTTATCTATAATCGCTATCTGTTTATAAGTGGTTATAAATATTGACCTGATAAAAACCATAAAAACTTAAGTGAGTGTGTTATGCAAGCGGTACAAGTCAAAGTTCTTAATTCAAAAATCGGTACGCATCCTGATTTTCCTATGCCAACTCGTGCCACAGATGGATCAGCAGGTATCGATTTGCGTGCCTGTATTGATGAGCCTTTGACCATCAAGTCAGGAGCGACGCATCTGGTAGGTACAGGCTTGGCAGTCTATATCCAAGACCCTAATTATGCCGGAATGATATTACCGCGCTCAGGACTTGGTCATAAGCATGGTATTGTACTTGGCAACTTAGTCGGTCTTATCGATGCCGACTATCAAGGGGAGCTGATGGTCAGTGTTTGGAATCGTAGTAGTGAAGACTTTGTACTCAACCCTGCTGAGCGTATGGCCCAGTACATTGTGGTACCCGTTGCTCGTCCAGAATTTGAAGTGGTAACAGATTTTAGTGATAAAAGTCTGCGCGGTGCAGGTGGCTTTGGACATTCAGGCCGTCATTAAATTTAAAACAACTGAGTTAAAATATATATCAGAGTAACATATATATAACCGCGGCGGACTTAGTAAGAAGTGCGCCATTTACTATCAATAGGGATATGAGGAGTTTGTAGTCATGCCGACTTTTGCCGCCCAGCTCCCCCTATTTCGTGCTTATGATATTCGCGGGGCACGTCAGTACTTTACTACTGAATTCATCGCGGCATTGGGTGAAGTTTTTGCACAGCTTTATAAAGCACAAGCCAAACACACATCAAAAAGTCGTCACTTAACAAGCAATCATCTAAAAGAACACGACGTAAAAAAGTCCAATTTAAAAAGGCATACTCTAAAAGAGCATTATCTAAAAAACAAACTTGTCAAAGAAAACTTTTTAGCTTGCCCCGTTTCTCAAACTTATCGCTCTGAGCCATCAGCGAATGTGGTGGTCATTGGTTATGATGTGCGCTGTGATAGCGATACCATAGCGCATATGCTGGCCAGTCGTTTAAGCGAGCATGGATTAACAGTTATCCAGTTAGGGCTTATCACAACACCGATGATGGCGTTTTGGGCGCAGCAATATGCAGGGCACGGCATTATAGTCACAGCCAGCCACTCTGAAAAGAACACTTTAGGCATAAAATGGTTGGTCGATAACGCATCTCCTAGTGACGCTGACATTCAAGCCATTTATAAAAGCCTTACTGAGGATTTTATACCTACGCCCAAAACATCACCTAATCCAAACCACCAGCGAGATAATAAATCTCAAGACAAGCTTTTAAACAATCGTTGTGCAGGCTTACAGGCAACTGACCTTGTCAGCTTACCTACCGATACCGTTGTGTCTACTTACATCGATGCGATAGCGCAAGTATTTACTCGTATCGAAGCGCAAAACAACGCCCCTTATTGCTCTAGTCCCACGAGCAAACTTGACTTAAAAATTGTTATCGACTGCCTAAATGGAGCGACCAGTAGGATTGCAAAGCCTTTATTTGAACGCTTTTGTCAGCAGGTTATTGTGCTAAATGATATCCCAGACGGCAATTTTCCGACAGGCAATCCAGACCCTACTGAGCCTAACCGCCTAGCAGAGCTTCAGCAAACTGTTATTATCAATGAAGCAGATATGGGTCTGGCTTTTGATGGCGATGGTGATAGGCTAATGATCGTCGATAACAGCGGCAAGGTCGTAACCCCTGATCATTTATTGTATCTACTAGCGCGAGTCGCCATTATAGAGCGTCCTAGATTCAATAAAAATCCTGACATGCCGCAAGTGTTATTTGATGTAAAATGCTCGCATCATTTGCCACGATTGCTCAAAAAACTTGATGCAATACCAGTCATGAGTAAAACGGGCAGTAGTCTACTGCGGCAGCAGCTTCAATCACACGATAATTACGCTATCTTCGCTGGTGAGCTATCAGGACACTTTATCTTTAACGATGATTATTTTATTGTCTATGATGATGCTATGTATGCTGGACTGCGCTTGCTACATTGGCTAGCATCGACCGTCATTAAGTCCGATATGACTGCACTGCTAGGTAACGAGACCAATTTCAATACTCATACGCTACCGCCAACTTATGATGCGTGGGGCGCACGTAGAAGAGCAACTCTACCGTATCGACTGACCGATATTACTTGGTATCTACCTACGCTTGTCAGTACCGCTGACAACTATTTGCCGCTGCCTGAGAATGCTACTACCACATGTTCAATTGTGCATCATTTAACTATCCTTTGTCGTTATCTACAACATTTAGTCGAAGATACTGATGATGTCACGTTGCCATCGTGTCATTGTTTTGATAGCGTGCAACAGATAACACCAGCGCAGGCTGAGCGGCTGTTACCAAAGGGTACGCTTTTGACCCGTATTGACGGCGTACGTTTAGATTTTGCTCATGGTTTTGGCGTATTGCGTCAGTCAAATACCAGTCATAGCCTCACGGTACGTTTTGCAGGAGACAGCTTAACTGCTATGGCCGAGGTACAAACGCGTTTTATTGCTTTATGTCAGGAGTTTGATACACAAGTGGCCGAGCAAATTGCTGCTATATCTGCCGAGTAGACACGATTCCTCGACTTTTAGAAAATACTATTTGAACCATAGCATTTAATATAATACCTTCGCCAATACTGGCACAATAATGAGCTAAAAATGCACAGATACCGTGCATCTTATTAGCGTATTTTAGGAGAGCCCAATGTCGCTTAATTTAGATGATGCTAAGAACACCGCTGAGGTACTAACCACTGCACTGCCTTATATTCAGCGCTTTGTGGATAAGCTCATCGTCGTTAAATACGGCGGTAATGCAATGACTGACCCAGCACTTGAAAGCTCATTTGCCCGTGATATTGTCCTTCTAAAGACGGTCGGCTTACATCCAGTAGTCGTCCATGGCGGCGGGCCTCAAGTCGATAATTTATTAAAGGAGCTTGGTCGTCAGTCTGATCGTATCGATGGGATGCGTGTGACCGATAAAGGCACCATGGATATCGTCGAGATGGTACTTGGCGGCAATGTAAACAAATCTATTGTTAGCCTTATCAACAAACATGGCGGCCGCGCCATTGGCCTGACTGGTAAAGATGCCAATCTCATCAAAGCCAAAAAACTCATGGTAAAAAAGATGGGAGAAGACGGTATAGCTGTGCCAGTAGATTTAGGCTATGTTGGAGATGTGGTCAGCGTTAATAAGGACGTGATTAATATGCTTATTGCCTCTGATTTTATTCCAGTGATTGCACCGCTTGGGGTCGATGAAGAAGGCAATACTTATAATATCAATGCTGATTTGGTCGCAGGTAAAGTAGCGGAGTTTTTACAAGCAGAAAAGCTAATGCTATTGACCAACATCAAGGGTGTATTAGGCCGCGATGGTGAAGTGGTCACTGGCCTGACGCCAAAAACCGTCGATAGCCTAATCGAAGATGGCACCATTTCAGGCGGTATGATTCCTAAGATTGGGTGCGCGCTTGATGCGGTTCGTAGTGGAGTCAAAAGTGCGGTCATCGTCGATGGCCGTGTGCCGCATGCCACCTTACTTGAGATTTTTACCAACGAAGGCGTCGGTACGTTGATTAGTCGTGAGTTAGATTCATCGATGAGCTAGCAGCCTACAGTGATCATTAGCATAGCAAAGCCCAAACTTAGCGTCTAAGTTGGGG
The DNA here is from genome assembly GCF_947495825.1 of uncultured Psychrobacter sp. Taxonomy (GTDB): domain Bacteria; phylum Pseudomonadota; class Gammaproteobacteria; order Pseudomonadales; family Moraxellaceae; genus Psychrobacter. Next base: position 171,183 of record NZ_CANMAH010000008.1, read on the forward strand.
CTTTTTATAACTGACTACATCAGTATCCTTTATGAAAAAGCTGTATCGAACTCGGCGGCGTCAAAACCACATAGCAACACAAACTTATCTTGATAACTGCCTGCTACGATTGGACGTTTAATCATGCTGGTATTTTCTACAAGCAAATCTATCGCTTTATCTATACTGTCATCAGCTGATTGCTTTTGCTCGTTATCTAATTTGCGCCACGTGGTGCCGCGCTTATTCAATACTTTATCAATACCAAGCTCATCTACCCAGTGCTGTACTGTGTCTTTATCAACGCCTTGCTTTTTATAATCATGAAAACTGTAGCTTACATTTAGCTCATCAAGCTTGGTAAAAGCTTTTTTCATAGTGCTGCAAGACTTGATACCGTAAATAGTGATGGTCATAAAAACTCCAAATCCATAATCGTTATTCGCTGTATTATACCGAAGCGGGTTACAATTTGGCTTATTAACCCCAAAACATTCGCTGATGCATTTACTCCTTTACTCAACTTGCAAATTTGTCGTCGCTACAGAGCGCGAACGCATCATCATACCATCGCAATTTTTGCCAAATTAAGCTATGCTATGGCATTGCAAAATTTCACCTATAACTATCTGTATTAACCAATTTCGAGCCGACTATGAGCCACAACGTGACAGCAGACCAATCTAATACTAACAATACAAATGCCAACGCTAATAACGTTCATAATATCACTAATGATAGCACCCAATATCAGCCGCAACTGATCGAAGCTGCGCAGCAAGCCAAGTGGGCGACTGACAAACGCTATGAAGTGAGTAATGAGCCAAACGACAAGCCAAGTCGTTACATGTTGTCAATGTTCCCTTATCCAAGTGGTAAGCTGCACATGGGGCATGTGCGTAATTATACCATCTCTGATGTCCTCAGCCGTTATTATCGCCTAAAAGGTTTCGAGGTCATGCAACCAATGGGCTGGGATGGTTTTGGCCTGCCAGCAGAAAACGCAGCGATTGCCAATCAAACGCCGCCTGCCGCCTGGACGTTTGCCAATATTGACAACATGCGTGCCCAGCTAAAATTGCTTGGCTTATCTATCGACTGGTCACGTGAGTTTGCCACTTGTAGTCCTGAGTATTACCAGTGGGAGCAGTGGTTATTTTTGCAGCTCTACAAAAAAGGCTTGGTCTACAAAAAACTCTCTACGGTCAATTGGGATCCTGTCGACAACACCGTCCTTGCCAACGAACAAGTCATCGATGGCAAAGGCTGGCGTAGTGGCGCGCCCGTTGAAAAGCGCGACATCCCGATGTATTACTTTAATATCACTGATTATGCCGATGAGCTGCTCGATGACTTAGACCAACTAGAAGGTCATTGGCCATCTGAAGTCTTGACCATGCAGCGCAATTGGATTGGACGTAGTGCGGGTATGGAAGTTCACTTTCCTTATGAGCTTGCAGGCGAGAGCAATACTTTAGATGTGTTCACTACCCGACCTGACACCTTGATGGGCGTCACTTATGTCGCCGTTGCCGCTGAGCATCCTTTGGCGCAGTACGCCTCTGAGCGTGATGAAGCCATCGCTCAGTTTTGTGCGTTATGTAAAAAAGGCTCAGTTGCCGAAGCAGATCTGGCTAAAGCCGAAAAAATCGGTATGGATACTGGCCTTACTGTGACTCATCCTCTCACGGGCGAAAAAGTACCTGTTTGGGTGGCCAACTATGTACTGATGAGCTACGGCTCAGGTGCGGTAATGGCGGTGCCTGCACACGATGAGCGCGATTATGAATTTGCGACCAAATACAACTTGCCTATCAAGCAGGTGATCCAGTCGCCTGAGGATTATGAAGCGTCTGTGCTTGCCGCGGCTCAAGCTGATGGCTCTGAGCCAAACCTTGCTTACACTGAGCGCAATACCTTGGTCAATTCAGGCGAATTTGACGGCTTGGATTTTGATCAAGCGTTTGAGGCAATGCTGGCAAAGCTTGAGCCACAAAAGCTTGCGAAGAAAAAAATCCAGTACCGCCTGCGCGATTGGGGTGTTTCACGCCAGCGCTACTGGGGCTGCCCTATCCCGATGGTCAACTGTGAGCACTGCGGCACGGTACCTGTCGAAGAGCAGGATTTGCCAGTTGTACTACCAACCGACGTCGTTCCAGACGGCCGCGGCAACCCGCTCAAAAACATACCAGAGTTTGTCAAGACTACTTGTCCTAAATGCGGTAATCCAGCAGAGCGCGAGACCGATACCTTTGATACCTTCGTTGAGTCAAGCTGGTATTATGCACGCTTTGCCAGTCCAAACGACACGCAAAACATGGTCAACAAGTCTGCGGCCAACAAATGGCTCCCAGTCGATCAATATATCGGCGGTGTCGAACATGCGGTTATGCATCTACTCTATGCGCGTTTCTTCCACAAGCTCATGCGCGACGAAAACTTAGTATCAGGAAACGAGCCGTTTGCCAACTTAATGACACAAGGCATGGTACTTGCCGGTACTTTTAATAGAGTCAATAGCGATGGCAGTACCACTTATTATTTTTCAGACGATGTCGATATCGATTACAACGAACGTGGACAACCGATCAAAGCAACTCTAAAAGCAGATGGACAGCCAGTCACCATCGGCAAAATCGAAAAAATGTCCAAATCAAAAAACAACGGTGTCGATCCACAGATTACTATTGATAAATACGGCGCTGATACCGTGCGTCTATATACACTATTTACTGCCCCTGCCGATCAAACCCTTGAATGGTCAGATGATGCGCTAAAAGGCCCTTATAATTTTGTCAAAAAGGTTTGGCGCATCGCAACTGAACACCTGCAAGCATTAGCAGCGGCCAACTTAAGCCTTGAGACGCTCAATAATGGAGCCTTAAACACGGATGGTCTAAGTAAAGAAGCGAAAAACTTACGTCGTAAGACTCATGAAACCATCGCCAAGATTGACAGTGATTTGGGCGATCGTTTGGCGCTAAATACGCCAGTATCGAGTTTGATGGAGCTTGCCAACGAGCTATCAAGCTTTAATGCCAGCGGCGAGCAAGACTTGCAAGTACAGCACGAAGCATTGATTGACTTACTGATTATGCTATCTGTTTATGCCCCGCACGTTGGTGAGCATCTAATTGAGCAGCTAGGATTGGACACAGTAACGTTAAACTACCCAGCCGTTGATGAGCGCGCTCTGGTGCAGGATACAATTACGATGGTGGTACAGGTCAATGGTAAGATGCGCGGTAAAATGGATGTCGCCCCCAACAGCGATCCTGAGCAGCTAAAAGCACAGGCGCGAGCGCTTGAAGGTGTGGCCAAGTTTTTGACTGGTGATATCAAAAAAGAGATCGTTGTACCTAATAAGTTGGTCAATATCGTGGTGGTAGGCTAGATCTTTTAGGCTTTGTAGTTTTATTACTCTAAGCCTTTTTACAATTTAAGGATAGCGATTATGTCGTACAAGCATCGAGCTGCACACCCACAACCCAAAAAGGCAAACGGACAAAAACTAGCGACAGCGTTACTTGCTGCTTTGCCAATGATGACAGTATTCGGTGCCGCGACAGCGCTTAGCGGCTGCGGCTTTCAATTACGTGGTTATGACACACCAATGCTGTTTGATGTTGCCAAAACAGCGATAGTTATTGAAGATGACCGTACCTCTTTTCCATTAAAACTACCATTAACGCGGCGCCTAGAAGCCTTGGGGATCGATGTCATTGATAACATGACATCGACCGACATAGCTAATAACAATCAAAGTGCTGATACTGCACCAATCGCTGCTATTACAGTAAAAAATGTGCGTTTTAAGCGTTATGAGCTGGTTGGCGTATTGACAGAGATTCGCTTAGTATTGACAGCAGATGTTAGTTATCAAACTGTCGAAAATGGCAAATCTGTGTCTTTAACCAATCCTATTCAAGTCGAACGTAGCTATCAGTATAATGAGGCGTCTGTCAGCACTGATGATCAGCAAGGTGACCAAATCCGCGACTGGCTATATGATAGCTTGGCACGCCGGATCACAGATCAATATGTCGCCATCTCCTTACCTAAGATTGCTCCCAGCAAGGCTAATAATTCAGCTCCGATGATGAAAAGCTCAGAAACCACCAACGTTATTGCACCTAACCCCTAGTTTCGTAGCTAAGGCTCGCATTGCTTACTTTTACACTCTAATTTCTCAACCTTAAAAGGTTATGATTCAATATTTATGCAAGATACCTTTATACAAGCCTATCCAAAGCTACTACGACCTGCAGTTGCGGTAGCGGGCTTGTGGCTTGCACATGGAGATGAGCCGCTACTGAGTCAATGGCTTATTGATGCAATGCGTCCACACTGGCGCGCGCAAAACTACGCCATCAAACGTATCGAGCTGGTATCCGTCAAAAGCTGGCAAGAGGTACTATCAGAGCTTGGTAGTCAGTCTTTATTTGATGATGCCAGCGCACTTATTGTGACGGGCAACCATAAACCAGATAAGGCCGTCATCGCTGAGCTAGAACGCTTTGCTCAGGATGCACAAACAGGGGCGCATAGTCACAGCTTATTGTGGTTGACACCCAAACAAGACAAGCGCGCTCAAAGTAGCAAATGGTTTATCCCTTTCGCTCAATACGGTCATGTGATTGACTGCAACTTATACAATGAACAACAGCGTCAGCAGCTGCTACAAATACAAGCACAGCAGTTTGGCCTAAAGCTATCGCAAGAAGCGTGGCAGCTACTTATGTCGCACACCGAGCACCATCTATTGAGTGCCTATCAAACGTTATGGCGCTTGTCTTATCTGTTTGCGCCGCAGCTATTGCTTAGTAGCGATAACGCTAATCATAAAGCTAGCACCTCTAGCTCATCTGCTACAAACGTCGCCAATGTCGCTTTAGATATCAAAGATCTGCAAGCAGCCTTAGTCAGTGATGCCCAATTTAGCGTGTTTGATTTATCGGATGCGATGCTTGCAGGAAATAGCGCGCAAGTGGCAAAAATAATGTTTCAGCTTAAAGCCACGGATGAACCCACGACCTTAGTGTTATGGGCAATTAGCAAAGACATGCGCCAGATTATGCAACTGATGGATGGGCAAGACCCGCAAGCTCTTGGCATATGGCGAAGCAAGCAAGGCTTATACCAGCAAGCTTGTCGCCGTCAATCAAGAGCACAAATAACCAAGTGGCCTGCTCTACTTTATCGCTGTGATCAAGCGATTAAAGGTCTTATTCGCCAACCAGTTTGGGAGTTGTTATTACAAGCAGCGTTAGAGCTATCTGGGCAGCGCTTGTTTACGTCTCCATAACTCTCCATCTTTACCATTCTCCCCAACTTGTCTTTATTAGCTGATACTAAATAGCAGACCTCGGGTCTTTCCATTCTCCTTAACCTTTCTTAAACTATCTACTATTCCTTTTTATTTTGTAAGCCTCTACTATACATACACTTAAGTTCACTGTGATTGGATCATTACCATGCGCAAAATAAGCAAAAAGCCTGCTATCAAATGGGGCATTATCGCCTTGATTATTATAGCGTTAGGAGCTTTAGCCTATACCTTTTTAAAACCAGAAGAAGAAAAACCCAGCTACCTGACAGCAACGGCTAACATTGGCGATATTGAAAACAATGTCATGGCTTCTGGTAAGGTTAAAGCACTCAATACGGTTGATGTCGGTGCGCAGGTGTCCGGTGAAGTTAAACGTTTGTATGTTGAGGTGGGCGACGAAGTACAAGAAGGCGATCTTATTGCTCAGATTGATCAAGTCACGCAAAAAAACAACTTAAGTAATGAGCAAGCAAGCCTTGAGCAAAGTGAAGCCGCTATTCAAAGCGCACAAGCAGAATATTTAAGTCGACAAGCCAGCCTAAAGAGCGCCTACGCCGATCTTGCCAGTCGTCAATCTGAGCTAAAACAAGCCCAGTCTGATTTTGCTCGCCTGCAAGACTTAGTCGCCATCGATGCAATATCGCAGCAGGAGTATGATACCCAAGCGACGAGTGTTGAGACAGCAAAAGCTGCCGTTGCCAATGCGCGTGCAGCTATCGATACGGCTAAGGCTGCTATCGCCACCACAGAAGCAAATATCAATAGTCAGCAAGCAGCACTACGCAAATCCCAAACCAACGTCAGTACTGCTGAGGAAGACTTAAGCTATACCACTATTCGCGCGCCCATGTCAGGGACTGTAGTCTCTGTTACTACTGAACAAGGCACTACCGTCAATGCCAATCAAACAGCGCCGACCATTGTTACCTTAGCGGACTTATCGACCGTACGTATCAATGCGCAGATTTCTGAAGCTGATGTAATCAATGTTAAAGCTGGCATGCCAGTCTATTTCAATATCATTGGCAATCCTGATCAAAAGTTTGATTCTATACTCAAGGCCATTGAGCCTGCACCTGAGAACATCAGTGACACCAGCTCAACGGATTCTGCGATTTATTATGTGGGTTACATCGAAGTGCCTAACACGGACCGGCGCTTTCGCATTGACATGACAGCACAGGTTTATATCGTTATCGATCAAGCAACAGACGCCTTGCTTATCCCTGCTGCTGCTCTACAGCCTGTTGGCAAAACGGACAAAAAAGCGACTGCAAACGATGATCCAAACGTAAAAACGGGTAAGGTTCGCGTACTAAAACCAGACGGCGAAGTGGTTGAACAGAGAGTAAAAACTGGCATCAACAATCGTGTCGATGTACAGATTTTGAGTGGCTTGAATAAAGGCGATGAAGTGATTTTAGGTGAAGCAGACTCAACCAAAGGCCAGAGCAGCAGAGGTGGTAGACCGTTCTAACCATTAGATTTATAAGATGAGCTTTAGTTTTGATTGCTCGGTGTTTAGGAGTTTTACGTCAGCAATTTTTTAGTAGTATGCATATAGGTAGCATCGCAAATGAGTCACAAAACCTCTGATCTTAAAACCGCAGCAGACGTCCCATTGATGCAGGTCAAAGGGCTAATAAGAGAGTTCAAAGCTGGTGAGCAAACCATTCGCGTGCTACACGATATCGATCTGACCATCAATCAAGGTGAGATGGTCGCTATCATAGGTCAGTCAGGCTCTGGCAAGTCAACTCTAATGAATATTTTAGGCTGCTTAGATCAAGCGACGGCAGGCGAATACAAGATATATGGACAATCTGTCAATCGCTTGGACGCTGATGAATTGGCCAAGCTACGCCGCGAGCATTTCGGTTTTATTTTTCAACGCTATCATTTGCTTGGCGACATTAGCGCGCGAGATAATGTCTCTGTACCTGCGGTATACGCCGGTATGGATGGACAGGCACGTAGTGAACGAGCCGAGAAGCTATTAGCGGATTTGGGCTTAGCAGATAAAGTAAATAACCGTCCAAACCAGCTATCTGGTGGTCAACAGCAACGTGTATCTATCGCGCGCGCCCTTATGAACGGCGGTGATATCATCTTAGCAGATGAGCCAACTGGCGCGCTAGATAGTAAGTCGGGCGAAGATGTCATGCAGATTTTGCATGATTTAAATGCTCAAGGGCATACCATCATTATGGTTACCCATGACCCCAATCTTGCCGCACAAGCTGAACGCGTCATTGAACTCAAAGACGGCTACGTCATTGCTGACTATAAGAATGACAATTATCAACAAGTACAGGCGCGGCCCGAATCGATCTTAGACAATCATCGCAAAAGCGCTTTTAGTAGCTTTATTGATCGCTTATTTGAAGCCTTTAAGATGTCGTTACTAGCGATGCGCGCGCACAAAATGCGCACTTTGCTTACGATGCTTGGGATTATTATCGGTATCGCCTCAGTGGTATCCGTGGTTGGACTCGGTAAAGGCTCACAAGCGCAGATTTTAACCAACATCAGCTCCCTTGGTACCAATACCATTACCGTAAGTGATGGCTACCCCTATGGCGACCCACGGCGTCAGTACAATGATGATAATTTGACCCCGCAAGATGCTCAAGCTGTTGCAGATCAGCCCTATGTCATTAGTGTCAGCCCTCAGCTTGATAGCAACATGAATGTACGCTATCGCAATGTACAAGAGGCCGCTAGTGTCAGTGGTGTCGGAGAGGACTATCTTAGTGTCAGTGGTGAGTCGCTGATTCAGGGGCAAGGTTTTGACGAGCAAAGTATCTTGCGGCGTACGCAAGATATTATTATTGACGACAATGCCAAAAACACCTTTTTTCCAGATATCGCCAACCCTATTGGTGAGGTGCTATTAATAGGCAGTGTACCAGGACGCGTGATTGGTGTCCTTGCCCCCAATAACAGTGGCTTTAGTCGTAGTGTCGACTCACCAACGCTGTATATGCCGTATACGACGATGATGTCACGTATTAAAGGTAGTGCCTACATTGAGAGTTTTGTGGCATTAATCGACGATAATATCTCTTCTTCGGCTGCTGAGTCCGCCATCTCCCAATTGATGATAAGTCGTCATGGCACCGATGATTTTCGTATACGTAATTCTGACTCTATTCGCCAAACCATTGAATCTACTACCACGGCGATGACTTTATTAATCTCATCCATTGCCATCATCTCTTTAGTCGTCGGTGGCATTGGCGTAATGAATATCATGTTGGTGTCAGTCACTGAGCGTACCAACGAGATTGGTGTGCGGATGGCAGTCGGTGCACGTCAAAGTGACATTATGCAGCAGTTTTTGATCGAAGCTGTACTGGTCTGTATTTTGGGCGGGCTGCTGGGTATTGGTTTAGCATTTGCTATCGGAGAGTTAATCAACCGTGTTGGTGGTGATAGCTTTAAAGTTATTTACTCACCAACGTCTATCATTGCTGCATTTGTTTGCTCGACGCTTATCGGGGTGGTTTTTGGATTCTTACCTGCTCGCAATGCTGCTAAATTGGACCCTGTCGAAGCTCTCTCGAGAGATTAGCAGTAGATTATCGATATAATCTATTAGAATATATAGCTCGTAAAATAGAAAGAATGCTAAAACGTTAAAGAAATGGAAGAATTTACACAAGATTTGAACTTTTTTTATCATGCGGGGTTGTAATTGTCACAATAATATATATAATGTGCTCTCACGTTTAGGGATACAAACTTTCTAAACGAGAAAGCAAGCTTAATGTCTCTGCTAGTATTGATAACACGATATAACCAGGTATTAAGTTTGATAGGAAATCCTATTTAAAGAATTTTCTCTTGCAGTAACATGCAAACCTAGTGTTGATATTGAGTTTCTTAGAATTTACGAAAATGTAAATTCTCTTGCGCTCGGATGAAGTAGTACTTCATTTTATCCTCGCTCAGGGCCGATAGCTCAGTTGGTAGAGCAGTTGACTTTTAATCAATTGGTCCCGCGTTCGAGTCGCGGTCGGCCCACCATATTTAGTTTGATGCTTGTTTATCGTTCTACCCTATCCGGTAGTGATGAATAAGTGGAAAACATCGTTAAGATGTTTCGTTTTACAGCGTTTTCCCTTCAAGGAAAATTCTCTTGCATACCGTCAGATACATTGATTATATGCATAAGTATTAGAAAATCCTGTTTAAAGGATTTTCTCTTGCGAAGCTAAAAAAGCAGTGCTTTTTTTATACGCTTCTCAGGGCCGATAGCTCAGTTGGTAGAGCAGTTGACTTTTAATCAATTGGTCCCGCGTTCGAGTCGCGGTCGGCCCACCACATTTGAAAAGCCCCATCACTAACTTAATAGTGACGGGGCTTTTTTTTGCGTGTCTGTGACCGCTATCGTTTAGATTTACGATCGCGCTTAAAGAGATTAAAACCAGCATCTTTTCGCCATAGCAGTTTATGCTTAATCGTATCCTTAATCGTGCGCGGCTCCTTAGGAGCTTGAGCAATCAACATATCAAAAGTGACGTCACTTATAGCTAGCTCACCGCCATGCGCCATCATGACTACTGAAGGTTTTAAATTTTTTATTCTTTGTAATGACTGAATATAAACTTTAGGATCATAAATAGGGAAAGGCGCGACAAACTTATGACGCAGCTTGATGATTAAGTCCGCTGTATATACTTGCCGACTTGGCAGATGAAATAGCGACAAGTCACGATCTGTATGTCCTGGCGTCTCAAATACCTGCCATTCCTCAAACTCTGGTATATGTTCTTGATCCTTAACAGTAATATCGGGTATAAGATGTGCTGGGTAATACAAGTTCTTAGGCGAACGTCCTTGTCGTCTAGCGACGTATTGGGCGAGGTTCATGTCCACAACATGCATGGTACGACCAGCAATACCACTATACCATTGATTATTTTTGTCTGCAGACACAATACGGCAGCCAGTCTCTTTTCTAAATTTGTGCGCGCCGCCTGCATGATCTGGATGCATATGAGTGACCACAACAACCTTTAGATCTGTTATCGGTCGCTGCAGCGTATTCTTGATATAGTCGAGTACCAGCGCTACATCAGGTCGACAACCTCCATCTAAAAGCATAATCTTGTCCGGATATACTGCAAGATACATACTTTGAATATATCCTTCTAAACGTATAATTTCACATAAGCTCATTTATATTCCTTGCCTCATTATTCATTCTTATCACGAGGCATCCTTTCGATGTAGATAACGATCTTTAGTATAGCGCTCGTCAATTCAAAATAAATGGCTTTGAGTGAACGCTTGTGACTATAAATAGTTAACCTTATATCACCTTTAAATCATACACTGATGCACTCAACTCTAAAAAAGCAAAAACTCAGCACATAGGCTGAGTTTAAGATAAAGCGTTTGAAGATTAAAACTTATATAGTATTAGTCAACTATGCAAGATCACGAACCTTTGGCTCACGCTCCCACAGACGCGACTTAGCGTTTTCGATAAAGGCATCTAAGTCAGCAAGTGGTGTGACAAAGCTGTCTTTTTCTACTGGTAGCTTGCTTAAGATGAATTCTTCAGTCGCTCCGCAATATGCAATTGCTTTACAATGCACATAAGCATCAGTAAACCAATCTAAGGTCGAGCTGTCTTTTGCTAGTTTCTTGGCTTGGTCTGGCATGATGATACTGACCACCGCATCAAAGAATACCGAAGGCGCACCTGCTACACGCTCTTCAGCTTGTATACGTGTGCCATCATCTAATTCCACCTCTTTACTCGGCGCAACGATTTTTACCATACCGCCTTGGGCATTGACAGCGTCTTCAAACTTTTTGATTTCGCTATGATTTGACCCTTTAGCAACTAAGATACCAACCAAACGTCCTTTTAAAGACTTAGGCGTACGGCCAATCGTCTGCAATGGCTCAGAGGTTGCCATATCTTGTACGGGAGCTGCAGCATCAGCAGGCTCTGGCAACTCCATACCTAAGGCAGTTGCCACGCGATTGGCCAAATCTTCATCGATATGTAACAGATGGCCAAGCATACGGGTACGTACATGAGGAGTATCTACTTTGCCAAGCTCAAATGCATAAGCCGTAGCAATATGCGCCTGCTCAGCTGGCGTTTGGCTGCGGTAGAACATACGCGGTTGACTATAATGGTCTGCAAAGCTCTCTGCGCGAATACGGCCTTTTACGCCATCATCCAACTGCTCATGGAATGACTCAAAACCTTTTTTAACACTTTCACGTGGACGCTCAGGATCTAAACTTTGTGGATCATAGAGGGTACGCGTCTTGGGCACCTGCATTTGCATATGACCATCTTGCTGGTTATTAGCAAATGGACATTTTGGTGCATTGATAGGAATTTGCGCAAAGTTTGGTGAATTAAAACGGAACAACTGAGTGTCTAAATAACTAAACAGGCGTCCTTGCAGTAGAGGATCATTACTATAGTCAATGCCAGGTACTACATGTGATGGACAAAATGCCACTTGCTCAGTTTCTGCGAAGAAGTTATCAGGGTTACGGTTCAAGACCATTTTACCGATGATTTTAACTGGCACTGTCTCTTCTGGAATCAGTTTGGTCGCGTCTAGATGATCAAATGGAAACTCATTGGCTTCTTCTTCAGTAAATAACTGAACACCAAGCTCCCACTCAAAATACATACCATTTTCAATCGCTTCATACATGTCACGGCGATTATAATCAGGGTCAGCACCAGATATTTTTACAGCTTCATCCCAAATAAGCGACTGTACACCTGCTACTGGTTTCCAATGGAAACGTACAAAGGTACTTTTACCGTCTTTATTTAGCAAACGGAAAGTATGGATACCAAAACCTTCCATCATGCTAAAGCTACGCGGGAGCGCTCGATCACTCATCAACCAGATGACATTGTGCATAGTTTCAGGGCTTAGTGACACAAAGTCCCAAAAAGTGTCATGCGCAGAAGCCGCTTGCGGGAATCCGCGATCTGGTTCTGGTTTTACCGCATGGATCAAATCTGGAAACTTAATGGCATCTTGAATAAAGAAGATCGGCATATTATTGCCAACTAAGTCCCAGTTCCCCTCTTCAGTATACATTTTTACTGAAAAACCACGGACATCACGCGGCGTATCTTTTGAGCCTTTATTACCAGCGACAGTCGAAAAACGAGTAAATACAGGCGTTTGCTTCCCTGTTTCTGTAAGAATTTTAGCGGTCGTATATTCTTCTAACGACTCTGTCAATTCAAAATAACCGTGGGCAGCACTACCACGAGCATGTACCACGCGCTCAGGAATACGTTCATGATCAAAATGATTAATCTTTTCACGCAGTACAAAATCTTCTAACAATGATGGCCCACGCGCGCCAGCTTTTAGCGAATTTTGGTTATCAGAAATAGCAACACCTTGCTGCGTCGTTAAAACTTTACCGTCATCGTCTGCACGCTGGTGAGTTTCACCCCCGTTACCACGTTCAGTATTCATATTTTTAGCGGGGTCGGTATGATCTAGATTCTTCTTCATAATATATCCTAGCTAGTAAATAAAATAAGTCTGTTAAGACCCTTGATAAAGTGCTCACACAGTTTTTATATCCTTGGAGATAATGTTGACTTCATATGTCGTTCATTTTTCTGTGTTAATAGCACTACCGATTATTGATAAAACGAAAATAAATAACAGGTTTTCAAACTATATTACCCAAAAAATAAGTTGCTTATATGGTGAACCTTGTTGATATTTAGTTAAATTTCACACTTAATATAAACGAAAACTTTCACCTCTATGGCGGTATATATGCAAGATAAGAACGCATATAAATAATTGATTGTTGTAATGCCAATATTTTCTGGGGTATGCTTTTAGAAGGATTACTTACCAACGATAAATAACTGGACGTTGTATTTAGCCATCTATTTATCTTTTTTTAGCAAACTATAAGGCTATTTATCATGTCATTAACATCGTCTATCCTACCCAATTTTTTATCTAAACATCTTTATAACTCGTTGGTCGCTGGCACCTCGTTGGGCTTAATGATGCTTACGTTTGGCCAGACAGCAGCGGCCATTACCTCTACAGACATCACCTATAAGGTCGATGACAAACCTTATCAAGGCTATTACGCCAAAGCTGACAAGCCCAATGCGCCTTTTATCCTACTGATTCATGATTGGGACGGATTGACAGACTACGAGCGCAAACGCGCGGATATGCTAGCCGAACAAGGCTACAATGTACTGGCTGCTGATATGTTTGGCACAGGTGTGCGCCCGACCGAAATGGAAGATAAGAAGCGTCTGACCTCAGCGCTGTACGACGATCGCAGTAAAATGCGTCGCTTGCTACAAGGCGCGTTAAATGCAGGACGACTCCAAGGTAATGATGTTCGCACAGGCATGACGATGGGTTACTGTTTTGGTGGTACAGTCGCTTTAGAGCTTGCAAGATCAGGTTTTCCGCAAAAAGCGTTTGTGCCTTTTCATGGAGGGCTCGAAACTCCAAAGGGACAAAATTACGATAAAACGAATGGGGAGATTTTAGTTTTCCATGGTACAGCCGATGAGGCCGTACCATTTGAAGACTTCACTACTTTGGGAAAAGATTTAGAAGCTAGCAAAGTACCCCATGAGATGATTACGTATAGCGGTGCAGTTCACGCTTTTACTGATTTTAATAACCCTGATAGATACAATGCGCGCGCAGATGAGCGCTCTTGGAAGCGCTATTTAGATTTTTTAGCAGAAGAATATCGATAGCGTTAGATGCTATTATCAGTTAGATTATAAGAGCAGCAATAAGACTGTTTGCTATCAAACACAAGCATCAATACTTTTGCGCGGTATCAATGCTGTTTTAGCTCAACAGATTTTTTGCAACCATACTTTAAAAAAGGCGACTAATATATTTTACCTAAGACGGCTCGTAACTGTATTTACGAGCCGTCTTTATTCATCCGTCTAGGGCGTAGTGTTCGTTGAGTGAGGAAGATAGCCATATCTAAGCTCTATTGGATATATTCCCTAGTTATAGACAAGGAAGACAGTTATGTTATTAGATAACGACGTATTGCGTGCGCGCATTCGTTTATTAGGATCGTTTTTAGGTGAGGCCATTTCTCGCCAATCTGGCCAACAGACATTAGACACCATCGAGACCTTGCGCCAAGGTTTTATCCAAGAGCGCCGCGAGCATAACGACGGACAAAAAAAGCAACTTATCGAGCTCATCGCCTCGCTAGACAATCAAACACTAAAAAATGTCATTCGCGCGTTTTCTATTTACTTTTTTTTGGCAAACCTAACCGAAGAAAACTACTTACGTGAGCAGCGGCGAGTGATGCGCGCGGAGTCCAACCAAAGCTGGGAAGGCTCCTTTCGCCGCACTTTATCAGAATGCCGCGAGCGCCAGATCGAACCTGAACAAATCAAAGAACTCATTGATCAGCTAAAATTTATCCCAGTCTTTACCGCGCACCCTACCGAGGCGCGTCGCCGTACAACGATGAATATCTTGCAAACGCTATACGAGCACACCGATGCCATGGGTGCCTATCCTGAGGGCAGTCTCGCCTTTGAGCAAGCCAAACAAAAAACCGCAGAAACCATTGATCTACTGTGGTCATCAGATGAAGTGCGGACTCGTAAACCCTTGGTCTATGATGAGATTAATAATGGCCTGCATTATTTTGATGCCAGTCTTTTTACCGCCATACCGAAAGTCTATCGCAATATCAAAGACGCAATCGTAGAGATTTATCCAGAGCTTAGTGACTATGCGCTGCCCGCTTTTGTTAATTTTGGTTCTTGGATTGGGGGCGATAGAGACGGCAACCCCTTTGTCACTCATGAGACCACAGAAATGGCCGTGTTGATGCACGCCAATACGGTGCTGCGCCATTATCAAGTATTGATCCGAAAGCTGCGCCGCGAGCTGATCCATAGCGATAGCATCGTCACCATCGCGCCCGAGATTTATGAGCGAATCAAAGATTACAGTGAGCTGGATCAGCAAGTGTTTTGTTATAACCCTGATGACTACAACCATGAGCCATACCGTAGATTGTTGTCGCTTATTCTTGCCAAAATAAAAGCCACCAACCAACACATCCAAAGTCAAGGCACTGACGAGAATGCAGCAAAAGACGCGTACTTATCGCCGGCCGCACTGTTAGATGACTTACGCCTTATCCGAAAAAGCGTGAATACGCATGATAGCGCCCATGCCGAAGGGCTGCTACTAGATACCATCCGCTTGGTCAAAACCTGCGGCTTTCATCTGGCCGCGCTCGATATTCGCCAAGACTCAGGCTATCATGGCGAGGTCATTGACGATATCTTTGCCAGTGCCTCCAACTTGCCCGATTACAAAACGCTAAGCGAAGCAGAGCGCCAAGAGTGGCTGACCAGTTTGCTACAAAAACCAGGCACGCCGCTGATTTATACCGATAATTTAAGCGAGCAAACCCGTGAGCAGCTAGCATTGATGCAGTCGGTGGCCAAACTGCGCAAACTGGTCGGCGACGATACCTTTGGCAGCTACGTGATCTCGATGACCAATAACGCCAGTCAGCTGCTAGAAGTACTGCTGCTGATGCGTTTTGCGGGTTTGTCTGGTATCGATGACGACGGACACTTATTTGCCGCCTTGCCGGTAGCGCCATTGTTTGAAACCATCGAAGACCTTAAAAACATCGATAAAATCATGCCAACGGTGCTGGATAACCCGCTGTATCGCGAGCTACTTGAGCACTCAGGCAATATTCAAGAGATTATGCTGGGCTACTCGGACTCTTCTAAAGACGGCGGCATTATCACCTCGGCTTGGCAGCTGTATAGCGCCCAGCAGACTATCACCCGTATTGCCAACCAATATGGCATCAGCACCCGTCTGTTCCATGGCCGCGGCGGCTCTGTCAGTCGCGGCGGCGGCTCAACTCATCAGGCCATCGCCGCTCAGCCTGCTGGCACATTAAACGGACAAATCAAGTTTACCGAGCAAGGCGAAGTGCTCTATGCCAAGTATGCCAATCCAGATACAGCAGTGTTTGAGCTGACCATGGGCATCACTGGCGCGCTAAAAGCCAGCTCGTCACGCTTTGTGGCGCAGCCGGCCCAGCTCGATAGCTATGAAGCACTGTTTGCGGATTTGGCCGATGCTGGTGAGCAGCAATATCGAGCATTGACGGATAATACAGAAGGCTTTTATCAGTTTTACTCCGAAGCCACGCCTGTACAAGAGATCTCTTTGCTAAATATCGGCTCGCGCCCTGCCCACCGCAAAAAAGGCTTGCCAAGCAAATCGACCATCCGGGCGATACCTTGGGTGTTTGGCTGGTCACTGGCCCGCTTTACCCTTCCTGCGTGGTATGGCGTGGGCACGGCATTAGAGAGTGTCAAACAAAACGAAGCGTTGATGAAAGAGATGAATAAAAACTGGCCGTTTTTTAGCGCCTTTATCAGCAATATCGAAATGGCCTTTACCAAATCGGAGATGAATATCGCCCACGCCTACAGTCAGCTGTGCAAAGACGAGCACTTACGCACACAGGTCATGCAGGCCATCGAGCAAGAGCACGCGCTTACTCACTCTGGCCTAAACTCCCTGCTTGAACAAACCTCATTATTGTCCACGCAACAAGAGCTGGCAGCGTCTTTACAATGGCGTAATGCTTACTTAGACCCAATCAACTATATCCAAATCGAGCTGCTCAAACGCATGCGCCAACCTGATGATAATGATGCTAAAAGTACTGATAAACTGGCGGTAGAAGATCCACTAATTCGCAGTATCAATGCCCTTGCAGCAGGACTACGTAATACTGGTTAGAACTTGATACTGATATTAAAACGCAAATAACCGCTGACTTAGTTAGCGGTTATTTTTTGAAAAACCAAAATTTGGTTGTTCGCTGGCATCTGATATTGAGTTATTAATGTTAAATGGTGAGTGTTGGCTAAAGCAATGATATCTTCTTTATGCCGGATACCGCTACCAGCATCACGCTGGCGCAAACTGCTATCAAACTGCCGGTTACTCGCACTGGTATAGTGTCCGTTTTCATTAAATGGCCCGTAAACAATCAGCTTGCCGTCTAACGGTAGTGCTGCCCCGACCAACTCAAATAACCTTTCAACCAAAGGCCAAGCGATAATATGTAAGGTATTGGCGGTAAATACAGCGTCATAAGGTTTACCGGTATTAGCTTTTGGAATAGAATCTATTAACAAATTAAAAGCCAACGGTGCATACAGGTTTGGCGCAGGATAGCTATCATGCCACGCTTCAATGACCTGATGGTTCGTGCTAACATCGCTGGTCTGCCACTGCAGGTGCGGCAATCTTGGTGCAAAGTAAACGCTGTGCTGACCGGTACCCGAGCCGACTTCTAAGACATGTGTATGCTCTTGTAGCTCTTTTTGTAGCACGTTTAAGATAGGCGCTTTATTATTTTCACACGCTTGCGAAAATGGCGCTCTAGCTGGAGCAATCGATTGCGTATTATCTGAATCACTATTAAACACTACGGCCATCCTTATAATGCTGTTTTCATCAAGTACAGATATCAATAACGAAGATAAGCAATAATAACTTACTACAACGACCTAATAGATACCTGCCTCGATGCCTGCTGCCAATGTCATTGCCAGCTCTTCGACTTGCTCAGTGAACGCCTCTTGCCAATCGCCTTGTAAAATCAGCGCTTCTTGTATCCACTCCCAGCGTAATCCTGTCGTAATCGTTTGCAGCGCCCGCTTGGTTCCTGTGCCATCTTGTCCCGCTCGAATATACAGCGCGAACGGCATACCCTGCTTCTCTTCTAGCACAGGGTAATAGCAGCGATCAAAAAAATCTTTGGTCAGTCCTGCCATGTATGCCAAGTTCTCAGTCGTACCTAATAATAACGCATCAGCTGCGAGCACATCTTCAGGCTGCGTATCTTGGGGCGTCTTTAAAATGACATTGATATCTATATCAGGGTGATTGGCACCGTCATAAGCGGCTTGCGCTAGTTTTTTGGTATTGGGTGATGGTGCATGCGCGACGATAAGCAAGGTTTTGGTAGCCATATTAATCACCTCTATAAAGGTCACTAATTAGTGCAATTAGCAGTTATTAGAGCAAGTAATGTTTAAATTTAGCAACTTTTAAAATTAATAGTTACCTTTTGCATGATATCAGGATGAATACTTTTCGCAACCGGACAGGTAAGCGCAGTGTTATGAAATATCTTTTGCGTTTTTTCATCTAGCTTTTTATTGAAAGTGATCGCGACATGTATTTCACTGACGCGTCTTGGGTCAGCTGTCATCACTTTAGTCACCTCGCTTGTAGTGCCGGCAATATCAATGTCCATATCTCGCGCTTTAATCCCAATGATCGTTAGCATACAACTGGCTAAGCTCGTCGCTAACAAGTCAGTCGGTGAAAAAGCCTCACCTTTACCCTGATTATCAGTCGGCGCATCAGTAATGATTTCATTGTTTGATTGCAAATGAATAGCGCTAGTACGCAAGTCGCCTTGATAAGTTGCTTTTGAAGTTGTCATGGGTTTCTCTTTGATAGTTATTTGTTTTGATTCCTACATCTACTAGTAGCAGTGATTATATAGACTGTTCTCGTTACATTATCTTACAGTGGTATAAGACTTGCATAAGTCAGTACGGTTGCTAAAACTTGATTACTACAATTTGGTGGTTGTTACCGGTTTTATAGAAAGAAAGCTAATCTATACTCACAATCGCGATACTAAGGTCAAAATTAAGCACTAATTTCTCAACATATATAAACCGAATTTATATTATAGCCCTCAAAGCACTGATATTTGAAACAATTTGAGTTAAATGAATGGAGTATTTATGAGTATTAGCCAGAATTTGTTAAATCTGGATACAGTCACAGACGGTAAAGCCATTAAAAGCGACGGTAGAACTGTCAGTAATCCTAGTTATGATGTATCTGACTTCATTAAAGTAGAGCCAGATGCTAAATATACTATCTCTAGTAAACAACGTAGAGGTGTTGATACCTTTAATAGTATTGCCTATTACGATAGCAACAGAAGGTTCATCAAACGGATACCCGCAAGAGACAGATATCTAAAAAGTATCACTATTACTGTTCCTAAAAATGTTCACTATGCGCGTCTTAATATGAATGGCGGCCCTGCCTATAAGCATAATCGTATGTTTGTAAAAGATGGCGAGGTACTGCCTAATCAAAGTCTTGAGAGCGTATACCCTAACTCTGATTTTGAGGGCATATATCCTGACCCCAATCAAGATACAATCTATTATAAGAATAATTATAATACGCCCGAAGAAGCGCTTGAAGATGCAGCTCGGCGCGGAGGTGCCAATATTATATTTCCAAACGGAAAATATGAGGTAGCACTAAAACCTAGAGTGCCCAATATTCGGCTGTTCGGAACAGGTGAAACTTACTTTTATGCTAAGTCTAGATCAGCAGTGCTTGAAGTCCGTGAAAAAGGAAATGGCTTCCAAGCTACAGGTATTCACTTTAGAGGCCAAACTATAAAGCATGCTGATTCTAATAGCCCACTGGCCACCTCTATCTACTGTATGTGGATATGGGGCAAAGATTGTAAGTTTAGCAACTTTACGTCAGAAGGCGCAATATACGATAGTTTATACATACGCGGTGACGGTGAAATGAACTTTGAAGCCAATGATTTCAAAATAGGTCCCTCTAACAGAAACTGTTTAACTATCGCATCAGGCTTCGGTATAAAGCTTAAGAACGGCGTCGTTCGATTCAAAAAAAATGTATATGTCTATTCTACAAACCCTGGAAGAGGTGATCGTGAACCAACTTATGGCGGTTTATACCTTGCTGATATTGAACCCCCTAGCCCTTCTTATCAATGGGGCGATGTGCTATATGAAAGCATCGAATTCATCAATGCTAGTGATTCATCCGGAGGCCGACGGGTCATAATACAAGATAACAATCGTAATAATCGCAACTACTTTGATATTACTATTCGTGACTGTCTTATGATTAAAGAAGGTAAACACAATGGAGACGCACCATACATTAGTCTGAAATCAAAATCTAAGCAGAAAGTATTTAGAGGCATTAATATTGAAGGTGGTACCTATAATAACCGCGTTATTATGACATCAAAGTATGAGAAGCTACTTGAAGATTGTACATTCAAGAATATTAAACTAGATACTATAAGGGCTTTTAGCTGGCTGATTACACTTGGCGAAGATTGCGTTGCTAGCAATATTAATACTGAAGTTGGCGATAGAATTACAAACTTCAAGACTGTATCTTCGACTAATGTCAGCGTCAAGAATGTAGAAGGCAATCGTAACTCTAGTTGATGATATTTTTAACAATATCGCTAATCAACATTTCAATATGTAATAAAGTAGTAAAAACTATAGGAAATTTATCATGAAAGAGTTATCAAGAAGAGCCTTTTTACAGCGTTTAAGCTATTTAGCAGGTGCTGGTGTTGTTGCACCTATGGCTATGAGCTTATCAGCTAACAAATCGAGAGCAGCAACAGCAGGCTCTGATTATAAGGCTTTAGTCTGTGTTCTATTAGACGGAGGTAATGACCAAGCCAACACCTTAATTCCCATTGATGCATCCAACTATGCAACTTACCGTAAGATACGTAAAGATGTTGCTTTGGATCAATCTAATTTATTACCTTTAATACCTACAAATAACTTAGACAGTGGACTGAAATGGGGATTCAATCCCAATCTTAAGCGTTTAAACAGCTTATTTCACCTAAAAAAATTGGCAGTCTTACAAAATGTAGGAGCTTTAGTACAGCCTACTTCATTAGATCAGTATAAAAAACAATCAGTAGCATTACCCAGAGGTTTGTTTTCTCATTTTAATCAAAAACAGAGTTGGCAAAGTACAGCTTCTGACTCTTTTAGAGAAGGCTGGGGCGGAAAAGTTGGTGATGCAATCCTAAAACAAAATATGCATGGACCATTTTCTTGCATTAGTACCGATGATGATACTGTATTTTTGACAGGCGAACACACTAATCCATTGAAAGTTACCCCTTACGGTATCAAAAGTACTGGGAGTATCAAAGAAGGAGCCCAAGGATCTAGTGCAATGACATTTTCAGAAGCATTGAGTAATTTAATCAATCCATCTAATGACAATGCAGTTGCAAATTCTACTAACGAATCAATGATGCTATCTGCAATACAAGACGCAAAAACTATCTCAACTGAATTTGCCACCGAAAATGCATTAGCGCAACAGTTAAAAACAGTAGCATCGCTTATCAAAGCACGAGACAAGCTGGGTGTCAAACGTCAGATATTCTTTGTGAAACTTAAAGGATTTGATACCCATTATGATCTACTTGGACGACATAGTACGCTAATGAATCTACTTGATGATGCATTAGCAAGTTTTTATGAAGCTACTGAAGAGTTAGGCGTTTCTCAAAATGTTACCACTTTTACTATGTCAGAGTTCGGTCGAACTTTTAATAGTCATGGTAACGGGTCAGAGCATGGTTGGGGAGCTCACCATTTCATTATGGGCGGCGCTGTAAAAGGCAGAGATTTTTATGGTGAAGCGCCAGAGATTGGATTAAACACAGCCATTGACGTCGGTGAAGGTGCATGGCTACCTACAACATCTATTGATCAGTATTCAGCGACTTTGGCCAAATGGTTTGGCGTCTCAGATAACAATCTAAAAATGGTAGCACCTAATTTACATAAATTTGATAATTGGGACTTAGGCTTTATGTCTAGCTAACTAATTTTTAAGAACCTAACTTTAGGTGTGAAAGTCGTTTCAATAACAATAAAGCTTGCCAAAATTGTATTTGGCAAGCTTTATTATTTTGGGCTAATTTAAACCTACCTATTAGACCAAATGTAATAATGCTTCTTTACATACTACTCATACTTAACATTAAGATTGGCTAGTGAACTTCTATAAAATAGTTGAGCTTTTAGATTATAATTTATTCGTAAATAGGTAGCCAATCATGCTAAAAAAATTATTTAAACCCAAATACGTCAAGTTTGATGATAATTACACCACATTAAGTCCAGAAGATCAGCAGATGATGAAGGTAATCACTGTCGATATCCGCGAGTACGTCCAAAAGAGCAAAGATGCCAATAACCTTGATCATCATACCCGCGCCGTTCATGCTAAGACCTATTGCGGCCTTAAAGCCAAGTTTGAGATTTTGGACGATTTGCCCAAAGAGTATGCGCAAGGCTTATATGCTAAGCCAAGTATTCACGATGCCGTGATTCGATTCTCGAATGCAGCAGCAGGTGTGGATGCAGATAGAAGGCTTGGTCTTGGGCAAGGACTCGCAATCAAAATATTTGATGTACCCGGTAAAAAGCTTACATCTGATGAAGAGGACTGCACCACCTTTGATTATGCGCTAGTAAATGGACCTATCTTCTTTACCAATAGCCTCGCCGACTATGCTTACCTATCTAAATTAAACTTTGAGCTAAACGGTTATCTAGGCGATGGTTTACTTGGTAAAGGTAAACTGGTGTTTAATTGGCTGACTAAGTACGGTAAAGCACTTCCTAATGCAGAAGGTGTCAGGACCCTAAACGCGTTTAGAAAGCTTCTAACGATTCCTCCAAAGAACGCTTGGTTATACGATTATTACTCACAAGGCGTTTGTCGTCATGGCGACTACATGGGCAAAATCAGAGTAACCCCTACCCAAGCGTCTGCTGCTAAAATTAAACGTCGTGATATTCATCTATTTACTGAAGATGAAGCGATCCGTCCTGCTATCATTGAGGAGATTAAAGAACACGACTATCAGTTTGAAGTGCAAGTACAACTTTGCCGAAATCTCAAAAAGCAGCCTATCGAGAAGCTGACTCAAGAATGGGATGAGTCCGAGGCGCCTTTCGTTACCGTAGCAACCTTGACCATACCTTGCCAAGACGT
This sequence comes from uncultured Psychrobacter sp., assembly GCF_947495825.1. Classification (GTDB taxonomy): domain Bacteria; phylum Pseudomonadota; class Gammaproteobacteria; order Pseudomonadales; family Moraxellaceae; genus Psychrobacter. The sequence goes on from NZ_CANMAH010000008.1 coordinate 194,442, forward strand.
ACCAGAAAACGGCAATGTCAAAGTGTTAGAAGACCTTACTTTTACCATCTTTAGATGCTTAGAAGAGAATCGCCCTATTGGAGTGATCCAAACCTCACGTTTGCAAGCCTATAAAACCTCTTCTGACACCCGTCATAAAATGAACGGTATCAAACGTAAAGAACCTAGTAGTTTAAAAGAAGTGTTTAAAAAGATTTCTAAGTAATTCAATTAAATAATAGAAGAAACTAGCTTTGAATGTAGTAGTCAATGTTTCTTTAATATTGGTTGTTTTTATACGTAAAACTCATATGAAAAATTCACCATAAAAAAAAGCCCCCTAACAACTAAGTTAGGGGGCTTTAGGAATAGAGAGCTGACGATGACCTACTCTCACATGGCCGGAGCCACACTACCATTGGCGCGACGATGTTTCACTTCTGAGTTCGGGAAGGGATCAGGTGGTGCCATCGTGCTATTGTCGTCAGCAAAGGGGGTTAGAT
>NZ_CANMAH010000009.1 GCF_947495825.1 uncultured Psychrobacter sp.
GAGCCTGAACCAATTTCTGAGCCTGAACCAATTTCTGAGCCTGAACCAATTTCTGAGCCTGAACCAATTTCTGAGCCAAGTCGAAATGATTCTCAGTTACCCCCTCAGTCTAGTGACCCCCGTGTTTTGCTACGTTGCCCACCGCAAGAGCTTACAGGAGAATGGACACCAGAGAAGTGGGACTATTGGCTACAAGAGGCTCGTGAGAATAGCAACCTTGCGCAAGATGAGTTGGCACTTGCTCGCCAAGGTATGATGACTGGCAACTGCAATGGAGACGCAGTATTTTTGACCGGAGTTGATAGCAAGCATTTGCAAACCACCTTTCAAGCGCTGACCGCAAAGCTCCAACAGCAGTTTCCAGAGGCGGATATCAGCTTACAAGTAGACAGTAGTGTGATGCAAGATGAAAATAAAACCCCTGAGCTTCGTCAGCGTCAACGAATTTTGCAAGCCACTTCAGTTGCAGAAACCATGTTACTTGAGTCACCTGTCATGCAGTATTTGTCGGCTCGTGGAGAAGGAAAAATGGGTAAGGTCAAGCTCACTTAGTTGCTAAGATATCGTTCTTAGTACTTTATCCTTTTGAATGTATATGATAACTATCTATCCTTTACAATTTAGTTATTACAAATTGTTATATTAATCTACCTTTATTATCGCTTTTTTATATTATAAAAAGTTTTAGATTACTTATATTTTGAATGTTAAACTTTATTAAATAGTTTGCTGGCTGATTTTAAATAATAAAATAGACTGTTTAAAAATAGCGTCTAACAACAAATTATCATAGTAAAACGCCAATATATTGATATTGCTTACTTTTATATTTAGAAATAAATGGTTTTCCTGATATGCGGTAATATGAAAAATATACAAAATCCGATATACTGATTAAGTTATATTAACAACCAGAAAGTTTATCAGGTGAGACTATGTTAGATAATTTACGCGGTATGGCTGTGTTCGCCAGTGTGGTCGGACATGGCTCTTTTAGTGGTTCGGCTCGTGAGCTTGGCATCACGACTAGTGCAGTTAGCCAACAAATCCGATCCCTAGAAAATGAGCTAGGTGTGGTGTTATTACATCGCTCTACACGCAAGTTAAGCTTGACCGAAGCCGGTGAAAGTTTTTATGAAGCGGCAAGAGACGTTGTTAGTGCTGCAGAGCAAGGTAGAATTAAAGTTAATCAGTTGCGTGACGAATTAGCAGGTAGTTTGCGTATTGCTACTACGCCTGAGCTTGGCGTCAATCATATTTTGCCAGCGTTATCTACATGGATGGCGGCGCATGACGACTTAGTTATCACTTATCTTGCAGACAATCATTATATTGATATGATTGATGAGCGCATCGATATTGCGATACGTATGAGCCCAACGATTAATGACTCTACGTTAAGTAGTCATCCTTTGACAGATGTTCGTCAAGTACTGATCGCATCACCGCAGTATTTACGTCAGCGTAAAAAGCTTGAGAGCCCCAAAGATTTAGCTATGCATCAGCTGATCTGTATCGATATCATGAAAGATTCTAACCAAGTCGAGCTTACTCAGACCGAAACTGGTAAAAAAACGCGCACCAAAATGAACTCTCGTATTCACACCAATAATGTCTTTATGGCCACTACCTTGGCTAAAGAGGGTCATGGTTTGGTTAGAATGATGGAGATGGATGCCAAAAAAGAGTTAGAAAGTGGCGAGTTGATTGAAGTATTGACCGGTTATCAGTTACCAAGCTTTGTATTATATGCTGTCACCCTAAATCGCGAACAGCAACCTGCAAAGATTACTCGCTGCTTAGAAGTTTTAAAAAAATATTTCCATGCTTGTTAATGGTCAATAAGCGTGAAGTTATAAAGATATAAAAAGAGCCCTGAATATTATTTATTCAGGGCTCTTTTATTTCTAACGCTGCGTCAAGAGTATTACAAAACCGATTTAAAGTAAGGGCTTTAGCAAATCAACTAGACGATCAACGACTTGTTGGCTTTCATTACGACTGATATTTAATGGCGGTAATAATCGTATAACGTGACCACCTGTGACATTGATAATTAACTTGTGCTCATCGCGTGCAAGAGCAACCAGTTGACTACAGTCCATAGTATCGGGTAACGCAATACCTATCATCATTCCAGCGCCGCGACTGCTAACATCATATTGTTGCAATTCGTCCGTTATGCTTTTACGAATGAATTGACCTTCGTTTACCGCGTTTTCCATGATACCGCTATTTGTCAGTACATCATACACACTATGAACTACGCGACTTGCAAGCGGTGTACCGCCATAAGTAGAACCATGACTGCCAGCGCCAAACAAGCCGTTAGCGCGTCCGCGTACCATACATGCGCCTACTGGAAAGCCATTACCAAGTCCTTTAGCAGTAGTTAGGACATCAGGGCGGGCGCGACCGTGCTGATAAGCAAAGTACTTGCCTGTACGGCCATTCCCTGTTTGTACCTCATCAATCATAAACAGCCAGTTGTTAGCGTCACATTGCGCTTGCAGCTCTTCTAAATAACTAAATCCATTGGCTGCAGTATTGAGACCGCCTTCACCTTGGATAGGCTCAACAAATATGGCGCAGATATCATCATAGTCTTGGGCTGCTTGTTCGATAGCTGCAATATCGCCAAATGGCACACGGATAAAGTCATCATCTAAGGTATAAAAACCTTCACGTGCTTTGGGATTGGCAGTTGCTGATAACGATAGTAAAGTACGGCCATGAAATGACTGTTCCATTACAATGACTCTCGGACGCTTAAAGCCTTGCTGATGGGCATAGATTCGTGCCAGCTTCAGTGCAGCTTCATTAGCTTCCGCACCGCTATTGGCAAAAAATACACTGTCCATTTGTGCTGCAGTACATAGTGCTTCTCCTGCACGTTCTTGCCAGTCGATACCAAACAAATTGCTGGTATGAATTAAAGTGGCGGCCTGCTGCTGAATAGCCTCCGTAACCTGCGGATGACAATGCCCCAAGCCGCACACTGCAATACCTGTGAGCGCATCTAAATATGGGGTCTCATCTTTGGTATAGAGCCAACTTCCCGAACCATGGGTGAAGCTGATCGGCTGACGATTATAGGTAGGCATCAGATAAGTAGCTGACATGCAAAACATCCTTAAGATGATAAGTTAGTGAAAATAAAAGGTATGGGCTATAGTTCGTCAGAAAAAGGGGTGGTTTCTGCAGGTAGAGTATAGTCTTCATTTGCCCACGCGCCCAAGTCAATCAGCTTGCATCGACTACTACAAAATGGCTTATATTTATTATTTTGCCATGTTGTTTGAGTGCCGCAACGCGGGCAAGGATAGGTCTTAGGGGGAGTGTTAGGGGTCGTTTCAGTCATAATAAGGGTAATAGTATTCTCAAATTCATTGGTATTATCGACATGATTAGTCAATAGCAAAGTGCAAGTTTATCTATTTTATATATCTTGGGCTACGTTACAATTGGTAGAACCTAAAGCGTTACTCGCTGTCGCTATATTACTATTGACTTAAATTGCCTATATAATAGCATGTGGCCGGATAATGGCAAAAGACAAATGCTTTAGGGGCAGTATATGACTAAAAATATTGAGCTTACGCATCAGCAAAAGCGTGCATTTCAACCACAAAAGCTCTCAGCACCGCGCAACTTTATCATCCCGAATATAATAAGAAATAATAACAGCAATACTCCTTTGGTGTTAGAAATTGGAGCAGGGAAGGGTAAGCATGCACTTAGTTTTGCAGCCGAGCATCCTGATAAGCATCTGATTGCTATTGAACGCACACGCAATAAATTCGAAGCCTTTACCAAACAATTTGAGCAACAACTGCCAGATAACCTAACACCCATTCACGCTGATGCTATTGCGTGGACTGTACACGCGCTTCCGCCCAACTGTTTGACGAGCATTTACCTGCTTTACCCAAATCCAGAGCAGCACAACCTTAACCAGCAATGGCTCAATATGCCTTTCTTTGAATTTTTATTATCACGTTTGCAGGTAGGTGGGACAGTTATTCTAGCAACTAATATCGAATCCTACATGGACAATGCCGTTCAGCAGGCAACGACTGTTTGGGCATTGCCTAATAGTCGTCATAAAGTCGTCACTGAGAGTCAGCGTACTCATTTTGAAGTTAAGTATTTAGCTCGCGGAGAAACATGCTGGGAGCTAACCATGACAAAACCTAAAGGTTATAAGACAAGGTTTGATAACTGGTACGCATTGACAGGCGATATTGTTAAATAGCCTAAGTAATTCACTAAAAATAAATGCTGGTTACTATATTATAATTACCTATACAAAATAGCCTAAGCAAATAAAAAAATATCCCAAAAAACCGCTACAAAAGAGCGATTTTCAAAATTTAAATATCAATAAAATTACTATAAAAAAGGCTTAACCAACTTTTCAGAGTCAGTATGAGCATTAATTACCGTCAAAAACGTATAAGCCCCAATAAATTTACGGCTAATAAACATAAACTCTTTTGGAGGTAAATTAAACTCGAACGACTGAATCGCTTTAGTAGCACGTTCTGAGATACGTGAATGGAGTCTACTATTGGCCCAAATATAGCGCTTTCGTTCATCTAAACAGTCTGCAGGTATATCAGGATTCGCGTCAGGATGACTAAAAGGTTCTGTCGCAAGTAAGAATAACGATGCAATATCGGATCGAACTTTGTCACTCATCGTATTGAAAAAATCATAACCTGTCATACCTTCTATCATTGCTTGATGGTCATGATGATAGCCGGCGCGTAATAAGTTACGTGCTATAGTTAATAGATTATTATCAAACTGCCTAATAGCGCCAAAGTCTAATAAGATAAGTTTATCCAACTCATCAGCATTATCACTAATACGCACCAAGTAATTACCAAAATTTGGATCCGTTTGCATCTCGCCCCAAACGAATATCTCCTGCATCATGACTTCTATCGCTGCTTGACCAATAGCGTTACGTCGTTCATGCGATACCAATTGTAGTGCTTCTGAGGTGACAGAGACACCAGGCTCATAAGTCATACATAGCAAACGTTTACTTGAATAGTGACGATTAATTTTAGGTACGACATAGCGAGGATCATCAACCAAACGGCTGTAGAAACGTTCTGTCGTTGCAGCCTCAGTATTATAATCCACTTCATTGTAGAGTAGGTCGCGTATCTCTTCAAACCAAGTATCAAGCGCACGTGTTTGCGGCACGACATTACTTACCTTTAACAAGCGTTTAAACAGTGCAAGATCAGAGTCGATCGCTTCTGCCACACCGGGGTATTGAATTTTTAGTACGACTTGCTCGCCTGTTTCTAATACCGTCGCACGGTGAACTTGGGCAAGAGAAGCGGTGCCAATAGGGACCGAATCTACTTCAAGCTCATTTAGTTTGTCGCCTAATATATGCTGTAAGGTCTGTTCTATCTTTGGCCAAGTGAGCGTTGCTGTATCATCATTAAGTGTTTGCAGTGCTTTGGTGATTTCTGGCGGTAATATATGCTCACCATACAACGCCAACATTTGACCAATCTTAACCACTGAGCCTTTTAATTTACCTAGCTCTTCTGCGACATAATTCGCTTGCGCTTCCATAAAAACTTGATTGCGCTTCGAACGTGCCTGCTTATCCAAAAATATACCAGACATACTATTACCTGCCCAGCGACGACCTATATTTAAAGAGGTTTTAGCAATCGATAAACGACGTTCAAACCCCGAGGTTTTTAAAGTGTCGATTGATTGCTTATTGTTATTAGACGATCTAGACGTATCATGTGCCATAAATATAACCATTCATCAGGTTGTACTGATTTGCGGGTTTAAGACTAACAATACAAGGGACATGCAAGGTTAGTATACAAAGTCGTACTGACCCGTAGGTCATAGCACGAATGAAAATACTAAAAACACCCCAGATTATATTAAGTCTGGGGCACAAACCACATAGTTTATTAGTAGAGCAAAATATCGTGACAAAATATACTGTCTTAAATATAGCTAAGCCTAAGACTGCTCACGTGCAATAGCATGATGACCTATATCACGGCGATAATGCGCACCATCAAAACTAATAGCCGCTGTCACAGCTAGTGCTGCTTGCTGTGCGTCTAAAATACTATCCGCTAAAGCCGTCACACATAATACACGGCCACCGTTTGTGATCACTTCTTTGGCATTGTTATCGTTATCATGACTCTCGTTTTGTGAATCAATGGTAGTGTCATCTTGAGAAAATGCGGTGCCTGCATGAAAGACTTTGACCAAGCTGGCATTATCGGCATCCAATTCTGGCAAGCCAGCAATCACATCGCCTTTTGATGAGGTTTCAGGGTAGCCTTTAGAGGCAAGGACGATACCGAGAGCAGGGCGCATGTCCCATTTAGCTTCATGAGGCAATTGACCTGCCAGCCCCTGAGCGATCAAGTCTACCATTGATGACTGCAAACGCATCAAAATAGGCTGCGTTTCTGGATCACCAAAACGGCAGTTAAATTCGATGACATAAGGGTCGCCCGACTTATCAATCATCAGACCTGCATACAAAAAGCCCGTATAAGGATGACCTGCGGCTTTCATAGCATCAACGACTGGCTGAATTACTTGCGCCATCACTTTATCATGCACGTCTTGGGTGACCACTGGGGCTGGAGAGTACGCGCCCATGCCACCTGTATTGGGACCAGTATCGCCTTCATAAGCACGCTTGTGATCTTGGCTGGTCGCCATTGGTAAGATGTTGTCACCATCGATCATACAGATAAAGCTGGCTTCCTCGCCTTGCAAAAACTGCTCAATCACCACGCGACTGCCAGCGTCACCGAACTTATTGTCCGCCAGCATATCATCGATGGCGTCGTAAGCTTGTTCGATCGTCTCTGCCACGATGACACCTTTACCAGCGGCCAGTCCATCTGCTTTGATGACGATCGGTGCGCCTTGCTCATCGACGTAGGCTTTGGCAGCGCCAGCATCGGTAAAGCCTTGATAGGCTGCGGTTGGGATATTGTTCTGAGCCATAAATTCTTTGGCAAAGGTCTTTGAGCCTTCTAACTGGGCGCAATAGGCAGTCGGCCCCCATGCTTTGATTCCAGCGTCACGGCAAGCATCGATAATACCTGTAACTAATGGAGCTTCAGGACCAACGATGACCATATCAATAGCTTTGTTTTGACAAAATTCGATGACAGCACTATGCTCATCAGCGTCATTATTGGTAGATTCTAGGACAACATTTTGGCATTTGGGTTCCAAAGCAGAGCCCGCGTTACCAGGTGCGACATAGACACGCTGCACGTTATCATCTTTGGCACACTGCCAAGCCAATGCGTGTTCGCGACCACCTGAGCCGATCACCAAAATATTCATCATACATCTTACCCTTAATTAAGCGTTAATAGCGAATCAGTGAAGCACTGTCAAACATACTGCCGTATTCTAACAAAAAAGTCCTACTCATTGCCATTCGTATCCATTTGCTAACCTTACTGCATGCAGTACTGTAATAAACAGCGACATGCAAATCTTGGCTTTGAAGCCTATTTGATCGAAATTTGTTTAATAATACTTTAACAACAACGTAAAATATTTATATAAGAGAATATTTAAAAATTATTACCATCAAATTAGCGATATAATGAACAATTATCTTATGAATAAAGGTTATCAAGACAATATGTATACATGAAATAATTTTTTACACTTTAGCTATACTGTTAGGTGCGTTACAATCCAATAGACTAGCGTGGTGTACAAGTTAAGGACGTTTATATACTAGGATATGCTCCAATCTAAACAATAAACTTTGAATGGTACAAAAATAAGGTCACGTCTTAGTTAGTGTGTCAAACAAAAACGCAACCAGCAATTAATCAAAAAAATCAAACTTATAAAAAGGACAAATGCTATGCCCAATTCTCTTGGTATCACAAAAGAGCGTATTGGCCAGATAAGTGATATTGCAACCAGTTATGTGCAAAAAGACAAATCACTACTTGATCACTTTATCAACAGCTATTATCGACCGCTGCACCATGAAACTGCGGACGTCATAAGTGATGCTGATTTAGCAGGTATGGCATTGCATCACTTTACGCTACTAAAAGCCTATGAAGGTAGTAAGCCGCAGTTAGCGGTCTTTAATCCTATTGCTGAAGAGCAGCATTTCCATAGCTCGCATACTGTTATCCAAATGGTGGCATACGATCGACCATTTTTGGTAGATACGATGCTTATGAGTCTTGAAGCTCAAGGAATCGATGTTCACCGCACTTATAATACAATTATTAGTGTAACGCGTGACGAAGAGGGTAATTTGACCCAGGTCGATAATGCGCATGAAAGTGCCACTTCTCATATGTCGCTCATTCACTGCGAGATTGCTTATCAGGATAATGGTGAATTAGATGCGCTACATCAGATACTTTTAGACAAAGTTGATACGCTTGATACCGTGGTTGGCGACTGGAAAGAGATGCGCTCGCGTTTGGCTGATATTAAAGTTGAGTTGTCACAAAAACCGTTACCAGAGGTCTTTTATTCTCAGCAAGAGATTCAGGCCTTTTTAGATTGGATTTTAGATGATCATTTCATCTTTTTAGGCTACCGAGAATATCGCCTTGAAGGTGGCAACTATATTGACGTTACTAATACGACTGCTGAGAGTAAACAGGGTGGTACCAATAAAGGCGCGGACCTAGATTTGTTTGCAATCGGTAATAGTGGTCTTGGTCTACTACGAGGTGCTGCAGAAGATAAGCTATCTGAAAGCTTTGATAGACTACCAAGCGAGCTTAAGCAGCTTTTGACTGAACCACGTGTACTTATGTTGTCTAAGTCAAGCCGTGTATCACCTATCCATCGCCCAGTCTATATGGACTTTTTAGGCATTCATAAGTTTGATGACAATGGCAGACTGGTCGGTGAGTATCGCTTTATTGGTCTACTTACCTCACAAGCCTATCAGCTTACTGTACAACAAATCCCGCTATTACGTGAAAAAGCCAATAAAATCATGGCGATGGCTGACTTGCCACGTGCAGGCCATGCCTATTATAAAATGATGCACGTTATCAACACGTTACCACGCGATGATTTGTTTCAAGCCAGCGTTGAAGAATTATATCCTATCGTTTCTGGTATCAGCCAATTACAAGACAAAAAGAGTTTACGCTTATTTAGCCGTATCGACCATTATCAACGTTTTGTGTCGTGCTTGGTTTATATTCCGCGTGATAAGTTCAATACTGAATTGCGTATTGAAGTACAGCAAGTACTCAAAGATGCTTATGGTGGCACGTCATCTGGCTTCACAACCGAATTCAATGAGTCCGAACACGCCCGCGTACATGTACACGTACGTACGGTACCAGGCCAAGTTAATGAGGTAGATACAGCGGCACTTGAGTCTGAGCTATCAGCACTCATGCAATCATGGAGCGATCATTATCAAAAAATGCTGCTTGATAATGTCGGTGAGCAGCAAGCCAACGCTCTAAAGCGTCGCTTCTTAAATTATATCCCAGCAGCTTACGAAGAGCGTTTTGATGCGCGTACTGCGGTTGAAGATACCAAGCGTTTGGCAAGCTTGAGTGATGAGCAGCCTATGATTTGGCATTTATACCAATCAACAGGAGATGCAGGTAATCAGTTGCATCTAAAACTGTACGGCCGCAATCAACCAGTAATTTTATCCAAAGTACTACCGATTCTAGAAAACTTCGGTGTATCAGTTATCTCAGCACAGACGTATGAGTTTGACTTACCAGATCAGCCGATCTGGATGCAAGAATATGAGCTAATCCTAGAAAACGTCAATACTGTCAATATGCAAGTGGTACGTGGTCAGTTTGAGGACAGCTTAAAACAAATTTGGGCTGGACGCGTTGAGAGCGACTCTTTTAACGAGCTGGTATTGATTACCAAACTAGACACTTATGATGTCGTCGTATTACGCGCATTGTCTCGTTATATGATACAAGCAAGAGCGCCATTCTCTAGTGCCTATATCCAACAAACGGTCGTCAAAAATAATGCAATCAGTGTGGCATTAGGCAGTCTATTCGATGCACGTATGAATCCTAAGTACAGCGAAGAGGAGCGCCGCGAAAAAACAGCGCAGATTGAGCAGAAAATTACAGCAGCATTGGCAGATGTAGATAGCCTAGATGAAGATCGTATCTTACGTTGGTACTTGGACCTCATCAAAGCGATGGTACGTACCAACTTTTATCAAACTGATAGCGATGGTCAACGTAAAGACCGCTTATCGTTTAAGTTCTTGGCCGCAGATATTCCTAATCTGCCCAAGCCTAAGCCTATGTTTGAAATCTTCGTCTACTCGCCGCGCGTAGAAGCGGTGCATTTACGTGGTGGTAAAGTAGCACGCGGTGGTCTGCGCTGGTCAGATCGTATGGAAGATTTTCGTACCGAAGTGCTTGGTCTGGTCAAAGCACAGATGGTCAAAAACGCTGTTATTGTCCCTGTTGGTTCAAAAGGCGGGTTTATCGTCAAAACCAAAACTATGGCAGACGGCCGTGAAGCGTTCCAAGCCGAAGGTATCGCCTGTTATCAGACGTTCCTACGCGGTATGCTTGATGTGACTGATAATATCGTTGATGGACAGATTGTCCCGCCAGCCAATACCGTGCGTCATGACGAAGATGATCCGTACTTGGTAGTAGCCGCCGATAAAGGCACCGCAAGTTTTTCTGATATTGCTAATGCTTTATCGAGCGAGTACAACTTTTGGCTTGATGATGCCTTTGCTTCAGGTGGCTCAGTTGGTTATGACCACAAAGCCATGGGTATTACAGCGCGCGGTGGCTGGGAATCGGTCAAGCGACACTTCCGTATGCGCGGCATGGACATCCAAAACCGCGACGACTTTACCGTGGTCGGTATCGGTGACATGAGCGGTGATGTATTTGGTAATGGTATGCTAAGATCGACCCATACCAAGCTAGTCGCTGCCTTTAACCATCTGCATATCTTTATCGATCCTAATCCAGATACTGCTGTTTCATATGCCGAGCGTGAACGCTTGTTTGAAATGCCGCGCTCGACGTGGGATGATTATGACAAATCGCTCATCAGTCAAGGCGGCGGCGTATTTTCGCGTCAAGATAAGAGTATTACCATTAGTGCTGAGATGAAAGCGCTGTTCGATATCAGTGAAGACAACCTTGCACCAAACGAGCTTATCACAGCATTGATGAAGTCACCTGTTGATCTCATCTGGAACGGTGGTATCGGTACGTATGTGAAAAGTGAGGACGAGAGCCATGCCGATGTGGGTGACCGTGCTAACGATGCCGTACGTATCAATGGTAATGAGCTACGTACGGCAGTCGTTGGTGAAGGCGGTAACCTAGGATTCACTCAGCAAGGTCGTATTGAGTACGCTCAAACAGGTGGACGCATCTATACTGATGCTATCGACAACTCAGGTGGTGTTAACTGCTCAGACCATGAAGTAAATATCAAAATCTTACTCGGTAAAGTAGTCGAGCAGGGCGATATGACCTTAAAGCAGCGTAACGAGCTGTTAGAGTCTATGACCGATACCGTAGCAGAGCTGGTACTGCGCCAAAACTATCTGCAGCCACAAGCAATTGAGCTAAGTCACATACGCGCAGCAGCCAATTTAAGTGATCATCAGCGTTTCATTCAGATGTTAGAGGGTGAAGGTCGTCTGGACCGCGCCATTGAATATCTACCATCGGAAGAAGAGATTGCCAAACGTCAAAAAGCAGGCACTGGGCTGACCAACCCTGAGCTGGCAGTCGTCTTAGCGTATGGCAAAATGTGGGTGTATGACAATCTGCTATTGTCTGATCTGCCAGATGAGCCTTACTTCGTTAATGAGCTACGTAAATACTTCCCTGATGAGCTGGCGACGCGGTTCTTTGATGAGATGACAGAGCACCGTCTGCATCGTGAGATTATCAGTACTTACTTGACCAATAGTGTGGTTAATCGTTTGGGTATTGAAGCGCTATTCCGTCTGTATGAGGAGACCGATCAATCACTAGCAACCATCGTACGTGGTTATGCGATTAGCCGCGATGTGTTCAATGTAATAAAAGCGTGGAATAAGCTTGAAGCGCTAGACAATCAAGTCGATGCAAAGTTGTTGCTCAATCTTGAGCTGCGTCTACGTGATGCGCTCGAACGTGGTGTCGTCTGGTTCATCAATGCCTTTGGGCAAGATTTGCAAGTTGCTGATATGATTAGCCGCTTTAGAGACAGTGTTGAAAAATTAACCAAATCAGGCGGGTTTATTGAGCAGCAGTTTGCCGAGTATTTGCAAGAAGATGCCACAAGCTTAATGCAGGATGATTTGACCGAAAGTGATGCAACAATGTTTGCGATGTTGCCTTATCATGTTGATGCGCTAGATGCTGCACTACTGGCTGAGCAATATGAGCGTCCAGTTGATGAGATTGCAACTTTGTATTTTGAAGCTTATCATGTCTTACAATTAGACTGGATGATGGAGAATATCGCCACTTTACCGCAGCAAGATTATTGGGATCGCCGTGCGCGTCATGCTTTAGTCAATGAGCTATCACGTAGCCTACGTCTGCTAATGGATGCGATATTATCAAAGCCAGATACCAAGCAAGCCTTTAGCGAGTGGAGATCACGCCACGTAGATCAGTTATCGGCAGTCAGTGCTGAGATGGATAAATTAGATGATCTTTATAACAATGAAGATGGTCAAGTTAGCCTCTCAACGCTATCAGTGCTCATGAGTGAGCTAAGTGGTCTTGTCACAAAGTAACCCGCAGTTTTTATAACAAAAAAGCCCACTGCTAATCAATTAGCAGTGGGCTTTTTATTGTGCAACCACTGTGTACTAACTGACTTTTAATCGCCTTAATTTATTATGAGGCTTTTTCACTAACAACTCGGCGACAGCCTTGTCCGCTTATTTGGCTAAAGCCGCCTGAGAGTTTTTCGACCTTGATTTGGGTCAGGATACGATCTTTTAATGCCTGTACGTGGGAGATTACTCCGATGAGCTTACCTTCTTGCTGTAAGCTGGTCAGCGTATCGAGCGCAATATCAAGTGAATCCTCATCGAGCGTGCCAAAGCCTTCATCTAAAAATAGCGAGTCGACGCGAATGTTATGACTGGCCATCTGTGACAATCCAAGTGCCAGTGCTAGGCTGATAATAAAGCCTTCACCGCCTGAGAGGTTTTTGGTACTGCGGATATCACCGCCTTGGTAGTTGTCAATGACATTAAGCTCAAGCGGATTGCTATCATCATGAATAAGTAAATAACGATCGCTCATTTTTTGCAGTTGACTATTGGCGTGTCCAATCATAACCTCAAACGTCAAGCCTTGGGCAAAGGTGCGGTATTTTTTGCCATCAGCCGAACCAATTAACGTATGTAGCTGTTGCCAGACTTGTAGTTTTTGTTTTTGCTCATCAATCGCAATAAGCTGTGCTGCTTGTTTCCCTTTACGGTCGTCATTATCCTTGAGCTTTTGGTCAATCGCACCGATTTTTTGGTTTAACTCATCAATATCTGTTTGTATTTGCTGATGCTGACTTGCAAGCGTTTCTTGGCTTTTATCTGTCATAGGGTTGGCAAGTTTTTGTTCTAACGCTTGCTGAGTGCTGTCCAACTGCAACTTAGCTTGATGCAATGCATTATTAATCTCTAATTTACGTATATGTAGTGCTTCGCGCTCTTCTTTGGGCAAGCGAGCACTCACAAAAGCGGCTTCATCGATAAACTGCGACTCTGCAAGCAAATTAGCAAAGGTATCTTGCTGCGTATTTAGCGTATTAATAGCAGACTGTCGCTCTGTTGCTAGCTGCTCCTCTCTAAGCTTTAATTGCTCTAGAGCCTGCTGTACGGTATCTAGCTGCCTTTGTGCTACTACTTGCTTGGCTTTAGCCTCATCGACAGCATCGCGTAATTTATTTTCTTCATTGTCTGTATTTTTATCTGCGAAAATCTCGTTTCTATCTTGCTTTAATTGTTCGATAGCCTTGGTTTTATGAGCAATTAAGCGCTCTAGCTCGTTGAGCGCTGTTTCATCATTGCTCAGCCGTATTTGCTGTGTTTCAATCTGCGCGGTCACACTGCTAAGAGTGTTGGTTAGTTGCTGTTGGCTGTTTTTCTGCTCGTTAAACTGTCGCTTTAACTGGTTTAAAGCGTTGCGCTGTTGCCGCAGTTTTTCAATATGATGGTTATAATCTGCGCTATCCATTACCCTTTGCTTATCAAAACTATCACCCAGTTGCTTAAGTGCGTCAGATAAGTCTGCCGCATTGAGCGCTGTAGTTAAGTTTAAGTGCTCTTTATATTTATCCGCTGGGTATTTATGCGTTAGAGATGAAACGGTGGTCATCAGAGGCGCTAACTCTGAGAAATTAGCAGTGATCTTATCTTTTATTCCATCAATCTTCTGCGTATTAAGCTTGATGTCAGTTGTCAGATTATTAATATCGCGACTAACTGCCTGTTGCTGTTTTTCATCAGCTTCGATAACAATACTGAGCTTTGCCGCACTCTCAGTTAAGTGCTCATATTCGACCACTATGGTTTTAAGAGATTGTTTATGTTCAGCCAGTTTCTGTTTGGTGCTATTTAATAAGGATAAAGAATGATCTACATGAGTCGTATCATTGCCGTTATCCATAATCTGAGTAAGCGGATGGATAATCGCTTCGATTATTTCGGAATAGTTATTTTTAGGCTCAAACAGTACGGCTATGTACTCCTGAATATCTCTATATAAGGTTTTTGATTGCTGCTGTAGTGGCGCCAGTTGTTGCTCTTGGTTGTTAAGCGTCTCTTTCTTTGTGGCATATTCAAAATTGTACTTTGATAAAGCCTGCTCAAGATTATCAACAACGGTCTCTAGTTCAGCGATTTGCTGCTGAGTTTGTTGCGTTTTAGATGGTTGGTGTTGGCCGGTATCGTGGTGACTGCGGTCTAATAATGGATGATGCTTGCCATAAGGATGCTCATGCGCGCCGCAAAGCGGGCAGGGCGTCCCATCTTTTAGTTCTGCGATGTAGTCTTCAAGCTTAGCGACTTTTTGTAGTAAATTCAGATGCTCTAGCTTTTCTTGTCTCTTAAACTTAGCGTCTTGAATATCTGATTGATGACGCACAATGAGTTTTTCTAAATCCGCTAAGTCTTTGTTTAGCGTCGGCAGCGCAAGTTTAATCTGCTTGATTTTTTTTGTTTGCTCAGCTGTTTTTTGCAGTGCTGAGCTGGCTTGTACAAGCTGATTGTTAATCTCATTAATCTGCTCTTGCTCAAAGCGCATACTCGCAAGCGACTGTTTTTCGATGAGTGCGTCTTGCTGCTGTTGTACGCTGACCAATTGCTCTCGTTGCTCAGTTATCGACAAGCTATCGGCGTCGTGCTGCTTAGAGAGCTTATCGAAATGAGCTTGTAGCTGGCTTGATTGATTGACCTGCGCGCGCTTATCCACCGCTAAGCTGACGTTATCCTCTAGCAGCGCTTTTAATCGGCTACAGCTGCTATCAAAAGTCGCCATATCTGTATCAAGGTCGTTTAACTCTTGGTAGTCGCTAAAATACTTTTCTATACTGCTAAGCTGAGCCTTAGTCTCTTGCTCTGTTTGTTTATGGCTGGCTATTTCTTGACGCAATCCTTGCGTATTATTGACTAATACGTCTTTACGTTGATTATCGTCTGCTAAAGAATAGGATTGCTGTTTTATCTCAGCATCCAACTCGCGCGTTTTGGCAATGATAGGTAAGGTGGCTTGTAGATTATTTGTGGCCTGCTTTTCAATGGCATTGACATCGTTTAAATGGATTGAGGCCTCTACCTGCGCTTCTTGCTGAGATGGAATCTTATTGAGCAAACCTTGCTGCTCAACACCCAAGCGCGTGACCATCTCTCGGCTATAGTTAAGCTCTCGAAATGGACCATCAATCTCCAAAGCTTTATTAGCAAGATCTAGGCGCTCGGCTTTTGGAATAAAGTCTGTCTGCGTCTGTTGTGCTGCTGCAAACTCGGCCTGATAGTTCGATAAATTTTTCTGTAGCTGCTGAACACTATCTAGCCATTGCAGTTGCTCACTTAAGGTTTTGAATGTTTGCCGCTGCTTGCTTTGCTGTTGATTGAGGATTTCTAAATCTGCTGCCAGTAGCTTTTCATCTTCAAGATTTAATAACGATAAGCTATTAACGCCTGCTTGCAGCTTACCAAGCACTTCTTCTTCAAAGCGTTTCTTTTCATGGACGTTTAACGATATCTTGGCATAGATAGCAGTACCGGTTATTTTCTCTAAAATGGCGGCTCTATCGCCAATATCAGACTTTAAAAACGCCGCAAAACTGCCTTGTGCTAGCATAATGGAGCGGGTAAATTGATTAAAGTCCATGCCGATAAGGTCTTGGATATAGGCCGATGTCTTAGATTTCTTCTCCTCTAACACTTTGCCTGTCTTAACTTCACTGATTTCATGTTTAATCGGTAATAAGTTGCCCTTGGCTTTTTTATGAGCACGGTGCTGGTACCACGAGCATTGATAACGTGTAGAATCTATTTCAATAATAACTTCTGCTGAGCATTCACCCGTACCTTGGGTCATGATCTCGTTCGTTGAGCCAGTAATATCACCCAATCTTGGCGTTTGACTATAAAGCGCTAAGCAAATCGCATCTAAGATGGTGGTCTTGCCAGCGCCCGTCTGCCCAGTAATGGCAAAGATGCCTTCATTCAGAAAAGCGGGGGCACTAAAGTCGATGTGCCATTCACCTTTTAGGGAGTTGAGGTTTTTTAGTCGCAGTTCAATCAGTCGCATGATGGGATCTTATTTTTAGATAGGTCTATAGAGTGGTTATCAAAATGATAGTAAGAAGCAATAAAGCAGTGAGTAGCGAGTAGTTGACATGAGTGGCTGTTATTCCGCCTGAGTGTCTTCATGACGTAAGTTATAAACAATTTGATCATACGCGTCACGTAAAGATGATTTTTGTTCATCAGGGACATGATGAGCCATTAAGCAGCGCTCAAAAACTTCTGCCTCATTTAAGTCTTGTAGGGTTTCAGAGGTTTGCTGCTGGTTTAGCACTTTATTATAAGTGCGCGTATTTTTAATTTTTAATACTTCACACGGCAAGCTATCTACCATTGCCTGAATATGCTCACGTAACTCGCTGACAACCTCATCGCCTGTATAAACAACTTCTAGCCAAACGGTTTCTGCTGTCTCAAGCGATTGTATGGTTTTATCAATAGTCTGATTAATAAATTCTAAATTCCCTGAAACCTGAGCTAATTTTTGGAATATTGGAATGGTTAGGGAGACCACTTGCATCTGACGTGAATTATCATGATGTAGTAGTTGAGAGGTTAATTTAGAGTTAGTTAAATTGCGATCAGTATCCTGCGTAGCATCTGTTTGAGTAGAAATTTCTTCATCAACACTGCTTACTTCCTTTACATTATTCTTGTCGCTCTCTTTACCTTCTTCACCTTCTACTGAGTCATCAAAGCCAAACAAATCATCCATAAAGTCATTCGCCTGACTGGCTACTTTTTTAGCAGCTTTTTCTACCGACTTTTCAAACGTGGTCACTGTATCAGTAAGCTTAGGCATATTGCTTTCAGATGTGCTATTTGACGCTGGTTTTTGATTCCTAAAATCATTTTCTACTTCTCCAAACTGTATGAGCAATACCTGCTTTTGCTGGCGCGCCTCACCAAAACCCATCGCGATTGGCGAACCTGAATAACGGATGGTCTCACGGCCGCCGACCCGCTGCGGCACATGCAAATGCCCAAGTGCCACATAGTCGAAGCTTTCATCAAACATATCAGCAGATACTTTACCAAGCGAACCGACATAAAGCTCACGCACACCATCATCTTCAGTAGTCGTACCACCTGCTGCGAATAGATGCCCTGTAGCGATGATAGGAATGTGACGCTGGTTTGCTTCGGCTAATTCTGTTTGTTTCGCTTTGGCAATGCTAGCCACTTCATCATAATGGGCACGAATGCCTTTGATAACGTTGGCATCTTTACTATCTGCGGACTCGCCAGCGCTGCTACTACGTACGTCTCTATCACGCAAATATGGCACAGCGGCAATAATGCAGTGCGGCGTGTCGTCTGTGTCATCTAATACCAAGACCTCATCGTTTAAGTCCTCGCAGGCGGTGCCAATGACGTGAACGTTTAAGAATTTCAATACATTACTTGGTGCGTCCAAAAAAGTAGGGGAGTCATGATTGCCAGCGACGATGACGATATGCTGACAGCATGACCTAGATACACGACTCAAAAATTCATAATACAGCGCCTGTGCTCGGTTGCTCGGCGTCATGGTGTCAAAGATATCACCGGCAACGATAAGGACATCGACTTGCTGCGTGCTAATAGCATCCTGCAGCCAATTTAAAAACGCTTCAAATTCATCATAACGCATACGTCCATACAGCCTACGCCCCAAATGCCAATCTGAGGTATGTAAGATGTTTAAAGGTTTCATAGGCATGAACTTGGTATCGGCAGGTGTGGACATAGTTGCGCTTAAAGACAATGAGTAGAAAGCATTCATTCTAGCAAGAATTGGTACGGTTTGCTCTATTGCACGCACATAAAAAAACCCTGCCAATATTTTATTGACAGGGCTATATTAGATTTTAAAAAATGTAACATTAGTAACGCAAAGCAAGCATTAACCAATCACCAACTGCTCCAAATCTTCTTCTTGCTGCGCTGCCAAATTAGCGATCATAGAGAGCGCATGGGCTTGCTGGTCTATCGGCTTTTTTGCATCTTGGTCCGTGACAGCTGTTCCTTCACGTAACCAATTATCTTCTGTAGCGTCAGTATTTTTATTGTGTTTATTGTACCACGCCAAATCATCATGCAGCGCCACCACATCTCCCATAATGAGCAATGCAGGCGTGGGCAGCTGGTTCTGTTCTTGTAGCTCAACGATACTCTCAAGTGTGCCAGTTAATACTTGCTGATTGGGCATACTGGCATTGGAGACGATGGCAATTGGGGTGTCGCTACTGCGCCCTGCGTCAATTAAACCTGTCGTCAACCGTGCCAATGAATGCAAGCCCATATAAAACACCACGGTTTCATTGGTATCAAGTAAGTTTTCAAACTTCTCATTGGGTGCGCCAGCCTTCAAAAAACCTGTAACGAAACGCACTGATTGTGAGTGGTCACGGTGAGTCAGTGGAATACCAGCATAACTGGCGGCAGCGTTAGCAGCGGTAATACCAGGCACCACTTGATAAGGCACACCGTGCGCACGTAGGCTTTCAATTTCTTCACCGCCACGTCCAAAGATAAAGGGATCACCACCTTTTAAACGCACCACACGGCGACCTTCTTTCGCACTATTGATGAGCAGCTCATTGATACCCAATTGCGCGACCGCATGGTTGCTGCGTTTTTTACCGACAAATACTTTATCGGCATCACGGCGGCATAAGTCTAATACTTGCGGAGAAACTAGGGCATCATAGTAGACAATATCCGCTTGTTGCATCAGACGCAGTGCCTTAAATGTCAAAAGCTCTGGATCACCGGGGCCTGCACCGACGATATAAACTTCACCAACAGCTACTTGGGCTAGTTTTGTCTGACTGTTATTTTGAATAGCAGTATGTTGAGTAACCGTTAATTCATCTGTTGCTACAGGCGCAGTTGCCGATAGTGATTCTGTACTGTGGCTCTTATTATGCTGGCTAGACGTTGTAGCAGGACTATGAATATTAGGGTCAACGCTATGATTAGCGCTATCTTCAAGAACAGCTACTGTGCTGTCTAGATCTGCTTGTAACTGCGCAGTGGCCTCACGCTCATTACCGGCAAACATCAGCTGACTGACCGGACCTTCAAAGGCGCGCTCCCAAAACTGTCGACGTGCTGTCAATGTTGGTATTTTGGTTTTTACTTCCGCGCGAAACTCACCAGCCAGCTTGGCCAGTTTGCCATAGCCTTGCGGAATGAGGGTCTCAAGACGTGCCCGCAGTAAACGTGCCAGCACTGGCGCTTTGCCATTCGATGAGATGCCGATGACGATGGGATTACGATCAACGATAGCGGGGAAGATAAAGTCACATAAATGCGGGGTATCAACCACGTTTACCGGAATATTGAGCGCGGTGGCGTCAGCGTGAATTTGATGATTGAGCGTCTCATCATCAGTGGCGGCAATAATGACTCGTGCACCTGTCATATGGGATTTATCATAATTTTTATAAATCAGCTCGTGCTTATCGTCTGATAGCAAGGCTTGTATCTCAGCGCTGATATCTGGCGCTAGAATGGTAATGGCAGCCCCAGCACGGCTAAGCAAATCTGCCTTACGCAGCGCCACATCGCCACCGCCCACGATCAGTACCTTGCGATTTTCTAGTTTAAAAAATAATGGAAAGGTGTTCATAGCATCACCAATTATTTATTCAATGTTATAAAATATGCTTCCATTATGAGGTATCACGCGCTACGTCTCATGCAGTGAATTGGCATTAGCATAGTCGTTTTTGTCATATTTATTATAGTTTTTGATGGAATGTGGAATAGGGGAGGGAATAGTGATAAGAGCGCTTACGACAAAAAAGCTCTCTTACAATTGTAAAAGAGCCTATTAAACAGAGCTTTTTAAACGATGAATGACGGTAACGCTTGATTACAACTGCGTATGCAAGCCACACTCACGATGCTCTTCTACCTTGGTCGGATCAAAGTAATCAAACTCATTTGGCAAATTATGCTCATCTAAATACACATCTAAATCGCTATCGTTTTTTTCAAATAGCGGCGCTACTTTTAGCACGCCATCTTTTGATAGGCTAAGCACATCAAGTCCTTGACGAAATTCGGTCTGATCCTTACGAATGGCATTGAACCAAACGTCTGGCTTTAGCTCATCGAGTGCACGGCGAAACGGCTCAAGTTTGACTTGCTCGGTGAATTTGTCGTGTTGTTCGTCATTGACACCCGGGATACCATTCATCGTGACATCACGGTGGGCAGCCGTCTGCTTAGGAATATAAGTAATGACATTGAGGTCTAAATCTTCGATAACTTTATTAGCAAAGCGGTAAGTGGCATCCGTGTTATAACCAGAGTCTACCCAGAGTACGGTGATATCAGGTTTTTGTTTGGCGACCAAATGCAAGATAGCAGACTCATATGGGCGAAAGTTGGTGGTGATGATTGGGTTTTTCGCTTGCGTCAGCGCCCACGCTACAATCTCTTCTGGTGATTTGCCTTGCAGGTCTTGATTGGCTTGGTCGATATCTAGGTTTGGGTGTAACTGGCTCATAATACGTTCCTTAGATGGGATGGAGGTAATAAAAATTTAGAGAAAGTTTAATAAAGGACTCAAAAACTAAGCACCGGCAAACATTGGTAAGTCGGCAGCGCGGCGACCGTCGTAACTGCTAGCAAGCGCAGTAAATGCTTGAGAAATATCAAAATCCGACTGCAAGTCGTGTTCACTGAGCACAAAGCTGTCGACGCCCACACGCAGTAAGTAAGCAATTTGATCACGGCCAAATGCACCAGCGACCCGAATCTCACCTTGATAGCCCAGCTGGCGCAGCGTTTGAGCGAAGCTAAAGCCGCGACCATCAGCAAATTTGGGCACATGTATGACGATAAGCGTCTGCTTTAATAGCAGCTCACTCAGTGCTGCCAGTGCCTCTGTGTCGGTATCAGCAGTCACCCATAGACCAGTACGGCTACTGTGCTGGACAATCAGCTCATACACTTCTTTTACCAAGCCCGTTGCCAGTGCCCCTGAGCCATTCAATAGATCGGCCAGCGGCACAAGCACATCAGGCTTTTCTTGTTTTTGCAGCAGCTCAAGTAGCGTAAGTTCTATCGAGGCGATACCATCTGGTAGCGTATCCGTGGCGAGAGCATACCAGCTGTCTTGAGCGCTAATATCGACGCCGCTACTATCCAAGATATGATGATTAGCCATAGACCTTCTCCTTAAAGGGATCAATACCGACGCGCTCTACCAATTCGCCAAAGCTCTCAACGTCGTTATCCGTGGTTGCGCGCAGATCGACGTAGACATCAACGATCTGTTGAATGGTATCTGCCACCGCTTCGGTTGGGACAGAGCGGCCAAGTATTTTGCCTAATTTAGCATCGTTACTTGAGTTGCCGCCAAGGCTGATCTGATACCAGTTCTCGCCTTTTTTATCGACACCGAGAATGCCGATATCGCCAGTATGATGATGCGCGCAGGCATTGATACAGCCCGACATATTGAGTCGAATATCACCCAAATCATACAAGTAGTCCAGATCGCTAAACTGCTTCTCAATTTGCTCTGCGATGTTGTGCGTCGTGGCATTAGCCAGCGAGCAGTAATCCCAACCGGGACAGACGATCATATCGGTTAAGGTATTAATATTAGGACGCGCTAAGTGCAGATCTGATAATTGCTGCCATAGCTCGTATAGCTTGTTGGTTTCGACATCAGCAAAAACTAGGTTCTGCTGATAGGTACCACGCAGCTCGCCAAAGCTGTACTCATCTGCAAGATCGGCTAGCGCATCCATTTGTGAGTCGGTGACATCGCCTGAAGGTACATATTTACCGTCAACCAGTCCTGCTTTTAAGGAGATGACCACCGCGCGGTAACCAGCGATTTTATGTGCGACGGTGTTTTGGTTATACCAATTGGCAAAGTCTTTATCCGCGCTTAATTGCTGCTGCAAATCAGACTGCGCTTGTAGTGCGTCAAATTCTTTATAATCAGGCTCACTAAAGAAGCTGGCAGCATGTTCAAAGTTAGCATCTGTCAGCGTTAGTGGTCCGTCTTTGGTATGCGCTTCCCACTCGGCATCGACCAATTTGGCGAAGGCAGGGCCACCCAAGGTATCGACCAAAATCTTGATGCGAGAGCGGTATTTACTGCCTTTATCACGGCGGCCATGCAGGTTATAAACCCGCAAAATAGCGTCCAAATAGCTCAGCAGATGCTGACGGGGCAAGAACTTATTGATGACTTTGCCAAGCACTGGGATACGACCAAGACCGCCGCCGACCAAGACTTCAAAGCCAAGCTCGCCGTCTTCATTTTTCTTGAGATGCAGACCAATGTCATGCACACGGGTGGCCGCACGATCATTTTCGGTGCCAATCACGGCAATCTTAAATTTACGCGGCAAAAAAGCAAACTCAGGATGAAAGGTCGACCACTGACGAATAATTTCGCAATATGGACGTGGGTCGGCAATCTCATTTTGATGAATACCAGCATAAGGGTCGGTGGTGGTATTGCGAATACAGTTGCCTGAGGTTTGGATAGAGTGCATCTGTACCGAGGCCAGCTCTGCCAAAATATCTGGCACCTCTTCTAGTTTTGGCCAATTTAGCTGAATGTTGGTACGAGTGGTAAAGTGGCCGTAACCTTTGTCGTATTTGCGGGTAATCTCAGCCAGTTTGCGCAATTGATAGCTAGCAAGTAACCCATAAGGAATGGCGATACGCAGCATAGGCGCATAGCGCTGGATATACAGACCGTTTTGTAGACGCAGCGGTAAGTACTGTTCCTCGGCAAGCTCGCCTGCCAAAAACCGCTCAGTCTGGTCGCGAAACTGGGCAACTCGTTCCTCTACCAAAGTCTGATCCGCGTAATTATATTGATACATGACGTAATCTCAATGTTGTTTTTAGTCTTTAAAGCCGCGACGAAAATGATTTGCGTGTGCTAAATCTTATGGCTAGTCGCAGTGTATACACTGTAATTGCACCATCATATAAGCTTGCGTCTATAAACATAAATTCCTTTAAGAGATATCCATATCCAAAGTCAGCATAAATTTTCATAATCAAAGTTCGGTAGCCTATGCCTATTCGATTTATTCGCTGCTATAAGGTTAAAAACATGACATTTACTACTACGCCTAACCAGACATCAAAGCTTGTGCCGCCACATGGCAGCAAGGACCTTAAACCGTTATTGCTAAAAGGTGAGGCGCGCCATCACGCACTAAAACTTGCCAGCACCTTGCCAAGGATTACATTAAGCTCACGTGAGCGTGGCGATTTGATCATGCTCGGTATTGGCGGTTTTACGCCGCTAAATGGTTTTATGAATCAGGCCGACTGGCAAGGGGTGGTCGATGACATGCGCTTGCAAAGCAGTGACAACGCAGGCTTGTTCTGGCCGATTCCGATCACTTTGTCGGCACCCAAAGACACGGCCGATAGCCTAAACCCGGGCGATAAAGTGGCATTGGTGGCAAAAGATGGCGAGATTATGGGTATCTTGACGGTAGAAGAGAGCTATACCATTGACAAAGAACATGAGTGCCAGCAAGTCTTTACCACCACCGACAGCGAGCATCCGGGCGTGCAGCAAGTATTGAGTCAAGGCGAGGTCAATATCGCAGGTAGCGTCGAGGTGTTGAGCGAAGGCGAGTTCCCAACCTTATACCCTGAGATTTATAAAACTCCTAGCGAGACTCGCGCTATTTTGGATGCCAAAGGTTGGAAGACGGTCGCCGCCTTCCAAACGCGTAACCCGATGCACCGCTCGCATGAATATCTTGCTAAGATTGCTATCGAGATTTGCGATGGGGTCTTGATTCATTCATTACTTGGGGCATTAAAGCCTGGCGACATCCCAGCTGAGGTACGCCAAGAAGCCATCAAAACCTTAATTGATAATTACTTCAAACAAGACACCGTCATTCAGGCAGGCTATCCGCTCGATATGCGCTATGCTGGGCCGCGCGAGGCACTACTACATGCCGTATTCCGTCAAAACTACGGCTGTAGCCATCTGATTGTCGGCCGTGATCATGCGGGTGTCGGTGATTATTATGGCGCCTTTGATGCGCAGACTATCTTTGACTATGTCGGTAAAGACGATCTAATCACGCAGCCACTCAAGATTGGCTGGACGTTTTGGTGTAATGCTTGTAATGCCATGGCGTCCGATAAGACTTGCCCGCATGAAGCATCTGAGCACGTCAAAGTATCAGGTACTAAGCTGCGTAAAGCGCTATCAGAAGATCTGGAGGTGCCCGAGAACTTCAGCCGTCCAGAAGTGCTAGAGATTTTGCGTAATTACTATGCCGGTATCGCAAAAGACCAACGTGCTGAGGTAAAGTTAACTGGCGCATCTGCGGTATAGAGCACAATTGATTTTTTGATAAACATCACTCATAAAAAAAGGTGCCAGAATATAAATCTGGCACCTTTTTTTATTCGTTATTAAAGATTGGTAGTTCAAAAATAATACGTTTAGGTTAGTTCCAAATCGCTTGAAAGCTTCTGATAGTCGCCAACTAGCGTACCGCCACCTGAGCAAAATTGATTGAGTGCGTACTTATCTTGACTATCAATGGTCAGCTTGCCATCTTTGAATTGAAAAAAAGCCATACTGTCATTAACGGGCGTTTGGAAAATAACGCCATGCGCTTTATCTTGACCCATTAAGCTGGCGGTGCCGTCAAACTGGCACGTTGGTTTTTTGATGTCGCTACGTGCACGTACCTTGATATCGATCTGCTCATTGCCCGCCGACCGCACCATCACGCCCACCCAGTCATAGCCTTGGCTGCGGTTTTCATAACCTGCATCGGCATAATCGCCAACTACTGCCTGCATCATAGGCCCAGCTGTTTGCTCGGGCTGAGTGATGGGCATGTTTGGCATGACGGGTGTCACGTTGTTGCAAGCGCTTAAGCTCAGCATGGTGATGGCGGCTGTCGTCCCTGCTGCCAATATACGAGAAAAACGAGTCAAAGATGCGATCATTTAAGTACCTTTTAAGAGAGTGATAAGAGTGGGTGAAAATTTAATAAAAAATCTTAGGGTTTGAGTCAAATGCAGAACTTACCAAGCATAAAGAAGCCCGTGAGTATAAAGAAGGGTTGGCATTACCAGGGCTTGTATCCTAATTACTTATGAATTGAAAAAGCACCGTTATATACAGTCGATTTCCTCTAAAGACGACATAGCGCTACTGGGATGCTCTTTTTAAACGTAGGTTGCGCAGCCTCTGGGTCTAGGAACGCAGCACGCAAGTAAAATTTATACCAGTAGCGTGTTTAAGTTTATATAACAGTTTCATTTTCAACTGACTATACAATGCTTTTTAGTAAAATAGCTATGCCAATATTTTCTAGTCCGCATACGTTTTGTTGGTGGAGGTGTTATTGATGAGGTTTAATATCTTACCAAACCCATTCGCACTTTCTGACATCATTATTGATGAAACATTAGGTGTTATGGTGGGTAAATAAGATGGCCATTTTGTTAGTGATTTATCCCCAAAGGGGTGAATAGCATTAACAGACTTAATGGCGTTTTTATCCAAGGTTTTATTTAACTCATTATAAACAGCAAGGTTGCTAAAATACTTCTCGTACAAGCTATCCAAAACCCCATATTTTTCTAATGTGTAGGCACTACTGTACTTAGCATCAAGCACAAAGTAATTCACCATATCACGTTCTTTTTTTACAATAATGAAATCGGGATTGTAGTAGTTGTATTGGCTTCTAGGATTGTTTTTATTAAGGGCCACTAAGTCATTGTGTTGGGTGCTAGCCCCAAAGCCATTAACCCTTTTTTCATAAAAGATGTTAAGTGTGCTATCGTCTTTTTTGAAACCTACTTGAGAGGGTATGAAGTTCTTGAAAAAACCATGTTCAACTGAACTTACAACATCCCATCCATCGCTATGCAAAGCATCAATAATCTTGTACAAGGCGAAAAGCTCGTAAATCTTAGAGGTTGATCTAATTTTAGTTAAATCATGATCAACACCTATATCAGGATTGCCTATTGAGTACCAGTCATTTAAGTCTCTATACATTTTTAGGTAAAACCCAGATCTTCGAGCAAATGGTGTTAGTTTGGGGGCATGAAACCCTTGGCGAGTCACCTTAATTTCTTTTTGAAAGAAATATAGAAGCTCATTAACATCATCAAGAACAGTTTTTATTCGTTTTTCCATGCCAGCAGTCGTTAACTGAGTGTATAAATCCTCAATCACATATCCAGTAGGCCTTTTGTATGGCTTGATAACTTCGTATTCCTTATCATACGTTAGATCATCAAACTGCTTTTCAATAACATCAGATATGTCTAGCAATACCTCTTTTATTGAAAGTAACCCTCCTAGTAGCACCTTGTTTTCTTCAAGGTCATAACTGTTGATATGGTTTTCTCGTGGCATACCATCCAATGAGTAGACTTTTCCAAGCAGCTGAACTGAGTCTGGCGAATACCCTTGGTGAAGCTTATCTAGGTTGTCAATAATGTCGTATGGATTGACATTAAAGAAATTGCTGCCATTAGCCGTCTCTTTCACCATTTCTAATCGATGTCTGAGATGGGACTTTAGGCCGCCGCCCTGCTCCACAAACCCTGCTACTATTTTTTCAGCTAGACTGATCACTGAATCGAAACTGGCTTTAAAATCACCATCATTTTTCGATTTATATTTCGTTCTTGAAAAGCATAAATCCAACATGCGATCGTTGTTTTCAAGCAGATAATTCATCATGTCTTTAATGCTGGTGAACTTGCGCTCGTTTGTCGATACATTAAATACCAAATCACCTACTGGTTCGTCATCAATAAAGATGCGCAGATTACTGTAGCCGAAGCTTTCACGAAATAAGTTATTGGTTATTGTTTTTACAGATCTACCGTCCTCTGATGTTGTGTGTGGAATCTTATAGTCCTCCAACAAAACATCAACCTGACGTGAATGGAAGTGCCCATAGTCTGTATTTATTAACTCAATTTGGACCTCATCTGCATCAGCGATATTAATCGCTGATGCTAGAGTGACCTCTTGTTTGTTTATATAAACCTTTGTATGAATCATTTAGTTTACCAGCAGAAGAAATCGTATGTATTTGACTCAGCATTACCGTTGCTGATAATGGTGTCCAGATAGCTAACGGAGCGATCTAGATCAAAATCAGCCATTACTTCTCTTAGTTTTGCTAAGCGCTTGCCGAAACCCTTACCATGTCCTCGTAGTAGAGGCAAAATCATCTGCAAGATAGCATAGTCGATTGCTAGCAAGTCATCATCGGTAGAAAACTCTCTCATTAGCGGTCGGGCTTTATTGCAATACTGTCTGACTGCAATTTCTTTACGGTTACTGATAATTACAGATTTGCCAAGTTCACTGTCTCGCGCTTCTAAGACGCCTTTTACTGCATCATAAACCGCAATTTCAGGACCAACGAACTCAGGAACATCATCTGTTAAACCAAAGTACTTCTCCATAGTATTGTAAGAGATAGGCACGTCAATAAGTGGCGCGACATCCTCATCAATACGTTGGTTTGATGTCGTGATAATCGTGTTTGGCTCAAGTACGATAACAGGCGCTCTATCAATCAAGCGAGGTGACAAATACTCTGTTGTACTGTCGTAGTTCACTGTTGCAATAAAGCGCAAGTTATCTGTAACGCGAACGTCTTTGTTGCCTAGTCTTAGCGTCTCAGTGCCTCTTGAGTCGGTCATACCCATAAACGATGACCAGTAGTGCTCCATAGAGCTTAAATTGGCCTCATCAAGTAATACCAGTGCTAGCGCCGCTTCGACCGCCTCATCATCAGCTTCATCGCTTAATGCCGTTAAGAACTCATACATACCCGTGCTGCTTGGTTGGAACTTATTTGAAATTGGGTTAAAGAAACCAATTAGGTCGCGTTGACCTGTCCAGCCACGAGCCACAGGAACGTCTAAGAATCTGCTTTCTTGTATGCCATAAATCTTAGCAATTAATCGTGCCAGCGTGGTCTTGCCGCCGCCTGGTAGACCTGCAAGGAAAGAGATAAATGATTGCTGTAGTGAGACAGTGACGTTAATAACATCTAAGATTGAGATATTTCTATTCTCGTTTCTTAAGCCATGCTCAATATGCTTAATGATATTCTGAGCATTATCACTGGCTGTTTCAACGTATGTAACGCCTTGGGATACATCTTTAAGAGCTATATCAGAAGTTGCGCCTACATTGCCGTTAATAACTTCCACAAAAGGCTTCATTTCAAATAGCCGTGCT
Organism: uncultured Psychrobacter sp.; assembly: GCF_947495825.1. Lineage (GTDB taxonomy): Bacteria > Pseudomonadota > Gammaproteobacteria > Pseudomonadales > Moraxellaceae > Psychrobacter. The sequence continues at coordinate 29,055 of NZ_CANMAH010000009.1, forward strand.
CTTAGCTTATCTTCATCTTGTTTATACAAGGATTCTAATCGAGTGACTTCTTCTTTAATTTCAAGCTTACGCTTTAATTCATACTCAATACCAAACTTGATGTTGGCAAGCTCCTGCTCCATCTCGGCCATTGAGTTGTACTTGCTGTAAGCTTCTTGGAGTGGTTTGATTTGTTCTGACAATGTTTCTAAAAGCTTTTGTTTTTGCTTCACTTCTGCTGCAAGGTTTTCGTTTTCTTTTAAGGTTCCGATTGCATTGCTGTTAATTTTAATCTTATTGGTTTCTTCGATATCTCGACCTAGATCAATCAATTCTTGCTTGTTGAGCGCAATTTTCTCTTTAAGCTTTTCAATATCATTGGTTCTATTAATAAACTCATCTTCAAGCTTGGCTCTATAATCATCTCTGATTTGAGATAGGTATAGATCTTTATTATTATTAATATGGTTCTTGATAACCTCCTCGCCAATATCACTGCGGAGGAACTTACCAAACTCATCTACTACCTCTCTACGGAATAACGACTGATCGTTGTAAATCTCGCGCAGCAGCTTTAGTTTATCCATCGATTCTTTGTGGCCATGCTTGGGGTGTTTCTTAACATTTACCTCAAGGTAGGCCAGATCAATTTTTTTGTTACTAAAGCCAATGTCTTTTGATAATTTGACGAAGTTATTAACGATATCTTCATCGGAAAAATAGTCCATTCTTTCCAAATTGCTATCATTATGTAGGTCAGCCATGCTTTTAAAATAGAAGCGGTCACCTTCATCTATTGGGCAGTCTAATACATGCTGTTTTAGAGATTCGAAATCAGCGGTATAGATAGTTCCACTTGCCAGCCCCTTGCCTTTACCTGGTAATGGTGAGTCTAGCTTTTTCAGTGTGATTTGGCTTTCATCGTCTTTAACCCACTTAAATGGCCCGTAGCAGACACCTGAGTCATTAATATAGATATACACAGTACTGGGAATAGCACTAACACTAACAATCATATTATTAGGGTTAGGCAAAGAAGTGGGGACAATCTCAACTATTTCTCTTGGCTTTAGGCTGGATGCTTCTGAGAACTTAGTAACGTACTCACAGTTTCGCTCTGTTCTAATTTCCGACTCGGACCGAAATTCAGTTTCTTTTGCTAAGACCTTGAATAGCTCGAACTCTGAATATCTACCGTCTATCTCCTCATAGCCATGTGTGACAAATATTTTGCCAGTTGGGCAAAAGTTACTCGTGTTTAGGGGTATGTATTCATCGTCTATTTTTTCAGCGACCGCTCTTAGGTATCCTAAAGTCGGGTTATTTTGTTGGGGATCTAGCTTATAGACAATAATCTCTCTAGGTGTATTTTCCATTACTTAGCACTTATGATTAGTTTTGATTCATGTCGAGGTTTGCTCGACACATGATAGAAAAGCAGGATGCTCTCCTTTGTAGGTATTGCAGGTACTTCAATGATATTGAAAACTACCGAAGTCCACGCCTCAATAGTTCTTTTTAACGTATGGTATGGTATCAATTACGGCTGTGTTTAACACTTAATAAAAAGACCTTGTTTATATGATTTATTGATTCAAACAGCTGAGCCAATCTTGTTACACTAATTGTATATATGTTATACAAGTCCTTTATACAAAAGATAGTAGTGCTTAGCGACCAGCTCGTCTACAGCTCAAGCAATACCATAATTTGCTTAACAGTATCTGTTGATGCTTTTATTATTTCTGTGCTCAGCTGTATTTTATAAACGCTTGATAAGGCTGGCTTTATCCTTTGGTTATTCCCTTTTGGCAATACCATACGCATATTCATCATTAAACATAATAAGATGGCGCTGTTAGCATACTTGCATTACCTAACAGCATCTTTGAGGAAAGTATGACATACGCCGCCCCATATCAACAAAAAAGTAAAACTCGTAGCGCTCTCAGCATTGCAGGCATAGCCTTGAGCTTAGGTCTGGCTGGCTGCAGCAATAATGATGCAGTCGACACCACCGCAAACGCTGATGATACGGCGGCTGCAGAAGGTCAAAACATTGAGTTACTAAACGTCTCTTACGATGTGGCACGTGACTATTATAAAGACTACAACCCGCTGTTCGTTGAGCACTATAAAAGCGAGCATCCAGACAGCAACATTTTAATCAAACAGTCACATGGCGGCTCAAGTAAGCAAGCCTTATCAGTGGCCAATGGTCTACAAGCCGACGTCGCCACTATGAACCAAGGCTCAGATATTGAGCTACTAGAAAAAGAAGGCTTGGTTGAGTCAGACTGGGAAAGCAAATTCCCTGATAATGCCGTGCCTTTTACCAGTACCATTGTATTTTTGGTGCGTAAAGATAATCCAAAAGGCATCAGTGATTGGGAAGACTTAACCAAAGACGGCATTGAGATCGTCATGGCCAACCCAAAAGTCACGGGTAATGGTCGTTATGCGTTCTTAGGCGCTTACGGTTATGGTCTACATGCTTTTGATAACCAAGAAGATAAGGCTAAAAACTACGTTAAAGACATGCTAAAAAATGTCAAGGTCTATGAAAACGGTGGCCGCGCCGCAACGACGACCTTTGTTCAACGCGGTATTGGCGATGTCTTGGTCACCTTTGAAAATGAAGCCAACTTGGCCGCGACTGATTTTGGCGCCGGTCAAGTAGATATCGTTTATCCTGAATACTCTATCAAATCAGAAAGCCCTGTTGCTGTTGTAAAATCGGTAACGGATAAAAAAGGCACTACTGAGGCGGCAAAAGCGTATCTTGATTACCTATGGAGTGAGCCAGCTCAGCAATTGGCCGCTGACCTTTACTTACGTCCTAGCGTCAAAAGTGTCCTCGATAAAAACGGTGACAAACTACCACCCGTTGAAACTTTCCGCCCAAATGATGCCTTTGGCACTTGGGATGAGATTATGGGTACTTACTTTACCGACGGCGGTGTATTCGATCAACTAGCTACTAATGCCCCGCAATAAATAGCTGGTACCAATATAATAGAGCGCTAATTAAGAAGTACGATGACGTCTTACAATTCGGCGTGTAGCGTTTAACCATATAAAGGACATGGCCACCTGCGCTATGTCCTTTGTACCGTAAGCAGGCTAATAACGCAGTCGATACAATGAGGTCGGCATCCTGAGCATTACCGCCAAGCACCAAATTAAGTATCAAACCAAGCTCTGAACTGAGTACTGAAGTTAGGCAATAGGACATCACTATGAATGCAAAAACATCTTCTGCCAATAAATCCCTTCACAAAAAAGGTTGGCTGACCCGTTTGCGTCAGCGCAACGTGTTGCCAGGGTTTGGTCTGAGCATGGGCATTACGGTCTTTAGCTTATCATTATTGGTAGTCCTACCGTTTGCGATGATGGCCTACACCACGACACAGATGGGTTGGACAGGGTTTTGGGAAACCATTAGTCAGCCGCAAGTGACAGCTGCTATCAAGCTGAGCTTATGGATGTCGTTTTTGGCCATGCTGACCAATATGGTGTTTGGTACGCTAGTTGCGTGGGTGCTGGTGCGTTACGAGTTTTGGGGCAAATCAATGATTAACGCCTTGGTTGATTTGCCATTTGCGCTGCCGACCGCGGTCACAGGTATCTCTCTTGCCACGCTTTATGCACCTAATGGTTTGATTGGTCAGTGGTTTGCCAAGTTCGATATCCAAGTCGCTTTTACCCCATTAGGTATTTGGCTGGCTTTAGTGGTAGTTAGTTTTCCATTTATTGTCCGTGCGGTGCAGCCAGTACTCGCAGAGTTGTCTGTTGAGTTTGAGGAGGCGGCGGCGGTACTGGGTGCCAATCGCTTGACCACGTTTCGCAAGGTTATATTGCCGGAGCTACTACCAGCGCTGCTGATGGGCGCTGGCATGATGTTTGCCCGTGCGACAGGCGAGTATGGTTCAGTGATTTTTATCGCGGGCAATATCCCTATGCAATCTGAGATTTTACCACTCATTATTATTAGTAAGCTTGAGCAGTTTGATGTGCAAGGGGCGTCAGCCGTTGCATTATTTATGCTACTAATCTCATTTGTGATTTTATTAACCATCAATATTGCCCAGTGGAAACTGTCGCGCCGTGTGGGAGCTCGCTAACATGCAAATATCTAATAGCTATGATTATCAGAGCAATCCTGCAACCAAAGACACGCCTTGGATAAGGCGTACCTTTATTGCTGTTGCTGTTTTATTTATGATCGTTATGTTGGTCATACCACTACTGGCAGTGTTTTATGAAGCTTTTAAGAATGGCTGGCAGTTATACATTGCTTCACTCATTGATCCAGAAGCACTGCAAGCTATCAAGCTGACATTAATCACCGCGGGTATTGTCTTACCGATCAATATGGTGATGGGTATTGCGATTGCTTGGCTGGTCACGCGTTATCAATTTAAAGGCAAGCAGCTGGTCACCACCTTGCTTGATTTGCCGTTTTCGGTATCCCCTGTAGTAGCAGGTTTGATGTTTGTGTTGTTATTTGGTCTGAACTCTACTGTGGGCGGCTGGCTTGAGAGCATGGGTTTTCAGGTGATATATGCTGTTCCTGGTATCGTATTGGCGACGTTGTTTGTCACTTTTCCATTTGTCGCACGTGAGCTGATACCGCTCATGCAGACGCAAGGCGATAGTGAAGAGCAGGCCGCGCTTACTTTAGGCGCGAGTGGTTGGCAGACTTTTTGGCATGTCACCTTGCCAAATATCAAATGGGCACTACTTTATGGCTTGATTTTGACCAATGCGCGGGCGATGGGCGAGTTTGGCGCTGTTAGTGTGGTATCAGGTCATATTCGCGGCGAGACCAACACCATGCCGCTGCTGGTTGAGATTGCTTATAACGACTATAACTTTACCGCCGCTTTTGCACTATCAAGCCTGCTTGCTGCACTTGCCTTGGTAACGCTGCTCATACAGCAAGTCATGACCAAATTACAAGAACGCAAGTTTGCCAAATCCGAACGTCTAGCGGCTGCGCCTGAGCTACCAGTGAGCGCCAATGCCACTGACACCAGAGCATCACAGACCGCCAACAGCTCAGGAAATATATAAGTAAAATGGTCTAAGTTAGAGCTGGCCGACTTAAATACGACTAATACTGTCGCCCATAAACAATTTGTCACGATAAGCAAAATACAATCAAAGGTACCATTATGAGCATCGAAATTCGTAACGTAAATAAAAGTTTTGGTAACTTTACCGCCTTGGATAACATCAATATTACCGTTCCTACTGGTAAATTGACCACTTTGCTTGGACCCTCAGGCTGCGGTAAAACCACCTTGCTACGTATTATCGCTGGTCTTGAATATGCAGATTCTGGACAGATACTTTTTGATGAGCTTGATGTTACCAATACACCAGTACAAAAACGTCATATTGGCTTTATGTTTCAGCACTATGCGCTATTTCGGCATAAAAATATCACTGATAATATAGCATTTGGACTGACGCTATTACCAAAGAATGAGCGCCCTAGTAAGGCCGATATCAATAAGCGCGTGGCTGAACTATTAGACTTGGTACAGTTGCCACAACTGGCGAATGCTTATCCACATCAGCTCTCTGGTGGTCAGCGTCAGCGGATTGCCCTGGCACGCGCTTTAGCAGTAAAACCAAAGTTATTACTGCTTGATGAGCCATTTGGCGCGCTTGATGCGAAAGTGCGTAAAGAGCTGCGTACTTGGTTAAAGGATATTCACCATGAGCTTGGTATTACCAGCATCATGGTGACGCACGATCAAGAAGAAGCGCGGGCAGTGTCAGATGAGATTGTGGTCATGAATCATGGTCACGTAGAGCAGGTAGGGACCTCAGAAGAGTTGATTCAACATCCAGCCAATACTTTTGTGAGTGACTTTTTGGACTTAGCGTAATGTCGACTTAGATAATAAACTGTCTTATAGAGCATAAAAAAAAGACCTACATTGTTTAGGTCTTTTTTTATACGCAAATAGTATATGAGGCAAACTTGATTATTAGCTGGCTTCTGGCTGGCTTTGAAGCGTCTTATAAGTAATTTCTAATATCTCTTGGCACCATTCTGGTAAGTCATCTGCTACTTCATACCACATCCATGTACCTTCGCGCGAACAGCTAAGGATTCCTAGCTTTTTTAGGTGGTTTAGGTGACGAGAGACGGTTGGTTGTGGTTGGTCAAGTAGATCTACCAATTCACATACACAGCGCGACTCTTTATTAAATAGAATCTGGAACAACTTCAAACGAGTTGGATCAGACAGAACTTTAAATAAATCAAGAGGCTGCATAGCAAAGTTATTATTAGACATAGAGTATATTCCAAATAGATTGTCACGCTTACTTATGAATTTTATTCATCCTAATAAGAGAGAAGTTAAGTGGTTAATAAAATAGATAATCCATTACCCAGTAATCTGATAACTTACTATCTAATCAATTGAGTCATTAAAAAGTATTCATTCAATAAAAAAATTAAAGCATAATTGTATTGGTTTAATAGAGACGACCAGTCTAATTTTAGCTAGTCCAAATATGTCTAGCTACAGTCAATCTCTGAATGTTTCAAATAGCTTGTGTATACATAAATATACATAAAATATAAACTGAAAAAACAATAAATAACATTTAAGCAACTGAAAACAATAATAACACAAAATATATATTTAGATATACAAGAATATTGTATATATATCCACTTATCTCTATTTTAACACCGTTCGTCGGGAATATATGAATATTTAAGAATATATAAATATGTTTTTTTATATTGTGATTGAGGTAAACTAATTTTTTATACCCAGTGCATTAGTGCTAATCCCTCAGACCTAACCTAAATGCTCAAAACTTGTTAATATTAAAACAATTATTGTAAATGGTAATAATTATCGTTATTATAAACAACATTAACAAGCTATAACGTTAGGAGCAAATTATGTACGTATGTATCTGTAACGATGTAAAAGAGAAGCAAATTCAAGCAGCTATTGCTTCAGGAATCGATACCCTCGATGGCTTAAAAGACTCTCTCGATGTTGCTACCTGTTGTGGATGCTGTGAACCTATGGTCAATGACTATTTAAACGAGCATCATGCCAAACTTGATATATTGGCTTATGCGGTTTAATAGATGCAATTGTTATGCCAATAAAAAGCAAGTCTTTGGTTCATGATAGTTAATTGACAAAGATAGTTTTAAAATAAGACAGACTCCAAAAATGGACTGCTCATTACTAGTATGTAGTGATCTTCTACTAACTACTTATCCTCGTTTACTATGTTAAATTGTGCTTGACCTTTATCTGATCTTATTACGACAGTTGCTCTTGCAACGATTCTAGTTATTGTTCTCAACTGATATCTTATTATTAGTTCATAACGTTACAAGCCTTACCCTGCCTTTGTGCTACTATATTTATCTAGTACTATTAGATGCTCTAGTAGCATATCCAATACATTTAAAGATGAATAATCGACTTACGAAGACGTCTTTTTTTGTGCTAATAGAGTAATCCTAAAATATATAAGAAGTTGTGCAAATCTAGGAACAGGAGTACACGTTATGATAGGTAGCCAAAAAGTCATTGATTATTTGAATTTTTTGTTGGGCGGTGAGCTTGCTGCTCGTGACCAATACTTTATTCATTCAGAGATGTATGCTGAGTGGCATTACGGCAAGCTGTACGACCGCATCCATCATGAAATGGAAGATGAAACTTTGCACGCGCAAGCCATTATCCGCCGTGTTTTGATGCTTGGCGGTACGCCAAAAATGAGCGTCAATGAGATCAAAATCGGTAGTACCGTCCCTGAGATGCTACAGTTTGACCTTGATTTAGAGTATCAAGTACAGCAGCACCTAAAAGACGGTATCGCCCTTTGCGAAGAAGAGCACGACTATGTCACCCGTGAGATGTTGGTCGAACAGCTCAAAGATACCGAGGAAGATCATGCGCATTGGTTAGAGCAACAGCTACGCCTTATCGATATGATCGGACTACCTAACTATCTGCAAAGCCAAATGGCAGAAGTGTCTCCTGATATTGTCTAGTATCGTCACAGTTATACTAAGCCGCAATATTTAGAGCACGTATCAATAGATTGAATAGATTAGGGAGAGAAAACATGAAAGGGGATAAAGAGGTCATTCGCGCCTTAAATAAAGTACTCGGACAGTCATTGATTGCGATCAATCAGTACTTTTTGCATGCACGCATCGCTCGTCATTGGGGACTTGAAGCGTTAAACGAAAACTGTTACAAGCAGTCTATCGCTGAGATGAAGTGGTCAGATGATTTGATTGCGCGTATTTTGTTATTAGGCGGTCTGCCAAACTTACAAGATTATGGCAAGATGTTTATCGCAGAAGACGTACCTGAAATGATTGATTGTAACCTGCGTTTAGAAAAGCAAAAATTTGCTATTATCACTGACGCGATTACCTTATGTGAAACCCATCGCGATTATGTATCACGCCAGCTATTGGTCAAGCTAAAAGATGGTAACGAGGAATATGAGGACTGGCTTGAGACTCAAGAAGACTTGATACAAAGTATCGGGGTCGAGCGTTATATTCAATCACAAATGCATGATGATGACGCGCTATAAAAAGCCATCAGTTCGCCATACTTGCCAGCTTGTTTTTTGAGTATCTTTTAGGATACATAAAAGGACAAGCTGGTATTTTTATGTCTACAAGATAGTTGTTTGTGATGGTAGAGCGTTAAGGTAACTATCGATTGCTTCTTCTTAAGTGCACCTAAGACATATCCTAATATAAACCGCGACCATCTTCAGGCTTGAGCCGTAAAAAATACAGTCCTGAGAGAATGGTTAAAATCCCCAGTATCCAATAAGTCGTTTGAAAAGCAGCTAATGTATCAAGTGTAAAGCGTTCACGTAATAGGTTAAGCACTGCCGCCCCAAAGGCGATACCAAAACTAATCGCCAACTGCTGATTGACTGCCATTAGACTGTTGCCACTACTGGTCTGGGCGCCTTCCAAATCACCAATAGTAATGGTATTCATCGCGCTAAACTGCATAGAGTTACACGCACCCATCACGATAAGCAGCGGGATAAACCATAGCCAGTTATCAGGGTTATTGAACTGTGCCAATAAGATGATGAGTATGCCGATCAGTAATGTATTCAACACCAAGACTTTACGGTAGCTAAAGCGCTGGATGATTTTACTGACCCAAGGCTTGATACCGATGGCGCCAATGGCGATAGGAGCGAGCAACCAGCCGGCCTGTGATGGTGAGTACTCAAACACCACTTGTAATAATAATGGCAGTAAGAACGGCACAGCGCTGATACCCAAACGAGTAAATAAATTGCCCGTGATACCAATACGAAAGGTACGAATATCAAACAGGCTAAGCGGAAATAAAGGCGCGGCGCGGCGTTTGGCATGTGCTACATAAGCGCCTAGCAATACGCTGGCTGCCACCGCTAGCAGCAGACCATACATGCCGCGGCCTACCTGCGAGCCAAACTCTACAGCGAGAGTGTATCCGCATGCCGCAGCGGCAAACAGCCCAAAGCCTAGCCAGTCAAGGCGCTTAGTGTCTTCAAACAAAGAGGGCACCAGTTTTTTGCCCATAACAAACCCTAAAACACCCATCGGAATATTAATCAAAAATATCCAATGCCAGCTGGCATACTGGACGATATAGCCGCCCAACACCGGCCCCACGAGCGGCGCTACCAATGCTGGTATCACTGCAAAGTTCATAACGGTCAGTAGCTTGTTGCGCGGATAAGACTTGACCAATATCAAGCGCGCAACTGGCGTCATCATCGCCCCGCCAATTCCTTGTATCACCCGCGAGCCTATCAAAAAATCCAACGTAGGCGAGGCTGCGCACAGTAGCGAGCCGATAGAAAATATCACAATGGCGGTCAAAAAGGTGCGGCGCGTGCCGTATTTGTCGGCCAAAAAACCGCTAATAGGTATAAAAATCGCCAACGTCAGCGCGTAGCTGATGACCGCCCATTGCATCTTAAGCGGCGACTCGCCCAATGCTTGAGCCATCTGCGGCAGCGAGGTGTTTAGGATGGTCGCATCTAATATCTGCATAAATAGGGCTACCGCTAACACGTAGGGCAGGTATTTCTCTTGCGTTGGGGTTAGCGTTACCATGTGACTCTCATTGGATTTTTGATATTAAGACAAGCAAAACGGTCTGTTTATATAGCCAAACTAGAATGGGATTGGTACAGGTCAGACGAGCAAAGGGGTACAAATAGTACTATGAGCCGGACGAACACCCTAATGATTTTATTAATAATAGGTGATAACCGGTGCAAGTTGAGTAGTATAAGAAAGAGTGGCGCAAAATAACAGTGAATCAAGGTAGCGTTTTATAAAAGGCAGTATTGAAAGCACTACACTGATTACAAGAGAGAACTTTAATGTACAGGTAAGTTCTCGCTATAGTAAACCTTGGCTTGCCGCTTAAGTCATAAATAAGCGCATGTGTTAGCTGATAAAACATTGATAACTTTATAAACGTGAACTAAATAAACATAAACTAAGAACCATACATTAAGGATATGTCATGAGTCAGGATAATAATCAACCTAATAACAATACTAATAAGCAAAATAAGACCTACACACCGCCAAAAGTTTGGGTACAAGACAAAGACAATGGCGGCAAGTTTGCTAGTATTAATCGGCCGACCGCTGGCGCGCGCCACGAGCAAGCGCTGCCTGTAGGCGATGCGCCTTTGCAGCTGTATTCACTCAACACCCCAAATGGCGTCAAGGTAAATATCCTTTTAGAAGAGCTGGCCGAGCTGGGTGTCAGGGGCGCTGAGTATGATGCCTATAAAATTGATATCTCTGAGGGCGATCAGTTTGGCTCAGGGTTTGTAGACATAAACCCAAACTCAAAGATTCCCGCCTTGGTCGATCGCTCTCATGATGAGGCCGGTGAGCCTATCGCTATCTTTGAGTCGGGCGCTATCATGATGTATTTGGCCGAAAAGTTTGGCAAATTTATCCCGTTAACTTTAGGGAAGGCGCGTGCAGATTGTCTGTCTTGGGTCATGTGGCAGATGGGTAGTGCGCCTTTCTTAGGTGGCGGTTTTGGGCACTTTTATGCTTATGCGCCTGAGCCTTTAGAATATCCCATCAACCGCTATACGATGGAGACCAAACGTCAGCTCGATGTCCTAGATAAGCATTTAAAAGACCACAGCTATATGTGCGGTAATGATGACAGCGATTACAACATCGCTGATATGATTATTTGGGCATGGTATGGACAATTGGTGCTTGGCAAGCTCTATGATGCTGCGGAATTCTTACAAGTAGATGAGTATAAGTATGTCAAACGCTGGGCGCAAAATATCGCTGAGCGTCCAGCGGTCAAACGCGCTGTAGACTTAAGCTTAAAACCTATCGTTTAAACAACTACTTGCTGTTGATCTAAGATATTTTTAAGGGCTTGCATTTTTTGTTTAACTAAATTTTATTCGATAGTTGCTTTTACAATCGTGATTTTTATGAATGGTTTGTGTTTTAAGTGAACGATAATGTGCAGGCTGATTAGTACAATATTAGTCAGCCTTTTTCGTGATAAATGATTGAAAAAATTCTATTAGTTGACTGAAAGTTGTTTGCTTATGACTTTACAGAATGATACATTGTAATAACAGACCGAAACGTCAGTGAGTTGAGATAGCAAGTTACTGTGTTTATTGAAATTCATTTTATATATTTCCTCTGTTGATGAGTGAGAGTTATGAAAGGTTTATTTTATAAGCCTATACAGTCAAATATGACTGCGGGCAATAATAGTATGAAGTACAAAAATAATAAGAATAAATTGGCTCGGACAAACAGTATCTCTCGGGACCAAGCCTTTAGTGGCCTATCTTTAAAAAGTATTTTTTCTACTAAAAAAATAGTATCGTCGACCTTATTAGCCATCAGTGCTATAGCAATATGTTCGACAAGTAGCGCAGCGGTTGAGCTGACGCATCAAGACTGGCAAGTAGCTTGTGATAATACGCGTACTTGCCGATTGGCAGGTTATCAAGCAGAAAGTAGTAAATCTCCCATCTCCGTATTACTCATGCGCCGTGCGGGTAGTGATGCTAATGTCATGGGTAAAGTCAAGATTGGCGGTGCTAAAGAAAGCTCTACCAAAGCGCTGCTGCAGCTGGGTAATCGTCATCGTATGTCGTTATTTATTGATGATAAAGATTTGGGCGAAACCAAGCCATTCTCAACGGTGGCAGGTGATGCAGAGCTGACCGCAGCCCAAGTTACAGCGTTACTTGAGGCGTTGACCAAATCTAGTAAGATTGAGCTGGTTATGCGCAACTCGCGTTGGCAGTTGTCTGACAAGGGCGCAATGGCGGTTATGTTGAAGGCTGATGAGGCACAAGGACGAGTAGGGACGCCAAGTGCACTAGTCAGCACCAATGGCGCGAGCAAGTCTAACAGTAGTGTACTACCGCCCAAACCTGCTCCTCAGCTACGTCTCGTCGTGCCTAATATTAGAGCCACTTCAAGCCGTAAAGAGAAGTTTAGTATGAAGCCCTCACAGTTATCTGCATTGACAAAAGGCACGATAGCGAATGTAGATACTGACTGCCCAAATCTAATGGACAAATCACCTTGGCGTATCAGTCGTCTGAATGGATCACAACTACTAATTCAGCACAACTGCTGGATGGGCGCTTATAATGCAGGAACAGGAATGTGGGTCATGAATGATAAAAAACCCTACGATCCAGTGTTGATAACCACTGAGGCGACCGATTATGCGAATGGTAAGATTAGTTCTGTACAAAAAGGCCGCGGTATTGGTGATTGCCTAAATAAAACCGACTGGATATGGACTGGCAAGAGTTTTGTAAAAAGTCATGAGAGTAGTACGGGGCTGTGCCGTATGATTGAAGCAGGCGGAGCATGGCAGCTGCCAACCTATGTATCTGAGGTCAATACCCTGCGTTAAGACAGCTATATAGGTTTACAAAACCCTATTATCAATTGATAAGCATTATGTTTTTATCAATGCATTAAAAAATAGGTACTGATAGCAGTTTCATTATGCTATACTACGTCGCCACGAAAGTTTAGGCTTTTGTGAATTATGAGATTGATAACATCGCCTGCGATTTTGGGTCTAGGATTGACCATTAGTAATTGTTGCCGATGATTTTGTGTACTTAAATAACATTTTATAAAACCTCAGTTATTTTTGACTCATATCTTATCTATTGCCCTATGATTGTGGGCTAGATTGGTTGCTATTCGCCCTTATCTGCTTTGGATAAAGCATCGATAATGTGCCTATATCAGACAAGGATAAGACACTCGGCACTACCACCAAAATACGTCAGACAGCACGCACGCATTTATTTTAAAAGCTTAGCTCTAGCAGCTTGGCTTTTGATTATCGACACTTTTTTGTGTTTCGGTAATGTTTAATAAAGGCAGCATGGTGAACGGTTATCAGTGGTATGCATCAAGCTTGCTGAATGTACAGCAGCTTATACTTACCAAGGATCCTCATGACTGATATCTTATCTACCATCGCCGCTGAAAACGGCATCATCGAAAGTACTGATTCTTCAAACACTGACACCTCTAATACTGATACTAATAATCAAGCGGCTACTACTGACGCTGCCAAAGAAGATCAAGTTACCTTTACTGACCTTAATATTGCCAAGCCGATTTTGACCGCGCTTGATCGTATTGGTTATACCAATCCAACACCTATCCAAGCACAAGCCATTCCTTTCGCTCTGCAAGGTCGCGACTTATTATTGTCTGCCCAAACCGGTAGTGGTAAGACCGCCGCTTTTGTTATCCCTGTACTCGATCGCCTAAGCCGTGCGACTAGCTTCGATAAGCTAACCAAAGCCCTTATCCTAACGCCAACGCGCGAGCTTGCTCAGCAAGTACATGACAGCGTGCGCACGTATTCTAAAGACATGCGTGGTCTATTCTGTGTGCCATTGGTCGGCGGTGCGCCATACAACGGTCAGATCACAGCCTTAAGAAAAGGCGTACAGGTCATCGTCGCCACGCCTGGTCGTTTGCTTGACCATATCAAAGCAGGCCGTGTCGACTTATCTAACCTTGAAGTACTTGTGCTTGATGAAGCAGACCGTATGCTAGACATGGGTTTTGCTGATGACATCAGTGATATCTTAAGCGCTGCGCCAACCGATCGTCAGACAATTATGTGTTCAGCCACTTGGGATGGTCCTGTCGGCAAAATCGCTGCCAGCTTTACCAAAAACCCTGAGCGCGTGTCTATCAAAGTTGAGTCAGCACATATCGAAGAAAAAGTGTACTACTGTGACGACTTTGAGCATAAAAACAGACTGCTTGATAAAGTCGTTTGCCAACCAGAGATGGATCAAATTATTATCTTTGCCGCGACCAAACGCAGTACAGAAAAGCTGGCCAAGTCGCTACAAGAGCAAGGCCATAAAGCCAGCTTTTTACATGGCGACTTGCCGCAAAGCAAACGTAACCGTATCGTGCAAGACTTGCGTAATGGTAAATGCAAAATCTTAGTGGCGACTGACGTTGCTGCCCGTGGTCTAGACGTGCCAGCTATCTCGCACGTCATCAACTATGATCTACCGCGTCAGACTGAAGACTACGTCCACCGTATTGGCCGTTGTGGCCGTGCTGGTCGTACAGGTGTGGCTATCAGCTTATGTAGCATGGATGATCGTCCACAGCTAAATGCTATCAACCGTTATCTTGATCGTAAAATGGAAGTCTGTGTCATCGAAGGCATGGAGCCAAAGAAAACGTACGTACCGAGTGAAAACAAAGGTCGCGGTCGTGGCCGTGGTCGCGGACGTTCTAACGGTGGTGGTCAAGGCCGTGGCCGTTCAAGCGGCGGTTATGCTGGCAAGTCTACTGGCGGTGGTCGTGGTCGCTCAAGTGATCGCGCAGCCACTGGTCAACGTGCCAGCAACGATAGCGGCTATCAAGGCAAACCAAATGAGCGCTCAGGCGGCAAGCCTTACCAAGGCAAGCGTAGTGGTCCTAACCGCGGTGACGGCAATAGCGCACCGCGCGGTGATCGCGCCGCCTCTGGCCGTGGTCGTCCGAGTGGCAGTCAAGGTCGTCCAACAGGTCGCTCTGACAGCCGTGGTCAAGGCCGTCCAACTGGCGGTAACCGTGGTAGAAACTCGTAATAACGCTAGCTTTAACGGTTAATAAAGTCATTTATTTAGCCATATAGCGTAGCATTAAAAGCCAGATAACGAATATCTGGCTTTTTTGTGTCTATTCCATTTAGGGTTTGGCCAAATAGCAGCTTGCACCTATTTTTTGCCTTGTCTATACTGACAAACTTTGACTGATCGTATACTCCGGAGCCTTTTGATGCCCGCCACCTCAAGTTTTGCAATTGATAGCCTGCCGTTAGCCTTTGGTATTATCATGGCCATTATCGGCTTGGTGTTTTATACCCAAGGGCTGCCTGGCAAGTTTTGGCGACGTTTTTATGCCGTATTGCCCGGCATCGTACTGTGCTGCTTTATACCAGCGACCCTCAACAGCTTGGGCGTCTTCGCTGATGGTGTCGGCTCGCAGATTTATGGCTTTACCGCTACTTACCTTTTGCCAGCCAGCTTACTACTGATGACCCTGTCGATGGATGTGCCCAAGATATTGGGGTTGGGCTGGAAGGCGATTGCCATGTTTTTTGCCGCCAGTATCGCCATTATCATCAGTGGACCGATCAGCTTAGGTATCGCCAAATGGGTGTCGCCCAGTATGTTTACCGATGACACCTTGTGGCGCGGGTTTTCGGCAGTGGCGGGCAGCTGGATCGGCGGCGCGGCCAACCAAGCGGCGATGAAGGAGCTGTTTGGGGTCAGTGATGACTTGTTTGGCATGATGATTCTGGTCGATACCACCAACGCTTCGCTGTGGTTACTCGCGATACTCATCATGGCCAAACACAGCGATAAAATTGATAGATTGTTAAAAGCTGATAGCAGCAGTATCGACAAAGTCATCACTGCAGTTGAGAGCTATGAGCGCCACCATGCGCGTCCAGCGACTTTAAATGACCTCATGGTGATGTTTGGCTTATGCTTTGCCATGGTAGGGGTAGCGCACTTTTTGGGCGGGCAAATTGCAGGGTTCTTTGCGCCTTATAGCTGGGCGGTACAGTACAGCTTTGCCAGTAGCTTCTTTTGGATGGTGGTCATCATTACCATCATAGGGGTGATCTTCTCTTTTACCAAAATTCGCCGGCTTGATCATGTGGGCGCCTCCAAAATCGGTACGGTATTTATCTTTGTCCTGATTGCGGCTATCGGCATGCAAATCAATCTTGCCGGTATTGTCTCGCAGTGGCGACTATTACTCATTGGCCTGCTATGGATGAGTATTCACGTTGTCATTATCTTTGCTGTCGCAAGGCTCATTCGTGCGCCGTTTTTCTTTTTGGCAGTCGGCTCCAATGCCAATACAGGCGGCGCGTCATCAGCACCGATTGTCGCTACTGCCTTTCATCCATCACTCGCACCAGTTGGGGTATTTTTGGGTATTCTTGGCTATGCGGTCGGTACCTTTGGCGGTTATATCAGTACGCAAATGATGCGGCTGGTAGTAGGCTAAGATTAAAAATATCTCTTTAGGTTGCTAATACGTATCATTTCATAACAAAAAGCCGACTTAATTGTCGGCTTTTTAATTATACCATCGTTAGTGAGATATTGAACGACTGGTCAAAATGAATCTTAAAAGTCACAATAACGAGAAGATACAAGGATAAAATTATGCAAGCAGCTTATAATCAAAAATTACTTTCTGGTACCAAGTTTCCTGAGATGGAGGTGCAGCTGTATAACGGCGAGATGCAGTCATTGGGAAAACCGGCACACGGCCATGATTGGAAACTGGTCGTCATTTATCGTGGTCAGCATTGCCCGATGTGCACCAAATACCTCAATGAGCTTGAGACCAGAAAAGAGTCTTTTTATGAGACAGGTGTCGATATCATCGCTGTATCTGGCGACAGTAAAGAACAGCTAGAGAGCCATTTTGATGATATAGATATCAATTTTCCGATCGCTTATGGCTTGAGTATCGAGCAAATGAAAACGCTAGGTCTTTATATCTCTGACCCGCGCTCAGAAAAAGAGACCGATCATCCGTTTGCTGAACCTGGTATCTACGTGGTCAATGATAAAGGTGATATCCAAGTCGTGGATATCTCAAACAATCCTTTTGTGAGACCTGATCTAGAAACGCTTGCAGAGGGTTTGGCGTTTATCAGAGACAAAGATTATCCAATTCGTGGTACTCACGAATATTAAACACGGCGCATTATAAATTAAGAAATAAATTAAAAACGTAAAATCTTGATTAAAAAAGCGTGCTAAGAAAATATCTTGGCACGCTCTTTTTATGTCATTTAAGTATAAAGTTATCGTTTTGTCTTTCTATGCTATGAATACGTAAGCCCAGCCATAGCCGACAACCTAGGTGTGTTAACCTCTCGTTAATCAAATCTTATAATAACAATGAGTTAAGAGGAAAGACTGCGGTATGGCTAAGCACAATAATACAATCTCGCGCGACCTTTATAGCACTCCCAATCACCAGCGAAACAAACAACCAAACAGCCACGTTCAAGTCCGAGGCGCACGTGTGCATAATTTAAAAAACGTCGACGTTGATTTGCCACGTGATGCGCTGGTGGTGTTTACGGGTATATCAGGCTCAGGGAAGTCATCACTGGCGTTTGGGACTTTGTTCGCCGAATCACAGCGGCGTTATCTCGATTCAGTATCACCATATGCAAGGCGTCTGATCGATCAAGTGGACGAGCCAGATGTCGATGCCATAGAAGGCCTGCCACCCGCAGTCGCCTTACAGCAGCAGCGAGGCACGCCCTCTGTACGCTCTTCCGTTGGCAGTGTCACGACCATATCGAACGGCCTGCGGATGTTGTACTCACGAGCTGGCGAGTACCCAGCCCATCAAGAGATGCTTTATGCCGATGCATTCTCGCCCAATACCCCAGAAGGGGCGTGCCCGATGTGCTCGGGTATTGGCCGAGTGTTTGATGTGACCGAAGAGTTGATGGTGCCTGATGGTAGCAAGTCCATTCGTGAGCGGGCGATTGCGTCGTGGCCCGGCGCATGGCAAGGACAAAACCTAAGCCGTATATTGACCACGCTTGGCTATGATATTGATACCCCGTGGCACAAATTGCCCAAAAAGTCTCGCGATTGGATCTTATATACTGATGAGACGCCAACGGTGCCCGTCTATCCTGAATACAACCTTGAGCAAACTCGTGCTGCGATTGAAAAAGGTGAAAAGCCCAACTATATGGGCACGTATATCAGCGCAAAAAACTTTATCTTAAATGCCTTTACCACCACGCAAAGTCCACGGGTCAAAAAGCGCGTCTCGCAGTTTATGCAAATCTCTGTATGCCCAGAGTGCCACGGTAAAAAACTCAAAAAAGAATCGCTATCGGTGACGTTTGCAGGTCTCGATATTGGTGAGCTGTCGCAACTTACCTTAACCGATTTGGCGTTAACGCTGCAAAAAACAGCACATACAAAAATCAAAGATGATACCCCCAACCGTGAAAAAGCCATCGTCGCACAGCGTATTGCTAGCGATATATTAGCGCGTGTTGAGGCATTGACAAGACTGGGCTTGGGTTACTTGTCGCTTGAGCGCACCACACCGACATTGTCGCCAGGGGAGTTGCAGCGTCTTAGATTAGCCACGCAAATACGCTCGCAGCTGTTTGGGGTGGTGTATGTGCTTGATGAGCCGTCTGCTGGTCTGCATCCTGCCGATACGCAAGCGCTACTTAGTGCCTTGGATGAGCTGATAGCCGCTGGCAACTCAGTGTTTGTCGTCGAGCATGATGTGAGCGTCATCCGTCATGCCGATTGGGTGGTCGATGTCGGGCCACAGGCGGGCACGCATGGCGGCGAGATTCTCTATAGCGGCCCTGTAGAGGGTTTGCGTCAGGTCAATAAATCAACAACCGCGCAATATCTCTTTACCGATAAAGAGATTACACACAAAAAACCGCTTAGAAAACCTAGCGCTTGGCTACAGCTTGCTGATATAGAGCGCAATAACATCCAAGAGTTAAGTATTGCGTTTCCGCTAGGGGTGATGACCTGTGTCACTGGCGTATCGGGATCAGGAAAATCAAGTTTGGTCAGTCAGGCGCTAGTTGAGTTAGTCAATGAAGCCTTAGGGAAAGAAGTGGTTACCCAAGCTGCAACTGATGAAGCAGATTTGTTAGATCAGGAGATCGAGACGGTCACTAAAGGCCAAATTATTGCTGGCATGGATAAGGTCAGCCGCCTTATTGATATCAATCAAAAAGCCATTGGCCGCACCCCGCGCTCAAACCTTGCCACCTATACGAGGCTGTTTGACGATGTCCGTAAATTATTTGCGGCAACAGCAGAGGCCAAAGCGCGCGGTTATGATGCGGGCCGTTTTTCATTTAATACACCAAAAGGTCGTTGCCCCAACTGTGAAGGCCTAGGGTTTGTCAGTGTTGAGCTGCTATTTTTGCCGAGTGTTTATGCGCCTTGCCAAGTTTGTCACGGTCAGCGCTATGATAATGACACGCTGGCGATTACTTACCGAGATAAAAACATCGCTGAAGTGCTGGATCTCACGGTAGAAGCCGCTTATGCGTTTTTTGATGGAGAAGCCTCGATATTACGTGCTTTAGATGCTCTCTTGCAAGTTGGTCTTGGCTACTTGCGGCTGGGGCAGCCAGCGACTGAACTGTCGGGCGGCGAGGCGCAGCGTATCAAGCTTGCCACTGAGCTACAACGTACCCAGCGTGGCGATACGCTCTATATCCTTGATGAGCCGACCACTGGCCTACATCCTGCCGATGTGTCGATACTGATGGCGCAATTGGACACGCTCGTCGAGGCGGGCAATACCGTCATTATGGTTGAGCACGATATGCAAGTGGCCAGCAATAGCGATTGGATTATCGATATTGGGCCGGGAGCAGGGGATGCAGGCGGGCAAGTCGTTGCTCAAGGTACACCTAGGGATGTGGCAAAATCAAAGACCAGCCAGACTGCGCCGTTTTTATTGATGTAGCGTTAATTAGTATTAATCGAAAGTCGAATTAACAATGTCTTCAAATAAGGTAAGGTAGACTAGATAAAAAAGCAGTTGTCGCAAATATTGCGACAACTGCTGCAGATGGTCAAACTCATCAAGTGGATCATTGTATTTGAGCAACTCAGTGCTATAGCAATACAGGCGAGTCTTAAAAGCCAAAAATTTATAAATACTTAGGCGTACGACGCACATTATTGGCCTGTTCAAATGCGTAACCTAGCCGGAATAAATCAGGCTCATGATAGGGCAAAACAACCAGCTCCATACCCACAGGTAACCCATTTTTACTAAATCCAGCGGGTAGGCAAATCGATGGCATCCAAGTCTGCGAAGCAATCAAAGTATTTGTTGGGAATGTTAATACCTGATGCTTGCCATCACGTATGTCTTGTTTCGATGGTGGCAAAATCTGAATACAGGGAAATACCAACGCATCTAAGTTGTTTTTTGCAACGATTCCGGCAACTAGACGCTGGAACTTGTCACGAGCGGCAAGTTTTTTGAAATAATCAGGCTCATCTTCTGGGTTTACTGGCCCTTCAAATATATCAATCAAAAGGTCTAGCACAGGATGAAACAAGCCCTTTTCTTTAATTTCCTCAAGGCTTTTGATTGGCATGTTTTCACGTGAGGCTAAAAATTCATTGATGTCGTGTCGCGAATGCGAACCATATAAGGATGTTTCAGTAATATGTTCCATCATATCTGGTATTTCAACATCGATGAGCTCTGCGCCAGCGCTCTTTGCTTGTTCAAGGGCTGAGTCAATAATCTGATTAACTTCTGCCGATTCAGTGTTATCATTTGGCCCATAAGCGTTGCGCACAACGCCCAGACGCGCATTTTTGAGACTGTCAACATCCATCGCATCCGTGTAGCTGCCTTGATGATTGGCAATACTTGCTGCGGTAGTATATTCATCTTTTGGATCATAGCCCACCATTGTATCTAAAAGGAGTGCAGCATCCGTAACAGTACGCGCCATCGGTCCTGCTGTGTCTTGAAACACCACGAGAGGTGACGTGCCGTCACGACTTATTAAGCCGGGGGTGACACGGACACCAACGAGATTGGTAAAACTGGCTGGCAAACGTATAGATCCACCAGTGTCTTCGCCAACTCCGACCAACCCTAGATTCGCCGCTATACCAGCAGCTGTACCACTACTAGAGCCACCTGGTTCATGTGACAAAACATAGGGATTTTTGGTTTCACCCTGTTTTGAGCAGAAGCCAAACCATGATGATGCAAAATCTGGCAATACTGTCTTGGCAAGGATAATGGCACCTGCCGCCTTTATCTTTTTGACAACAGTTGCGTCGTCTTCTGGTTGGTAGCCGTCCTGAGCGATAGAACCAAAGGTCGTCATCATATCTTTGGTTTCTATCTGATCTTTTACGAGCACTGGTACGCCATGTAACGCCCCAACAAATTCGCCGGTTTCTGCAAAATATGAATCAAGACGATCGGCTTCATTCAGCGCGAGTGGATTAATAGTAATGATAGAGTTAAGGGTAGGACCAGATCTGTCAATGGTTTCAATGCGTTCGAGGTACGCTTCAACCAGACCCCGTACAGTTAGCGATCCATCTTGGAGATGCGTTTGCATATCAGTAATAGTTAATTCTTCAATTTCGAAATTTTTCATGATTGTCTTCCTTCTTCCTTGAGAAATTATCATTAATGAAA
Source organism: uncultured Psychrobacter sp. (assembly GCF_947495825.1). GTDB lineage: Bacteria > Pseudomonadota > Gammaproteobacteria > Pseudomonadales > Moraxellaceae > Psychrobacter. The sequence continues at coordinate 50,865 of NZ_CANMAH010000009.1, forward strand.
ATTAAGTTAAGGAGCTGACACCTCGATACCCGCATTATCAAGAGCTGCTCGTACTGCTTTAATTAATGAAAGGGCGCCTGGGGTGTCACTGTGAATACATACAGAATCGAATTTAACCGTTAATATCTGGCCGTTAATTGTCTCTACTTCATTATGCTGGCAGGCACGTAATACTTTTTGTGCCACAAGCTTAGGATCCAGTTGCTTGACCTTGCGTACAAATACAAGGTTTCCTTCATCATCGTAATCACGATCCGCATAAAACTCATGCACTCTATGTAACCCAGCATTTTTTGCTGCATTATCAATTGCGGTGTCTGCCAAGCAGTAAATAGCTAAGTTGGGAGCGACAATTGCTAGGGCAGAAGTTAGCTTTTCAGCAAACTCCTCATCTCGTGCTGCATGCATGAATAACGCGCCATGCAATTTGAAATGATGCATTTTTAGACCTTCAAGATGAGCAAGCTCTCGTAGAGCACCTAATTGGTACAATGCATCATTCACCAATTCATCAGCAGATGCTAAGATATGGCGACGTCCAAAGCCAACCAAGTCACGAAAACCTGGATGGACCCCAACGCATACTCTATGACGTGCTGCTAGACGCAACGTCTCAGCCATAATAGAAGGGTCACCGGCGTGAAAACCTGCGGCAATATTGGCTGAGCTAATAAGTGGCATGATATCGGGATCGACTCCGTCACCAATCGTCCAAGCGCCAAATCCTTCTCCCATATCTGAGTTCAAATCTATCGTTGATACCATTGAATAGCTCCTCAGCAATCTCTTTATATTTATGTCCATTAATAAGCTATATTAATTTTATTAAAGTCATTTATAAATGACGGTTATGCAAAGACAAAGCGGCACAGGTAGTAGCTAAAGCAAAATGGTTTATTGTTATCAAGGCTTTATGCAAAGCTCTAGGGCATTTACTTTAATCATAGACGCTTTGATAGAAGAGAGATATATTACAATGTAATTTTTAATTTAAGTTTTATTAAAAAAACAAGCTCAAAGTAATGAAACGTTTTAGACTAAGGAATACCGCTTTACCTTAATCCTTGTGTTTTTAAGGCGCTTTTATTTGTAAAAATGGAAAACAGAGCAGGGCGCTTATACGTTGGCACGCGTTAGACCATAACGATATTAAGCACTATATGTATATTATTGTTGCCCTTAGTTTGGTTGATAACATCATGCAGCGAATAGATGCGATAGATAGGGTTTAATTGTCTTGATAAATTGAATTAATAAAGGATAAAAAAACCATGTTTGAAATAATAAAAGACTGGCGTGAGCAGCGCATAATAGACGATAGTGAGTTTACCACGGCTGACTGGAGCCAAGCTGCCAAGCGCATTGTGATACTAGATAGATTAAGTGAAGAAGATCTCACTCGTCTTTTTGATTTGGCAACGTTGTTTTTGGACGACAAATCTATCATAGGCGCTCAGGGTTTTGAGGTGACTGATAAAGTCAGATTGTCTATCGCCTTACAAGCGTGCCTGCCGATATTAAATTTAGGACTTGAATGGTATAAAGGCTGGTCTTCAGTCATCATCTATAACGGATCATATAAGAGTGATAATACCACGACAGACGAGTTCGGTATCGTTCATGAAGGCAGTCAACACCGAAGCGGGGAGGCGTGGCAGCGTGGGCCTGTAATACTGTCATGGAAGGACGCCAAGCACTCAGGCGAGCGCGATGGTCACAATGTCGTCATTCATGAGTTTGTGCATAAGCTGGACATGTTAAATGGTCGCGCCAACGGATTTCCGCCCATGCAGCCTGATATGGATCCGACGCGCTGGACGAAAATTATGAGCCGCGATTTTGAAGACTTTCAAAAGCATCGCAAGTCAGGTCTTGATCGTTATGGCGCGACCAATCCGGCAGAGTTTTTTGCGGTGTTAAGCGAGGTGTTTTTTGAAACTCCGCAAAAGCTAGTCGATGCTTATCCTGATATTTATGACATTATGGTGAAGTTTTTTCGCCAGACACCTATGTAGATTATATTCAAAAAAGCTGTACAGAAGTAACTGGACCTAATATTTATAAAAATGAATATATGTTTACTATTATAAAGATAGGATAACTTTTATGTCGTCCACTGGTCGCTAATAATAGCGACTAGGTAACGTTTGCCTTGATAGTCATCGAATACTAAACGCAGCGCACGCCAGTCTAAGCCACCAAACTGGGGATCGACACCAGGGTTATAAAACTCGACATAATCTAAATTTTGATAGATTTTATCAATGTTGTTAATGCTGTTTCCTGTGGCTGAGGTATGGTTGATAGTCGCTGTCTTTGTGTCAAAATAATCCGCTTGCACCCAGTCTTTGAGATAGTCTGGTAAAGGTGTGATATACAACTTGCCAGTACCGTCTTTTTGACCCCAGGTAAAACGAATGTCGGATTCATTGAGGTATTGCGCATATTGCTCACGGCTAAAGACTTTATCAGATTCAGGCTGAATATAAGCATACATTGAAAAGCGCACACCGCGTGTCGGATGGATATATGGAATAAGCGCTTCATAATCTTGCTGAGCCAATGCAGTTTTTATATCTTTGGCATAGTCCAGCGTGAGCGTTTCATTATCAGCTTGTGTATTAATCATTGGATTGTCAGTTGAAATATCTGCTGTAGGTTTATCAGCGATCATCTGAGATTGACAACCAGACAACGCTAGCGCGATAAGAAAACTACAAGCAGCGATTGACGATTTGAGATTAAATAATTTGGTCATGCTTGGTTTTGAGAATAAAAAAGATGAATGAATCATAAAATATCCTTAACGCTGTGAATGAGTTTTTCACGATAAAAGTATAATATAAATAGTAAGTTAGCAGATTTGGTTTGGCTATGAAAATAAAGATGCTGTTCGCACAAACAAAATAAACGTCAATTGATGATAGTTAGTCGTCATTAAAGCTAGTTTTCTCAACTCTTAAGACCATTGGTTTGTTTTCGCATAATGTATATTATGTTAAATAGAGTCTATTCAGTATTAAGTTTATGGGATTATAACTATTTATTACTCAGTTTCACCAAACAGTCTGAATTAATATCAGCAATCGTTTTGGCGCCAGTCAAGGTCATCGCAACGCGCATCTCTTTATCTATTAGTTCTAGCAAGTTGCTTACCCCTGCACCGCCACCTGCCGCTAAAGCATACACAAATGCACGTCCTAACATGCAAACATCGGCACCCAAAGCCAACATGCGTACAATATCCAAGCCATTGCGTATGCCAGAGTCTGCCAAAATTTTAATCTCTCCTTTAACTGCATCAGCAATAGGAGGCAGAGCACGCGCACTGGATAACACACCGTCCAATTGTCGTCCACCATGATTGGACACAACTATACCGTCTGCCCCAAAACGCACTGCGTCTTTGGCATCTTCTGGGTCTAAAATACCTTTGATGACCATAGGCCCATCCCAATATTCACGAATCCAATCTAAATCTTTCCAAGAAATAGAAGGATCAAAATTATTACCCAACCAGCCTATGTAATCTTCTAACCCTGTTGGCTTACCTAAATAAGCAGAAATATTGCCCAGATCATGCGGTCGACCTTGCAAGCCTACATCCCATGCCCATTGTGGATGCGTCATAGACTGTAAGTAACGGCGCATAGCTGCATTTTTACCACTCATACCAGAGTGTGCATCCCGGTAACGTGCCCCTGGTACAGGCATATCTACGGTAAAGACCAGTGTCGAACACCCCGCAGCTTTGGCACGCTCTAAGGCATTTTGCATAAAGCCTCGATCCTTCAATACATAAAGCTGAAACCACATCGGACGGTTAATTTTAGGCGCGACTTCCTCAATCGGACAAACTGAAACCGTCGACATAGTAAACGGAATGCCTTTTTGATCGGCTGCCATAGCGGCTTGTACTTCACCGCGGCGGGCATACATGCCTGTCAGACCCACAGGTGACAAGGCGACGGGCATAGACATAGTTTCGTCAAATAATTGCGTCTCTAAGTTCAGTTGTGACATATCATTAAGTACACGCTGCCTAAGGGCAATCTGTGATAAGTCTTCGATATTACGTTTTAAAGTATATTCCTCATAAGCCCCGCCATCTATATAATGAAATAGAAATGGTGGTAGTCGGCGCTTGGCAGCAGCTCTGTAGTCATTTGCAGATGAAATAATCATACGCTTACCCTTTTTATATTTGTTAGATACCTATGGCATATTTTTTGTGTTATATCTTTGACTGTTTAATGGTTTATAGCTTAGCACTAGCGTAGCTCAGTACTAAATAATGGATACAACTGACTCATTTTTTGAGCAGTAAGATCAACCCACACTCGCTATTACACACAGCAAGAGCAATTACGTTTAGTTTTCGACATTTGACCAATACCTGGATTAAACGTATTCGTTGGATCTAGACTTTTATAAAAGTTCTGCAAGTCAGGTTCCGCTTCGTATAAGTGCCCAACATTATGTTCAGCAGGATACTTTGCCCCTCGCTCATCCAATAATGCTAGCATCATTTTTTTGACAAGATGTGCATCACTACCCTTTTTCAAAATATAATCTTGATGAAATACATAACAAAAGAAGTGGCCATAATAAAGTTTTTTTTCTAAATGCTGCTCTATTTCTTTAGGCAATGTTTCAAGCCAGTCTAACTCGTTACGTGGTATAGCAATATCAAGTGCCAATATCTCACCCACTTCTTTTTCATGTATAACTTCATACCTTAATGCGGCGCCTGCTGCTGCAAAGCGATTCAAAAAGGCACTTTCTGACTCTTCTTTATCACATTCAAAATACGCACCCGTTTCTGAAGATTGAAAAAACGACTTCAAAAAATCTTGTGCCTCTTCTATACCATCGTCACTCATCTTTACTATGAGATGATGCTCGTACTCATCACGGTACTCTAGCATTCGCTTGGGTAAATGCTTTGGAAACATATTACCAAGAAACTGCATAACCTTATCGGTAAAATGTTTGGGCATCCACGACCACTTATTCAGCCTTGCATCAATGGCACCTTTGATAGAAAATAACCTTGGCAATGCATCTGTGCCAAGATGTTTGATACTCAAAAAAGTGTCTTTACCATATTTAGCGGATACGTCAAATATATCTCGGTGCATATACTCCCCCACTTCAGGAATATTTTTAAAGCTTGATAATATCTGTCGTCGCAACTGTGCCAGCTCATTCACACTGTTACTGCCTATATAAAAGGTTTTCTCTCTTGCAGCGGTCGGGTAAGTGTCAAGTCGTACGGCAAATACAGCGAGCTTGCCAGCGCAGCCACTGGCTTCATACAGCCTGCGCTTGTCAGCATTAAAACGACTTGGCGTACTTGCATCAACATCTGTCACTCTTGCGATATACTCTTTATCTGATGCCAGCTTGCCACTGTCAGGTAGCTCTTTTTTATCAAAATCGCCATTTTGTAAGTTCGTTAGTATCTCTTCCGGAGAATCACCCAAATCTATGTCTAAATGATTCACCAATACCAGCTGACCGTGTTTGTTTATTTGTGCAAATAAAGCAAGCTCGGTATAAGCAGGGCCTCTTTTTACCAAGGCCCCTCCTGAGTTGTTAGAAACCCCGCCAATGATAGACGCCCCTAATGTCGAGGAACCAATGACCGAATGAGGGGCTCGATTGACCAAGTTCAGCTGACTTTGCAGTTGGTGTAGCGTCGCCCCAGGCAAGCCAATCACTTGCTCGTTATCATTCACTAAATACAACTGATTGATTGCCAGGGTATTAATTACAATCACAAGTCTATCATAGTCGTTACCGCTTGGTGTTGAGCCTTCGGTCAATCCTGTTTTGGCAGCTTGCATGATAATAATGCAATTACCTTCGACACACACTTCTAGGCTACGCCAAATGTCTAACAGCGTTTTTGGAAACAACACCGCTAAAGTACTTCCGCCCCCAGAGCGCCATCCCATTCTATAGTGCTCATTTTTCTCTGGATCAGCCTGTAACTGACTGGCTCCTAACAAACGTGTCAACTTATCCAAAACTTGGTCAGCACTGAGTGCGCTTTGAGAAGAAACATCTGATAAATACATGAGACCCTCCTGGCCTAGTAACTGCTTGTCACTCATTAGGCTAAAGGTCCATGAAACTCAAAAACATAGATGGTAGCCATGACGATTATTCCACAGAGCAATACATAATATAGAGTGGGTAAAATGGTACGCCTCAGTGTGGCACCTTCCATCCCAAGTAAGCCTACCGTTGCTGATGCAGCCACCACGTTATGAATAGCAATCATATTACCAGCGGCAGCGCCAACGGCTTGAGACGCAATGATTAAAGAAGGTGAGATATTTAAGCTTATCGCAGCTTCGTATTGAAACTGACTAAACATCATATTAGAGACGGTATTGGAACCGGCGATAAAGGCTCCTAGTGCACCAATGGTTGAACTGATTAACGGAAAGGCACTGCCAAAAGTACCCGCAAACAACTCGGCACTTGCCACTGGCATACTCGCCACATCTGATAAGTTTACGCCTGAATTAATAAAAATTCTTACCATCGGAATCGTAAAAATCAGGACAAAACCCGCTGACAAAATGGTTTTACCTGATTCTTTAAATGCATTATTTAATGCACTTCCTGGTTTTTTGGTTTGAAAAGCAGCGGCAACTAGCGCACTTATTAATAACAACCCTCCTGGTAAATACAAAGGACTAAAACTGGCGCTTATATCTGCTTCACCCAAAACAGACGTGAAATCTAACGTTGCACTATTGAGTAAAGATTTAAATTCAGCAAACACTCTTGAACATACCAATAAAAGGGTAACCAGCAAATAAGGAAACCATGCCATAACCCCTGACATTTTTTTGCCATCTGAACTTGGTGTCAAATCTTCTTTACTAACTACTAACTTTCCCATCCATTCGCTCGGCCAGTTTTTTTGCGGTGCAAAGTCCCATGATGTTTTGGGCACTAAAAACCCTCTTTTAGCAGCGTTGACGACGATAGCGATACTGACTAAACCACCGATAAGAGAGGGAAACTCAGGTCCTAAAAAAATGCCTGTCAATGTATAAGGAATCGTAAATGTCAAACCCGCAAAAATAGCAAATGGCCAAATAGCGAAACCTTCCTTCCAGCTTTTGTTTTTACCAAAAAAGCGAGTCAGCATCATCACCATAATGAGTGGCATAAACGTACCAATAGCGCCATGAATCATGGCAACTTGACCGGTAATCAGTTGTAAAAAATCGCCCCACTGTAACCCTTCTTGTGCCAGTTGAGCGCTAATAGCGGTGGTATCTAATCCTTTATTTACACCAATAACGATCGGTGTACCCACAGCACCAAATGATACGGGCGTACTTTGTATCATCATTCCCATTAATACTGCACCTAGCGCCGGAAAGCCGATCGCCACCAGTAAAGGCGCGGCAATCGCAGCTGGTGTACCAAAACCGGAAGCACCCTCAAGAAAAGTGCCAAAACACCATGCAATAATAATGGCTTGTACCCGTCTATCTGGCGATACATTGGTAAACCCAGCACGGATAACGGCAATGGCACCAGTGTGTTTCAACGTATTGAGTAAAAAAATAGCACCAAAGACGATCCACAGTACTGAGACCGTAATGACTGAACCTTGAATGATCGATGATGACACTCGGTTAAGTGTCATATCCCATATGAAAATAGCCAAAGCGGCCGTCACCGCTAAAATAATTGGCATTGTTTTTTTGGCTGACCATTGCAAGCCTATCAAAAAAACACCACAGAGAACGATTGGCAGTAATGCCAGTAGGCCATATATTGTTTGATTCAAAATCATATCCTTTTTTTGTCGCTTAATCTTCCTTGAATACTAGCCATCTAACATCTAAGCCCTTGTTTTGACGGCTCAATGATGACCAAATTGTATGAAACACTTGCAAACAGGGACTGTTAATTTACCCAAGCTGTCTTTCAGATAGAGTCATACAGCTTCAATGAGTCCATGGTCTAATGTTCAAAAAATTTTAAAATAGTCTACGCTTTATTAATAGAGTGATATATTGCATCAAATGACAATGTCATTTTCTTTTTTTGCTATAATCTAGACCGCATTACACCAATTGGAGCTCAAATATGGTCAAAGCTGACGATATGGTTTTGTTTGTCCAAGTTGTTGATGAAGGCTCATTTTCTCGAGTCGCGGAAAAAATGTCATTAACGAACTCAGTGGTAAGCAAGCGTATTGCAAGATTAGAAGAAAACTTAAATGCTCAGCTACTTTATAGAAGCACCAGAAAGTTGAGCGTAACCGATGCAGGCAGGACGCTTTATAACAAAGCTAAAATCGCTAAATCTGCCTTTCAAGAAGCCGAAAACGCCGTAACGGGTTATAGTGAGGATATGAAAGGCAACATACGTATAACCATGCCTGTGGTCTCTGCTCATTTAGTATTGAGCGAATCCATTGCCGAATTCTGTAAACAACATCCAGAAATATCGGTAGATTTGCAGATCACCAATCGATTGGTTGGTTTGATAGAAGAAGGGTTTGATCTGGCCATAAGAACCGCTGAACTTGAAGACTCCTCGCTTATCGCAAAGCGCCTGATAGACAGCCAATGGGTAATATGTGCGACTCCAGACTATTTAAAACAGTATGGTACCCCTCAAACGCCTGAAGAATTAGAGAGTCATGAGTGCTTGGTTTATAAGTTTGATAATACTTCTAATAACAATAACGTATGGCCATTATATATAGACGGTACAAAGCAATTAATGCCTGTCTATGGTCGGTTTCATAGCAATCATCTTAGTGCAATTAAACAAGCTATACTTAGCGATTTAGGTATCGCTTTTTTACCACAGGTGCTGGTTTATGAGGAAATGCAGAAAAATACACTCACGCAGATTTTACAACGTTTTACACGAAAGAGACTGGGTCTGTATGCGGTCTATCCTAAGGCAAGGCAACCGGATCAGAAGTTAAAACTACTCATTGCACATTTGCAAGAATCATTACATCAAAAACATGCTTACTACTGCTAAACAATTTACGCATCACGTTACAACGTATCGGTTTTATTCGGTATCGACTATGTGTTTTATAAACTATATTATAATAAAATGCGATAACAGCTTATATCTATAAAAAAAGGGATAAATAAATATCCCTTTATTGTGTATCATTAATTGCTACCAGCTATAACCCAAGCCTACACCACCTGATGTCTCATCTTTGGTGAAAGCGCCGCCGACACTGACGCTGGCATTGGGATGTATCACGCGTTGATAGCCGACAGAAACCGCTTGCTCAGATCCCTGAAAACCTGCGCCTATACCTATGCGGTTTTTACCTTCTAGTCCTGCTGTACTCGTAGCCATATTTAACATGGCGGCACTCATCGCGCCTTGACGATCAAACCGCTCATCGACCTCACGAAAACGTCTTTCATTTTCATACTCATAGCTTTGAAAGTTGTTATTTAAAGTCGCTATATTGGTATCGGTATACGCATTGGCCGTTTCGATAGCGTGCGTTTTTTCAGCTTGTAGTTGACTCACATTTACGGCATCATGCTCATCAGTGCCATCAGCGACATTTATTATTTGACGTTGGTTACTAGCAGAGCCAACGGATACGGTGTTGTGACGGTCAAGATCAGAGCTAACAGAACTAGAGTTATTGCCTAATACCACTGCGTTTTCAGCTGAAGTATTAACATTGTTACCTAACACAAAAGTATTATCGCCCAACACCGTGTTATCGTTACCCAAAGCGTAACTGCTATTGCCGCTGACGGTATTTGGGTCACCAATCGCACCAGAATAGTCTCCTGTGACCTGATTGCCTGTACCTATACTAATGGACTGCAAACCGCTTGCTTCTGCCCTATCACCAATGGCAATAGATTGCTCACCTTGACCTTGCCATGCTGCGCTATTGGCGCTAGTAGCAGTAATTGTAGAATCAGCATCTATAGACCTCATTCTTGTGTTATCGTCAATAGCAACCGCTCTTGCAAACATACTGATGTCGTTTTCGATAAATTCAGATTGTATGGTCGCTGTTTGAGCCATAGCTGGCTGCGCTGCGAATGAGAAGTTTCTTTGTATCACCAATATCTGATCATCGACGTAACGCTTATTTGCAGCATCATAAGCATTTTGTGGATCGGCAACGTTGGTGATACGTTTTTCGCTACCCGCGCGGCCCACTGAAATAGTATCGCTCTCGTCTGCCAACGAGTTATGACCAATCGCAGTTGCCCGTGCTGCCGTAGCTTGGCTGTTGCTGCCAAACACACTACTATAATAACCTGATGCCGTATTATTGCGACCTACTGCACTGCTATTAATACCTGTTGCTTTATTAAAAGAGCCTAGCGCACTGCTATATTCACTATCTGCGTCATTTTTATAACCTATCGCGATACTTGCATTACCTGATGCTATATTGGAGCGACCTACTGCACTGCTAGCATTACCTGATGCTATATTAGAGCGACCTACTGCACTGCTATTAATACCCGTTGCTTTATTAAAAGAGCCTAGCGCACTGCTATATTCACTATCTGCGTCATTTTTGTAACCTATCGCACTACTTGCATTACCTGATGCAATATTGGAACGACCTATTGCACTACTAGCAGCACCCGTTGCCGTATTAGAGCGTCCTAGCGCATTGCTATCAACACCCAGTGCTGTATTACTAACTCCTATCGCACTGCTATTACGTGCTGATACCTTATTAGCAGATCCTATTGCATTACTAAAGTCATCCGATGCTTCATTATTGAAACCTACCGCACTGCTGTATTCGCCTGATGCAGTATTTCCAGAGCCCATTGTACTACTCCAACCGCCCTGTGCAGTATTACTAACACCTACCGCAATGCTAACATCACCTGATGCTGTATTACTACGACCTAAAGCACTGCTATCAACGCCTAGTGCCTTATTGCTAACGCCAAGCGCGCTACTATTAATTCTTGATGCTTCATTAGAAGTACCTAGGGCACTACTAAATTTACCTGACGCCTCATTTTTATACCCTACGGCGTTGCTATAATCTCCCAATGCTGTATTAAGACGACCTAACGCACTACTGCCCTCACCTGAAGCCGTATTCTGATTACCTAGGGCACTGCTATCAAGTCCTGAGGCTTCATTGCTATAACCTACCGAACTGCTGTTTTCGCCCGATGCCGTACTCTCGTTACCTGATGCACTACTATACATACCTGATGCTTCATTGCCACGACCTAGAGCGTTACTAAAAAAACCCGACGCTCTATTACCAGCACCCATCGCAACACCATACTCTTCTACTGCCGCATTGCCATTACCTATTGCAACGGTCCCCCAAGTCTGCGCGTTATTGTTACTACCTACAGCACTACTATCATTACCTCTCGCTGTATTATTAAGACCTAAAGCACTGCTCCAATCTCCTGAAGCATTGTTGTCAACACCTAAAGCACTACTAAATCTACCCCCTGCCCAGTTATCAAAACCGACTTCAGTACTGAATGAAGGAAATGGATATTCATCAAGATCCACATCATCACTGCTTTTATTTAAATTAATGTAAGTAGGATCGGTATTATCAAACCCAGTATCGGCCCAGACAGTAGCGCTAATCGCTGTCATACCAAGAACCAAAGCTTTCAGGGTCAATACTGGATAACTGGGTGAACAGTGGGATGAGCCAACAAAAGATATATCTTGATTGACACTACCAGTCACACCGCCAGTCTTGCCAGCACTTTTCGCACTCTCGGACACTACTACTATGCATCCTAACGACTTACTCCATATTTTTTTAAACACTTTGTTCATAGCCTGCTCCTTAGCTTTTAAAAACAATTTCGGCCATTATTCGTCAAAGTGAATATGTTTACAAGCTTGCAAAATGTAAATACGGTGTAATTCTTTATTACTACTCTATACAAAAAATACATTAAGAATATTATTGAACAATTTTCCATCGATTCTATAAATAAGAGACTCAATTTCTTATAAAGAATATGGCATGTTTATAAATATCGAAAAGATATCATCCATATAAAAACACGCTCTATTATTGAATAATAATCATCCAATAATAGAGCGTGTTTAATACCAATAGATTAGCAGTCTACCTTTGAGTATTACTAATTTACGACTAAATTTCCTTTAAATTAAATTCGTTTCTAGACGAAAATAGATATTTATTAATGACAAAGTTTAATTACAAAAGTTTGTTAAAATAGTTTTGTTGGTATTTGTTATTTTATGACAAAGTTTTCTTATTATTCATAAAGAACAGACATTAATATTATATTTTAACTGAAACTATTTTCACTATAAATCCAAAGTCATTTCTTATAAACCCTATTTTAAATGCTTATAATTTGATTATACGTCGCAATGACTAGTTGTTCGTTTCGCGATATAAAGTACTTTGTGCCTCCTCTGCAAAATCTTCATAACTAATCGTCGGCTCATTATTATCAGTTTTAGTGCGGCGAGCTTCTACATCGCTGGCATCATTACTGGTGTCGATAGCTGGTTCTGTTTTGGCCATTACGTCTGTTGTAGCAGTCTTTGACGGCGTATCCTGTATTTGTTCATCGCTTAACTTAGATTTATCTACCGGATCGTCTGCGGGTAATTCATCTGTAGTTACAGTGTTATCTAATAAATTTGTATCGCTTATATCCTTAGTTTCAGCATTCCCTGTTGCCTTTTTATCAGCCAGCGCTTCCACACTCGCAGCCTCTGGCTCGTCAGCGCTCACCACTGTTGTATTTGAGACTTCTGTAGCTGACTCACTGTTAGCAAATATATCTGTCATAGTAAGTAGGGTAACCACAAGACCACTAAGCAGTAATCCGCACACAATACCAATAATCAATAGCTTGAGCTTTAGGCTACCAATTTGCTTATCTTCTGGTACGCTTGTCTGTTTGATATCAGCATCTATTTCTAAATCAGTTGGGGATATAGGTGTCGTTACAGGTGCTGGCACGTTATCATTTTCATTGTCAGGCGTAGGCTCTTCATGTAAGTCTAGTAAAGACAGCTCCAGCGCATCATCAGTATTTTCTGTATTTGCTTTAGAGGTCTCTAGTTGTTGAGCTTCGATTTTTTGATCATTATCTGAGGTCTGTTCAGTCTCTAAAGAGAGTTGCCACTCTGAACTATCTAAAGGCTCAGATACAGTTTCTGCATGAGATGATTTTTCTTTAAAATTGGCGCTACTTAAATTTTGGGCAATATTAGATTCACCAATACCCTGCATGCGATTAATAAAACGCTCGTAGATATCACTGTTTTTGTTGGTTTTTCTGTAGGCGTTATCAGATGACTTTTCTTTTGCATTTGGCGTATTTTGGTCCAAGTCACTATTTTTCAGGTTGTTATTGTCTGATTCTTTATTATCTAAATTAGTGTCTTCTAAGTTACCGTTATCTAATTCATTCATATGTTAATAAACCAAGTAATACCGTTAATATTAAGTGCTTGTAAAAATTGCGTTATCATAATTGCGCTATGATATTGATCATTTAATTGATTTGCGGATAACGCTCTTTATCCCATCAAAGAAGAAAAACTACTATGATAGGACTATAAACAATGGATTTAAAGCAAATCAACGCCTTTATCGCTATTGCCGAGCTCAAAAGCTTTAGTGCTGCTGCCAAAAAAACAGGCTTATCACAGCCTAGTCTTAGTCGCCAGCTAAAACAGCTAGAGGCTGATATGGACGTGATACTAGTTGATCGTTATCATCGGCCTCTACAGTTAACTGAAGCTGGTCAATTCTTTTATGATAAAGTCCGTGCAGTATTGACAGAGCTCAACACCATCACCAGCATGACTCAACGTTTGTCAGCGCCCAGTATGGCACTTAACATAGGTTTTGTACCATCGGTGCTTTATGGGCACTTGCCAGATATCATCGCATCCTTAAAACAGCAGAACCCTGATATTGAAGTTAATCTTAAAGATATCAGCTCATATCAACAAGTAGAAGCGTTAAAATCGGGTGAAATTGATATCGGCTTTGGGCGTTTTGCTCATCAAGATGCATGGATACAGCAAATTCTATTGCACCATGAACGCTATTTGGTGGCACTGCCCAAAGCTCATCCACTTGCTCAAACCACAGACCAGCGCTTGATTGATTTAGCAAACAACCGCCTAATTCTATATCATCAAACTCATTTACCCGTATCTACTACTGCAGCCACAACCTTGTCTAACAAAAGTAGTGAGACAGACAGCAAACCGTTATCGGTTAGCGAACCTGTCACCGAACCTTTGTTGCACCTGTTTGCAAGGTACGGCATCACCCCGCTCATGACGACCGAGGTGAGCGACTTACAAGTTGCGCTTGGACTCGTGGCGGCAGGTGAAGGTATTACCCTAGTACCTGCCAGCCTAAAAACGGTACGTACCGAACAAATCAGTTATCAGCGCTTGATTCATGAGAATATCACCTCTCCTGTGTACTTACATACACTAAAAGACTTTATTCACCCCAAAATCCCCAATCTCTTAGATGCAATCTATACCGTCTATGAACAACGTGGTATTACTTATCGACGCCAGAAGTTTGGGTCAAAGCTGTAACGTATAATAATAGTCTAAAATTATCTTATATTGGATGCGTATTGTGGTATAAAGAACCGCTAAAAAATAAACGATACCAATACTTGATATTGGCTATTTATTATGATAACCAACAGGAATAGCCATACAAGAAAATAGTAATGATAACTAGAATAATTGTTATCCTGAATAGTATTGATATGCTAAAGTCGATACGATATGAATCGTTTTACATTTTAACCCACCCTACATAGAACGATTTTTTAATGTTCATTGGCAAGCTGACACAGGTAAGTGATGATTTGCCGTTTTAACCATCTCGAGGTATTTATGACCACACGACCAATTGATAACCCTGACACGGTTAGCACCGCTCAACAAGAAGGCTTTAGCTGGCGTATCTTTGGGCCAGGGATTTTGATGGCGACTGCTGCTATTGGTGGCTCTCATCTGATTTCATCGACGCAGGCAGGTGCCATATACGGCTGGCAGCTGGCCATTATGATTATCCTTGCCAACGTCTTTAAATACCCGTTTTTCCGCTTTGGCACCGAATACGTCTATGATACAGGCGAAAGCTTGATTGCAGGATATGCCAAACGCTCAAAAGCTTACCTATGGGTATACTTCATTCTCTCTATCTTATCTGCGGTAATTAGTACTGGTGCCGTGTCCTTGATTGCAGCGGTCATATTGGGCTTTATGTTGCCCGCCTCCTTTGGTATCTCAACCATGGGTCTATCGCTCATCATCGTTGTGATCTGTTGGGTGTTTTTGATTGCAGGCCACTATAAGTTATTAGATGGCGTGACCAAATGGATCATGATTGCCTTGACTCTAGCGACTGTCGCTGCTGTAATCATCGCTGCTGGCAAACCAACTGTGATGACTGCCGACTTTATCCCCGCCTCTCCTTGGAACTTAGCAACGTTAGGGTTTATTGTGGCACTGATGGGCTGGATGCCTGCGCCATTAGAGTTTGCCGCCATTACCTCCATGTGGACCTCTGCCAAAAGAAAGACGGACAACACCACTTATCGCCAAGGCTTACTTGATTTTAATGTGGGCTTTTTAGTTTCTGCTATCTTGGCCTTATTTTTCTTGTCGCTTGGTGTGTTCGTACAGTATGGTTCAGGGCAAGAGATTGAGCTGGTTGGCGGTGCTTATATTAATCAGCTGATCAACATGTACACAGCCACTATTGGTGAATGGTCCAGACTGCTGGTCGCGTTCGTCGCCTTTATGTGTATGTTTGGGACGACCATTACCTGTGCAGATGGTTATGGCCGTGCCAATGCTGAGTGCTGGCGTTTGATAAAAGGCGAAGATGAAATCAATAAAAAGCAGATAGCTTTTTGGACAACTTATGCCATCGGCGGTGGTCTGGTGATTATTACTTTCTTCACTGGACAATTGGGCGCGATGCTTAAGTTTGCCATGATATCTGCCTTTGTCTCTGCCCCTATTTTTGGTTGGTTAAATTATACATTGGTCAAAAATCATAAAAAGCTATCATTTGGTATGAACGCTTATTCGATCGCAGGTTTGCTGTTTTTAAGTGGTTTTGCTTTATTGTTCTTAGCCAATCTCGCTGGATTATTTGGTTAAGTTCTTTGTCAAAGCTGTAACAGATACCGCAACATGCCAAGCCCTTATAGTTTCTAACTATAAGGGCTTTTTTATTATCAGACATATAAAATAACTACAACGCGAAGGGCTCTGTAACATGACTATGACAGTCGACTATAACTAGTATAAATGTAACTATATATTTCAAAACAAACCATTTAAAAATTGTTGTTTTTATTAATATGCATAACAGAATGAAAATAACTTCAATATATAGATAGTATTATTCAATAAATGAATACTATTAACTTGACTTAATTTATAATAAAGCATTGCTAATTTTGTGTTAGCAATGATCCCTTCCAAATTAAGACCAAATGCGTATACTCTAAGTTAATAAAAATTTGACCAGACGAAACATTGACTAAGGTTTTATCTGACGACAACAAGATTAACCCTCCACCTAAGGATTCTTAAATGACCTCATTATCAGCTGGTGCTCGCTTTCGCAGCGCCATGAAGCAACAGAACGATAATAATCAGCCGCTACAAATCGTCGGTACTATTAATGCCTACACGGCAATGATGGCAACGCAAGTGGGGCATCAAGCGATCTATCTATCTGGTGGCGGCGTCGCTAATGCCTCATTTGGTCTACCTGATCTTGGTATGACTAGCCTTGATAACGTGCTAGAAGATGCGCGCCGTATCACTGATGCCGTCGACACGCCTCTACTAGTTGATATCGATACAGGATGGGGCGGCGCATTTAACATTAGCCAAACCGTAAGAAAAATGGAAAAAGCAGGCGTGGCAGCCGTACATATCGAAGATCAAATCGCGCAAAAACGCTGTGGTCATCGTCCTAATAAAGAAATCGTTAGTATCTCAGAGATGGTCGATCGTCTAAAAGCGGCGCTTGATGCCAAAACAGACCCTGACTTTGTGGTCATGGCGCGTACTGATGCGCTATCAGTTGAAGGGCTTGATGCTGCGGTTGAGCGTGCGGTTGCTTTCCAAGAAGCCGGTGCTGATATGATCTTTGCAGAAGCTTTAACTGACATTGAGATGTATCGTAAATTTACCGATGTATTAGATATTCCAGTCCTAGCCAACATGACTGAGTTTGGTCAAACTGACTTGTACACCACTGAGCAGCTACATGGCGTAGGTGTGGATATGGTGCTATATCCATTATCAGCATTCCGTGCGATGAACAAAGCGGCATTAAACGTTTATCAACATATCTTAGATGACGGCACCCAAGAAAATGTCGTCGATACGATGCAGACGCGCATGGAGCTTTATGACTTCTTGAACTATCATGAGTTTGAGCAAACCCTAGACAAGCTGTTTGCTGACAATAAGTAAGAAAAAATAAGTAAGATACAAACTTGTTTTTTCAAGCACTTTTAACAGTGAACGCTATTTAACCCAATCACCTTAACAACAAGCTACCAACAAAAGGAATTTAATCATGGCAGCAGGCAAACAACTATCAGGCGCAGGACTACGTGGTCAGGTCGCTGGCAAGACCTCATTATCAACTGTCGGCAAATCAGGATCAGGTCTGACTTATCGTGGTTATGATGTCAAAGACTTGGCGGAGCAATGCATCTTTGAAGAAGTGGCTTATCTGCTGCTTTATGGCAACCTGCCAACTCAAAGTGAGCTTGATGCTTATCAAGCCAAACTCAAAAAGTTGCGCGGTCTACCACAAGCACTAAAAGATGTGCTTGAGCGTATCCCAAAGGACGCCCATCCAATGGATGTACTGCGTACTGGTTGCTCAATGCTGGGTAATCTTGAGATGGAAACCGACTTTGAGCAGCAAAATGATAAAACAGATCGTATGCTGGCGGTGTTCCCATCGATCATCAACTACTGGTACCGCTTTAGCCATGACAATGTGCGTATCGAGACTGAAACTGATGATGACACTATCGGTGGTCACTTTTTGCATCTTCTCAAAGGCGAGAAGCCAAATGAGTTACACGAGCGCGTGATGAACGTTTCACTTATCTTGTATGCAGAGCATGAGTTTAACGCCTCGACCTTTACTGCGCGCGTTTGTGCTTCTACCTTGTCAGATATCCATTCTTGTATCACGGGTGCGATTGGTTCATTGCGCGGACATTTGCATGGCGGTGCTAATGAGGCGGCGATGGATATGATTGAAGACTTTAGCTCACCAGATGAAGCCGAAAAAGAGATGATGGCTATGCTTGAGCGTAAAGACAAGATCATGGGCTTTGGTCACGCTATTTATAGCGAATCTGATCCACGTAACGTCATCATCAAAGAATGGGCGGAAAAACTGGCTGAGGACGTTGGTGATACGGTTTTATATCCAGTATCTGTGCGCTGTGAAGAAGTTATGTGGCGTGAGAAAAAGCTGTTTTGTAATGCTGACTTTTTCCATGCCTCAACCTATAACTTTATGGGTATCCCAACCAAGCTATTTACCCCAATCTTTGTCTGCTCGCGCCTGACTGGCTGGGCAGCTCACGTCTTTGAGCAACGCGCTAATAACCGTATTATTCGCCCAAGTGCGGAATACATCGGTGAAGAGCCAAGAGACGTACCTCCTATCGCTGAGCGTGGTTAATTAATCATCGTTATTTAATTGGTTGTTTCATTATAGGGTGCGTATGGCGCACCCTATAACTCTCTAAAATTGCTATAACATTTACTTAGCAAAACCCTATTCACCATAATAGTTTTTGCTAAGTAAATTATCTTTTTATACCTTCTCTTAACCCATTTCACTTATAAAGGAAAGCACGCCATGAGCAATGATAGCAAGCAGCCTTTAACGCAAGTTAATCCGCAAACCATGAATGAGCAGTACAAAAAGCCATTACCAGCTTTGGATGGAAGCAGTACGGACCTGCACTATTTTGACGTCGAGCAAGCAGTTAATGAGATTGAGCCAGGCGCTTATGCCAAGCTGCCGTTTAGCTCAAAGGTATTATGCGAGAACCTCGTGCGCCGCTGTCCGCCAGAGGATTTGACCGAAGCACTGTCACAGCATATCTACCGTAAGCAAGAGGTTGATTTTCCTTGGTATCCTGCCCGCGTGGTTTGCCACGACATCTTAGGGCAGACTGCGTTTGTTGATCTTGCAGGACTGCGTGATGCTATCGCAAGCGAGGGCGGTGATCCTGCCAAAGTGAACCCCATCGTACCGACACAATTGATCGTCGATCACTCTTTAGCGGTTGAGCATGCAGGCTTTGAAGAAGACGCATTTGAGAAGAACCGCGCGATCGAAGAGCGCCGTAACGAAGACCGTTTTCACTTTATCAACTGGTGCCAATACGCCTTTGATAACGTCAACGTCGTACCGCCTGGTAACGGCATCATGCACCAAATTAACCTTGAAAAAATGTCGCCAGTGGTACAAGTGGTGGCTGACCAAGACGGCGATGCCATCACATTCCCTGATACCTTGGTCGGTACCGATAGTCACACCCCGATGGTCGATGCGCTTGGCGTTATCTCTATCGGTGTCGGCGGGCTAGAAGCTGAAAGCGTGATGTTGGGCAACCCTTCATACATGCGCTTGCCAAACATCGTTGGCGTTGAGCTAACAGGCAAGCTGCAAGAAGGCATTACTGGTACAGACTTAGTGCTAGCAATGACTGAGTTCTTACGCGAGGAAGGTGTGGTCTCAGCCTACTTAGAGTTTTACGGCGAAGGTGCGCGCAATCTGACTGTTGGCGACCGTGCTTCTATCTCCAATATGACGCCAGAGTATGGCGCAACTGCTGCGATGTTCTCTATCGATGAGCAAACCATTGATTATCTGCGTCTCACCGGACGCTCAGAGCAGCAAATCAAAATCGTTGAAGCTTATGCCAAACAAGTTGGTCTGTGGGCGGATGGCCTAAAAGATGCTGAATATGAGCGCGTGCTGCATTTTGATTTATCAAAAGTTGTGCGTAATATCGCAGGACCGTCACGTCCCCATGCGCGCGTATCAACGACAGACCTTGTCAAGGAAGGCATCGCCCACGGTGAAAATGAAAAACTACCAGAACCAGAAGATGGGCTAATGCCAGATGGCGCAGTAATCATTGCCGCTATTACTAGCTGTACTAATACCTCAAACCCACGCAACATGGTGGCCGCCGGTATCGTCGCGCGTAACGCAGTAGAAAAAGGCCTTATTCGTAAGCCTTGGGTCAAGTCGTCACTCGCGCCAGGCTCAAAAGCCGTTAAGCTGTATTTAGAAGAAGCCAACTTATTGCCCGAGCTACAAAAACTGGGTTTTGATGTCGTCGCCTTTGCTTGTACCACTTGTAATGGTATGAGCGGTGCGCTCGACCCAGAGATCGAGCAAGAGATCATCGAGCGCGATTTGTTTAGTACCGCCGTGTTATCAGGTAACCGTAACTTTGATGGTCGTATCCATCCGTATGCCAAGCAAGCGTTCCTCGCCTCGCCGCCTTTGGTTGTGGCGTATGCTATCGCTGGTAATATCCGTTTTGATATCGAAAAAGACTCACTCGGCAAAGACCAAGATGGCAACGATGTTTATCTAAAAGACATCTGGTTTGAGGATAGCGAAGTCGATGCTATCGTGGCTAAAGCTGTCAAACCTGAGCAGTATAATGCCGTCTATATCCCAATGTTTGATGAAGCCAAAGCCCAGGCAGGTCGTAATGAAGCATCGGTCATCGACCCTCAGTACGACTGGCGTGAGATGAGCACTTATATCCGCCGTCCGCCTTATTGGGAAGGTAAGATGGCGGCGATGAACCGTCTTAAAGGCTTACGTCCACTAGCGGTACTTGGTGACAACATCACCACCGACCATATGTCACCATCGAACGCGATTATGGGTGATTCAGCAGCTGGCGAGTATCTCGATACTATGGGATTGCCAGCGGAAGACTATAACTCATACGCCACGCATCGCGGCGATCACTTAACCGCGCAGCGTGCCACCTTTGCTAATCCAAAATTGCTCAATGAGATGGTACGTGACGAAGACGGCAACGTCATTCAAGGCTCGCTGGCTCGTGTGGAACCTGAAGGCGAAGTGATGCGTATGTGGGAAGCGATCGAGACATATATGAATCGTGAACAGCCGCTCATCATCATCGCAGGTGACGGCTATGGCCAAGGCTCTAGCCGTGACTGGGCTGCCAAGGGCGTGCGTCTCGCTGGTGTGGAAGTCGTCGTGGCTGAAGATTTTGAGCGTATTCATCGTCAAAACCTCGTCGGTATGGGCGCTCTTCCTGTACAGTTCAAACAAGGCACCAACCGTGAGACGCTAAACATCGATGGCAGCGAAGTGTTTGATCTCGAAGGTGAAGTATCGGCGGGCGGCGAGATGACACTGGTGATTCATCGCAAAGACGGCACAGTCGATAAAGCGCCCGTTATCTGCCGTTTAGATACCGCTGATGAAGTGAAAATGTATAACTCTGGCGGTATGCTGCAGCGCTTTGCCAAAGAGTTCTTAGCGGGTGAAGTGGCTTAAACGTTTAAGGTTTAGCTTATAAGTTATAAATAACCGATGTTGTATAGAGTGTCTATATGGCATCGGCTTTTTTGTAATAGGTAGCAGTGAAAGGTTTGCAGAATTCGTAGCTGGGCTAAAGCCACAGCCTACAATAACGCGTACTGAGCTAAAATAGTAATGACTATATGACTCAGAAAATTCTTCTATATTAAGAGAGATTTAATGAAAGTTATCTGTTTTACAGAAGCTAATAAAGACTTCAAAGCCGTTTTAGATACGGTGAATAATGGTACCGATGCAGTAGTCATAAATCGTCAAAACGATAATGATGCGGTTGTTATGTCGAGTGCTCATTACAATGGTTTGATGGAGACGCTGTATTTATTAAAGTCATCTGCTAATGCTGCCCATTTGGCTAAGTCTGTTGAGCAATATGAAAGTAGCAAGTTAAATTCTAAGACTAAATAATATTTACCCAGATTTGTAAGGCTCGACCCGACCAGCCTCAACTTCATCTTTAGCGATGAGTAATTGACGCACAAACTCATAAGACAAGTCAGGGTTATCTTGCATAATACGTTTAATTTTAGCTGAGCTTTCTTTGTGCTTTTTATTTGTTGTCATAATCTTCTCTATTTTCACCTTTATTTATATTACCAATAATACAGAATCAAATCATAATTATATTAAGGACTCCTAGTAATGACACAAGCCACCCAATCAAAACCAAAATTCGCCCCACAAATCTCTGTCCCTGCCACCTATATGCGCGGCGGCACGTCAAAAGGCACGTTTTTTAAATTATCCGACTTACCTGAGCGTTGCCAAGTTGCAGGCTCGCCGCGAGATAACTTCTTACTACGTGTTATCGGCAGCCCAGATCCTTATGGCAAGCAAATCGACGGTTTAGGTAATGGCAGCTCTAGCACGTCAAAAACGGTGATTTTGTCTGAAGCAAAACAAGCTGATCATGACGTTAATTACCTATTTGGACAAGTTAATATCGCAAAGACCATGATTGATTGGGCAGGTAACTGCGGTAACTTAACTGCCGCCGTGGGTGCTTGTGCGATTAACATGGGCTTAGTTGCTGCAGATAAAATCTCTAGTAGCATCGATAAGGACGCGGACAGCGGTGTTTGTGAAGTGCGTATCTGGCAAGAAAATATCGGCAAAACCATCATTGCTCATGTGCCTGTATACAAAGACGCAGATAGCAAGGTGCAAGTACAAGAAACCGGTGATTTTGAATTGGACGGCGTCACCTTCCCCGCCGCTGAGGTCAAAATTGAATTTATCGATCCTGTTGATTCTTCTAGTGATATGTTTCCGACTAATAACCTCGTCGATGACTTTGATGTCTCTGGTTGTGGCCTCGATAAAGACAGCGTCAAAGCGACCTTTATTAGCGCAGGTATCCCCACTATCTTTATGAAAGCGGAAGACTTAGGCTTTAGCGGTACAGAATTACAAGGCGATATTAATAGTAATGACGAACTATTAGCCAAGTTAGAAAAAATACGTGCGCGTGGCGGCGTGGCGATGGGATTGTTTAAAGATGAGAGTGAGGCACAAGCGAGCCAACATATCCCCAAAATTGCGTGGGTAGCACCAGCACAAAGCTATACCTCGTCAAGTGGTAAAGAAGTTAATGCAAATGATATCGATTTAGTGGTACGAGCCATGAGTATGGGGCAGCTGCATCATGCGATGATGGGTACCGCAGCGGTCGCCATTGCGGCAGCGGCCACCACGCAAGGGACATTGGTCAATGAGGCGGCTGGCGGTGGCGAGCTGTCCGAGGTGCGTTTTGGTCATCCATCAGGGACGCTACTGGTCGGCGGTAAAACCGAACAAGTCGACGGCCGCTGGCAAGCCAAAAAAGTGTCGATGAGTCGCTCAGCCCGCCGTATTATGGTTGGAGAAGTTTTTGTACCAGCAGATGCGTTTTAAAAATAATAGTAGGCGTAGATACCATCTTAAGAGAGCTAGATAAAATCTAGTGGAGCAAGCTTGCTGATGTAGATTTTTGAGTGCGATTACTTTACCCTACCAAAATGACAAACACTCCTAATCTCAGCAAACCACCATTCGATAAAAAGCCGCCAGTCAAAAAGACTGAGCGGCGCGCTTTATTGTGGAATATCCTCAAAAAACTGGCGGTGTTTGCCGCGCCTTATAAGCTTTTAATCATTGCCACCTTGATTTTAACGGTGCTTGGATCCTTTACCGCGCAGGTCAATGCTTTTGTGTTGCGTTATGCTGTCGATACTTTGACTAAGATTGCCACACTTGCCGAGCCTTGGAAAGCGGGCGTACGTATGCTTGGCATTATCAGTGCGGTACTACTGACTAAAGAGATACTGTCGATATTTATCTCATTTGGGCAGCGCTTTTATGGTGAAAAGATTCGCATCAATCTCTCGCGGGATTTATCACAAAAGATTATCGAGCGCATTTTGACTTATCGCATGGCGTTTTATACCAGTAGCGAGAATGACAGTGGTAAATTACAAACCCGTATTGACTATGGCGTGAGTAGTCTCACCAGTCTTGTACAAAACTTTTTTATCGATATGCTGCCACTGTTTGCCAGCGCCATCGTCTCGCTCATTATTATGTTCTCGACCAACTTTTGGATTGGTCTGGTTGGGCTGTTTATTATTCCGATTTACTTTTTTATTAGTCAAAAACAAGCCAGACGTCTGCAAGGGTTTCGCCGGCAGATGCGTAGCTTTCGAGAGGCCAAAAGCGGACTGGTTATTTCGCTTATCAACTCAATTAGTGTGGTCAAATCCTTTGTCCGCGAGCCTATTGAAGCCCAAAAGCATCTAAAGATTCAAAAAGAGATGACCGATAATCAGCTGCGTATTCGCAGTATTGGCTTTATCTATGACGCGGTGAAAACCTTTATTGAACAAATCGGCGTCGTGGTCATCATCTTGCTGACCTCTTACTTTGTCTTGCAGGGTCAAATGACCATTGGCATGATTTTATTTCACGTTATGCTATTTCAAAACGTCGCCGCCCCTATTCGCCAGCTGCATCGCATCTATGATCAGATCAATAACGCTTTAACTTACGCTGAGGGCTTTTTTGATATCTTAGAAGATGATAAACAAGTTGAAAATGTCACGGGCGTGAGCACCAAAGACTTAAAAGGTCATATAAAGCTTAACAACGTTGACTTTACTTACCCCAATGGCACACAAGCGCTAAAAGATGTCAGCTTTGAGATTCGCCCTAACCGTATCACCGCGCTTGTTGGGCTTAGCGGCGCGGGCAAGAGCACCATTATCAATCTATTGGTCAAATTTTATGAGCCAGATGCTGGCATGATTTGCTTAGATGGTCATAATCTAAAAGACTGTGATACTCATGACTTACGTCAGAATATCGGTCTGGTATTACAAAGTAATCATATCTTCTCAGGCACTATTAGTGAAAACATCCGTTATGGCAATATGAGTGCGACTATGGATGACATTATAGTTGCAGCCAAAAAGGCTTCTATTCACGAACAAGTGATGCAATTAGCAGACGGTTACGAGAGTACGGCCAAATCGCTATCAGGTGGTCAGCAGCAGCGTATTGCGCTGGCTCGTATGTTCTTAAAAGATCCACCGATTGTATTTTTGGATGAGCCAACCGCCAGCCTCGATGCCATTGCCAGTCAACAGGTCAAAAAAAGCTTAGATCTGATCAAGCAAGATCGTACGGTGATTATGGTGTCGCATAATATCGCGCAGATCATCGATGCAGATGATTTGGTAGTAATAGAAAATGGTCAAGTGGTTGAGACTGGGACGCATGAAGCGCTGTATGATAAAGGCGGTAAGTATTACGAGATATTTAGTGCCATGTCAGATAGCTTAAACTTGGACAAAATTAGTCAAACGCTGCACGGTTAAGCCTATATAATGTTAGATTGTTTTCGAGTATGTTGATGATTGTTATATCTAAAATAATAGCTCACCTACTATTTTTACCACTATTTTTTAATTGAGAAAAAAATGCTAACGAACTCAGTAAGTGCAATAAAGCTTCAACAAAAAACCGTGATGATGTGTGTCGCTGTGCCACAAATCATGGCCTCTAGAATGTGGATGCTTGCTACCTCTCCTATGAACCCCAAACTGCAACAAACAGAAATATTTTCTATGGTTGAAGAAAAGCAAAAAGCCTTTGTAGATTCTATGAGTGATATAAATTTGCAAATTCTGTCCTCACAATCGATCTTGTTCAATAAGTGGCTAAGCAATTGTCAAAGCTTTATGTTGGGACATCACAATGCTTTTAATAACTTCGATAATGACATCGATGAAGAAACAATTAAAATCTTAGATAAGGGCATTAGTCCTTATGCAAAGACCGTACAAGTAAATCAAAAACGTCTGAAACGTTAAGAACCATAAGTTTAAGAACCATAAGTTATGACCTGTGAATTTTCTATAAAAACCTTTGATGAGCTAACTTCGGTCGATCTCTATCATATTTTAAAAGCCCGCTCGCAGGTATTCGTTGTCGAGCAAAATTGTCCTTACCAAGATATGGATGAGGTAGACTTTGATTGTTTGCATCTGATCGCTCATAAAGATGCAGCGCTGGTTGGTTATTGTCGCATCATCGGCCCTAAATTTAATCCCAAAAAATCTTTAGACAATCCAGCCCATTCTATGCCTGCTATCGGAAGAGTACTGGTATTAAACGATCATCGAGGCTATGGTTTGGCACGACAAATCATGACGCATGCCATTAAGCATTGCCGCAAAAAGTACGGCAAAAAACCGATTATTATCTCAGCCCAGACCTATTTGCTTAGCTTTTACGAATCTTTAGGGTTTATCCCTGAAGGCGCCACATATCTTGAAGACAATATCGAACATATCACCATGGTCTTACCTGTTTTAAAAAAAGGAAAAATAAAAAAGCAAAAACCAGCTGGCTCTGAAAGCTCAGGATTTGTCACCAAATTGTTGAGTTTTTTGCTTTTAATATTGAGTCTTTTGTTCATCGCAGGCTTAATTTACTTGATGACTTAAGCTATCAGTTTTTTACACGACTTCACTGTTGTTCTATATTGATTGTGCTACTTTTGAGTCATGACTATGGTCTTGTAAACGATGATTATGATAGAAGGTCAATAGTCAAAAATTATCTGACTCAAGGAAGAGGTAACGACTATGTCTAATGTAGAAAGCAATGTCCGTCCAGAATATGATGATGAGATTCAAAAAATCGCCGATTATGTTCTCAACTACTCTATCGATGACTCTCCCAATAGTGCTGATGCTTGGACTACTGCGCGCCACTGCTTGATGGATACGCTAGGCTGCGGTCTTTTGACACTACGTTTTCCTGAATGTACCAAGCATCTAGGGCCTGAATGCACCGATCAGATAACACCTAATGGCGCGCGCGTCCCTGGCACTTCCCATCGACTAGATCCTATCAAAGCCGCTTTTGATATTGGCTGTATGGTGCGCTGGCTTGATTATAATGATACATGGCTTGCTGCCGAATGGGGTCATCCCTCCGACAATTTAGGCGGTATCCTTGCGGTAGCCGATTACATCAGTCAGCAAAACATTAGCCGCAACCTTAAGCCTTTGACCATGCGTGAAGTGCTTGAGGCGATGATCATGGCGCATGAAATTCAAGGCGTCATGGCGCTTGAAAACTCATTTAACCGCGTGGGTCTTGACCATGTATTTTTAGTCAAACTTGCATCAACCGCTGTCGTTGCCAAATTATATAACCTACCACGCGAGCGTATTATGGCGGCTATCTCACAAGCCCTTGTTGATGGTCAAGCGTTACGTACCTATCGTCATGCACCCAATGCGGGTAGCCGTAAATCATGGGCGGCAGGTGACGCAACCAGCCGTGCAGTACGCTTGGTCGATATCACACGTCGCGGCGAGATGGGAATCCCTGGTGCGTTAACTGCGCCGCAATGGGGTTTTTATGATGTGTTATTTAGCCATACCAATAAAGACCTTGCGCTCAAGCCTGAAGACGAGCGTCGCTTTAAATTCCAGCGTGACTTTGGTACTTATGTGATGGAAAATATCTTATTTAAAATAAGTTTCCCCGCTGAATTCCATGCACAAACCGCCTGTGAAGCAGCAGTTATTCTACATCCGCGCATAGAAGATAGAATTGATGATATTGAAAAAATCGTACTAACTACACATGACTCGGCAATTCGAATTATTTCAAAAGAAGGCGCACTTGCCAATCCTGCCGATCGTGATCACTGCCTACAATATATGGTCGCTGTCCCTCTATTAACCGGCGATCTCATGGCAGAAAACTATGAAGACGACTATCATGAGCAGCATCTATCAATCGATGAGCTACGTAGCAAAATGGTGGTAGAAGAGGACGAGCGTTACTCAGCAGACTATCACGACCCAAGTAAACGCTCGATTGCCAACGCGA
Source organism: uncultured Psychrobacter sp. (assembly GCF_947495825.1). Lineage (GTDB taxonomy): Bacteria > Pseudomonadota > Gammaproteobacteria > Pseudomonadales > Moraxellaceae > Psychrobacter. Next base: position 78,937 of record NZ_CANMAH010000009.1, read on the forward strand.
TTCAAATTTTCTTTAAAGATGGCACTAGTACCGATAAAGTCGCTGTTGAATATCCAATCGGTCACAAACGCCGCCGCGAAGAAGGCATCCCTGTATTAGAAGCAAAGTTTCGCGCCAGTCTGGCTACTCGATTTATCGAGAGTCGTTGTGATGAAATTATTGAGCTGTGCGATGACCAAGATCGATTAGAGCAAACGCCTGTTCATGAGTTTATGGACTTATTTGTCATTAATTAGACGATGATTAATTGGCTTTTTATGGATTAGACGTCTATAAGTCAAAAAATCAAAAGGGTGTGTCATTGATTAAAACATGACGCACCCTATTTTTATTTTAATAACCTGCTTTTTCAAGTCCTACTTTACCAAGGAATTGACTCCCCTGCCCAATCGACAAAACTACCAGATTGGGCAGCGGTCATACCGGACAGCACCTCCAATAGACTTTCTGCACTATAGGCTGGCGAGAATAACTGCCCATCTGCGACATTACCTTGAAACGGTGCCGACAATTGCGTGTTGACTGTCCCCGGCTGCATCACCACTATACAGACGTCTTTTAATGAGCGTCCCCATTCAATGCTTAGGTTTTTCATACCCATATTTAGCGCAGCCTTACTCATTCTATAGCTATACCAACCGCCTAGTTGATTGTCACTAATACTGCCCACGCGTGCTGATATGGTCGCAAATATCGCCGGTTTATCAGCACTGTGCTTGGCTTTAGCAAGTAGCGGCCTGATATGCTTGGCTATCAGCAGCCCTGCTAACGCGTTGATTTGCATATTTTGTAAGAAAAACTCCGTTTCAACTTGCCGAAGTGCCTTTTCTGGTTGATTGCTTGATGTATGTAATAGACCCACACAGTTAATGACCCAATCAAGATGCGCGCTCTGCTGCTTTATATCGTCAGCGGCTTGTTTGATGCTGCTCTCATCGCAGACATCCATCTGTAGCCAGTGCAGATTATCCGCTTCAAAGTCGGGAACGCTTTTATGGTAAGTAGAAAAGACCTTAATGCGTGTGCTATTGTTGTCTTTGTTGCCTTGATCACTAGCAGTCGCTTGCACCAGCTGTCTGATCATCGCTTGACCAATGCCACCAGTTCCGCCGATGATAAGATAAGTTTTATTGTCCATATGACACCTTCCTTCCTTTGCAACTTTATTTATTCTTATCTTTAACATAGCATACTGCATGTCAGTTAATTAGAGACAATTATTTGTTTGTAGGCAAAGATATATGGTCTAAGCATAATGAATGCTAAATAATAATCTTGCCAAATGCGCTACAATACGTTTGATTCACTATTCATTTAAACGACCTATTATTTGTTTTACTGACACGGATATCTCCCCACCATGCTATCACCACAAGACCAATTAACTGAGCTGGTACGTACGCTTGAGACCGAGCAGCATGTCTTCACAACTGATCCTTTATTGGTGACCGAAAAACTACAAGCAGAAGACGGTAAGCCGATTCAAAAGCTGCATCGGCGTGCGTCACGTATCGACAGCAATGGCAATCTTGCACGGGTGCTAGGGAAAATCGACGGCCGCATTAAAGGCATCATGATAGTTATGAGCGCCCTGTGGTGCGTGTCAGGGTTTTTGGGATTATTTGCTTTATTGCAGACCAAGGTCGTCAATTTCTTCTATGTATTGGTATGCTTGTTGGGTTTTCATACACTTATGCTTGTTGGCTGGCTAGTGATGACTTTGATGAATAAAGGTCGTCAGTCATCAAGTTGGTTTGCAAACTTTGTGAGTCCCAGCTATCTGATACGTGGTAAAGACGACGTCACCAAAGCGGCTGTTGATTTATACGAGCGTCAATTGCAGCATAGTGGTATGCGTTGGTATCTAGGTCGGTTTAGTCATCAATTGTGGCTGGCAACACTGACGGGCATGATGTTTGCGATTATTTTTTTATTGATTGTGCGTCAGTATAGTTTTAGCTGGGAGTCGACGTTACTATCAGATCAGGCGCTGATTGGTTTGACGCAAGTACTTGGCTGGTTACCAAGTATGGTCGGCTTCGATGTGCCAGATAACGCTGCTATTATTCAGAGCCGACTGGTAACAGATGCTATGCCGTTATCTGTCGCGCGGCAATGGGCCAGTCTATTAATTGGTAGCCTAATTATGTATGGTATCGTCCCGCGTGCGATCGCTTGGGTGTTTTGTGCGCTAATGTTTCGGCGCAAAAAAATGCGCTTGGATATCAAACTCCCCTATTATCAAAAAATTATTAACTTTTGGCAGCGTCAAGTGGTCGATGCCGATGATTTCAGCGAAGCACCAGCACCAGTAGCACCCAAGGCAAGCGTTAGTGCTGGCAAGAAGCTGGTTGCACTACTTGAGTATCCATCAGAGCAGGATAACTGGTGGCAGGCAGGTCTTAATAGCACAGATAGCGAGGTTGAAAACTTCGGTATCGTTGATGATCGCGATGATATGGATCGCCTAACGACTTATTTGGAGCAAAATCCAGTACAAGTAGTGCTAGGTATTCATAGTCAGGCGTTGCCTGATCGTGGTACGCTGCGAAAGCTTGACCGTATTGCCAATTCGGCAAAAAATGGCCTTATCGTCCAATTATTGAACAATAATAAAACATCAAAACTTGTAGAGACTACAGATCCAAAAGAGCCTCAGGCTATCCGTTATCAACAATGGCAGACGGCTTTAGCAGAACGAAAAATTGGGTTAATATAAAGTCATTGATCGCGCACATTCATAACCAGTAGCCATGCGTTTATCACTTACCAATCAAGTTTAATAATAGACAAATGACTTATGCGACTATGATAAAGTCTGGTTTATTACTGATGTTACATTCATATTAAGATTTAAAGGACGATAAATGTCAATAAATAAGTAGGATGTTATGACTGAAGCTAATGGTGATCTGATCAACCTGAGTCAATATGGTCAAATGCTAGAGGCTTACAAAGAAGCTTTAAATAATAGCATTTTAGCCATAGCGCCTGACTCTTGGCAGTCTGTACTAGTCAGCATTCTACCTGCTCATTGGCAGGAGTGGCTATTACCATTACTGGGTGGGCCATTTTTTTTACTGTTTTTAGCCGAATGGTTTTATCAATCTAAGCGTGGACGTGGTTCTGCCTTTGGTTGGCGGCGCGCGATGACCAACTTTAGCTTAGGCGGCTCTTATCTGGGCTTTGAGCTGGTCATTCAAGCACTTGTCGTACTGCCTATTTGCTTATGGCTATACCAATATCGCTTGTTTACCATTGAAGTCACATGGTTAACGGCCATTCCTATATTTATCGCGGTCGAATTTAGCTACTACTGGTTTCATCGCGCCTCGCATCGAGTCAATTGGTTTTGGTCAGCGCATGTGGTACACCACTCCGATGATAAAATGAATTTATCAACGGCTATGCGCCAAAGCTTATTGTATTCAGTTACAGGCTGGTGGCTATTTTTTGTGCCCTTGATGCTGCTTGGCGTCCATCCGGTTTGGGTGTTCTTCTTTTACGCGCTCGATTTAACTTATCAATTTTTTATCCATACCGAAACGGTTGGCAAATTCCCAAGATGGGTCGAATATATTTTTGATACCCCATCCAACCACCGTGCTCATCATGGAGCCAATGGTAAGTATATTGATAAAAATTACGGCGGCGTTATCATTGTTTTCGACCGTTGGTTTGGCACTTACGTAGAAGAAGACACGGTGAACCACCCAGTAGAATATGGCGCAGTTGGCGAAGCCAGTCACGATAATATTGGCCGCTTAATATTTGATGTCTTTTATCGTACGTGGCAACGTTTCTTTCGTGCTAAGGGGTTAAAAAACAAGCTAAAAGTGTTGTTTCGTCCACCTAGTTCCGCTTAGAGCTACGTTCAAAGCTTATACAGACCATATAGGTCCGTCTGGTTACAATGACTCTTAGGTAAGGAGGTATTGTATGAAAAGAGCGATATTTCATAGAATATTTACCGAATCGAAGCTAAAGAGGAGAGCTGATATGAAACATGGTAAAAAAGTCACATTAGAAGACTATCGAGACATGATAAAAGACGGTGATATAACGGTGCATCTTACTCGAGATCAAAAAGCGATGATTCTAAAAACGTATGATTACGGATTAAATGAACTAACCGAGATTGATGAGATGTTACTAAGTGCTATTATCCGAAAGCTAAAAGCTGCAATCGACCAATAATATTTAATATAAGACCCTACCATGAATAACGACAATAATAATAGTTCTGACAGTCAACCGAAAAGTCTCTTTGCAGACAAGGCTTATGATACGTCTAACACCAAATCTATCGAAGACGCGCCACCTATCGAGATCAGCAAAGAGCAGCAGGGGAATATTGCTGAGTTGCCAGCTAAAGGTGTGACTAAAACAACCAATAAAACCACAATCTCTAGTGGCGAGCCATTAAAACTGGCGGTCGTTGGACATACCAATACAGGTAAAACCTCAATACTGCGCACTTTGCTACGTGATGTCTACTTTGGTGAAGTAAAAAATGCGGCGGCGACTACGCGTCATGTTGAGCGTGCGCAATTAACAGATAGCCAAACAGGTGACGTACTGGTCACCTTGTACGACACCCCAGGCTTGGAAGATGCGTCTGGTCTGATGGATTGGCTTGAGGATAATACCGCCAGTCGCCGTGATGGTATTGAGCGTTTGCAGCAGTTTTTGGCAGCAGATATTGCACAAAGTGATGATGCTTTAGGTAGTAGTGAGGATTATAGCCAAGAGGCTAAAGTTATTCGCCAGCTGCTGGCAAGTGATATGGCCATTTATGTGGTCGATGCGCGTGAGCCTGTGCTTGGTAAATATAAAGATGAGTTAACCGTTTTGTCTTGGGCGGCAATTCCGGTTATGCCCGTATTTAACTTTACTGATAGCCAAGATGCCAATATTGATGAATGGCAAACCATGCTGGCACGGCGTAATTTACATATCTCCACCCGTTTTGACTCTGTGGCTTTTGAATTTGCCGATGAAATGCGACTTTGGCAGAATCTGGCCACTATGCTCACCCATGCTGAGATGCTTGAGCAATTGATGGAGCGCCGGACTGAAGACTGGGCACGTCTGTACGATGAGGCCAATATCATCATTGCGGATTTCTTATTAAATGTCGCCGCCTTCGTCCAAGAAATCAATGAAGATGATGATCCGATGCCTGTGTTACAGCAGATGCAAGAAGCCGTTCGCCAAAGCGAGCGCAGCATGCAGCATAAGTTATTAAATCTTTATAAGTTTTATGATAATGCCGTAGCAGCGACCCCGCTTGAGTTGCAAGCTTATCAACAAGATCCGTTTGATCCTGAATTACTCAAAAGTTATGGTATTCGTACGACTTCTGGTGCGGCGGCTGGCGCGTTATTGGGACTGGGTATTGATGCAGCAGCGTTGGGTACGACTTTAGGATTGGGCGCCGCGATAGGTGGCATAGCAGGTGGACTATTATCTAATACGGGTAGTATCGCGGACAAGCTATCCGGTGTGAAGCGTTTGTACATTGATCCCGCCACCCTAACCCTCCTTGCTACCCGTGCTATGGACTTACTAGTTGCTGTGCGTCATCGCGGTCATGCTGCAACTGATGCGACGCAGCTGTTATATGCTAAAGAGCAAATAACGACTGATGACGATAATGAAATTGCTGATGATGAAAACAACCCGTTTACCCCTTGGCCAACCCATAAACTGCCAAGTGAGCTAAAAAAAGCCCGTGGTAAGCCGCAATGGTCGTCACTCAGTAGTGGTAAGTCTGAGCAAGCACAAAGTTTGCGTATGGATGCTGCATGGTCACTTTCAAATAAATTGCAGGCGCGCAGTGCTGATAACTTGCAAATGGACTAGGTCAATAGCGCACTTAATGCTTCACTACCACGTACATCTGTCTGCTGTAAATAAATGGGATAGATTGGATAGTTTGTAAAATTACTTTCTATCTCTTTCATGAGCCCTTGTTGTCTATCAGCGCGTTTGCGCCAAAACTCATCGGTTTGCGTAGGAGTTATGAGCTGATTGACCACGATTGCCGCTGGCGTGAGCTTGGTTTCTTCTAACTGCCCGATGGCGCGCTTGGTTTCAGCCAGTGGTAGTACATCAGCAGTCATCACCAACACGATAGCTGTTTTTTGACGGTCATGGAGTAACAACCCTGCTTCACGAAACAACTGCTTGCGTTTTTCGAGTACGGCTACTGCCTGCTCCCAGCGATCTGGTTTTTGCTTGACAAAGGGATTGGCGACGTTGTTTTTATCATCGTTTTTATAATTGTTGTTATCTAAGTCTAAGCTCGTCGCTGCCGAGCGTAATTTAGACTGCCGTCGCTGCTGGGCTAATAATCCATCCGTCCACGCTCCCATCATCTCTGGCAATACCAATAAGCGCAAGGTATGTCCCGTTGGTGCAGTATCAAATATAATATGCTCGTACCTTTTATCAGAGTCAGCATCCGCTGCCGCTACCAAATGCTGACACATCGACTCGAGCATGGCCGCCTCTTGTGCGCCCGGTGCCGACTTTGATAGCCGCAGATGCTCACGGATTTTGGGCATCATGTCAGGACTGGCGTAACCTTTAATGGTACGCTCAACCTGCGCAAAATGGTTATCAACGATAATATCTGGATTGAGCTCAAGCGCATCAAGGTAAGGGGTAATTGCTGTCTTCTCATTACTGAGCGCTACATTTAATACATCGCCCAAACTATGTGCTGGATCAGTCGATATAATCAGGGTCTTTTTTTGCTGAGTAGCATAATGGCTGGCAAGTGCAGCAGCTGTCGTCGTCTTACCCACACCGCCTTTGCCACCGACAAATATAATCGGCTGGGTCGCTAACTGCGTGGCTAGCGTATCTGATGGTTGTAGAGCCATAAAATTTTCTCATTTAGCAACAGCCGACATGGTCAAAAGGACATTTCTCCATACCCATTCGTATATGCCATTCATGAAAGTTCTCCAAAAACAGTGGTTGTAGCTCAAGTGTATAAAAGCTGGCTGGGTTATCAATACCAAGGCTCTCAGCGAACATCATTAGCATAAACAAATCTTCTTCATCACGGGCAGCCCGCGCCATTGTTTGCCGATATGGCGCATGGTAGAACTCATTGAGTCCTGTTAGGAATCTTTGCCATAAAGGCTGAATTTTAGTCTCTTTATTTTTCATATAATGCCCTTTTATATAATGCTCTGCTATTAAAAGCCACTCTAAATATATCATGCTTACTTGATACAAAAAACGCCAGCAATGGCTGCTAGCGTTTTGTTTCACTCAAGTATTTTAGATTTATTTAAGTCTCATTTTTGCCTTTATGCGATGACCATTCACGGCGCAATACCGATAAACTCTCAAAAGTAACCAAGATCGTTGCAATCATAATGACGATGTCCATAACAATGAGTAGCCAGTTACCATCTGTGTAGAAAGTTTTGAGCTGGATTAACAGTGCAAAAACCGTCATTACTAATAAGAAGGATAGTGGCGCAAGAGTGTACCAAACCGTCTTGCCATTACGTAACAAGATAACGGTTACAATCATAAGGGTTAATGCTGCCATCAACTGGTTAGTAGTACCAAATAGTGGCCAAATAATCATACCACCTTCACCACCGATACCACCTGCACCAAACGCCAATAACAGACATGACCCGACTGCTAATAAAGTGGCAACGACACTTTTGTTCAAAATCGGCAAATTATAAAACTCACCAAATTCTTGGAAAATGTAGCGCTGAAGTCGGACACCTGTATCCATTGTCGTACCGGCAAACAAAGCTGCCATCACTGTAAGCATCGTTTGTGATAAGACCAAGTCAATACCGACGCCTGCGTTGAGAATCGCAGCACCGCCATCAATAAATGCGCCAACCGAGCCATCACCAAACTTTTGATAGACTGCCTGCCAATCACCAAGTGTCGCAAAACCTGCAGTAGCAGCAAGAATAGCCCCTAGTGCCAGCATACCTTCGCCAAGTGCACCAAAATAACCCACAAAACGTGCGTCTTCTTCTTTATCAATTTGTTTAGAGGTTGTACCTGTCGCGACCAGGCCATGAAATCCTGAAATAGCACCGCAAGCGATAGTCACAAAGAGTAATGGCATGATGGACGGTGTGCCTATTGGCAAATCAGTATTGACGGCTGGCGCGACAATATTAGGCGTTGAGATAAAGATAGCCGCGTACAATAAAATCAAACCGACAAATAGCTGCAATCCATTAATATAGTCGCGTGGTTGCAATAACATCCATACTGGTAATAAAGAAGCAATTGCAGCATAGCTAAATAAAATTATGATCCAAACGGCATTATCAGGTAGTCCAAAGACGGTCTCAGGTAATACAACTGGAAACATAGGGCCAAGATAGATAAGCGTATACAATGCGACAACTCCAATCACTGACACCCAGCCCAAGCTGATTTGGTAGCGATAGATACATTGTCCAATAATAAATGCGACAACTAGTGCTCCCCACACTGGCAAGACAGCTGACGGTGTTTTTATGAGCATATTGGCAATAGCCACACCAAACACGGCATTAACCATTAACAATAGTAAAAATATCACTACCATCATGAGACTACGAACGCGCGTGCCCATAACTGTACCAGCGATAGAGCCGATAGACTGACCACGGTTACGCATACTTGCCCATATGGCCGACATATCATGAACGCCAGCCATAAATATCGTCCCAAACACGACCCAAAGCACAGCCGGTACCCAGCCCCAAATAACGGCAATGGCAGGACCAATGATAGGTGCTGCACCTGCGACAGAGGTGAAATGATGCCCCCATAGTACATACTTATTGGTAGGTACATAGTCTATCCCATCTTTCATTGTATGGGCTGGCGTGGGACGAGTATTATCTAAAGCTAAAATTTTGGTTGCAATAAATTTTGAATAAAACACATAGCCGCAAAGCATTGCAGCGATTCCAAATAATAATACAATAGCACTATTCATTTTATCTCTCCCTAGATAAGGCAAAGCGGACCAAGTTATAAATCCTCCTAACCTTTTTTTACTTTATCGTTATATGCTCAACTAGCTAGTGCTGGCAGTGGATAATAGCCCTGTCTTATGAAGTACGCCTTATACATCTGCGCTTGGCTTCTTAGAGCTTGTTTTAGCTTGTCCGACCTAAAGTGTAACGACTGATATATTTGTTACACAGTAGTATAAACGTAGTCTTAATTCAGTTTAGACGGCGATAGTTGTTAAAATGCAAGCCATACTTATACTTCACTTTCGCTAAAGCAAATACATAAAAGCGTTAGAGCACTTTTTTATTGGTTTAAGATGTTCTCATATAAATATTTGATTATACTGACGCTGGATATGATAAAACACCCAAGAGGAATAAAATGACATACTATTTCGGTTTTGTGCCATCGGCTAAATTAAACGATATGATTGATGAGGCTGAGCGTATCATCGCATCAGACGAAAAGGTAGCTTATTACCCTTATCGTAATGATCTTACCCAGCAAATTGCTCGCGAACTAAACGACAACTTATTGGTTAGCTTGATAGATGTCATTCCAAACCCTGACCGCCAAGTAGCGATGCGCAAAATTGTAAATACCATCGAACGCGCGACAGAGACACTACTCAACGTCCTACTTGGTAAAGACGAAAACCAGGATGTCCTACCAAGTTTTAACTTTTTAAAAGATCAAACGATATTTGTAGATAATGAAGGTGTTCGCCGTGTTGGTTTTGAATTACCGAAATCCTCTGCGGATACTATCATAGAAGGATTTGATGCGATTACGCCTGACAATGTCGATAAAGACAGATTTAAAATAGCCCTTGAAACTATGAATGAAGAAGCGCTAACTCACTTTATTACTAGATTTACTGAAACGCTTAAGCTTGGCATGATTAAACGCAATTCTATACCGGTTGCCAAAGCAGGTATTGATAAAGGTATGGGCATGGCTCTAAACAAACTATTACCACAATTACCTGATGCTGGACTAAACCGCTTAGCTCGTTTTTACCGTCCTTTTTTGATAGAAATGGCTGACTCATCGAATAATGGGCAGAAAAAATAAAAAATTGTATTTTAAAACGATAACTCGTTGGGAAAAATCATTAAAACTTGCTAAAATAAGCAGCACTTTTCATTGAAGGCGCCACTCATGACCCAAATCAGTAACCAAGAAATTGAAAAAACCCTGCGCAACTCAGAGTGCCTTATTAGTAGTATTGAAGTAGCAGCCGCTTATGAGCGTCTTGCTGCCCAGCTTAATCTTCATTACGCTGGCCTAAATCCGATCGTTATGGTAGTTATGAATGGTGGACTGATTCCAGCCGGTCAACTACTGACTCATCTCACCTTTTACCATCGTATGCATTATATTCATGCTTCACGTTATCGTAGTAATGAAGGTACCAATGATCTTGATTGGAAATTCAAACCTGATGTGAGTCTTGAAGGCGAACACGTATTACTAATTGATGATATTTTTGACGAAGGTATTACTCTAAAGGCAATCGTAGAAGAGCTAGGTAAAGAAAAGCCGCTCTCTATTTCGTCTTGTGTACTACTCAACAAAGAACATGATCGAAAAGTCGCGGAGTTCGATGTAGATTTTGTCGGTATTAATGTCGCTGACCGTTATGTCTATGGCTGCGGTATGGACTTTCATGGTTACTTGCGTCATTTGCCCGGCATTTACGCTATTAAAGAAGACAAACTATAATATTAGTTTTTAGATATCCCGTATAAAAAAGCATCCAGATTGGATGCTTTTTTATTGGCTATAAAGGTAAGATTAATTAGTAGTATCAGCGTTTGACATCTGCTCTATTGAACTTTCAAACTGTAAGCCTAATCCAGTTTGGCGCACCGTTGGTGTTTTTAGTGCTTGAGTAAACGCACTCTTCGTACTAAATATCGATACCTTTTTTTTCGCTCTCGTTACTGCTGTGTAGATTAACTCTTGGCTAAGTAGACGCACGTTATGATCATCAAAGCTAATAGCGACATGCTCAAACTCAGAACCTTGCGATTTGTGAATTGTCATTGCATAAGCGGTCGCAACCATCTCATCACTAAACATATTTACTGAAATGCCTTGTGTTTTGTTTTCAAAAAATACTTGTAATCCCTCGCCCCCAGTCTGCATACAGATACCAATATCGCCATTGAACAAGCCGAGTTCATAATTATTTTGCAAAACCATAATAGGTCGACCGTGATACCAAGGAGATTTGGATAAAGGTAGTTTTAATTGATTGCGATGCTGCTCACTTAGGTAGCGATTAATAGAATGATCTCCGCAGCGTCCATAATGTCCGGCAGTAAGTACCCTAAATTGATTAAGTAGTGAAATCAGCTCATTAAAAGTTGCGTTATATTCTGTCGTTGGCATGGATTTGGCTGTTTTTACTTTTGCTAATACTTTATTGGTTTGGGTTATATATAATTTGTAATTTTTGAGTGTTTGTGAATAAAATTTATAATTACTTAGGCTATTTCTTATTGTACTATCTTTATTAACTATATTATTGTCCGATTGCATTGATGGTGTATGAGCCAAATGATAAAAATCTAAATCTTTATCCTCATGCATCAACTGCCAAACGGCTGTCATACTATTCCCCATCTCACTAGCATCTTGATTGATTAGCTTTGCAAGCTTACCGATGCCAGATTCCTTTGTGAAACGGCGACTAACCTCTAAACGCTGATGCACATCTTGTAATGCTGGTATACGGCATAAGTCCGCCAGCACTGCCCCAGCATCTACTGCCGCCAGCTGATTGGCATCTCCCAACAAGATCAACCGAGCTTTTGGTTTGACTGCACTGACTAAATAATTCGCTAACTCTACGCCAAGCATAGACGCTTCGTCTACGATGATAATATCCTCGCTCAATTGATTGTCTTTGTGATAGCGAGGCTGCCCGCCCTGTCCAATACCTAACAATCTATGAATAGTCTTAGCTTCTGGCAGCTGCATGGCTACGCCTGCATGTTGTAGTGCGTCCTGTAATGACTCCTGCATACGCTGAGCGGCTTTTCCCGTTGGAGCAGCTAGTGCAAGGTTTGCACTATCGGATGCCTCCCCTTTTATCTGACTCTCCGACTGTGCTTGGTAAAGCGCTATGACGAGCTGAGCTACGGTAAATGTCTTCCCCGTGCCTGGTCCACCAGTAATAATGCTAAACGCGGAGCGATTGGCCATATGAATGGCGTCCTGTTGCTCGGTGTTTAGAAGTGGATTTGATGCAATCGGTAGCGCATTAACAGATTGGTCTTTAATACGAATGATATGGTGCGCGAGTGCATACTCTGCTTGCCATGTACGATGCAGCCATAAAGTTAGTGTTATTTTTTTATTGTCAAACTGCGTATTTTCTTTTATTTGTAAAATGATTGGCTTGTCGTGATGGTCATTACCGTTTTTATCGATGTTGTCTGAGCTGTTTTGGATTAACGGATGTTTTTCTAGATATTGTATAAATTTGCTTAGGCTATTCTTTAATGTTACTTCTGCGTCAGACGCTATCATTGCTCTTAAATACTGATAAAGTTTAATCGCTACTATATATCGTTGCTGCAAAATTTGTTGCTCGTATTGCGATAGTGTCGATTGCAATAGCACTGTATTCCATAAAGCGTGCTCGTTGCTCATAAGCGAATCAATATCAACTACCTGATCCAAGATGGCTTCAGCATGAGTGAGCAATGGCTGCAATAACGGTTGTAATAGCTGCTGTTGCCAACTAAAGAGCTTGGTATAGCTATCGGCCCTTAACGCCAAGTTTACTTCGCTATCATCGTTTGTAAGCGTGACGACGGTATGACCTTCTTCTAAGCGCTGTATAAGCACCTCAAAAATGGCTTCAAACAACCAATCTTGTGTGGTAGGGCTTATATCGTTAACTTCAGGCTGTAATTGAGCTTGATAGGCTGCCTGCGTCTGCCCTTTTCGCTGCAATAAATATTGACTAATGGTAGTTGCCCAACTACTGCCAATATCGATAGCGCCTTGATTTTGGCCACTACTTGCTACTCGTTGTGTGATGTTTGTAGATTTACCTACTAACTCAGGTATTGATTTACTCATTATTCATCCATTTTTATCATTATTTTATAATCTTACTATAGTTTATCTTAAATAAAATTGGCGCACTCTATCCCACGTGCTGCTGGTATTAATTTCGCGCAGCCTCTGTCTGCGCGAAATTAATACCAGCAGCACTGTACCTATTCTAAAGTGTGTTAACTATATGCTTTAGGAGTGCCAAACATCTTATCAAGCGCCTGTACTAGCGCAAAAGGTATTTGCCATTTGATACGGCCATAGCTTTTAACATCATTATTAGTATTGTTAGTAACATTGCTATCGATATTTACAGTCGCAACGCTCTGCTTATTTTGAGAGTCAATACCGCGTAGGAACAGATACTCTACCGCGCCTAGATACTGCTCTTCATTGCCTTCATAATCATGCAAGCGTAACCGTAAAAAACGGTGTAACGCGACTTGATAGATGGCTGCTTGTAACCAATAACCTGCTTTATTCATTGCTGCACTGAGGTTTTCATAATTATAATTACTTAGGCTATTTCCTAGGTAGTTGCTCTTATAATCCACCACATAAAACTTGCCTGCGTACTCATATACTAGATCTATCTCACCGCGCAAATAACGATAGATATGGTCAGAGAACTGCGCTGTTAGCTCTATATGCTTATCAGGATCGTCAGGTAGGTGTTGCTTAAAAACCTTATTAATACGCTCAGGGGTAAAGTCATCAGCCAATCCCATATTAAAGCTCAGCTCAGCGATGCGTTGTTTGGGCGAAATAGCTTGCAGCGGCTGCCCTGATGCGAGCAGTGGTGCTGCTAGTACGTCTGATATCCATGTCACAAGCTCATCATGAGCAACGGCTAGCTGACTGCCATCTTCTGTAGACACTATACTACCACCTAAACTTTTATCATTACCTATGCTTGTGGGTGCATCTTGTGCTGAACGCTGTTGATTGGTTGCACTGGTGTAGCTAACTGGTAGCTGATATTGACGAATACCTTGATCAATAATCGCCGACCATTTACTGTCATTATTAAAATCTATCTTTTCAAAAATTTGGTGCAAAAATGTCCCCGCATTGGCACCCCTTACAAAACGAAAGCGAATGTTATCTGCCGTCATTAAAGCAGAGTTATTCCCGCTACTCTCGTTACCTTCTGCGTTAGTTAAATTTTCAGATGTAGAGGCAGCCGACAAATTCATACTATCTATTAAATCTACACTGTCTGTTAAATCTAAGTCATCCTCTATACCATCATCAAAGACGGCTAAGGCTTTGTCTTGCTCACTCAGCTGCCGAGACAAAGCAGTAAAGCTGGTTTTTGCCCAACCCCTAAAATAGTCTACTCGAATCTGTGCGTAGGCATCTTGATAGTTAATACGCGGCAACGTATGAGCATCGTTTTTATTTTTATGACCATCAGCCTTAGCAGCCTTTTCGTTAGCTTTAATTATAATCTCAGCATCACGTGCAACGGTACTATATTCTAGCCAGCCAATATAGTCGTATAGACGCTTTGGTAGCGTGAACTTATGATCTGCACAGCTTAGCCATTTAAGGCTTGGCTTACGCTCAGCACCCGTTTTATTGTAGCTATCGGCTAATACCATATACAGCTGTTCGCTGGCACGAGTAAAAGCCACATAGGCTAAGCGTCTAAGCTCTTCATAGTTTTCGGTCGTTTCAAACTGAGCGTAATAATCCGTTGGCGCCTCTCCTTTTGCCGACTTACTATGCGGCTTGCCTTTACAAGCAGACAGACGACGCTCGGTTTTGTCGTTATCATTGTTATTGATGCTACTATCAGTACTCTTATGATCGAATAAGAATAAATTGTGTTTACTATTATCACCGGCTTTTTTGCTAGCTCCATCCATACCAATGACATATACCACTGGAAACTCTAACCCTTTAGACTTATGAATAGTCATCAACTGGACGCCTGACTCAGTCGGCAATGGCTGCTGCTTCGCCCATTCAGGAATTCGCTTACTATTCATGTTTTTTTTGTACCATGCCAGCATCTCATGCTCACCAATATGCATCCCATACTGAGCTAAGATATCCATCAGATGACGTAAATCCATAAGATAACGTGCGCCATCTTCTAAGTTTGCAAGGCTTACCCAAATGCTTTGACGCTCTGTTGGGTGCTCTGTACGGCTTTCTGTTTTATATACCACTGGGTTGTGGCCAAATAAATAATGCAGTGCAGATAAGATGCCATTATGCTGCCACTTGCTAGCCGCTATCTTTATGTAGTTTTGAAAATCTTGATAACGACGTCTTAGTGACGCTTGTTCACTGTCTGTATCTGACGTAGCAAACGCTTGCTCAGCGCTTAGCTGTTCTATGCTGTCGTCATCCACACTTTGCATCAGTGCTTGCACATCGTTGAGACTTAATTGGTAGAAATGGCTGGTTAATACTCGATTGATAATGTCACGGCGATGTGGGCGTAGCATAGCTTCTAGTAATGCTGCTAGGTCTGCGGCTATGGGAGTATCAAAGACGTTGTTCTCCGCCGTCTCTAGTGTCGGCACGTCAAGTTTGGCGAGCATATCCTCAACT
Organism: uncultured Psychrobacter sp.; assembly: GCF_947495825.1. GTDB lineage: Bacteria > Pseudomonadota > Gammaproteobacteria > Pseudomonadales > Moraxellaceae > Psychrobacter. The sequence continues at coordinate 94,582 of NZ_CANMAH010000009.1, forward strand.
TGCTTTAGATCTTTTTTGGTACGAGCCAATACACCAATATCGCTTGGTTTTAATGGTCGTCCCTCTATGGTCTGATCACTGCCAAGCAGAGCGGCGATATGTACAGCTGTCAGCTCACAAGCATTGTGCTTGGCTTCTTTATCATAAGGCAGATGAATAACACTAACTGGGCTATTTGATGCGATTGAAGCAATTTCAGAAGATAAGCTTATAGATTGTTCAGCAGTTGATTGCTGCCAAGATAAGCGCGACTCGGTCTTAACTGCAGTGATATGCTGGTAATAAATACCCTTACCTAACTGTGCTAACTCATCGACAACGCCTGAACTTATCGACTCATCCGCATCGGTAGCAGGTTTTGAGCGCCCAAACCAATGATTCAGTGCCGTGATTAAGCGCTCATTTGAACGACGATTCACATTTAAGCTCATGATATGCTTATCATCAAATAGTGTCTTCATAGCGTTATAATTGGCCACATCACCACCGCGAAAGCCATAAATCGCCTGCTTAGGATCACCAACCAATAATAAAAACCCACGACTTCTGTCTTGCGTGCGAGGGTCTTTATTGTCAGCCATCCCAGACAGATAGATACGTTCAATCATACGCGCCTGCTCACCATTGATGTCTTGCGACTCATCAATCAGCGCAATAGGATAATGATGACGAATGTAACGTGCCAGCCGCTGCCCTTGTTTGCCAGCTAAGGCTTGGTTTAGCCGTACCATCTGTAGAGCAAAAGTCGTCTCACGCCGCTCTTCTAAGATCGATGGTAACTTTTGTCTTACTTTTAACGCTATATCACGATTGAGGTTTTCGATGAGCCCATCAAGATACAGCTCGATCTGCTGGGTGTAATCATGTAGCGTTTTTAGTGCCTGTATGCTATCTAGATTGATAAAGGCCTGGCGCGCAAGCTCTTTGCCTTTATTAAAACCTTTACCGCCCTCGTCTTTACTGATAAATGCATAAGGCAGGGCATCATAAAATTTTTGTGTTTCATCATCCAAGTGGGTAAAGAACGCGGCGCCGTTTTGTTGAATGGCAGTCTGTATATTACCTATATGCTCTACTTTGGTAGCTAGACTTGCATTCCAAGTCATTCCCTGTGCTTTACGATAGTCTTTATCAAAATACGGCGCTATATCTGTTAAATCACAGTCTTTAAAGTTATCTAGTGCTTGCTGGTAAGCGGTAAAGTCTATTGGCTCGCCTAAATCAACAGGCTCAATAGGTGTGGAGATAAACTGCAGTGACTTTTGCGCTACGTTTAGATGATCGGCGGGCGTGGTCAAACGATTGGTATGCTGTAGTAATTGATAAATCTTGGGCTGCTGATAGTACATATAACTGTGATGCGCACGTACGGCATCATGAATGATACTCTCTATCACCGTCTGCTCATCATCGCTGATTTGCATACCCTGCTGATGTCCTGTCTCCGCGCTATATTCAGACAACCATTTTTGCGACAGACTGTCTAACGTGCCAACAAACAGCTTATCTAACGTTGTCAGTACCAACGCACAGCGCCTGATAGCATCCGCTAAAGGATAGTCTTCTGTATGATCCAAAAGGTATTCAATCAGATGGCTGTTGATAGGATCTGTCACAAGATCCGCCGTTCCTGCCAGCTTGGCTTGCTGCTCTAACCACTGCAAGCGCGCTTGCTTTTGCTCAGGACTTACTTTATTCGTATTTTTATCTTTTTTAGCGTTATCAGCGGATTTTGATTCTGTTTGCTTGGTGCTGTTAAATTGCGGGTTTTGCTTGGTGCTGTTAAATTGCGGGTATAGAACTGGATGAGTATGGGTATCAGCTTGCAGCTTATTGAGCCATTGCAGTACTTGATAAAAATCAACCAAGCGTACATGGATACGCTCGCGCATTTCAGCCGCGGCTGCACGTGTAAAGGTAGTAGCGATAATATGCTCAGGTGCGCGTTTGGCCTCTATCAGTAAGCGTAGGACAATGCCCGTTAGCGTCCATGTTTTACCTGTACCGGCGGAAGCTTCTATTAAGTACTTACCAGTTAACGGTACTCGAACCGCAGGTGGTTGCTCAGAGCTTTCGACCACTTTATCAGCCTCATTGACGCTAACGGCTGCCGTGCTGACAAAAGCATCCGTTTCATGACTCATACTATTAAGATTGTTATTAAGACTGCTACTGTCGTTATGATACTGATCCATAAAAAATCACTTGTTCAATGCTGTAAAAGTGCAAATTGGTACTGTAAAAAAGTCAATAAAGTAGATTTTATAAAGGTTCCAATGCGTTAACCATCATCTCAAATAAGGGCTGGGCTAAAGATGGTAAAGCATCGGTTAACGCAGTAAAGGCATCTTGGTTTTGTAATATATACTGCCAAATCTCATGCTGGGCGCAGGTGTCATAGATGACGTCATTGTTAAAGCCTGCCCATAACCAGCCCTCAAAATCACTACGCTTTGGCTGATAACTTGCATCCCTCTTTTCAGCTTCTCTCAACTTTTCTAAATAAGTCATCGCGTGTACAGGCAGTACGGTCATCGGTGTCGTACTAGCAATCTGTGCAAACCTAACCCATTTGAGCAGCTCCGCTAAAGCCGTATTATAGTCTATCGGTGCAAGTGCAAAGCTCGCTTTACCTTTGAACTTTTTGTATTCATCGCTACCTTTACTAAAGCGCCAAATACTTCTGCCATCGTTATCAGTGACTTGGGCTTCGGTCGTACGCCGCGACACTTGCCAATACACATGCGAAAGCCAGAAACGTAATAAGTGCTGGGTACGAGCGCTATTAGGTAAGATATTTAGCCAAAGCTTAGGTGAAATTGAGTCATCTGGCGTATTAATTTCTAGCGGTACAACCCCTTTGATTTGCAATTGACCTTGCGCATTCATAGCAGGTGCTTGCACACTGACCATTTTTTCTGCGCATGGGGTCAATAAAGTCAGGCACTGCTCCGTACCTACCTCACTGTTCATACCAGTATGAACGTCAATACCCAACGCAGTTAGTTGCTCGGCAAAGTCTTGGCATTGCTGAGTAATCTTTAATTGCTGATACTGCAGGGTCGACTGCCGAGCGACACCAGCTGGCATAACTCGATCAAATAGTAAGTCGCTTAAATGCTTCGTTGTGCGCTGGCGCTCCTTTTCATCATCCGCATACGAACTGGCGTATAAGTCAGTGAGCAACTGCGCATTCACCGCATAAGCACCCAAGCCTGTCAGCGCCAACGGCTCCTGATGCAGCGTATCTTCTGTTGGCAACACTACATGCACTTGCTGCTCTTTTAAGAAGTGCTTTGCCGGATGACGTACCTCATAATACAAGTGCTGCATATCGACCTGCTGAACATCAAAAAGGAGCTCATTTTGCTCAGCGTTTAGATCAATAGGCTGAGTGATGGCAGCAGCAATAGCAGCGTACTCATCCTTGCTAGGTAGCACGACTTTGATAGCTCGATTCGGTGTTTCCGTATCAATTTGCGCTTGCAGGCGCTCAAATACCGCTTGCCAGACTTTTGCAGGCGCATTGGTACTTTTTTGATAGAGCTTTTCACTTTGCATGGCATGTTCTAATGACTGAATGAGCTCGCGACCTTTATCCTGCTCATTGTCTCTTTCAAGATCATTTTCATCATTTGGATTTGTGGATGACAGGGTGGATGGAGAATCGGGCTGTACAAAGACTTCATCTGCAAAAGGTAGCGCTGGATGACGCGTGACGAGCCATTTTTCGATAAGCTCGGGTAGATAGCGCTGCAGTTGAGCCGTTAAATCATCCTGCGCGTATTTTTGAACACTTTTTAGAGGATCCCACTGCCATTGCACTTCACCGCGCAAAAACTGTAATAGCTCACTGACTGGATTGGCAGGTAGATGCTCGTGAGTATCGGTTAAACGCTGACCATTATAGAAAATCCAGCACGCATTGCGCGCGCATAATACAGCATCTAAAAATGCCCCATTGTCATCATCTTCACTAAATCTATCACCGCGCTTGGCCAGTCCCGCTTTCATCAAATCATAGCGATTATCCCGATCGCGATTAGGAAACTCAGACAAATCCATATTGAGCATCACCACCAGTCCAAACGGCACGTTACGTAGCGCACCAAAACGCCCAAAAGTAATGACCCCTGTCGGCTCAGCACTGACTTGCTGGCTTTCTAGCTCATCCTCAATACTGCTAAGCATAAAGCTAAGCTTTAATGGTAATGTGCTTACTCTCGATAATTGCGCCTCTACTTGAGCAGCATTTAACTCACCAGTACTGGTAGATGCAGAGCTAGACGTAAGCTCGGTGTCTGATTGGGCATCTATTTGAGTATGATAACGCTGATAATGACGGTTGGCTCGTAAGCTGCTTTTAAAACCGTTCATAGCATTGAAAATGGCACGCATGGGGCGAGTTTGATCAAGCGAGCCAAAGTATGGGTGAATGATACTGTTTTCTATTCGGTCTAACCAGTCTTCAGCTTGATAACTTGCTTGATAATCATGTCGGCACATATTAAGCCCAGCATGGACACGGCACAAGGCTTCAACGATAGGTGCATCATTTAAACTAATAGCAGAAATAGGAACGGTCTTTTCTGCCAAGGTGCTGTCTTGCCAATTGTCCGGATATAGACAGTCACTGATACCAACTTCTGGCATAACTAAGCCTAAGGCGATTTGATCCAAGGCGTGCGCAAAACTAAAACGGTAGTCATAGTCGGCAGTGTCTAACGTCTGCTGCAAATGTGCTTCATCAAAACCGCGTACAAACCCCGCCTGCTCCAGCAAATCACAGCCTCGACTCATCTGCTCGTGGGTTAGACCAAGACTCTCATATAGTGGTGGCAGCATCAACCAATCCATGACCACTGCCGCCTCAAAACGTGCCGTATCACTGCCAAGTAAACTATAAAACCCGCTAATCGCTTCCCATAGTTGACGAATCGACTTATCAACCACACCCGTAACTTTGGCAGGTAGCGTCAGACCATCTTGTCCTCTGCCTTGTACAAATACTGATGTAATCAAATCATGGTGACGTTCAACATCTGGTAGTAGCACAACGATGTCAGATAGTTGGCGTGTGCTACCATCATCATTAGCTTCATTAAGCCAGCGCCCAATCATGCCGCGTAGCACTTCAAGTTGGCGCTGAAGGTTATGACAAGAGTGAATACTTAGGCTATTATCATATTGAGAAATGTTCCATTGGCGTGGTTGCTCATGGTATTTATTCTTTAGCGCATCGTCGCTGTACCATTGCTCTATGTGCTGGTTTGAATGATGATTATCATTGCTTAGGCTATTTACTTCATTACTATTAAGGCTATCAACGTCGGCTTGGTTTTCTGAATCTTCTAGGTTGAGTGCCAGTTGCGCCCCAAGTGCAGCACTAAGTCGTCCTGCTGTGACTTGCTGGGTCGCACCCTCATCAAGCATCAACACATCTTGCTGAAGATGTGCAAGCAAACTCATCGGACGCTCTTCACTACTACTGATTGAAGGAGTCTGCTCCTCATCTTCTATATCAAACCTATCCTGCCAGTCCAGTACAAAGCCGTCTTTATCTTCATTACCAGACAGCCCTGCCAGCATCGCAAAGGTCTCACGCGATTGTTTACCGAGACGTGATAATAAGGTATGCCCGTAATCACGCAAAAACACACTTTCAGGATTGATTACCTGTTGGCGCTGTAGCCACTGCTTATCGACGATATCTGCCCAAAACAATTGCGAAGGATTGTAGTGTAACAAAGTAATATCAAGATGCTTTGACAACCGCTGTAAAAAGTCTAGCTCGTTTTGCGGCAACTGCTGGATAGTAAAAATGTGCAATTGCGTTGGCAAGATTGACTTAATATCGACGCCCGTCTCACTGCTATCTTTTGTCATAACCTCCCAAAATCGGCGCTCAATAGAAGAGCGATGCTCATAAACAGAGGCAAATAACAGACGCCATAAATGTCGCTGCGCCGCTTCTAGCTCTACATAATGCGCAACCAACCATTCAGGTGTCATGCCAGCATACTGATCAAACTCTAGCGTCAGCTTGTCCTTTTCAGCCACCAACGTCTCTACATCTACCGCTTTATCCTGAGACCATAAGGTTAGCCACTCCTCACGATGGTTCAAATAACGACCGAATACTCGCGAAAAATCAGTCGCCAATGACCATAGCCGCGCTTCTTGTTGGCTGCGATCTGCTTCATCATCTATTAGTGCTGATAATAACGGATAGAGCGGATGCTTATCATCCGTCATAATCTGTGCTTGATAATAGGTAAAATAACCGAACAGACGCCACTGCATCACCGATCCTGTCAGTACTGCCACCTCTGGAACCGTAATAATCTCCTGCGTGCGTTGATGCTCCTCTAGCCAAACGTTGTACTCAGCCAATACCTTTTGCATCAATGTCCACTGATACTGCCCCCAAAACGTCGTTGTGACTAACGTGCTGATACCTGCTTGACTTGCAATAGACTTATCCAACCAATCACCAAGTACCATCGACGGCACAATAACGACAAACTCTTCAAATATGGGTTGGTTTTTGGATTTATAAGCCTCTAGTAACTGCTCAACTAAAGTCTCGGTACGATGGGACTGAATAATTGTAAACATAAACAATAATCTAATTAAAATAGCATAAATAATACCTGTTGCACGCTACGATAGTAGCGATACAACGGGAGATGGTATAAAGAAGTCTAAACGGTCAAGATGGTTTGATAGAACATCTGCAAAGATCATTCAAGATAGTGTAAAGCCATTATATCTAAACAGATGTTTTCTTGATATTATGGCTTTTAAAATATAATGCAGCAACGACAACACTGATTAGCCAAGATTGCCTGTCGTGCCAATTATATATTTCTGCTAAGATGACCACATTTGATGATTATGAATAATTGTGACTGATTGCTGATTTAAGCCACTCTCATTTGATATCATAAATGCAGATAAACACGCTGTATCATAGTGTGCCATTGTTACTAGAAATTTACTAGCGTAGTACTCAGTCACATAGTCGCTTGCGTCAGTCAGTGTCGCCCAGTTTTTATACATTACCATGAGTTTGACTGATATCTACACCCTTTTAACTTCAAATACGAGATGACTGCCTATTATGCCACTGCGTCCCATTGATGCTATTTTTACTCATCCTGAAAAACGGCTTTATGTCGTTTATTTTCGTGGTGAGTTGTGGCAATTACCACGTATGAAAGTCGATCATGCGGCTTGGCAACGCCGGCAAACCTATGATGGGGACACAAAGTCGCTTTATCTTAGTCGCAATCAAATCATTACCGATCCGATATTAGCCCAAACCCTACGTACATTAAACTTACCGACCGCCATACGTGGAAGCACATTACCTCGCTTTGAAGCGTGGTGGGAAGTTCATGGTTTTGAATGGTTAAAAAAGCTACTTAGTAACGGTGAATCACCCCTAGCCGCTCATCAATCCAGTACAACAACACCTGATTTGAAAAATCATTCTCTAGATAATGTAAAAACAGACATAGTAAACCCTATTGGAAAAACGGAGACACTTGAGTCTGCCAAATCTTGTATTGAAGAGGATGCCTTCGATAATATGTTAGCGGAACTAACCAACGAGGTATTGCATCATCGACTTTAAACAAAAAGCTTAAACCATTTAAAAGAAAAAACCACTAAGAAAATTTGAACCATATATTAAAATATAAGATGAGCGGTAACCTATGAAAGACTACAAGCTACTATTGGCAGGGCTGATTTTATTAATACTCGCTATTTTTATTGGTATTTTTGCTTGGCTATGGAGCAGTAATCGTAAAAATATAGACCCTCTCCCAATTATGGCAAGTACAAACGAAGATACCTCTACTGATGATGACAACTCAGCTACTACTAGAACCTTATATGTGCAAGCAGAAGACAGATTACAAGTTCCGCTAGATGATGTCATCGTCCGCTTTGAATCACGCTATCCTAAGCTACAAGTGTTGGCGCGCTACGTAGAGACTGATGAGCTATTAGACTTACCAGATCTCAGGGATTCTAATAATCCTACGGCCTTCGGCAACAACGCGTCTAATGGAAGCTCAAAGTTTATTGTCAATACTGACATCATTCTGGCCAATGATAAGATAACTAAAGACCGCTTAGCACCTTTGCAAACATCTTTTAAAGCGTTGCAGGCTGAGCGTAATGAGACTGTCGATACCGCTGATACCAACTTAGAGAATGACGATAAACGTAAAAATGCTGAAACGTCAACCGATAATAAAGAAGCGCGAAATCTATCATCTTTTAGCTATGCGCTAAAAGATTCTGAAACAATAGACGGCGTTATTTTAACAGAAAATCCTGCTGCTACGAATTTTCGTAACTTCTTACTCTCAAGTGTGGGCCAAGACATCCTAAAACAGCATGACTATGAAAATATTGAAGGCTACAGAAACGATGTGAATGACTTATTTAACCCAACATCGCGAGCCAAACCTCAAGCAGATGAAAGCTCGGTACAGGTGGCTGATGCCCTTAGTAATGGCGCATAGAGATACATTATTTTTATTTGTCGTTGCTCATTGCTTTTGGCGGGGCTTTTTTTTACAATGTCACTCCATAATGCGCCTATAGCTCAACAGGATAGAGCAGTTGCCTCCTAAGCGATCGATCCGAGTTCGAGTCTTGGTGGGCGCACCAATCACATATAACAAAAGACCCTTGTAAGCCACGCGCTACAAGGGTTTTTTCTATCTAGCAGCAGTACTATACGGTTGCTATTTTAGGTTTTACTGTTGAAACCTCTTAACGCCTTTAAGGTCAAGTCATGATAAAGAGAAAAGACGACCAGTTAACGAGAGCCCTATCAAATTTACTCATTTTAGCTAATGAAAAGTAGATTAGAATTTTTCTTAACGTATCACCCTATTATGCCGTCAATAACTTTATTCATAGTTTTGATTGAAAATAACTGATAGCTCATTAGCAGCCTCTTGCATAAGAGGTACATAGCTGAGCAACTCTTCTAGACTTTTTCTCACTGTCGGACCATGTGTAAACACTGTGGCAAATGATTGTTGATCCCCATTGGGAATCATGACTGCACACGCTACCATACCCGGAATAAACTCCTCATTATCTACACCTACTCCCGTCTCACGCGTTGCAGCGATCGTTTGCATTAATTGCTTCTTATCGGTCTGAGTTTTGGTCGTTAGTGCGTGTAACGACATTTTCTCAACGATGCGCTCGCATTTCTCATCCGATAGCTGTGATAACAATAATTTACCACTAGCACTGGCCCAAACAGGAACATGAGTGCCCGACGGTAAAAATATTTGTAGCGGCCAATCCGACATAACGCGATCGATATAAACCACATCTAAGTCTTGTAAAATCGAAATACCTACCGTCTCTCCTATTTTTGCTGACAGCTCATTTAGTATGGCTAATCTTTCATTTTTGAAATCACTGTTTTGTAGTAAATTCATGGCAAGCTTATACGTGCGTTTTCCGCAAGTTACCTTCCCTGGTAAATCTAACTGAACGAATCCAAGATCCTGCAATTGATCCAATAATCGATACATGCTCGGCACCGGCACTTCTAGAATTTCAGCGAGGTCGCTGACACTCATTGGTCTTTGCGAGCGAGCAAGCACTTCTACTATCTGTAAAACACGCTCAACACTTGAGCCCTTCTTTTTAGTATTACTCATTATTTCGTTTAAACCTCTAGCTGACTCTCAGCGAATAAATTTATTTATTATAACGATAAAATTTACGCTTTTGCGTCTTGCTATTATAAAAATATTCTGTTACTTTTCACATAACGATAAGATTTTTATCATTATGTGAAATTAATATTTAAATACTATCCACTTTTGTGAATAGTGCGTATCAGGATTGAGCTACTACCAAGCTTATATCTGAAGTCATTAATTCAAGGATGAATAACTATGTCACACAGTATTCTACTTCCAAGGACAATGGAAATTGGACGCGATGCCTGCAAAAAGCTACCAGCAATACTGGCCAGCTTAGGGATAAAAAAACCGCTGATTATCACTGACGAAATGATGGTTAAACTCGGCTATGTCGATAATGTTCAGGCTATTTTGAAAGAAACTCAAATCAGTGCTGATGTGTTTTCAAATACGGTACCCGAACCTACCGAAAGCTCTATTGAAGCAGGCGTCTCTCAAGTCAAAGCGCAAGATTATGACGGTCTGATTGCCTTAGGTGGCGGCAGCCCTATCGATAGTGCTAAAGCTATTTCCATCTTAGGTAAGTTTGGCGGGGTCATGCGTGATTATAAGTTCCCTCGTCAAGTAGATGAAACTGGCTTACCTATTGTTGCCATACCTACTACGGCTGGAACAGGATCAGAAGTCACACGCTTTACCATCATCACTGACGACGATAACAACGAAAAATTATTGTGTGTTGGTATGGGATTTATGCCCATCGCGGCCATTATCGATTATAGCCTCACACTCAGCGTACCGCCGCGTACTACCGCGGATACAGGTATCGATGCGATGACCCATGCTATCGAAGCGTATATCAGCCCAAAACGTAATGCTTATAGCGACCAACAGGCACTCGCAGCTCTACGCTTAATTGGACCCAATATCCAAACTGCTTATCACAACGGCAACGATGAAACAGCTCGTGAAGCGATGATGCTTGGCTCTACTTTGGCAGGTATTGCATTTTGTAATTCGTCAGTTGCCTTAGTGCATGGTATGAGTCGTCCAATTGGTGCTTTTTTTCATGTACCGCATGGTTTATCAAACGCCATGCTACTACCAACGATTACCGAGTTTGGCATCTCTAGTGCACCCGATCGTTATGCGGACTGTGCGCGCGCACTAGGAATATCTGATCATAGCGAAACAGATGATCAGGCAAACGTCAGTTTGGTCAATTACTTAAAAAACTTAAACGATGAACTTCATGTTCCCACATTGGCACAATTTGGGGTTCAAAAAGCGGATTTTGATGCCCTCATCGATACGATGTGTGAGCAAGCCTTCGCGTCAGGCTCACCCAATAACAACCCTCGAATACCCAATCATGAAGAAATGACTCAGCTTTATACCATGCTATGGGATAACAGTAGTACGAATCACCCATAAAACTAAAGTCGTCTTCATTTAATCCAAACCCATCAATAACACACATGTTTAAAGGAAATAAACTATGCAAACTATCGGACACTTTATTAACGGTAGCTTAGTAAATAATGACAACCAGACTCAAGATGTTTACAACCCCTCAACTGGTGAAGTTAGCAAAAAAGTTGCTTTGGGCGGTGAAAAAACAATCGGTGAAGCGGTAGCTGCTGCTAAAGCTGCTTTTCCAGCGTGGAGCAAAACATCACCATTAAAGCGTGCGCGTGTCATGTTCAAATTCAAAGAATTGCTCGAGCAAAATGCAGATGAAATTTGCCGTTTGATTGGCGAAGAGCATGGAAAAATTGTTCACGATGCTGCAGGCGAGCTACAACGCGGTATTGAAAACGTTGAATATGCTTGCGGCGCACCTGAGCTTCTCAAAGGCGAGCACAGTCGTAATGTCAGCACAAATATTGACTCTTGGAGTGAGTTTCATCCGCTAGGTGTGGTCGCTGGTATAACACCCTTTAACTTCCCTGCAATGGTGCCACTATGGATGTTCCCTATGGCTATCGTTTGTGGCAACACTTTTATCTTAAAACCGTCTGAGCGCGACCCAAGCTCTACGCTATTTATTGCCCAGCTATTGCAAGAAGCCGGTCTTCCAGAAGGTGTAATCAATGTAGTAAATGGTGGTAAAGAAGCTGTCGATGCTATTTTGCATCATCCGGATGTTAAAGCTGTGAGCTTTGTCGGCTCTACCCCTATTGCTGAATACATTTATACGACCGCTGCCGCACAAGGCAAACGCTGTCAAGCTTTAGGCGGTGCAAAAAACCATGCGATTGTTATGCCAGATGCGGACTTAGATAATGTAGTGACCTCATTGTTAGGTGCAGCTTTCGGCTCATCAGGAGAGCGTTGTATGGCGTTATGTGTTGCAGTAGCTGTCGGTGATGAAACGGCCGATAAGATGATTGCAGCATTGCAGCCTGCTATTGAAGCACTAAAATTTGGCGTTCATTCAGAAAAAAACAACGACTTCGGTCCTGTCATTACCAAGGCGCATAAATCTAAAGTAGTAGCGCATATCAATAGTGCTGCCGATCAAGGTGCAGAATTGGTTATTGATGGCTCTGATGCTACTCCAGAAGGTTATGAACACGGGTTTTTTGTCGGTCCGACACTGATCGACCATGTCACTAAAGAAATGGACAGTTACAAAGCCGAGATTTTTGGTCCTGTCTTACAGGTCATCCGTGTTCAGACCATGAGCGAGGCGGTACAGCTCATTAATGAACATGAATATGGTAACGGTACTTGTATTTATACCCGAGACGGAGAAGCGGCGCGTCACTTTATCGATAATATTGAAGTCGGCATGGTTGGTGTCAATATTCCACTACCGGTACCTGTAGCATCCCAAAGCTTTGGTGGCTGGAAACGGTCATTATTTGGCGACTTGGCCATGTATGGGCCAGATGGCGTGAGATTCTTTACTCGACGCAAAACCATAACGCAACGCTGGCCAAGCGCGGCAGTGAGAGATGAAAAGCAATTCTCTATGCCAACTTAATCATATCCCCTATTAAGAGCATTATTCTATAAGTGCTCTTAAACGCAGTAGTTTGTATGTGAACAATTTGTGCTTGCTTCTTTCTCACCCCACTGGTGAATGGATCGCAGGCACTCTGAATATATAGTTTAGTAGCTACTGGTCTCTATGATATCGCTCCTAACTAAATTTTGATTTTTAATAGTTCTAATTTTTAATAGTAATAGCATAATAAAATTCTAAGGATGGATGACTATGCAAGCAACTCATGAATTGCCACTCGTCGGTGTCAAAGTAATCGATTTTGGTCAATATATCGCTGGGCCTGCTGTAGGTATGATGCTTGGCGACTTAGGCGCAACCGTGGTCCATATAGACCCACCGTCAGGTCCAAAATGGCAAAGTCCAGCTAATGCTGTATTAAATCGTAATAAATTGATGCTGAGACTCGATCTTAAAACAAATGAAGGACTAGCACAGGCTAAGCAATTAATTTTGGAAAGTGACATCGTTATTGAAGGTTTCCGTCCTGGGAAAATGGCAGAAATGGGGCTCGATCTGGTAGCACTGCGCGAAGAACGTCCGCAATTGATCACCTTGTCCATCCCTGGATTTGCATCGAATGATGAACAGCGCCGTGAGCTACGTGCCTATGAAAGCATTGTATCAGCGAGCTCAGGTGTGTTTACTGACATGGGTTTAAACCGTGTACTAATGGGAATCAACCCATCGTTTTCTCCTCTCCCGCTTCCCTCTGCTTATGGTGCCATGCTGGCAGGTTCCGCAGTCGTTTTTGCACTACAAGCACGTGAAAATACTGGGCTCGGCGATGCTATTGAAGTTCCTCTTGCAGCGGCGGTCATGGAAGGCCTTTGCTACAACTCAATAGAGATCGAGGATCTACCTAAGCGATACTTGACCCAACGTGAAGTTGAGATTCAACGCCGCCGCGTTGAAGGTATTCCTATGAACATGGACTACGAAGCACTACAAGAGTTGCTCGATCCTTTTTACCGCAGTTATATGTGTAAAGATGGGCGTATGTTCTATGTAGTATGCCCTAGCCATAAGGATCATGCTAAGCGTTGTTTGCAAGTCTTAGGGTTATACGATGAACTAATTGATGAAGGCTTGACCGAAGAAGAAGATACCTATTTGCCTTCAAGTCAGTGGACGTCTGATACCTCGCTTGGCGTTTATCCTATGCCAAAGCATTGGGCAGATCGTATTGCTGAAAAAATGAAAGGTGCTTTTTTACAGCGTACCTCAAAAGAGTGGCAAAAGATTTTTGGGAAACGCGGTATACCTGGAGCGCCGCAGCGTTGGCTACAAGAATGGATCCGTGATGATCATGCTGAAACCGCAGGACTCATGATTGAGGTCGATGATCCGACCTATGGCAGGATGATTCAGCCAGGCCCCATTGTTTGGTTAGAAGAATGTGGTGAGATGATGTTACAACCCAAGCCCCCAGAGCCTACTGACTTTGATACGGCGTTTAGAGAACTGAAGGCTATCAAAACCAAGTTGCCCTCAGTCAATAATCTTAATGAAAAACGTGGTTGGCTAGATGGCGTCAAGGTACTTGATCTTTGTAATGTAATTGCTGGTCCCCATTCGGCAGCTTATTTAGCGCGTTTTGGAGCAGAAGTCATTAAGCTTGATCCTGCCTCTCCATTTTATGACAGTTGGAATACTGTTATTTATGGTATGTCTCAAATGACAGGTAAACGTTCCATACTTGCTGATATTCGTTACGGAAAAGGACGAGAAGTATTTGAGAAGTTAGTCCAATCCGTTGACGTCATTGTTTGGAATGCGACCGACACGCAAATTGAGAAAATGGGACTGGATGCTGAAGGCTTAAAAGCATTAAATCCAGAAGCCATTTTCTGCAAGCTTGATTGTTTTAGTGGTGTCCGCAAAGGTCCATGTAGTGACTTTATAGGCTACGACGATGTGGTACAGGCGTCTACTGGCATCATGTTACGCTGCGGCGGCGCGATGGATACGCCAGAGGAGCATGCTCACGTCGGTACTATTGATGTGATGTGCGGCTTTGGTGGCGCGATGAGTATTGGCGTGGCGCTATATCAAAAATATCGTACAGGTCGTATTGGACGCGGTTGTACCTCGTTAGTCGCAAACAGTGCCTTACTTCAAATCCCCTATTGTTATGACTTTGAAAAACGTGGTCTGTTCGATGAGCCGTCAGGCCGTGAAACCAATGGCCACGATGAGTTAACGCGCTTTTATTATACGTCTTCAGGGAATTACTTACTATTAAATGCTTATGAAGTCGATGTAAAAAACTTTGAAAACGTTGAGGGCTTAGAAGGGTTTAGTGAGCTTGACAAAGATGAGCGTGCGGTATTTTTATCGAATACCTTTCAAAAAGCGCCCGCTCATGATTGGATTGAGCGCTTGCAAGCGGCTGATATTGCGGCTGTAGTCTGTGCTGATATCAATGCGTTACGCGCTGAATATAGTCGCGTAGCAGATGGCACGTCAGGTACTGATCGTGGTAGTTATTCTTTTTCAATTTATGAGAATCATCCCAGTGGTCATAAGGTGACGCAGCTTGATCCCTATGCTATTCGTCCTTCGCATAGCATCGTATATGCACTACCTCGTCCTGAAAAGTTTGGGCAATCCACGCGTCAAATAATGCTGGAGCTTGGTTATAGCGAGGCAGAGATTGAAGCCAGTATTGCGAGTGGTGAGCTGAGCGATAGTTGGAGCAGTGAGTTTTTACCGAGTTAAGAAACGATAGGTATCAAGTCAATAAAGGATTGTAATGCTTGATACCTATTTAAATAAACGAGTGAAAGACTATCTAAAGGATTAGACATGAAACGTACAGATAAAAAACCTTTGACTAAGTTGCCAATTGAAGTCGCAACATCAGGTTTTTATGAGGGGTTTAATAAAGACGTTACGATTACCGCTAAAATTTTACTGGGTCTGCTCATCGTTTGGGCCGTCGTATTTCCAGAAAACTCAATGGCTGTTTTGGGGTCAATCAATAGCTTTTTACTTAATAATTTTTCAATCTGGTATATCTTTTCCGTCGCTTTTTTCTTAATTTTAGCTTTAGTTCTGGCTGTTATACCGCGCTATGGAAAGCTGGTTTTAGGAGATAAAGAGGATAAGCCTGAGTTCTCCAACTTTTCATGGTTTTCTATGATCTTTGGAGCTGGTATTGGCGTTGGTATGTTGACCTTTGCAACCGCAGAGCCGATGTATCACTTTGCCAATAATCCTGAAGTTATTCAGGGTATGGCGACAGGTTCTGGTGCTGACAATGTTCGCTATGCTTATAAATGGGCCTTTCTACATTGGGGGTTTAGCGCATGGATTTGTTATTCCCTAGTCGGATTATCTATGGCCTACTTTGCTTTTCGACGTAAGCTACCCCTCACCATTCGTTCAGGTCTAGCGCCGTTATTTGGTAAGAGGTTGTCAGGCAAACTTGGTAATGCCATCGATATTGTCGCCGTCATTGCTACTATTTTGGGCGTTGCACAAACGTTAGGATTTGGAGTTGAGCAATTTGTATCTAGCATGCACCGTGTTGGATTGGGCGATTGGTTACTGAACGCTGATGGCAAATCATCAACAGCAGCTATCATCGTTGCCCTTGCCGTCATCGTTGGTGTTGCGACCCTATCTGCGCTTTCTGGGGTCGGTAAAGGTATCAAATGGCTATCTAATATCAATATGAGTTTGAGCTTTGTTTTGTTTGCATTTTTCTTAATATTTGGTTCGACCTTCTTTGGCTTACAAGCTTTTTTCGTAGGTCTATTCGACTATGTCGTCGCGCTTCCTGAGCTACTAATTACGGTCTGGCAGCCAGACGGCACACAAGTCGGCGACACGCTTGCCACTTGGCAAAAAGACTGGTCAGTATTTTATTGGGCATGGTGGATTGCTTTTGGTCCCTTCGTTGGGGTGTTCTTTGCGCGTATCTCACGGGGTCGTAGTATTCGATCTTATCTATTTGGTACCGTCGTCCTACCCGCTCTGATGTGTTTTATCTGGTTCTCAGTGGTAGGTGGTACCGCGATTGATTTAACGCTTAACGGTATCGCTGGTGATGCTATTTCAGGAGTAGGTCAAGAAGCTCAACTATTGGCAATGCTGGATGTGATGTTGTCCTCAGGTTTCGCATGGGCCATGGCGATCTTGGTTTTGATCTTACTATTGACCTACTTAGTTACCACTTTAGATTCGGCCATTCTAGTTATCAATACAATTAATTCAGCGGGTAACGAAGGTCCAAAAGGCCGTCCACATATTATCTTTTGGGGCGTGATACTAGCCTTGGTGGTTGGAGTTCTACTGACTAGCGGAGGACTCGGCGCGATCAAAACGGCTATGGTGATCGGTGCCCTACCTTTTAGTTTTGTCATGGTGCTCATGGGAGTGTCCCTTATAAAAGCCATTCTCTATGATACCAGTCATGCTAGAGCAGATACTGTGGATTCGGTCGATGACTCTCAAATTGAAGGATCGTACTAATGGCAGCGCTAGACCATATTGTAGAACATTTATCCTAGAACATCTGCTTAGGTGTTCTAAATTCTAATCATCCTCCTGTCAGTCTAAAGGCTGGAATTTGCTGCCTCTACCTTTAACTACTAGGTATTCAGCTATCAAAAAGATCTGCTATGGCTTTTCATATGCAGGTAAATACAATCTAAACGGAGTGAACAATGCAAAACCAAACTTTTGGAAATATTGATTTCAGTATAGAAAACCAAGTGGGTTATATCTCTATCAACAATCCACCTGCCAACACGTTAAGTACAACCACACTCAACGGACTATCTAAATGTTTCAAACAGGCGCAAGCAGATCAAAGCATTAAGGTAATCGTAATAACCGGTACGGGTAAGATGTTTGTCGCTGGTGCAGATATTAAAGAGTTCACCGAAGCGTTTAATGATTCTCAAAAAGGCAAAACACTATCACAAGACGCTCAGGCCGTTATGAATACTATTGAGGCATCTACCAAACCTGTTATTGCGGCAATTAATGGTGCTTGTTTGGTTGGCGGTTTAGAGCTTGCTATGAGTTGCCATTTGCGTCTTGCCGCTGATGAGGCAAAGTTAGGTCAACCAGAGTTAAATCTAGGTCTGATACCTGGTTTCGGCGGTACTCAAAGACTAGCCCGTATTACTAACAAAGCCAAAGCCTTAGAGCTGATCCTTACAGGTCGATTTATCGGTGGTCAAGAAGCGGAAAAAATTGGTTTGGTTAATAAGTCAGTACCGCTTACTGAATTAATGGATGAAAGCAAAAAACTCGCTGAATCTATTGCTCTTAATAAAAGCGCAGAATCTGTCAAAGCGACGCTCATAGCCGTCAATGAAGGCATGACAACCACTTTAGAAAAAGGCTTGGAGATAGAAGCCGAACAGTGGGCGCAGCTGTTCGAAACAGAAAATATGGTCGAAGGCGTTAACGCCTTTATGGAAAAACGTAAACCTGATTTTAAAGGGTAAATTTTTTTAATTGTTAGTAAGCTCAATTCAAAGCATGGTTATCGTTATACTGATTTAGATATATAGCGGTCATCATGCTTTATTTTTTATAATGACTTTAGAACAAGTTTAATCTCGTGTAGCTCAAACAATATAACGAATAAGGGGATACAAATGGTTGTTACATCAGAAGTAAAAAACGGTATTGGTTGGTTAAAAATAAATCGACCTAAAGTCTTGAATGCTATTAATACAGAAGTGGTTGAACTTACGAAGTGATTCAATTAATGGTAATGAGTGGGCCACACAAGAACTAAATAACATTCTTTCAAAGTCGCCTACCTCATTAAAAGTTACATTGCAGCAATTAATAAATGGAAAAGATAAATCCCTTAACGAATGCTTTGAGATGGAAAAGGACATGGCCATTCATTTCATGGATACAGCTGACTTTTATGAAGGTATTCGTGCCGTTTTAGTTGATAAAGATGGTTCTTCAAAATGGGTTCCGAGCAAATTAAAAGAGCTAACTGAGTCGGATATTGATCACTATTTTTCAAAACCTGTCAAAACACTATAAATCTAAAATAAAAGCAGATACTTGAGTATGAACTACCAGAACCTTCTCTAGATTATTCAATTTTTTATGCGTTGAGTGCTTTCAAATCTTTAGAAAATTGGGAGGTATTAAGCTTTGCAACTGCACTATTTAAATAGTTAATCCTTATTTAACTAAAGCGTAGCTGGCATACAGCTGATGACGTTATGTTTTGTCAGGACTAATTATACCACTATCCCCACAAGCTATGGCCTTTATGGAATAATTTTGTTAATAAGTAAAGTAACGCTTAATGCTTAATGCTTAATGCTTAATGCTTAATGCTGCAAGAAGTTGGACTGCCCAAATTATTCAATCTAATATACTTATGTATAGTAAATTTAAACGTAAAAGACGTTTACAGCCTTTGCATTAGTAGTTTTACTTCCCATAGCTTTTTATACCGTTTCTCTTTAGACTAGGACTGCATCAGTCGGGGCAATTAAGCTATATTTGTGTTTTCATAACCTCAAATATAACATCTTTGCTTTAGCTGGCACCCCTCCATTATTTAATCAGCATATTTACTCAGCATAATTTTTGATACATTACCGGAACTTTTACAGGGCCGACTAAATAGTATATCGACACTGGCCATCTTTGCTGCATCCGTGGGTCAAAATGCTGCACTTATTTAATGAGAACAAGAACAGAGCAAGAGGAAGTAATGACAGAGATTAATGGAAAGCGGTTATCCTATCTTTATGAGGCTGTAACTATGGGTACAATCCGGGCGGCAGCAGATAAGCTCAATATTGCTCCCTCGGCTATTAGCCGGCAAATATCTCTGTTAGAGGAAGAATTAGCATGCATTCTTATTGAACGGCATCGTAAAGGAGTAACGCCAACAGAAGCTGGTAGTATTCTCTTGCAGTTTTATCGGGAATCGCTCTCCGCTGAAGAGAATTGTGTTTCCAAATTACAGGCGTTGTTGGGATTACAACGGGGACATATAAAATTAGCTATGGGTGATGGCTTTGTTGGGGATTTGATGTTGGGCCCACTATCTGAATTCGCCCGTCTATATCCGGCGCTGACGCTTTCAATCAGTACTGGTGGATCAAACGAAGTGATTCGTCAGGTTGAGGAAGATGAAGCACATATCGGTCTAGTTTTCCATCCCAGCAGTCATCCACGCATCCGCTCACAGGTTGTAAGTTGTCAGCCAATGTATATTATTATGTCCCCTGACCATCCGTTAGCCAATCAAGATAAACCGATGCAGTTGAAGGAGCTTCTAGAATACCCAGTGGGGCTGGCTGAAAGTCGTTTTGGCATACGTCAGTTACTAGCGATGGCCGAATTTCAACAAAAAATTCGATTTAACCCCATTCTAACCACTGACTCATTCGCTGTACTAAAGAATTTTGCCCGCTCAAATATGGGATTTACCTTTCTACCGTATTTTGTAGTGTCCAAAGAAGTGAAAGACGGACATCTGGTAGCAATCCCTATAGACAATGCGCTACTGGCAAGCGGTGAAGCTCATATTGTAACTCGGTTGGGTCGTCATCTATCCCAAGGCCCGCATGAATTATTACAACATCTAAAGTCATGGATGAAAGCTTTGTAAGCGGGCGACACGACTTATCGCTGTTTACAACAAAGCCTGTGCGATAATCGCCGAGCCTAAAAAAGTACCAGTAAAGGTTAGCAGCGCTACAATAGCAATCTTAAAGCCAGACTTTTTGAATAAGTCCACCTCCATTTGCGAGATAGCGAAACCTGCGTAAGCTAGTACCGGGGTAATGAGTTGTAGCACACCCAGCTTATCAGTCTCGACTAAAACATAGTCACTAAATGGAAACTGCGGCAGCGATATCAAAATAGCGACAATAGATATCCAAGCAATAGCAGGCACATTAATTGGAATGACTCGTTTTAGTAGTATGCCAACGACACAACAGCCAAATAATATGAGCATACCAGGTAACGCAGCAATCGGATTAAAACCTTGTCCAACCCAATTACTCAATAATAGCACGCCGCATATAGCGACCAATAATGATACTGACTGCCATACTGATAAGATAGCCTGCTCTTGCAAACCAAAATCCATGGCTTTACTGATATCAGCGCCATTATTTTTTCTGAATTTACTGGTAACTTTGTATAAAAACTCAGCGGCTGGTAGCGCTATGAATAAGCTGACAAACAGACCTGTAGCATAGGTAAGCAAGTTAGAAGTCGCGGCAAAGGCAGTAATGGTCTCCTCTTGCGCTGGGACAGTCTCTGCTAGCGCTGCTGAACAGGCACCCATCATACTACCACTACCGATACCACAAGCCATTGCTAAAGCACGTATATCTAGAATGTCTAAAGAGGCAATGACCCCTGCCATAAGTGAAAAATAAATTGCACCAAATAAAGTACCCATCACATAGACACCCATTACGCCGATACCTTCAGCACTCTGAAGTCCATACTTATCAGCAATTAGCGCAATATTAGGCTCACGAGCAATTGAGTGAGTGGCACCAATAGCCTCTCTTCCCATTCCAAACACCAATACAGCAACAGGCAAGGCGATAACGGCAGTAGCTACATTGCCTAACTCTTGTAGTAAAAGGGCGGGACCTGCAGCTATTATTTCTTCTACTTTAGGGCCGACGCCAACGCCAAATTTTGCAATGAAAGGCATGATACTTAAAAGAACGGCGTAGCTTGCAAATTTTGCTCGGTCTTTAGAGATAATCGCTTTCATTGAGGGTATAACGTTGGGGTTCAACAATATTGTAAATATGAATGCGTATAGCAAAGGCAGTAAGACTAATGTACCAATACCAATCGGAATCTTAATGATTCCAATCCATTCTGCAAGTAACGATGTAGCAATCACTAGTAAATGCAGCTTCCAATCAAATAAGCGCTTCGTCATTGTACTTGATAGCACACTGGTATTATTCATAGCAACTCCCTTTGCATTTTATGATTTCTAAGTTTTTTTATTATTTGGCTTATGCAGCATTTTTTGGTAGTTGAGATTCAACTAAAGAAGTCCATACTTTGATACCCGTCTCAATAGCATCATCATTAAAATCATAAGACGCATTGTGTAATGGTTTGGAGGGGCTGCTACCATCAACACCTAACCAAAAATAAGCGCCTTTAACCACTTGACTCATGAATGAAAAATCTTCAGAAGCCATTGATGGCTCTACGGCAGTATTTACCTTATCAGCACCCAGCACTTTAGTAGCAGCCTCTTTGATTTCAAGATAAGCTTGACTATTATTAGTGGTTACTGGATAGCGAATATGGTAATCCATCTCGCCTGTGACGCCATATAGAGGTGGTAGTGTCTTAACCATTTCTGTGAGCATATCCTGCATGGACTGGCGCACGTCCATATCAAAGCTACGAACGGTTCCTTTTAAAATGGCGTAATCAGGGATGACGTTGGTAGTATCACCGCTATTCATCTGTGTCACGCTTATCACGCCAGATTGCAATGGCGATATGCGGCGAGAGATAATAGATTGAATATTAGTAATCAATGCCGCTCCTGCTGCTATAGGATCAGCGCCTAAATGTGGCATAGCTGCATGTGTGCCTTTACCAGTTAAGGTAATCTCAAAAGTATCAAATGACGCCATCATCGGTCCATCATTAACGGCAACTTGTCCTACAGGAAGCCCTGGCCAATTGTGCAATCCATAGACCGCATCCATCGGGAACTTATCAAATAAGCCGTCATCAATCATGGCCTTGGCACCACCTAAGACCTCCTCAGCCGGTTGAAATATAAAATAAATGGTACCGCTAAAGTTTTTATTCTCGCTGAGGTGTTTTGCGGTACCTAAGAGTACTGAAGTATGACCGTCATGACCACAGGCGTGCATGCAGTTGTCATGAGTGGATTTGTGCGCAACCTCATTTTGTTCAGCTATGGGTAAAGCATCGATATCTGCTCGTATGCCGATAGTAGGGCCTGAGCCATTCTTTAGAGTACCGACAACACCAGTACCGCCCAATCCTTGATGCACCTCAATCCCAAAGGACTGTAACTTGTCGACAATAAATGATGACGTTTTGAACTCTTTAAAACCGAGCTCTGGTTGACTATGAATCTGCTTACGCCACTGCTTTACTTCACTTAGTAGAGTTTCATCAATTAACATTTATTTTCTCCTTTTATTGAATTGAATAACCAAATTGAATAGCAGAATCTTTTGCGGTTTCGACCCAGACACTTTTGGTCTGTGTATACTCAAGCAGACCTTCGTAGCCACTAGATCGGCCATAGCCGCTCTTACCAAAGCCACCAAACGGCGACATGACATTGATTGCTTTATAGCTATTTACCCAGAATGTTCCCGCATTTACTTGAGCAGCCATCCGATGAGCACGACCGACATCAGCAGTCCACACAGCGCCAGCTAAACCAAACCGGCTGTCGTTGGCCAGCGCCACAGCTTCTTCTTCTTCATTGAATGAAATAACAGAAACCACAGGTCCAAAAATTTCTTCCTGTGCGACTCGCATATCATTCTTCACGTTGGTCAAAACTGTTGGCTGATAAAAATAACCATTTTCACCGCCACAAATTTCACCTGACTTTCCGCCTGTGGCAACAACCGCACCTTCAGCAATACCACTGGAGACTAACGAGTGCACGTGACTAAACTGTTTTTGGTTATTAATGGGCCCCACCATCGTGCCTTCATCCCACGGCAAACCTACAGGCAACTTACTGGCTGCCGAGGCAACACGCTCCACCACTTCTTTATAAACATCCCGATGAACCAATAACCGAGAACCCGATACACAGCTTTGTCCAGCGGCAGAAAATACGGCAGCTTGCGCACCCACTACCGCACGATCAAGATTAGCATCTGGAAAAATTATATTGGCTGACTTTCCACCTAGCTCCAATACGCAAGGGATGACACGCTTTGCAGATGCCGAAGCAATGAGAGCACCGGTCTGTGGTGAACCTACAAAAACCACTTTTTTAGTTGCCGGATTAGCTATTGCGGCAGTGCCTGTAGTATGCCCAAGCCCATTAATTACATTCACCAAACCACGCGGGATACCTGCTTGCTCAAGAATTTTAGCAAGTACTGTTGAGCTTAGTGGGGTTAATTCAGATGGCTTCAGTAAGACTGCATTTCCTGCACAGATGGCCGGCGCGATCTGCCAGCCTCCGGTAAATATAGGGGCGTTCCAAGGTGTGATTTGAGTCACTACGCCATAAGGCTCATGACGAGTGTAGTTTAAGTGACTTGTTGGCACGGGAATAACTTGTCCCGTAATTTTGTCACACCAACCAGCATAGTATTCAAACATATCTGCAACTTTTGCCACTTCAACCCGGCAATCGCGAATAGGCTTACCTGCAGATATACATTCTAGGCTTGCCAGAGATTCCGCGGCGGCACGTATTTTCATGCCGCACTGCCACATTAACTGACCTCTTGCACTGGCGGTCATTGACCACCACACTTTTTGAGCTTTTATAGCCGCATCGGCTGCATTAGCAACAATATCTTTCCCCGCATCACGATAGATTAAAAATACCTGACCGGTTGCTGGGTTAATCAGCTCGATGTCGTCACCATTACCTGCAACCAACTCTCCATCAATCCAGCTGCCAAACTCTGAAGTACCCAGTAGTTCATTAAGCAGTATTTCAACTTGTTGCGCGCCATTTCCTTCTACTACAAAACTCATCATCTATTCTCCCAAGCCGGCATCTTTGACAATGCAGTTAAAATCATCCTGATCAGGTATGCTTTCTTCGCTCTGTGACCAAATTTTGGCTACCTGTTTAGACAAAGGTAACTCTAATCCCATCTCATCGATCATATTTTCTGCCAGACGCACATCTTTACGCATCAGCTGCATAGTGAAACCAGAATCAAATCTTTGATTGAGAATCCAACGAGGAAAATTCACTTCACTGACCGCACTGCGGCCTGAACCAGCGTTCAAACCAGCAATAAGGTCTGCAGCATCAAGTCCTGTCTTGGTACCCAGAGCTACTGCTTCGGCAGTGGTCACTAGATGTGCGGCACATAGTAGATTATTGATCAGTTTAGCCGCATGTCCATTGCCAGACTTTCCCATGTAGACCACTTGTGAGCTCAAGGCATCCAAATACAAGTGTGCACGTTCAAGGGAACTACGTTCACCTCCAACAAGCATTACCATAGTACCGGCTTCGGCACCCGCAGGACCGCCACTGACAGGGCAGTCCAATAACTGATGGCCTAACTGATTCAGCTCTATTGAGAGTGCTCTTGTCACCTCTGGTTCTGAGGTAGATGTATCAATAATTAGGGTTTTAGGCTGAGCACAGTCAATAATGCCTCCCTTGCTTTTAACAACTGCTTGTACATGCTTTGCCATTGGCAAAGATAGAATGATGACGCTAGATTCAGCACACAGAGCTTTAATATCTGCAACAACATTCACGCCGATTTCCCTGGCAGCTTGGCATTGAGCTTCTCCTATATCCGTGCCGTACACTTTGAAATCCTTTCGAAGCAAAGACTTAGCCATACCGTTGCCCATACGGCCTAACCCGACGATACCTATAGTTTTTGTAGTCATGCCTACTTCCTTGTTTTGGTGCTTTCAATCACTTTTATTATGACTAATAAGCCATCAAGAAGAAGCATAACAAATAAACTTTTATTTTCTAAAAAAGGCAACACCAATATAAGCAATGAGATGGATTTCTCATCACTTCATCTTATTGTTTATGAAAATTGGTTAGACGTTGCTAAAACTATACTGTACATAGTGTTAGCAACCTTTTTCTAATTGAGCATTTAACTCAGATGAGGGTGTTAAAACTGGGGTTTCCTTTCAACTCAAAGCATAGTTTATTGTCTGCTATCCATTCATTCGCCTTACAATCAAAGCTCCGACACTAACGTTTACGTCCTATAAAGCACTTTAACCACATGCCAGCCAAATTTAGTTTTCACTAAATGTGGGGTGAAGAGTTCACCGTTGAAGCAGACTTTATCAAATGCCGGTACCATTTGCCCCTTTTTAAACTCACCTAAGCTGCCGCCCTTTTTACCTGATGGGCAGGTTGAGTGTTTCTTAGCCAGCACATCAAACTGGGCTCCTTTTTTAAGCTTGGCAATAATGTCTTCAGCCATTCCTTTGTCTTTTACTAAAATATGTAATGCGCTAGCTGTACGAGCCATAATGTAAACCCTTCATAAAATAACGATTATCTCGACATTGTATCACTACTCACTTTGGTTGCTGACCTCACTTGTATGCCCTACTTCTTCAAAAGTCATTATCTACATAGGCTCTACGATTTATGTAAGGGTCGATGTTTTTTAAGTATCCCTGTCAGTACAAACGATATAGAAACGTTGTTAAAGTCATTTAAAAACTGAAGAATGTCTTTATATAAAAGGCTCTCAAGACCATAATCCACTCTTGGTGAGCGTGTCATCAATATACTTATATATTCTAAAACCCCTTACACACTATAGTTTGCAAGGGGTTTTAAGTTTGGCAAGTCTAATCTGATTTATGTTGTTTATCGAAGATATCTACAAATACACACACATTGGCGAGCCTGCAATAGGGTCGGTAATCACTTTGGCTTGTACGTCAAATATCTCAGCCAGCATCGCCTCTGTCATCACCTCGCAAGGCGTGCCCATCATTTGCAACTCCCCCGATTTTAACACCACCAATAGATCACAATACCTCGCTGCTTGGTTAAGGTCATGCAGCACAACGATGATGCTTTTGCCCTTTTCTTTTAGTGCTCGAATGAGTCGCATCAGCTCTATTTGATAGGAGATATCTAGATAGGTGGTGGGTTCATCAAGCATGATAATGTCAGTATCCTGCGCCAAAATCATCGCAATCCATGCGCGCTGCTGCTGACCGCCTGACAAGGCATCAAGCGGCGTGTCAGCTAGAGCGTCAATCGTCATCTCATGCATGGCACTATCTACTATCTGACTATCCGCCGCACTCATCTTGCCCCAGTGCGAGACGTACGGCGTCCTGCCGTATTCCACCAACTGTCTGACACTCAGGCCTTCAGGATTGGTCTGCACTTGCGGCAATACCGATATCTGGCGGGCAATCTGCCGATTGTTTAATTGCGCCATGTTTTGTTGTCTAAGACAAATACTGCCCGACTGCGGTTGAATCAAGCGGCACAAGCCTTTTAATAGCGTCGATTTTCCGCAGCCATTTGGACCAATCAGCCCGATGACTTTATTTTCTGGCAGCTCAAGTGATAAGTCTTTAATAATACGTTGACTACCATGGTAGCCAAGCTGGAGTTCATTCACCGATAGCATCACCACCCCTTATAGCGCGATAGCAAAAAGATAAAATAAGGCGCACCGATCACTGAGGTTAAGACGCCAGCTGGCAACTCAATTGGCGCAAATAAACTGCGTGCCAATACATCAGCCAAAACCAATATAATGGCACCTATCAGCGCGGACGCTGGCAATAAGATACGGTGCTGATGCCCAAAGAGCAATCGTGCGATATGCGGCGCAAGCAATCCAATAAAGCTGACCGTCCCAGCCACCGAGACCGCTAGGCTTGCAATCACCACCGCGATGAGCAAGGTGCTAAACTCCAACGGTTTGACGGACACACCCAAATGATAGGCTGTCTCCTCACCAAGTCCCAACACATCCAGACGCCATGCCAGATACATACTGATGACCATCAATACGGCAAATATCATCGTTAGCATCGGAATATGTTGCCAGCTGCGACCCCACAAGCTACCGGTCAACCAAATCATCGCAGTATTAATCTCAACAGGATAAATCACCAATAAAAAGTTAATCCCACTGGCTAAAAACGCACTAATGGCGACACCTATCAGTGCCAAGCGCGCAGGCGTAGGCTGTGATATCTGTGCCAATAGCATGATAATACAAAAGGCTAATAATCCGCCAAGTAGCGCTGCGACAGACAGCCACCAAGTAGGGGCCGTAGGAATCATCACCAGTAAAAGCGTCGCGCAAAACCCCGCGCCTGCGCTAATGCCCATCAAGTCAGGGGATGCCAGCGGGTTACGGATCACCCCTTGCACCAATGAGCCTGATAGACCAAGGCTTGCGCCCACCAATATGGCCAATAGCGTGCGCGGCAGACGATGCTGCCAGACAATAAAGTCTTTGTCACCACTAAAGCCTTGCTGTAAATGCAGCCAAACTTGCCCGTACGTTAACTCACTGGCGCCAAAAAACACACTGCTCATACTTAGTATCAATAGCAGCATTATAATGAGCATCACTGCTCTACTTGCCGATTTACGAGCAAATAATGTGTGTAAGAGCGATGCAGAGGCGTTGGTTTTTATGGTCATTTATTGCTTACTTTTATTTTTTGATAAAGGGTTCCCTGATTTCACGGTCTCAATTAGCTATCAAGCCGTCGCCTGCATGCCAGCGCGATAAAAACTGGCGTACCAATCAGCGCCGTTAACAGCCCCACTGGTGTCTCTGCTGGATAAGCGATAGCCCTTGATAGGACATCTGCCCATACCATCAAGATACTGCCAAGTAGCATACATAAGGGCAAAAGCTGCTCATAAGCCATATTAGACACCAACCTCAACAGACGCTTGGCAATATGCGGGATAATCAAACCCACAAAGGCAATGGGGCCTGCGACTGCCACACTGATCGCCGTGAGTATGGTAATCAATGCCCCGCACGACCACTGCAATGCACGCAAGTTTACCCCAAGGCTACTTGCCACCTCATCGCCCAGCACCAAGACATTTAGCTTAGGCGACAGCCACCAGCCATAACCCAAGGCCAGCAGTGATATCACCGCGAGCATCGGAATAGACTCCCAGCGCGTATTGGCAATAGAGCCTGCCAGCCAATATAGCACCCCATACGCCTGCTCATCGGTGGTTATCAGCGCCGCTCGCGTCATACCGACCAGCAGCGCATTGATAGCAACGCCTGATAAAATCAGACGCACAGGATGCACCGGACGACCGGAGAAGTAACCGGCCAATCCTGCAACAAGGGCACAAGAAAGCACTGACCCGACCAGCGCTTGTAAAAAGGTAGACGTTAAAAAGCTAAACCCCAAACCAATGGAAGATAAAGCCACCACACATGCCGCCCCAGCATTGATACCCAATACCGCAGGAGAGGCCAGCGAGTTACGGGTCATCACCTGCATGAGTAACCCCGCCACGGCTAAATTGGCACCGACTATCATCGCCACAAGCACGCGTGGCAGACGAATCTCTATTAATAATTGCGCGGCTAATGAGGCTTGAGTATTGTGCTGCGTCAATAACGAAAATAAATCCGTCAGCGATAGGTCAAACTTTGAGTACGCCGTCAACCCTTGCCAACAGCCTATTAGCAAAATAATGAACAATCCGCACCACAATAGCGCCCGTGTTATCGGACGCTTTTTAGTCTGCGGTTTTAGCGAGGCAGAAGATGAGTGGATAAGCTTTGCTTTAGCCACAGAACCCACCTAGATTTAAGCAGACGACAGTATCATGTCTCATTCATTTGACTCATTTAAAGACGCACTTGAACCTTTTGTCTTACTTTTTTGAGCAATCTCAAGCAGCTTAGCTGCCATGTACTCAGCAGACTGCATACTGCGATTGAGCGCCCAATAGTTTGGGTCGACTTCGATGACTTGATCGTTTTTGACCGCCGTTAGCTGATTAAAGAGCGGTGAGGATTTCCACTCATCATAAATGGTGCGCTCGTTATAACGCCCAATCAATAACCAATCTGGATTGGCCGCTATTAATTGCTCAAGACTGGTTGCGATATACGCCTCATCCGTTTGCTCAGGAATGGGGCTTTTGATATTTAGATAATCAAGCAAGCTGCCAGCATACGAGCTTGGACCATGCAGCCACATGCCCTTATCACTGATAATGGCAAACTGAACGCTGTGGTTAGCAAGCGGAGTGGCTGCCAACTGCGACTGTAGATCTGCCATCTTTTTTAGATGACTATCGATGATGCGCGCCATTTTTTTATCTTGGTGGACGATATGCCCGACCAATTGCGCCGTCTGGATATTTTCTGCATAACTCTCACCGCGGCTCTTTAGTACGACCGATGGCGTAATATGATTTAGCTCATCGGCGATGACGGTATGACGCTCGTCATCGGCAATGATCAGATCAGGCTGTAAATCAGCAATGGCTTCAAGGCTTGGCTGATAGCGTGAACCGACTGAGGTATAATCAGATAGCTGCTGAGTAAACTCAGGAATAATGCTGTCAGGCTTATTATCATCAGCGATACCAACTGGCGTCAGACCTAAGGCTAACGCATCCCCTAAAAATGAGTATTCCAAAACCACGATACGCTTTGGATTCTGCGGATAGTCGCTCAGATTGGGCAAACGCGCTTTGATCTCTTTGTCGGTTAGCAGCTGTACAGCATGATTATCGCTACTGCTACTGCCGTTTGACTGAGTGGCTGCTACCGATGTGTCATTATCAGCACTCAATGATGGCGTGGCTGTCACATTGTTTTTTTGAGTGTTAATAAAAACAATACCGCCAACGACAATCAATACGATGACCAATAAAGGCAAAATAAGCGTGAGATTTGGGCGTTGATTCATAAATAACCTGTCTTACTATCATAAAATGGGTTGGGCGTTAAAACTCATAGTTATACGTTAACAGCCACGTTCTGGGTGCGCCAAAGCCGATTTGGTTTTTGCCTGAGCTGCCATTGGTCGCCCCAAATGCATACTTTTTATCCAATGCATTATTCAGGTTCAGCTGCCAGTTATGTTTGCCCATACTATAAGCAGTCATCAAATCCACCGTGGTATAGCCATCAAGCTCTACTGCCTCTGCATCCCCTGCATAGCGATCACTGATGTAATTGACGCCGCCACCAATGCGCCATTGGTCATCGGGCTGATAGGCGGTCCACAATGAAAAAGTCTGCTCTGGGACATCATTTGGCACAAGGCCAGTCTTTTTGTCTTTCGCATCCAAATAGCTATAACCTGCTGACACATCCCAGTTGTCCCGAATCTTGCCGCGCGCTTCAAGCTCTAGGCCTTGATGGCGAAACTCATCTTTATCAATGACTTCTCGGTTTTCATTGGTTTTTGGGTCTTCTTTATCAATCTGATAGACGGCAGCGTTGAGCATGATATCGTCATTGTAGAGATACGTCTTAACACCTATCTCTTTGAGATCGGTCTGATACAGCGCGGCAAGCTTTGGATTGATATAAATACCTGAATAAGGCAGCTGCCACGAGCGCGCGGTAGTCGCATAAGCGGAGGTGGCATCGGTAAAGTTATAGACGATACCTGCGCGGTAGCTGAACTTATCGTCGTTTAGCTCGCTGTCTTGACCTTGAAAGTTTTGATCCAGCTGGATATTGTCATAGCGGACGTTGCCGACCAGCGACCAGTCGCCGATATGATAGACATCTTGGGCAAAGACACCGACACTTTGGGTGCTGTTTTTACGAAATTTAGGAAACCCTGGGTTGGGTGTCGCATCAGCGCTTGGATGAGTGGCAGATATGGGCGGTACATTTTTATCAGTAGCAAGGGTCAAGTCAATGTCGATATCATTATAATCGGTACCAAAGAGCAATTCATGGTTGCCGGTATTCCAAGCCAGCTCAGATTGCACCGTCTTGCTGGTGCGTGGGTCATAACCAAAGTTATTAACGGTTCGGCCAACTTGGTTGTCAGTCACCTCCGCTGGCGACTGACGGGTGCCTTTTTGTTCTAAAGTAATATGGCTGTATGAGGCGCGATTGGTCCATGTCATCTCATCGTTGATCGCAAACTCATGATTGACCGTCGCATGCCAAGTATCTGAATCTTGATAATCGTTGGTACCGCCATAAAAAGTATGGATAGGCACATCAACAGGCTTGCCATCTTTGGCGGGTACGCCGCGATAAGGCACAAGATGCTGACGCGTAAAATCAAAAGAGAAATCTAGCGTTTGCTGATCATCTGGCTGCCAGCGAACTGTCGGCGCAATAAACACATCGTTTGAATCCACATGATCGACAAAAGAATCACTACGGCGATACTCAGCATTGAGTCGCGCGTTGAGAGTATCTGAGAGCTTATGGGAGCTATCGATGCGCGCCACGGCCAAGCCATCGCTACCTACTTGCGCTTGCACCTTATTAAACTCATCGCCTTCTGCTTTTTTGCTAACAAGATTGATGATACCACCAGCACTGCCGCGACCATATAAAGCGCCTGCTGGGCCTTTGACCACCTCGACGCGCTCGACATTGGCGAGGCTGCGATAGGACTGCAGTTTGCCATCATCACGCATGCCATCGCTATACACATCGTTTAAGCCATTAAACCCGCGCAGCACAAACTCATCTCGGCTGCCCTCACCCAGCGTGTTATTGAGACCAGCAACGCCTTTGACCGCGTCCAAAACCCGTACCGCGCCCCTATCCTCCAGCTCGGTCTTTGTGACCACCGATACCGACTGCGGCACATCCAACCATTCGGTATTGGTTTTGGTGCCTGATGTGGGGTTATAAGCGGCGTAGCCTTCATATTTTTTTGCTGTGACCATGATGGGCGCTAGCGTTACAGAGGGCTGGGTATTTGGCTCAGTATCTACTGGCAGGCTGGCTGTTTCTTGCGCAAGCGATGACGAGCTAACCGCCATCATCAAACCTGTCATTGTGATGGTTAACCAAAGCTGATTACGAACTGCGATCACGAGCCGCTTAGGGGAGTTAGTCGTCATATATAGGCCATAGAATGCGTGAAAAATGAATGAGCGTGCCAACGCCTAGCGAGCAGCGTATAAGGGCACGTTTTTTAAAACAACGGTTTTTAAACAACAGCCTTTAAACAACAGCCGTTAAACAATAATTGGTGCTTTAATCTCTTTTATTGAAATATAGTGAGTTCAGTATAAAAACGATACAGTGGGACTGGGATGAATTTTATGCAGCCACTGTCTGCGCAGGCACAGCACGCCAGAAAAATTTATACCAGTTCCACGGTGACATATAATGCATCTGTTTTATTTAGAATCGACTATATTCCCAATAATTTAGCAAACAATCGTTGTCAATAAATCTAGATTTTTTGCATACATCAATGATAATAATTTTGCAAATGATAACTATTACTGTTTATAATTGCAACGCTTTAGCAACACTGTTCATTCTTGGCCCCTGCAAATACACGCTAACTACTTGGAATAAATATGGTTATTTTTTTTAAACGTTCGACACTTTGTCTGGCGATGCTTTGTATTTATCAGCAAAGTTATGCCCAGCTGACGCCTGCCGACAAGGAGGCGAGTATTGAGTCGCCCACAGGCTTAGACTTACATTCGGACTTAAATTCAGATTTGGATGCCTCCCCTACAGCCAGCACTATTAATCACAAAACAAAAACTGCGACCCCTTCTTTTACCGCAGCGCCCATCATCGTCACAGCAGAAACGCTTGGTGACTCTAGTGCCAATCAGGTAAAAGCCTTTGCTGGCAATCGCACAGTGATCGACAACGATTTTATTAAAAAAACCGTGAGCAACTCCATTGACGGTGCATTACAGTTTATCCCAGGTGCCAAGATTGATGATGAAACAGGCACAGGCGTGCTACCTAACATCTCTATACGTGGTCTGCATGCCAGCCGCAGTGGGCAGGCGCAGTTTTTGATGGATGGCATTCCCTTGACCTTGGCACCTTATGGTCATACGGGTCAGTCTATATTTCCAGCGACCCTCGACAATATTGAGCGTATCGATGTGGTACGCGGCGGCGCGGCGACCCAATACGGTCCAAACAATGTCGGCGGCGTGATTAACCTCGTCACCAAACCGATTGCCAATGAGACACAAACTGAGATTGGTACTGATTTGACCGTCTTTGAACAAAACGGCAAGCCATTGACCAGCTTATATGCCCGCCATAGCCGCTGGTTAAATGATGACGTTGGCGTACAGTTAGAGGCCAATGGTATCAAAGGTGACAGCTTTAGAGACCACTCAGACACCGAAGTCACCAACTTGCAGGCCAAAGCGCTTTGGTATATCGACGAAAACCAAAAGTTAGAAGGGTTTTTACAATATTATGATGCTGATACAGAAATGCCAGGCGCACTCTCGCCCGCCGCCTACGAGCAAGATGTCGAGCAAAGCCAGCGTCCATTTGAAGCCTATCAAGGCAAATCAACACGCTGGCATGCTAAGTACAAAAACTACTTAAATATCGGTGACGAAGCAGTGTTAGACCTCACTACCTTTGGCCATCATGCCACGCGTAACTTTGAATGGGGATTTAACTCACAATTTAACAATGACGGCGTGCACTGGGCAGATCCAGCGGTTGCCTCAGACAGCCTACGCACCTCCCCGCGTGAGTTTGACGTATATGGCGTGGAGCCAAAGTTTTCTATAAAACTTGGCGACGATGACAATATCAAGCACCACCTCATCAGTGGCGTGCGCTACGTCAATGAAGACATCGATTATAAACTCACCCAAACCAAGCTGGCGGATGGTACGACAAGCACGCCGCGCGACTGGAACCTACAGACCGATGCATGGGCGGCGTATCTAAGTGATGAGCTGAGCTTTTTGGATGAGCGCCTAAAGGTGACGCCTGGCATTCGTTATGAGAATGCCAAAATGACGTTTAATGACGCTGGCAATAACACACAAACAGACAATACCATCACAGAGTGGCTGCCTGGGCTGACCACCTCATATGCGCTCACCAAGTCTGATGACAAGCTTTGGCTGGTTTACGCCAATGCGCAAAAGTCGCTTAGAACGCCGCAAATTGCCAATATTCGCGGCAATGGAGAAGAAGGCAGTGAGCTGGCATGGAACTATGAAGTCGGCACGCGCTATACCACCGATAATCTGCAAGCCAACTTGGGACTGTATCGCATAGACTTTAAAGACCAGCTGCAATGGAACAGCCGCGATCAAAGCTTTGATAATATCGGAGAGACACTGCACCAAGGGATAGAGACGGCTATCACTTACACCCCGAAAAAATACGACAATCTCAGTGTCGGTCTGAGCTACAACTATCTCGATGCCACGCTACAAGAAGGCGCAAATAAAGGCAATCAGCTGCCCTACAGCTCGCCGCACCAGTTGGGCTGGCATGCCAGTTACGACCATCAAGATTACAGCGCCACCTTATCTGGGGTCTACTATGACAAAGCCTACACCGACAATGCCAATACAGTGGCAGAAAGTGCAGACGGTGCTATCGGCGAGACGCCTGCTTACCAAGTGTGGAATTTGAGCCTACAAAAAACGCTGCAAGATACCGACAACGAAAAGCTGTCTGTGCAGTTTGGTATCAATAACTTATTTGATGAGCAGTATTATTTCCGCGGTATCGATACCAGTCCTGTCGGTCGCTATCCTGCACCGGGACGCTCGTATAAATTAGGTCTTAACTATCAGTTTTAATGGTTCATAAGTCCCCATTGTCCGATACCTCGCAACAAAAGAAGCAAACCTGTCATAGGTTTGCTTCTACTTTTGATAATAAATTGTAAAATAATGGGCAGGCATAACATCTTCCACCGTCACGAAGCCTCTTAAATTCTAATAAGCGTTATTGATGTGATATTACATAAATGCTATAAATCAGCGCCCAATGACTTAAAGCTTATGCAGAGATAAAATCAAGGTTCCTAATGAGCTATCGAATGATGGTGGCAATCGTCCTATGTTGTCACTACCTATCCGCGTTTTCTGCGTTAGGTATGCCGTTGTTTTTGCCAATCATACTCCAAGAGCTAAATGCGCCATTGCAATCAGGCTGGGTTGGGTTGCTGTTTATACTACCGACCCTTATGACCGCTATCGCTGCCAGATACTGGGGCGTTTTGCCGATACGTATGGCCGCAAGACGTCTTTATTGCGGGCGGAGCTTGGCTTGGCGGCAGGGTTTTTGATATGCGGATTTTCTCAGTCTTTATGGCAGCTTGTCATAGGACTGAGCGTTCAGGGTCTGTTTGGCGGGACAATGGCTGCCTCAAACGCTTATTTAGCCACCAGCATCACTGATAAAAACGCCTTAAAATAAGTGCTGAATTTTACTCAGTTTTCGGCGCGGCTTGCCTTGATCACTGCCCCGATTGGACTGGGATTTTTGGTGCATCATTACGAGGTGTTAAGTTTGTATCGCGTGCTTGCCATCCTGCCGCTCTTAGCATTACTACTTAGCTTTTTGCTAAAAAAAGACGTTATCAAAGCAGACAATATCGGTACAAGCCCCAAGAATACCCAGTTGCCTAAAGCGCCTACAACAACCAAAAATAACAACGGTAACAGTAATAAAGCCAAAAGCGATAAAAAGCAGACGCAGCCCTCAGGGCAAGCAATAACGGGTATGGCTTTTTTCGCCAATCCTTATCTGTTTATATCATTGCTGCAGTTTTTCTTAGCCTTTTGTATGGTAGCGACTTTTCCATACTTTTTGCCATTTGCCAAAACCTTTGGGCTTAGCAGCGCTGAAATAGGACAGTTATATGCCATGCCTCATGCCATATATCTGATCTGCCAGCTGCTCTATGGGCGCATCAGCCAGTACCTGCCAGCCATGTCCTTAAGCCTTGGTTTTGCAGTATTGACAAGCGCGGTTTTGCTGCACTTGACAGATTATCTTGCCTTGATTTGGCTGGCGAGAATGCTATTTGGCGTGGGCATGTTTATGTGTTACCAAAGCCTGCATGCGCAAATGGCGAATACCAACCAGTCCAAGCATAGCGGCAAAATATTCTCCAGATACGATGCACTGGCAAAATGGGGCGGCGTGCTAGCAGGACTGTCAGTCACTTTGTTTGTACCGATATTTGGTCTGCTCTCTCCGTTTATGCTCTCAGCGGTGATGGCAGTTATCGCGTTACTAACCAGCAAAATGTATCGGCACTATAGACTTCAATCAAAACAATTATCATGATAAACCCAGTCTAAAAAATTCCATATATGAATACCATAATTTCATTTTTGAAACATTAATAAAACTTAAGTTACTGATTTATATGGATAATAATACTGGCATATAATTTGCTGAACAGTAAATAGTCGATTTAATACAAGGATAGTTATGGACACTTATAGGATCAATCAATTAAAAGCACTCCTTGAACAGCAGCTGAACTTAAAAGTAACGGACCGCTTAAAAGTTGTAAAAATGAGTGGTGGCGCTATCCAAGAAAACTGGCTGATTCAAGATGATAGCTTTGCATTGGTTTTACGAAAAAACTCAGAAGCCAGTGTTTCGGTCAGCTCAGATCGTGAACAGGAGTATCGACTACTTTCCCGTTTACACCAGTTAGGTATTAAGGTTCCTGAACCCATCTATTTTAACCAAGCTCCAAATTTTTTGAATAGTGACTTTTTCATTATGCAAAAAATCAATGGAATGGCTGAAGGCCATAAATTGGTTCGTCTGGCCGATGTCGACATCCGCAAAAATATCACACAAGATATTGGTAAGTCTCTAGCCTCTATTCATAAAGTACCGCTCGATGATGAATTAACGGCATTTTTGCCCAAACCCAACAAAGACAATTATCTTGCAGATAAAATTCAATCTTTCAAAGAACATCTGGATTCCCTACAAGCGACTAACCCGATTTTAGAATATGCAATTGATTGGATGGCCGATAATTTACCTAGCATTGATGAGCTGGTACTGGTACATGGAGATTTCCGTACTGGCAATATCATGATTGAAAACGACCACGTTTCAGGCATTCTTGATTGGGAATTTACTCAGTGGGGAGATCGCCGTGAAGACATTGGCTGGTTTACGGCCAAGTGCTGGCGTTTTGGTCAAGATAAAAATGTCGCTGGTGGCATCGGCTCTTATGAAGACTTCTCTCAAGCACATACTGATGTTTGTGGTATCCATGTGCCAGAAGCTGAGTTGACGTTTTGGCACGTATTGTCTCATGTGCGCTGGGCTATTATTGCTATACAGCAGTCAAAACGTAATGAAGATATGGAAATACCTTCTTTGGAGCTCGCATTAACTGAGTTTATGGTGCCTAAACTAGAAAAAAACATATTGGATATTTTGGGGAGTGAAGTATGAAACAGCAAACGTTCATTGACTTAATAGAAACCAGTCAAGCGGTAATCAAAAATGAGCTCCTGCCTAACTCTAGCGATAAATACAACCTATTAATGCTTATGAAAAGCTTTGAGTTAGTCAAAAATTATATATTAGAACAAGAAAACTATGCCGAAAATGTCAATAAGATATTGCAACCTGCCTTGGATATGCCCTTTGTGGACAACCAAAAAGCTTTAACACTATTAAGCCAAAATATTCGAGATGGCAAGCAAATCCCTAACCTCTTTTCTATTTTGGAGTCGTTAAATGATGAGGCGTTAAAAATCACTGACCCTAAGGCGGCAAAGCATGACTGACTTTTGGCTACGTATCTTCTTAATACGGCATGGACATGTGGCTTATTTCGATGAAGATAACAAGCCTGTGAATCCAAAATATGCTCAATTGTCGCCCCAAGGTATTGAGCAAATCGGACTGCTTGCTGACAACTTAAAAGACACAGCCTTTGATAGGGTTTATTCATCTACCATGCCCCGCTCTATACAAACGGCAGAGATATTGACTCAGCACCACTCTTCAGAACAGGTGTCGACAGTAGATGCTATTAGAGAAATTAAATCAGGAAGACTCAGAGATCTAACTGAGGATAATTCTGAAACAGAATTAAAAGAAGCGTATTTACTACAAACCAATCAGCTTGAGCATTTTTTACAAGGTGAAAAATGGCAGGATTTTAGTCATCGAGTGCTTGATTGGTTTGAGAAGACTATCTTGTCCGCATCCAAGCAGCAAAATATCTTGATATCTTCTCACGATGCCGTCAACCGAGTGATAATAAACTGGATGTACAACCATCCTTTAGCAGACATTTATACCCAAGAACAAGATTATGGGTGTTTAAACATTTTAGACATCTATGTTAAAAACAATCAAATTCTTCACAAACGCATAAAACTCCAAAACTTTACTACTTATAATCCGCTTAAAAAGGGATTATTCAATAGTGCCATGGACGATGTTTATAACATGTATGTCGATAACAACGGGTTTAAGGAATAAAGATATGATTACATTATCAGACGATTTATTAGCGTTACAACAACAAGTAAAAGATTTCATTGCCAAGGAGATTATTCCTTTTGAGCGTGATCCTAGGCAAGATAGCCATGGCCCAAGTAAGCAGCTGCGTGACGATCTTGTTAGCCGTGCTAAATCTGCAAAACTGCTCACACCGCATGCCAGCACCCAGATGGGTGGCTTGGGTTGGTCACATATGCAAAAAGCCATTGCGTTTGAACAAGCGGGCTACTCTCCTTTGGGCCCTATCGCCATGAATATTCATGCGCCAGATGAAGGCAATGTTCATCTATTAGATTTAGTCGCCAGTGAAGCGCAAAAAGAGCGCTGGTTACGAGACATGGTGAATGGCAAGACTCGTTCTTGTTTTGCCATGACAGAGCCTAGTCCAGGTGCAGGTTCAGACCCTTCTATGTTGCAGACTACAGCAGTGTTAGAGGGCGATGACTATGTCATCAATGGACGTAAGTGGCTCATTACCGGTGCTGACGGTGCGGCATTTGCTATTATTATGGCAAAAATGGAAGATGGCAGTGCGTCTATGTTCTTGACCGATACCGACGTACCAGGATTTATTTTAGAAAGAAACATGAATGCGATGGATTCTTGTTTTGCAGGCGGTCACGGTGTCTTAACGTTTGACAACTTACGAGTTCCAAAAGAAAACGTGCTGGGCGAGATAGGTAAAGGCTTCAAATATGCTCAGGTTCGTTTAGCGCCTGCACGCCTCACCCATTGTATGCGCTGGCTTGGACAAGCGCAGCGCGCTCACGATATCGCCACGCAATATGCCAGAGAGCGTCAGTCTTTTGGGAAGAGACTGGGCGATCATCAAGGCGTTGGTTTTATGCTAGCAGACAATGAGATGGATTTGTTGAATACCAGATTGGCGGTTCATTATTGTGCTCAAGTATTAGACGCTGGGGAACGGGGTAACTATGAGTCAAGCTTAGTAAAAGTTATCAGCTCTGAAGGGATTTGGCGCGTTATTGATAGAAGTGCTCAAATTCTTGGCGGACAAGCCATGACAGATGAGTCTATCGTCTGCAAAATCTTTCAAGATGCGCGTGGATTTAGAATCTACGATGGCGCAAACGAAGTGCATAGAATGAGTATCGCCAGAAAGCTACTAGGGAAAAAGGACTAAGGAGATAACAATGAGCCTATTTGATGTTAGTAATAAAAATGTACTTATTACAGGTGCTTCTGGCGGCTTAGGAAAACATATTGCCACCTTGTTTGCTCAAAAAGGTGCAGATGTTATTATCTGTGCCAGAAGTGCTGACAAATTGGCGCATCTTAAAGCCAGCCTTGAGCAAGACTTTGATATCAATGTTCATAGCTTCGTATTGGATGTCAATGACCGTCAGGCATTCAAACAAATGATAAATTCATTAGAAGGCAGTGGCATCAGTGTAGATGTACTTATCAATAATGCAGGCGTCAGTGATACCAAACGTTTTTTGAATTATAATGATGACGACTGGGATAAAATCGTTAATACGAATCTAAAAGCCCCATGGCAATGCTCACAAGAAATTGCTCAGCATATGATTAGCTCAGATAATAAAGGAAGTATCATCAACGTTACGTCTATTTTGTCCGAGTCAGTCAACTTGGGCGTTAGCCCGTACTGTACGTCTAAAGCTGGCTTGCGCCACCTAACACAAGTCATGGCCGTTGAATTGGCTCGATTTGGTATTAATGTCAATGCCGTTGCTCCTGGTTACATGGTTACTGATATCAATAAAGAATACCTACTGAGCGATTTGGGACAACAGTTGCTAAAACGCATCCCAAGCCGTAAATTTGTCGATTTTGAAGAGTTAGACGGCGTGCTATTATTACTTGCTTCACAAGCAGGTAAAGGCATCACTGGCGTAGAGATTAAGGTGGATGGTGGGCACAGCTGCACCCCTATATAACATGGCTTTACAAGGTTTAAAGAATGTCCAATAACAAACCCATTAATATTTTAGTTACGTATATTCACACCCCAAATATTAATGGGATTCGCTCTTTGGTCGAACAAGCAATATCAGAAATTGATTCACAGCATATCGGTTTTGTTGAATGTCATATTTCTGATGTTGAAGCGGTAGCGCAGCAACTGACCGTCAATGGTTGCCAGATTATTTTGTGTACGGGCGCGACGGCCAGTTATCTACAAAAAATACTAAGTATTGAGATTCAAGTTATCAGAACAGGTATGTTTGATGTCATCCAAGCCATCTCTAATTTGAAGCAATATAAACGTATTGCTTTACTTGGAAAATCTACTACAACCGTTAGTCTTAAGAATTATTCAGATATCTTTTTATTAGATATTGAACAGTTCACTTACGATTCTTATGCTGATGCTAAAAGAACGATTCAACAGATTAAAAGTGAGAAGTTTGATGCCGTGATTGGCTCGCCCATTTCAGTAGAGCTGGCAGTTAATGAGGGCCTTATCGGACAACTGACTATGACGGTTGTATCACTTAAAGATCTACTCACAAATGCCTTGAGGAGTTTAGAAAAAATAAGAAGAGAACAATCTACAATTATTCGCCTTACCGAAATCTTTAACCACTTGAACGAAGGCGTTTGTTTTATTACCAAGAATAAAAAAATCTCTTTTATAAATACCTCAATGGCGCAGTTACTCAAAAAGTCACCCTCTGACGTATTAAATAAGTCTACTGCAGATATCTTTGGTAATTTGGACTTAGATATGAAGCACCAAAATCCACGCCAATTACTCGATATCGA
Organism: uncultured Psychrobacter sp.; assembly: GCF_947495825.1. Lineage (GTDB taxonomy): Bacteria > Pseudomonadota > Gammaproteobacteria > Pseudomonadales > Moraxellaceae > Psychrobacter. The sequence goes on from NZ_CANMAH010000009.1 coordinate 136,194, forward strand.
AAACGACCAATTAGCGGTTCATATCTTAGAGATGAACAATGACTATATTAATGGCTATATCTTAAGCGCCCAAGAACTCAATGCATTAGAGTATTCTAGTAGCGAATTTAGAAAAGTATCTTCTAGAGATTTTAATACCCGTTACCAATTTGACCAACTCTCTACTCGAAATGCCATCTTTAAAACCACTTTAAGCTTAGCAAAAGCTTATGCCAAGACTGACAGTACCGTCCTTATTACGGGTGAGAGCGGAACAGGTAAAGAGGTCTTAGCGCAAAGTATTCATAATTATAGTAGCCGTAGCAAAGCGCCCTTTGTTGCGATTAACTGCGCCTCTTTTCCAGAGAGTTTGTTAGAAAGTGAGTTATTTGGTTACGCTGAAGGTGCATTTACTGGGGCCAAAAAAAATGGACGTATTGGACTGATCGAATCTGCGCATAATGGCACGTTGTTTTTAGATGAGATTGGTGACATGCCTCTACATTTACAGACAAGGTTTTTAAGAGTACTACAAGAAAGACAAATCAGTCGCCTAGGGTCAACGGCCAGCCATCATCTTAATATTCGTGTTATCGCCGCCACACACGCTGACTTAGAGGGTTTGGTCGCCAATGACAAATTTAGAGCGGATTTGTACTATCGGCTTAATATTCTTCGCTTATCAATCCCACCTTTGAGAAACCGACCAGAAGACATATTGACATTAGCTGACACCTTTTTAAAAAAACATAAAAAATCGATCAAAGACTTACCAGATACCCTACCCCACTTGTTAAAAAAGTATAACTGGCTGGGCAATATCCGTGAGTTAGAAAATATTATAGAAAGGATACAGGTACTATTTTATTTTGATAAAAGCCATACTCAGCCAAGTTTTTTGTCTTTGCATTTGCCGGAGCTTTTTTCATCCACTCAAAAAGCAGACCATACTTCTGTGTTAAAAGAAGCCAAGATAAATCAAGAGTCGCTACTGATAGAGCGGACCCTCCAAGAGGTTGACGGCAATTTAGAATTGGCTGCCAAAAACCTAGGCATTAGCCGTACCACGCTATGGCGTAAAATGAAAGTGATGGAGAGCAAAGTTTCAAATTTGAAATGATTTTTCAAAATAAAAATGGTTTGATTTTTATAAGTAATTGATATTTATAGTAAATTTATTTGGCACTATAGTTGCATTATCATTATTACCAACCATCTTAACTAAGGACGGGAAGATGATTAACGGAATGATGATGCACTGTAATTTAAATATTACTTCTATCATGCAACACGCTTTGGCGCTTTATGCTGAGCAGAAAATTGTCACTCTCAAATCAGATGGTATGACTACGCATGAGTACACCTATAAAGATGCCTTTGCTCGAGTTGCGCAGTTTGCCAATAGTTTAGACTGACTGCAAGTTAGTAAGGATGCTAAAGTCGGCACTATAGCTTGGAACACCTACCAGCACTTTGAGCTTCATTATGCCATTCCTTGTTCACAGCGTATCTATCACACTATCAATCCCAAATTACCACATGAGCAATTGCTACAAATTATCACCTCTGCCCAAGATGAAGTGATCATTGTTGAGCAAGATTGTTTGCACATTGTCGAGGCGCTCTATGAACACATCCAGCCCTTCGTCAAACATTTGATTGTACTTGGTGATCCAGATAAAACGTTAAAATCGCCTATTGAATTTATGTTCTATGAAGAACTTATTGCAGCAGAATCTACAGCTTATGACTGGCCTGATATTCCAGAACAAACGGCAAGTGGTCTTTGCTATACATCAGGTACGACAGGTGCGCCAAAGGGTGTATTGTATTCACATCGTAGTATGGTTTTACACGCCCTCACCTTAAGTATGGCGACGGTAGTAGGACTAGACGAAAACAGCTGCATTATGCCACTTGTGCCTTTGTATCACATCAGTGCTTGGGGCATACCTTTCAATGCGGTGCTGTGTGGGGCAAAAATCGTTTGGCCCAACTCATTTGCTGGCCAAATTGAAAAAGTTTATCACTTAATTCAAACCGAATCGGTAGATGTCTCTATGGCCGTGCCTACGATTTGGACAGCCCTCAAAAACCATCTTCAAGAAAATAACATCACTAAAACCACCTTAAAACGAGCGATCTCGGGCGGCTCTGCGGCCTCTTATTCTCTCATTAAAAGCTTAAGCCAGTATGGTATCGCGCTTGAAAACGCGTGGGGTATGACTGAAACCAGCTCTTTAGGTGCCTGTAATCGTATAAATGACCTCACAAACCTACCAAAAACCCAAGTGCTCAAATGTGGTAGACCCATCTTTGGTATGCAAATGCGGCTAAAAGGCAAAAACAATGAGCTTCTTCCTCATAACGGTATATCTGAAGGCACTTTAGAAATCAGAGGACATAATGTTGCAAGCAACTATAACAATAATAGTTATAGACAAGATAGCCACAGCCAAACGACTAATAATATAACCGATAACACAAAGGTTTGGTTTGATACAGGGGATATAGCAACGATTGATGCACATGGCTACCTGAACATTACTGACCGTGCAAAAGACATGATTAAGACTGGTGGCGAATGGGTCAGTAGTGTCGAAATTGAAAATGCCATATTGGGTCATGAGAAAGTGGTCGAAGCTGCAGTCATTGCTGCAAATCACCCAAAATGGGGAGAAAGACCTCTACTAATTTTGGTAGCGAAACCTACCATGCATATCGAACATATAGAAATAGAAACATATTTAGCTCACAAGCTACATAAGTGGTCGATCCCCTCTGCAACTATTTTAATCAATGAGATGCCGTATACAGGCACAGGAAAAATCAGCAAAAAAACTTTAAGAGAAGAATACTGCGATTATTTTATGGAAAACTAATAAAACCCTATATCAAAAGGAGTTTGATATAAACGTAAGACCCCGATCAAAGAGAGGTTGAATAGAACACTCGGCTTATCACTTAGATAAGTTTCGCTCTTTATAACTCAAAGTATCAAAGTCGCTATCAATACTACAAGGATGTTTGCTATGTTAGCTGTGATAACCAATGCTAGTGTAAAACTGGTCAATCGTTACCTGCCATCGTCGTTCGTTTTTTCAATTATTCTCACCATTATCGCGTTTGCAGCCGGTCTTATTTTAACGGGTCAAGATGTGTTGTCTATGGCAGGTCATTGGGGCAATGGCTTGTGGTCATTGCATGGTTTTGCTATGCAGATGGCGCTGATTTTGATAACCGGCTATGCGCTCGCCAATGCCCCCTTTATTCAGCGTTTTTTGGACGCGATGGCGGACAAAGTACATTCGCCAAAAGCCGCCATTATCATCGTCACGCTAGTCGCTATGGCAGGCGCTTTGATTAACTGGGGTTTTGGTTTGGTCATTAGCGCGGTCTTTGCCAGATCGCTTGCCAAAAAAGTAACAAGCGTTGATTATCCCCTATTAGTTGCCGCAGCTTATTCTGGATTTTTGGTTTGGCATTCAGGGCTATCAGGCTCGATCCCATTAGCACTCAGTAGCGGTGGCGATACGCTAGAACAACTCTCAGGAAGCGTACTAACAGAAGCCATTCCTCTGTCGCAAACCATATTTGCGCCTTATAATTTAGCTATCTTAGTCACTTTGATTGTCGTTATACCTGTACTTAATAGCTTTATGCATCCCAAGAACCCAACGCTGGTCGATCCCAGTATGCTTAAAAGTAAGGTTTTCCAAGCACCCGAACATGATACACCAGCGAAAAAACTGGATGACAGTCGTCTTGTTGCCCTTGTCTTACTAGCACTTGCATTTATGTATTATGTAAATGAATTTACGAATAATGGCTTTAGCTTAGGGTTTAATATCGTCATTGGTCTATTTTTGTTTATAGGCCTGCTGGCACATGGCACCCTTGAGCGTTACTACTTGGCCATAAACTCAGGCATCAGTAGTATCACTGGCATTGTACTCCTATATCCCTTCTACGGTGGCATTATGGGCATCATGACTGGGGCAAATCTCAATGGGATCTCTATTAGTACCGAGGTTACTGAGTTTTTTATTAATAATGCTTCAGCAGAAAGTTTTCCTGTGTTTGCATTTTTAAGCGCTGGTATTGTCAATGTTTTTGTGCCCTCAGGTGGTGGACAATTCGCTGTTCAAGGACCTGTTATGATACCGGCTGGGACAGCGCTTGGAGTTAGCCCTAGCGTGACGGCTATGGCAATTGCGTGGGGTGATGCTTGGACGAATATGATACAGCCGTTTTGAGCGCTGCCATTATTAGGGATTGCAGGACTTGACGCTCGAGCCATCATGGGATACTGCTTAATTGTATTGGCGGTATCAGGTTTAATCATCATGGGCGGGCTTTTATTCTTGGTCTAAAAAAGACTCTAGTTAGCTTACGCTTAAAATGAGCACTAAAACTCATGCTATAAAAAATCACTTATAAAAAGACACCACATTAAATGCGGTGTCTTTTTTATTTGGTTGTTCGCTAAAAATTTGCTGAGAAGACCAAGTCATAACAATTAGCGCAAATCATCTACCACTGCCAACATCGCCGTTAACGACGCTTCTCCCAGTTTAATAGAACGTTCTGGTGACCAGCCTGTGTCTGCATCAGGTAGATTGTCGTTGTCTTTAAACGGCATCTCTAAAGTATTGGCAAGACAATCAAAGCGCTCAGCCACCCAATTAGTGGCTACCGTCATATTCGCGGTGCCTGGCGCATCAATATCATAGCCATATTCGGACTGAAAGTCGGCACTGGCTAACTTTAACACGTCTGAAAATCTATCACGCAGACGTGCTAGGCGTTCATTATAACTTGGTGTCCCTTGAGAGCCGGCAAGAAACACATAAGGCAACGCTTCATCGCCGTGTACATCATAAAATAAGTCAACGCCTGTTGCCTCCATTTTGTTAATGACATGAAAGACCTCGGGGCTTTTCTCCAAACTTGGATTTAACCATTCACGGTTTAAGTTGGTCCCTACTGCGTTAGTACGCAGATGTCCGCGCACGCTGCCGTCTGGGTTCATATTGGGTACAATGTAGAAGTTTGCTTTGTCTAATAACATCTTAGCAGTAGCATTATCCTCATCTAACAGGCTATATAGTAGCCCCTCAACCAACCACTCCGCCATTGTCTCACCAGGATGCTGACGCGCAGTAATCCATATATTGCGTTTATTCCCATCACTGCTGCTATCTTCATTGCCAATTTTAACCAACGTTAAGTCGCGCTTATCAAGCGTTTCACCTAAATGCTCTAGTGTCACTGATGGATGCGTCTGTACAGCGGCCAATAAATCTTGATGACGCTCATAGCTATAAGGAGCAAAATACGCAATTTGAATGGTGTTACATTCCAAATCTGCCACTATGGTTAACTTGCCGTCTTTATAAGTGGTAGGCAGACGGAACCAATACTCCCGATCGTAGGAAGCCACCGCTTGATAATTCTCCCACCCTGCAACGTATGATGCCTCTCCTGCGTTGACAATATTAAGAACATATTGCTCACCAATCTCACCTGACAAGCGAAAATTAAACCACTGAAAAAACTCGCCACCAACGTCTGGTCGGATAGCCAATTGGATATCGTTTTTATCGTCTAAATTAATAACATCAATATTACCTGCGTCAAAATTTGCAGTGATATGCATAACCTCTCCTTAATGAGATTTTAAGAATTTGAAAATTAATTCTAAATATAGAAGTGCTTTATTAGGCTAAAATACAGTAAAGCCTTTTAAACTATATATTTTATAGCCTAAAAATTTTAACCACTAATTTTATCTAAGTGATAACTGTATATTGATTAATACTCGAAGTCACATGACGATAGTAAAATAGCCTATAAACTGTTATATTATGAGAATGATTATCATTATTTATACAGTAGATCGTCCATTAAGTTTACAGATTTCATAAAGCGGAGATTACTGATGAAACGTGCCCATCAATTACAGCCATTATCACGCCAGCATCATCTTGGTTTACATATAGGACGTCACGCTAAAGAGTGCACCGATAACCCGCAAGAGATTACTACACATTGGCAAGCGCTGTCCTCTTATATTGATGATATGCAAAACCATTTTAGTATCGAGGACAATTTAATCACAAAAGCCTTGCTACCTTATCAAGCTACCCAACCTGAGGTTGGATCCGTACTCGATACAATGAGAGAACAGCATAGACTGTTGAACAATACGAAGATGGAAATTCAAGCTGCTCAAGCTTGTGAGAATACTATAGTCACTGTTAAACAAGTTAAACAACTTGGTAACTTATTATATGATCATATACGTTTTGAAGAACGTGAGCTCTTTCCTATTGTCGAAAAATATTTAACGCAGCATGAGCTTGACGCTATCTATGCAGCCAGCCCAGATAATATCAAGCACTTAGACGAAAAGCGCTAATTTAGAAAAATATAAGACGTTTTACAATTCCACCTTCATAGAGCGTTTTTAATAAATGGCTAATAGGAGAGATGACAAGAATTATCAGCCAACGCATGGAGTATCCCGCATGATTCAGCTGGTGCTTCTTTGGCGCATTTTTGGCGCAAATCTAATAGATGCTGCTTTAATTGCACCAACTCTTTCATACGTGTTTCTACCGCATCGATATGCTCGTCTAATAGTATATTTACCTCTCCGCAGTTTTTATCTGGCGTATCCCAATACTGCAGCAAAACTCGCACTTCCTCCAAAGTCATATCGAGCGTACGGCAATGTAGGATAAATTGCAGACGTTCAATATGATCCTCACGATACAAACGATAATTCCCTTGACTGCGCGTAGGCTCCGGTAACAATTTTTCTTTTTCGTAATAGCGAATGGTTTCTACCGTCGCCCCTGTACGTTTGGCAAGCTCGCCAATTTTGATAGGCATTTTTCTCTCCTTAAATAGCTAAAGTCATCAATAGTGATTCTAAAATTTAGACCATAAAGTAACTATAAGGTTCAGTAAGTGAAAAATCAAACAAACTGGTTAATCAAAGCCTTGACCCTAAAGCCACTATAGGGTTCATAATACCTTTAATAAGAGGATAAAATATTATGCAATATCATATTGAAGGTATGGACTGTGCCAGTTGCGTTGGCAAGATTGAAACAGCGTTGACACGTATGCCTGGTGTCTCTGATGTTCAGCTAAACTTTGCCACCCAAAAGCTCGCGCTAACCTTAGCGCCTAATGCGGCAACTAAAAACAAAGATATCGAAAAAACCATCAAGCGTCTTGGGTTTGGTGTGTCAGAGTTAACCGACCAACAAAATGAGGCAGGCAACAATGAGCTTCAAACAACAGTAAACGATCAGCGCTGGTGGCAAACGTTAAAGGGCAAACAGGTCATTGGTGTTGGTCTGTTGATGAGCGCAGCCTACGTCTTATCATTGGTTTTTCCTGCCTATGGCACATGGGCTTTTATTGCCGCTGTCGTTATTGGCGTCATACCATTTGCCCGCAAAGCGTTTGCATTAACGCTAACAGGCTCGCCTTTTTCAATTGAAATGCTGATGTCCGTCGCGGCCATTGGCGCCCTTATCATCGGTGAAGCTGAAGAAGCAGCTGCAGTGGTCTTTTTGTTCTCTGTTGGTGAGCTGTTAGAGAGCGTAGCGGCCGATCACGCCCGCGCTGGTATTAGAGCGTTATCGGCGCTTGTCCCAAAGACTGCCATTTTATTAGACGCACAAGGTCAACAACGTCAGGTGCCAGCAGCTTCACTACAAGTAAATGATAAAGTTCTGGTGCGTCCTGGAGATAGAGTCTCTGCCGATGGCGTCATTACTCAAGGGACGTCAAGTCTTGATGAATCGCCTGTGACTGGTGAGTCCGTTCCTGTTGCTAAGACCATAAACGATGATGTCTTTGCTGGCTCGATTAACGTCGATGGCGTACTACACATACGCGTGGAGAAAACAGCGGCTGATAATACGATTGCACGTATCATCGAGCTTGTAGAGCAGGCGCAAGCATCTAAAGCCCCGACCGCACGCTTTATTGAGACCTTTAGCCGCTACTATACGCCTATCGTAATGGCACTTGCTGCGCTGGTTATTGTCATTCCGCCGCTATTTATGGGCGCAGAATGGATGACATGGCTATATCGTGGTCTAGCACTATTACTCATTGCCTGCCCTTGCGCGTTGGTACTCTCGACACCAGCCGCTATCGCCTCAGGTTTGGCGGTCGGTGCGCGCCACGGACTGCTTATCAAAGGCGGTAATGTCATGGAATTGATTGGTCAAGTCAGTACCGTCGCTTTTGATAAAACAGGTACGCTAACCGAAGGTAAGCCACGGGTAACCGATATTATCGGCTTTACCTCAGCGCATACGGACGCTAAAGGTCAAGACAAGTTATTGGCACTGTTTGCAAGCGTAGATTCGACTTCTAGTCACCCACTTGCTAAAGCTATTGTAGATCATGCCAAAGACGCTCAGGTAGCTATCCTTGATGCCACTGATGCTACTGCTACTGCGGGTAAAGCCGTACATGCTACGGTCACTGGGCGCTCTTTGAGCATTGGCTCACCAGTCTACATAGCAGAGAAAACCACCTTACCGATGACGCAGCAAACGCAAATCGAGACGCTACAAAATGAAGGAAAAACGGTTTCGATCTTGTTTGATGAGCAAAACGGTGAGGCGCTTGGATTGATCGCTCTGCGTGATGAGCTGCGAGAAGATGCGAAGCAAGCTGTAGCAATGCTGAACACAATGAACGTGAGCTCTGTCATGCTCACAGGTGACAATAGCCGTACAGCAAAAGCGCTTGCCAGTCAGTTAGATATAGAGTGGAAGGCTGAGCTGTTACCTGAAGACAAGCTACGTCTGCTAAGCGAGATGAAAGATAACAACCAAATAGCGATGATTGGTGACGGCATTAATGATGCACCAGCGCTAGCAACAGCAGATGTCGGTATTGCTATGGGTAGTGGTACAGATGTGGCTATCGAAACGGCTGATATTGCACTGTTGAAAAGCCGCGTGATGGACGTTGCCAATCTTATTGCGCTATCGCGTGCCACGATGACCAATATTCATCAAAATGTGATGTTTGCGCTGGGACTAAAAGGCATATTTTTGATTACTACTGTGTTTGGGATTACAGGACTTTGGATTGCGGTACTAGCTGACGCTGGCGCAACGGTATTGGTCACGCTAAATGCTTTGCGTTTACTGCGTTTTAAAGCTGCCTCTCCCCTCAAGCAAAACAAATAATAAATTTTTGGATATTAATTATTTTTATAGGAAAAATACCGATGATGCTGCGAGACTAGTTCACTGATGGTGATAAATAAATTGACATGCATATAGATTGAAGCAATAATGTATTTGATAATAATAATCATTAACATGTATATTATTTAATTTTTGGCATGGATTACCTTTTATGGCTCGACCACTTGTTCAGAACAATACCAGTAAGACACCACTAGCTTTTGTTGATAAAAATCAGTTCATCAACCATATTAATGAAGAACATCAAGATGAGCTTGCTATGCTTATTAATGCATTTACTACCACGACAGTGAGTGAGTATGATATTGCATCGATAAAAGAGTTATATACGGATGGGATATTATTAGAATTAGACACAACGAGTCGTTATCCGAATAATACGAATGCGACTCAACTCAAAACCACTGATAATGACAGTAGCTTTGCAAACACCACTACCTTCAATAATCAGTATTTTATCGATTTTACAGCGCCTATCAGTGAGTCAATGACGCTACAAGAACAATATATAATACTATTGCAAACATCTGCCAATAAGCTTGGTAAGCGCACAATTAAGCTTCAAGAGCAGTATTTTACACTCATCAACGGTTACTACGTCAGCCCCAATATGTATCGGTTAGTAGTAGCTGCACCCGATAATACGCCACTCACTCATCCTGGCTACGCTTATTTATTTGAGTTAGATTACAATGACTTATCTGACCTAAAAAACAAGTCAACAGATAGCGATAAGCCTTCCCAGCGCTATTATACGCTGCGAAAGGCTTGGCAAGACTTGAGAAACTCATCTATGCAAGCTTGGATAGATGTCTACATTCATGGCGATACGGTAGGAGGTAATTGGGCCCGTTCTCTTAATTGCGGCATGCAAATTAAAACGGTACGTGAATATCCAGAGAAAATAGAACATCTCACAGATGGCCAGTGCTTGCTCATCTGTGATGAGACCTCTTTGCCTACGGTAGCCAATTTATTAGAGAACTGGAAAAATCCATCGCCTCCCCTTGTCATTGCCGTTACTAACGATCCAGAAGATATTGGTTATTTACACAACCTAAATCTTAGTAATCAACTACGCAAAGATGCGCATTTTCTGCAAGATAATTTGTGTCACCTTATTAATACACCGACGGCCAATCTCGCTGAAAAAATAGTTACTGTATTAGATAAGCAATTAGAGAAATCCTCTTTCAAGATTGACAAAGTTTGGGGCGCACTTGAAGCGGCAGATATTAAGTTATTACGTCAGCAACTAAAGTCAAAACTTGGCTTATCGCGTCAGGATATGGTGATAAAAGTCTATTGGCGCGCGTAGTAACCACTATTATCTCGCACACAGCAGACCCTCGATATTATCTGTGTTACCGATGAATTTATTCATGAAACTCTAATAACGTGAGACTAAGAAAACGCTTCTAATATGCATACATTTTAAATAAAAATGAAAATCATTTGCATTAACGGACTGTTTTTATTTAGAATGCATCATTTACTTTATATTGTTCACTATGATGTACATCAACAATCTAAGCTTAATACGTCAGAAAAAAGTCTTACTTCATCCTACTTCTTTTAGTATCGAGCCAAATAAGCTGTATGCACTCATCGGTCATAATGGCTCAGGTAAGTCCAGCCTTATAAAAGCAATGGCAGGAGAGATGTTACCTACTCAAGGTAGTATCCAGATAGAGAATCAAGACCTGCGTGACTTCTCTGCTAAAAGACTGGCAACGCATCTTGCTTATCTGCCCCAGAACCTGCCTGACGCAGGTGCATTTACTGTCTACGAGTTGGTTATGTTGGGCAGATACCCTCATCAAAAATGGTTACAAAAGCCTACTACCGAAGATTATGCACAGGTAGAAAACGCCATAACACTGACTAAAACTGAAGCCTTTAGAAACCGTCAAGTTTCAACATTGTCTGGTGGTGAACGCGCGCGCGTATGGTTGGCCATGTGTCTTGCTCAGCAAACAAAATATCTATTGTTGGATGAACCGTTAGCTGCGCTAGATGTTGTCTATCAAGTAGAAGTCTTAAAATTGATTCGCCAATTGGTTGATCAACAAGGACTAGGTGTTGTTATTATCTTGCACGACTTGAATCTGGCGGCAAGGTTTTGTGATGAATTTATTGCTTTAAAGCAAGGCCAGCTTTGCCATATGAATGATGTCAAAAACACCATGGAAAAAGAGGTATTACACAAGATATTTGGTGTGAATTTCGCTTTATTAGACCATCCTATCACCAGTCGTAAAGTAGCGGTTATATGAGTTATGTTAGGTTTCGAGATAGCAGCAGACAACGTCTTATTACTTCTTTGACCTGGTGCATTGTCGTTTTTTACTCGCTTCTCTTATTAAGTGCATGCCGTTCATCTGATGACACGCCTGTCCCATCAACCATACTAAACGAACAAACAGCACCCAAAGTGATGACCCCTAATTGGGGCATAGCTGCCACCTTAACGGCAATGGGTTACCCGCCTATAGCTATGGGGGAAAAATATATCTATGGCCAATGGGTGGGCAAACCTATCATGCCTGCTGCTACCTACGATGTGGGTATGCGCTATCAGCCTAATCCGGAGATGTTTTCTCAGTTAGGTTTGGATGTGGTGATAGACAGTCCGTTCTATGAGCATCTACGCCCTATGTATGGTGACTTACCTGTATATTCCGTTTCACTAGATAGTACTCAAAAAGTGGCTCACTGGAATGACTATGCTAGACCTACTCTAAATTTAGGGAAGTATATTGGTCAACCTGACGCCGCCCAAGAATATTTAGATAATCAGAAGCATCAGCTAAAAAAGGCCGGGCAAGATTTTCGCGCTCGCCATCCCAAGATTAAAAAGCTTGCCGTCGTACAGTTTGCCGATACCAACAACTTGCGGATGTATTCGTATAACAGTCTATTTGAGCCAGCTTTGTCTGAAATGGGGTTGGAGCTCATAGCGTTAGACGATGGCAATCAATGGGGATTTACCCCAATCATGCTAGGAGATTTGTCTGAGCTAAATGACGATACTTGCTTGGTGGTAGTTGAGCCTTTAAGCAATCCACTCAAACTTGCGTTAAAAGACAGCTTGGTTTGGCAGCGTCTTGGTTATTCCTTTGATAAACATAATAATCCTATCGGTGAAGAACGTTGCCTCACCTTGCTACCTGCTACTTGGATTAATGGCGGTATCGCGTCAATGTCCGTCCTAGCCGAACGCTTAAAAAATGCCAATTTTGTAGGCAATAATGACTTATGAATATTAAAAACAATTTTTTGGCACTTTCCCCTATCTACCTTATTCTCACTCTGTTAGTTATTATTGCTATTGGTAGTAGTTACTCAGTTGTATATCAGCTATGGAATTTGGCTTTTATTGAGTTATTTTCTCCATCGTTTGATTTATCCTTTAAAGATATGGACGCTCAACTAAAAATATTACCAACCATGCTAGTTGCAACGGCTGCTGGTGGTTTATTAGGTTTAGTGAGTGTACTGTTACAGCAACTGGTCAAAAACACACTTGCTTCAGACACGACATTGGCCGTAGGTAGTGGCGCAAATATAGCCTTATTGCTCGTTACTTTATTCTTGCCTAATTTGAGTCTAGGCGGTAGCTTTTGGATCGCTTTTATTGGAGCACTTAGCAGCATGGGGCTTGTATTTATGCTCGCTGCTCCTAGCCTCATGAACCCTCTAGTATTGGTACTAGGCGGTTTAGTTACCAATATTTTATTGGGTGCTATCGCCGCACTATTACTTATCTATTATTCTGAAGAAGCATTAAGCATCATGGTTTGGGCAGGTGGCAGTCTAACTCAAAATAACTGGCAAGTTGCTAACACTTTTATGTTTGCCAGTTTAGCCGCTTTTGTTACCTTAATACCCATATTAAAACCCTTAGAAATAATGAGCTTGGATGATAGACAAGCGCAGAGCTTGGGCGTACCGGTCAACATTATTCGTGGGTTAGTAGTAGCGTTGGTTGCGATATTGACCGCCCTTGTGGTCAGTCGTGTCGGTATCATCAGCTTTGTTGGTTTGGGTGCTGCCACCTTAGTAAATGTATTTTCTGTCAAACGCATTGGCTCTCGGCTATTATTGGGCTATGTGTTTGGGGCGCTTTTATTATGGATCACCAGTAACGCCATTACGTTACTACAAGCTTATCTTAGCTTAGCAATACCTGTCGATACCATGACAGCTATATTAGGAGCACCATTAATTATATGGCTAATAGTTAGACAGCGTCATCAGCACACTGATGAGGTCATACCCTCGATTGTTTCAGTACGCCGTCATGTTCATTTAGTGCGCTGGAGTGTAGGATTAATCTTGTTGACAGTAGGCACACTGATATTCACTGCTACGGCTAAGGGTTGGCAATTGAATGCAGTATGGGATTTAATCGCTAATTTTAGATTACCTCGCACTCTAAGCGCTGCGGCAACTGGAGTGATGTTAGCCGTGGCAGGAGTATTACTACAGACACTAACTCGTAACCCGATGGCCAGTCCTGAAGTGCTGGGGATTAGTTCGGGTTCAGCGATTGGTGTGCTATTGGCTTTTGTCTTCTTGCCACAGTTTGGTTATAGCGGCCTGGTATTATCAGGATTACTAGGAGCTTTTATCGTACTAAGTTTAATTCTTTGGCTGGCGCGTCGCATCAATCCTGCTTATCTTTTATTGGTTGGAGTGTCCATAGCGGCATTGATGAGTGGTTTGCTGAGTCTGGTCAAAATATCTGGCGATCAACGGCTGCAAGCAATGCTCAGTTGGCTATCAGGTTCGACTTATATTGCCAGTCCAGAGACTGCATGGATTTTAGTAGGACTCGCTTCTGTGCTTTTTTTATTAAGTCTGATGCTGATAAAACCCTTACAAATATTAAGCTTAGGTAGCGGAGTGGCGCGCGAGCTTGGAGTGTCTTTACGTGTATATCAAAGCTTGGTCTTAATTTTAGTCGCAGCGCTTAGCACCGTATCAACCTTGGCAGTAGGTCCACTGAGCTTTTTGGGGCTAATGATTCCTCACCTTGCGACCACATTAGGTGCCGTACAACTTAAGCGGCAATTGCAACTGGCAGCTATCTTAGGAGCAGGATTAATGGTGATGGCGGATTGGATTGGACGTTATCTTATATTTCCCTATGAGATACCAGCAGGCACTATTGCTGCCATCATTGGCGGCGCTTATTTTTTATACTTAATGCGGCGTATTAAAGCTTAAGCTGTATAGAGGGATGGCAGAGGCTAGCCAGTTGGATATCGTTTTTATTTTGTATATTGATAATATCGATGTTACCTGCATCGAAATTTGCCGTGATGTGCCTAATTTGTCCTTTATAAGTTTTATGATATTTATCGCTTACTGCTGAACGGCAAGCGTTTTTGACATAAGGTTAAGAAACACCATCGACCTATTTTAGCAAAAAAAACGCCTTAAAACCCTGCTTTGACCTGCAGGGTTTTAAGGCGTCCATCATCAGTTGATGATTATCGGTCTTTATTGACCATGACTATCTGCCAAATCATACAAACACCACACCATCTTCGGTCTGATGTGCCTTGATATCGACATCATAGGCAGCGCTGAGTCGCTGACGGGTCATCACCTCGGTAGGCGAACCTTGGGCAATAACTCGCCCACCATTTAGTAGTACCACCTCATCGGTATAACGATGGGCATGGGTCAAATCATGCAGCACCACCAAGATACTTTTGCGCTGCTCATGTACCAAACGATGTAAATAATGCAATAAAAAACGCTGATGGCGAATGTCAAGATGGTTGGTCGGCTCATCAAACATCATGATTTTGGTGTCTTGCATCAGTGCCCGCACGATAGCTAAGCGCTGCTTTTCCCCGCCTGACAAGGTTTGCACACGGGCATCGGTTAGATTTGACAGCTCAAAATCTTGCAGCAAGGTTTGCGCGCGTTCGACATGGTGGCGATTTGGCCGCTGATACCAAGCAAGGTTTGGCGAGACGCCCAATAGCGCATAATCAAGCACCGTAAGCGGCAGCTCAAAACGCTCATGTTGTCCAACCCAAGCGACATGACCATCACGCATCATCTCATCGATAGGCTGGCCTTGAGCCGTGATATACCCCTGTGTTTTTAACGCCACCCCAGTATGCTGACCCAATACTGTATGCAATAATGTGCTTTTACCTGCACCATTGGGCCCGATAAAGGCGACGAGCTTTTGGCTTGGTACGGTGAGCTTGTCTATTTTTAGCAGCACTTTGTCACCATGCGAGATATGAATATCTTGCATCGACAATAGCTCGCTTGCTTTCTCATGACTTGTATTATTATTTTGACTTGGTCGCTCTGTTTGCCCTGTTTTCATTGACCGTACTGGCCGCACGGGTTTTGCTGCCGCAGCGCTGCGTCCACTTTGAAAAAATGAATCAAGCATAGTTACTCCTATCAATTAACGGCGGCTACTACGCACAAACAGCCAAATAAAGAAAGGGCCACCGAGTAGCGCTAAAACGATGCCAACAGGCACATCCACCGGATAAGCGACATGCCGCGCTGTGCCATCAATGAGCAGTAATAGTATCGCCCCAAGCCAGCCCGACCAAATCATCAGCCGCATACGCCCGCCGCCAAACAAAATAGCCAGCAGGTTGGGCACCATCATGCCAATAAAGCCGATGACGCCGGCTAAGGACACCGCCGCCCCTGTCAATAATGCCGAGGCAATCACCACCAAACAGCGCACCCCTCCCACTTTGATACCCAAGGATTTTGCCGCAGCCTCCCCTAACATTAACCCATCTAACTGCCGACCTAAGGGTAATAAGATAGCCAGCCCCAAGATCATAGAAACGATCGCATAGCGCAGCGGCACAAACCCCGCCTCCGCCATACTGCCCGACAGCCAATTGGTCGCCGAGCGCAGCACCATATCATCAGACATAAATAAAATCAGACTGACCACGGCCGCACAAAACGCACTGATCACAAACCCCAATATCAGCAGACCCATCTGCCCGCCGCCCAAAAACCGATGACAAGCGAGAATAAACAAACACACCAATACGCTTCCGCTAAATGCGGCAAGCGGTATGCCAACGCCGCCAAACCCCAACGCCAATACCAGCACCACCCCGAGCGCTGCCCCGCTTGATGTACCGATTAGGCTAGGATCGGCTAATGGGTTTTCAAACAACGCTTGCAGCGCCGCCCCGCTGACAGACAACGCCATACCGACCAGCAAGGCTGTCGCCACGCGCGGATAGCGCAGCTGCCAAATGGTGTCATCCAGATGATTGGGACTGGACCAGTCGCCAAAACCAATACCAAGGGCCAGCCAAATCAGTAGCAGTGATATGGCCGCCGCCACCAGATAATAGAGGCTGTGCTTGTATTTGCTTGATAATACAGGGGTCGGTATTGTTAGTGTGTTTGCCATGGAAAGTATCGTTTTATGTGGATAGGGATTCAGTGAGTATATTTGCTTGATTTAGATTATCTACTTAGGCTATTTTGCAAGCGCATTTAGCTTTTTTAGCACCTCAGGCGACTTTAAACCATAACGCAAAAAATCATCGGCTGGCCAAAAATGGACGCCGCCATTTTTACCTGCTGTACTGGCAGCAACTTCAGGACGCTTACTAAATTTACTAACACCGCCAACGACCGCCTCATTATGCTCAGCAATGATAATCACATCAGGTTTGGCGGCCAGCCAGCCTTCTCGCGATAAGGGTTTTAACCCCGATACGTTGGCGGCATTTATCCCGCCCGCACGGCGAATCAGCTCATCGCCTACCGTGCCCTTACCAGCGACAATACGGCCATCGTAACTTAGCAGATAGCGCTTACCGGTTTTTGCCATAGGACTCATCCCCACCTGCCAACGCTTGGCTAGCTGCGACCCGGCAGATTTTTTATCGACATAACTGCCGATGGACTTGATACTGCTGGCAAAGGTGCTGACTTCTTCTTTGGGTGCGACATTGACGGCCTTAACCTTAAGTCCATTTAGGCGTTGATAGATACTCGCCGGCTGTACCATATAACTGCCGAGTGCCAAGTCAGGCTTGACCGCCAACACAGACTCGGCGGTGATATTACGGTGCATGCCCACAGCGGGTACGCTCTTTAGCGCCGGATTTTTATTGGTTGCATCTTTACCCACCAGTTTATCGGTCGCTCCTAGCGCGACGACCACATCGGCGACATCGGGACTCATGGCGACGATACCCTCATAAGCTTGAGCAGAAAGTGTTGGCACGGCCAATGCACCAATGATGGCAGCCGTACTGACAGCACCACGGGTACGTTTTTTATTAATAACTGAGTGCGTGAGTGTTGTTTTTGATAAGGCAGAAGACATACGTATTCCTAATTTACTAACGTAAAAAATGACCCTATAAGCAATTCAAAATAAAATGGTTATAAGTTTAAGCACGCTACTGGTATAAATTTTACTTGCGTGCTGTTATCACAGAGGCGGCGCAAAATTCATCCCAGTAGCGCGATGTCATTTTTAGAGTGAATCGACTATATTTATAAGTCATTAATGTTGAATAATTATCCAAAATTGATTTTTTATAACTGGTCTATGCACTTTCTGCTTCAGCCATGACTGCTGGCGCTAACGCTTCTGCGTAGGCATGTTCGTCGACAACATTAGCAACTATTTGCTGCCACTCAGCCAGCTCAGGCGTGCCTTCGAGTCGTTGACCAAACACGCTAAAGACACTCGAACCCTTATTGTCAAAGCCCTCAATACAGGTAACGATACCGTCTTTGGTTGGACGCTTGACGCACCACACTTGCGCCAAAGCTTTATCTTTGAGATGCAGGGTAAAGTCATTATGGTCTTTGTCTAAAATATTAAACCAATCCCCCATGCGCTTAAGCGTCTGCACCGTACCCGTCTGAATTTGCACAAGTCCGCTATTGCCGACAAATATCATAATCGAGCATTTGGCATCACGGGCCTGCGTAAATACCGCCTCGACAGCGCTAACCTCAAGCTGCTGCGTCATCTGCTCTGGCGCTTGACGGTAGCTGCTGGCACGGTCGATATTGAGATTTTTTAATAGTGAGTGAAACTGATGCACATCTGTCATTGCCTGCCAGCCTTGTTGGAGCTGCGTGCGTGCGCCTTCATCCAGCGCCTTGTAGCGCCAGTCACTTAGCGGCGCTTGCACCTCTAACGTCAGCGTCTCTGTATTTACCGTCTGCTGCTGCGCCGCAATCAGCGCCTGCCAGCTGGCGATATTCTCATCGCTGAAATCGCGCAGATAGACTTTATCAATCGCCGCTCCCTGACCGTTATAAAACTGAATGCTATAAGACGGTTTGCCTGTGCGACTGGTATCGGTGACCGCCAGCATATGCTGCCACTGCCACATAAAAAACCGTAAATCCAAACCACCAACATTGAGCGCTATTCCCATCTTTTCGCCGAGTTTTAAATTGTGATACGGCGCGGTTTTTTCATGTACGGCCAGATCGTTTCTGACGATGCTCTCAACACTGCCAAAGCGTGCAAACTGCTGTAATACCGTTTTGCACTGATCTCCGATGTACTGACTGTAAGGCGATGCGAGCATCAGCTCAAACTCGCTGACCCCCAATGCCGCTGCCCCTTCTGTCGGAAACAGCATCGGCGTGTTTACTTTTAGTGCTTGGTACTGTTGCCACAGCTCGGTATTTTTTGTGGTTAAAGATAACGGTTGACTCATGAGGGTCTCCATAAAATAAGTCATAAAAAGCCAATCAGCTCGCTATATACGCAAAGAGATGTACAGCAAAGAGATAAATGACTGAATAATAGACACGCCGCCCTTGGCCCAATCTATCTGACCAAATCAAGCAAAATGACAGCGCTCCATGTTTGCGCTTATCGTTTTTGTCAGGCGCTATTGAACGAAAATAATTATGGCAATATTTTTTTAGTTTGTAAATATAAATAATTATCATTTACATATTGATAATTATTATCATTTAAAATATGATATCTGGACTTTGTTACTCGCGTTGAGGTTTTAAGTAACAAAACCTTGAAGGATTAAATCACTGCTAGCTGCTTACTTTGTTGTCTTGATAAATAATTTTAATAAAGCAGAGCGTCAAACCCCTCTGTTTTTGCTTTTTTTATAAAGGTTGTCTTACTTATGTCGATGTCCCCACTTCGCTCTTATTTACCAGATACCCGCTTCTCTGCTCGTTTACCACAGTGGCGACAGCGTGCTTTGGTTACTAGCATCGCTTTGGCGTTGTCTGCGTTGGCCCCTGCCAGCGTCCAAGCAGCAGATTTTTTAGACAACGGCCCTGAGCTTACCGATGATACTGCCCTACCAAGCGTCCGTCTCGACCCTATCGTGGTGACCGCCACACGCTCTGAGCGTGCCTTAAGCGATGCGCCCGTCGCCATGCAAGTACTTAGCCGCCAAACGCTCGATGACAACCATGCCCATACCTTAAAAGAAGCTCTGGCGCTGCTGCCCAATGTTTACTTGCGCGAAGTCCATGGCAAAACAGGCTATGAAGTCAGTATGCAAGGCTTCACCGGCGATCAGGTATTGGTGCTCATCGATGGCTTACCGATTACCGCCAGTACCGGCTCGACGGTGAACTTAAATCAATACATGAATATGGATATCGAGCAAATAGAAGTGGTACAAGGAGCGGCGTCAGCGCAGTTTGGCAGTGCGGCCATGGGCGGGGTGATTAATATCATCACCAAACCTATCGGCGCAGCGACAGGACATATCACCACCGAGATCGCCAGTAATGGTGAGCAAAACCCTTCAGGTAAAGAAATAGACGCCAACAAACGCTATGTCGAAGCCAGCGTAGAAGGCGCTTTAGATAAAGACCAACGCTTTCACGCGCGCCTATCAGGCTCATATCTAGACAATGATGGCTTGAGCTTGGATCATAAAGCGTGGCCCAGACTAAAAGACGCCAGCGAGCAGTCACAAATCAGCGCGCGCCTAAGCTACCGCCCTGATGGCAAAGGCATGTCAAACGACAGCAATAGTAGCGACGATAGCCGCGTGGTCAAAAATGCTCAATATTGGCTAGAGGCCAGTCACTATAAAGAAGATGACATCAGCCGCTTTAATTACTATGTGGCACCGCGCTATTTGGCGCAGCAGCGAGATGAGCACATCAGCAAGCAGCGCTTTAGTGTCGGTGCGCGTGCTGATATCACGCCGCATGCAGACGATCGTAGCAAGACCTATCGGCTGTCCGCTCAAGCCCTGCATGAGGACTATCAAAGTGAGTCTAATACCAAAACCCAGCAGACCATCACTAGCGCCCGTGACACCGACATCAGTACCACGCTAGCGCAGGCGCAGCTCGACCTACCTGAGTGGGTGCTATCCGGCGATCACATTCATCTTATTCAGGTCGGCGGGCAGCTTCAGCAAGACAAGCTGAGCCAAACGAAAAACCAAGTCAACGAGCTGATCAGTGATGAGGTCAGCCGTGATGTCGGTGAGCTGTATATACAAGACGACTGGCTAATCGGTGATAACTGGGAGGTACTGAGCGGTATTCGCTACCAAAACGATGAAGACTTTGGTAGCCATACGGCACCAACAGTATCGCTCAAATATAATCTCATGGACGCCAGCGGCCGCGACCATATCTTGCGTGGCAGTATTGGCGGCGGCTACCGTGTGCCCAATCTCAAAGAGCGCTACTACGTCTTTGATCATAGCAATTTGGGCTATAAAGTGATGGGCAACCCAAACTTGCAGCCGGAGACCTCAACCAGTTACCAAATCGGCTATCAAGGTCAGCTGAGCGATACACTCAATCTCACCGTCAATGGTTTTTATAATGACGTTGACGACCTTATCCAAACCGACGAGGACAATTCGACCTTTGATGGCAATATTGCTGTCTATCAGTTTATGAACGTCGATAGCGCCAAAACCTATGGCGGCGATATCGGTATCGACTGGCAAGTGGATGAGCGCACCAAACTACAAGCCAGCTATGCGTATCTCAAGACCCACAACAATGTCACCGATACCGAGCTGACCTATAAGCCCAATCACAAAGCTATGCTGGCACTTGACTATCAAATCAATGACAAGCTACAGCTGATCCCGCGCCTCAACTACGAGTCCAAACAGCTCGTCAGCACCAGCGCACAGACGTACTCGCCGTCTTGGTGGACGCTCGATAGCAAGCTCAATTATGACATGACGGCAAACCTGAGCCTATACGCGGCGATTAATAATATCTTCGATGTACAGCGTGATGTCACCGATGCCAGCGACTATCGTCCGATCGACAATCGTGAATGGCTACTGGGTGCCAGCTATCACTGGTAAGCCCTTGCCCGCACTTATCTTAAAGCAACGCTTGTAAAGCAATTGTTTAAAAAACTCTGTCTATAGCGCTGTTTTTATCTTTAGCCAAAACAATAACCATCAAGGAGCCTGACATGACCAAACCCACCCTAGCAATGAGCACCAAGCCGACCAAATTGGCACTACTTTTTAGCAGCAGCCTATTAGCCCTTAGCATGACCGGCTGCGGTGGCGGCAGTGATGGCTCGAGTAGTGGCAATAACGGAAATAGCGATAATGCTGGCAGCACACCGCCTGCCAGCAGTGCCAGCTTTAACGAAACCGCCACATGGCAAGTCACCAACCTAGCACCTGATAGTGCCACTTGTTATGACTTTGATGCCAAAGCTGAAAGCTCATGTGACGGCGATACGTGGGATATTAAGTTTGAAAACCAAGCACGCTCAGTCAAGCTTTGGTCCAATAGTGGCGACTCTGGCGCAGGTTTGGGCGGGGTTTTTGGCTTGATCGACTGGTCTGATCTGAGCCGTTATACCAATGCCACCCTTGACCCTGATACAGGCCGTGACATCAGCCTGCACTATAATGAAGACCGCAGCGGCGGGGTGTTTACTGCCAAGCCTTGGTTTGAGTACAACTTACAAGGCAATCATCAGCTATATCCCAACAACCGTGTCTATATGGTCACCACAGACAGTAGTAGCGACATGACAGACAGCAGCGTCCAGCAGCCGATCTATGCCCTACAGATTACCAACTACTATAATGATGCTGGAAAATCTGGCTACCCAACCATTCGCTGGATTGATACGGCGCTACCAAACCAGGTACAGACCCAAACCATCAACGCCACCAACAATGATGACTGGGTATATGTTGACCTAAAAACAGGCCAAAGCAGCACGGACAAAGACAGCACTTGGCAGATCGGCTTTAAGCGTAATGATGTGATTTTAAATGGTGGGGATTCGGCCAGTGGTAAGATTGGCGGTTATCTTGCCGCCACACCAGCAGGATATTATGATGCAAAAGACGAGCCTATTGTCAGTCAATTTATCACCGATGGTAGTGCAGCGACCTTAGCCGACCTTACCAGCACAGCAGACTACGACAAGCCGCTAAGCGCTAGAAGCTGGGTGATTGACAGTAAAGGCTCAGATCTCAACCCTGCGTATACTGGCAGTTTTCCGAATTTGGATTTTGGCTGGTATACCTACAATGGCATGACCCATCAGCTAAATGCCAAACCACTTGATAGTGCTCAAGGCGCGCTCATTAGATCCGCCGAAGGTAACAGCTATGCGCGTGTGCGTTTGGATAAGATCAATTATCCTGATAGCACGGCGACGACGGCGACCTCATGGGAGTTTAAATTAGACATTCAGCCGGCTTCTTAGGCTGTGTTTTTTCACCCAGTCGCAGAGCAAGGAATCGACATAAAAAGCTATTTTTTATAGCTTCTACTTGTCATAGCTTCTATTTATATAGCCTGTATTTGTTTTTTATCAGCGTTCAGCCTTATAAGCATCTATAGGGCGAACGCCAAGCTTCTTTAAAACCCTCAAAAACGTATATTTACTGAGTCTTTATGTCCCCTCGCGCTGCCGCTTCTTTGTATCATATGGTATGGGCGCACTATCGCCTGCCGTTTTTAAAAGTTGTTTTATTAAACCTGTTCAATGCCGCCGTCAGCGTCGGTATCATCGCGTATATCAATCACACCTTTATCAGCCAGTCTGTCTTTAGTGCTTTATCATGGCAGAGCTTGGGGCAGTTTTCGCTATTGGTGCTGCTATTGCTAACGACCACGTTTTTAGCACAATATGCCCTCACGCGCTTGGGTCATCGATTTGTCTATGAACTACGGACAAAACTGGTCAAACAAATCATCGACACCGCCGTGCCGCAGATAGATAATCTAGGGAGCGCGCGCTTACTTGCCAGCCTATCCTCTGACATTCAGTCTATCACCACCGCGTTTGTGCGCATGCCAGAGCTGGTACAAGGCGTGATTTTATCGGTAGGTGTCGGGCTGTATCTGAGCTGGCTGTCGCTGCCATTGTTATTGATTGTCATGTGCTGGATTGTGATGACGATTTGGATCAGTACTATTTTGGTCAAGCACGTCTATACGCATCTGACAGAGCTACGCGAGATCAATGATTATTTATACCAAGATTATCAGTCCATCATAGAAGGGCGTAAAGAGCTGGCGCTCAACCAACACCGCGCCCAAAGGCTGTATAACGACGACTTTTTGCGGCACGCCAAAGCCTATGAACAGACCGTGACCAAGTCTGATACCTTTCATTTATCGGCAGTGAACTGGTCCAATATCATGATGTTTGCCGCGATTGGTATCGTCTTTGCCGTCGCAAGCTCTCTGGGCGTCTCCATGGCTGTGGCCACGACGTTTTCTTTGACAATTTTATTTATGCAGTCCCCGCTCCTACATGCTGTCGGCGCTTACCCCACGCTACAAACTGCCCAAGTGGCTTTAGAAAAAATACAGGCGTTGGCACTTGCTGATTATCAGCCGGATTTTCAGACAGACAGCGCGGCGACAAACTGGCAAACCATCTGTTTTCAGGATATCTGTTATCGCTATCCACACAACATCGATAGCCAAAATGTGACAGCTGTCGACAGCGAGCATGCCGATGATATCTTACAGTCTGTTACGTTAACTTTGCAACGCGGCGATGTGGTGTTTTTGATAGGGGCAAATGGTAGCGGCAAGTCTACGCTGGCCAAGATCATCACGGGGATTTTTGCCCCAACGACGGGCACCGTAACAGTCGATGGAAAGCTCATTCATTCTCAAAACAGCGATTCACAAAGTAGCGACTTACAAACTAACAACTTACAAAGTAGCGCCGATTATCGCCAGCTGTTTTCAGCGATTTTTAGCGATCAGCACCTGTTTACGCAGCTCATCGGCCCTAAAGGACAAGCGCCTGATCGAGTACTGACGGATACATGGCTGCATCAGCTCAACCTGCAAGACAAAGTGAGCATCACTGACGACACCCTCTCTACCGATAAGCTGTCACAAGGCCAACGAAAACGACTGGCCATGCTCATCACTGTCGCCGAACAAAAAGACATTCTCCTCCTCGATGAATGGGCCGCAGACCAAGACCCTGCCTTTCGCCGTGTGTTTTATCAAACACTGATACCTAAGCTCAAAGCCATGGGCAAAACCTTGTTTATCATTAGTCACGACGACAGCTATTTTGAGCATGCCGATCGATTGCTACTGATGAAAGCTGGTCGACTGATAGAGCTAAACGCTGAAGAACGGCAGCGCGCCAGCATTGACGCCATTGCGATGCTCAAATAAATGACGCGCGCTTGGCACGATACGCACTACTTGCAGTGGTCGATACTTCTATAGTCAACCCGATATAAAAACGATATGGCGAGATGAAGTGTCGTTTTACGCAGCATCGAGCAGCGCAGGTACAGCACGTAAGAAAACCAACGCTTTAGCGAGCAATTTAGATTTGACTATACGAAGTCCTTGAATGCAACTTATTAATGATAACAATTATCATTAATGTTATTATTCTCATTGTTGTAAGTATTGTTACAACTTTGTACCCAAAAGCCAACCATTTCAGCTCAAAAGGACATCAGATGCGGTCTCATTTACCCCCTCTATCTATCCGAACCATCCGAAAAAAACACCTGACATTGGCCGTACAGATCGGCCTATTAATGGGTATCAGTCATATCGCAGCTGCGCAATCGGTTGCGGCCAAGACAATCGACAACTCAGGCAGTGCTGAGTCATCTAAAAGCGCGGAAGTCATCAGCGCAAGCGAAACGATCACTGCTTCGACCTCGACCGCCCCATCAACCACGTTAGAGGCCATTACTGTCTATGCCGATGGCTATCGCAGCACCGGTACCAAGACCGCCTTAGACCCTGAAGATGCGCCCATGAGCTATACCCGCATCGATCAGGAGTTGTTACAAAAGCGCCAAGCAGATAGTGTCAACGCTGCTTTGCGTTATGAGCCAGGCGTAAGCTCGGAGAGCCGCGGCACAGTCTCTATCTTTGATGAGTATAATATCCGCGGTTTTAAGACCTACTCAAACTTTTATGACGGCCTCAGACTGCCCTATGATGGCGCGTGGAATCTCATGCCGCAGGTAGATATTTATGCCACCGAAGCGGTAGAGGTGGTCAAAGGTCCCGCCTCTTCGCTCTACGGTTATGCCGCACCAGGTGGTATGGTCAACCAGATCGCCAAAACCCCAAAGAGCACGCAAGAAACCGAAGTGCAGCTGCGACTTGGCAATCAAAACTTAAAAGAGATAGCGGTCGATACGACAGGGTCAGTCAGCGATGCGCTCAACTATCGCTTGGTGGCATTAAAACGGCAAAAAGACGGTCAAATGCAGACCACCGAAGAAGAGCGATTACTAATTAATCCATCGCTTGAGTGGCAGGCGACTGACGACGTCTCTGTGCTTGCCAATCTGTTTTATCAAGATGATCCAGAGATGGTGCCATCCACCCCACTACCCGCTGTCGGTACAGTCTACAACGCCAGCTATGGCAAATTAGACAGCGACGCCTATGCAGGGGATCAATGGAATCATTTTAGTAAAGAAGTACTGATGCCAAGCATTACGGTAAACTGGGATATCAATGACAATCTCACCTTTAAGCACATCTTACGCTACACCGATGCCGAAGCCGAGCAGCGCAATATGTATAATAGTGGCGGGTTTGTCGATGGTAGCGATAAGATCTTAAACCGCGTGGCGTATACCACTGATGAGCGCATGAAAAACTGGACCACAGACAACCAGCTGGCTTATCAATTCGACACGGCCAACACCTCGCACAATGTGTTGTTCGGTATTGAGTATCAAGAAACCGACAGTAGCGCGACTTACTATGATGCGGGCGCAGCGGGTACGCCAAACCTTGACTTATCAAACCCCAATTTTTCCCAGATCGATACCGATACCCTGCCGCTAGATGCCTATCGTCAAGACGAAGACATCGAGCAAAGCCAGCTTGGGCTCTATGTACAAGATGAGATGCAGTGGCAAGATTTGACCGTGGTCGCAGGCTTGCGTCACGATAAGTTTGAGAGTATCACTGAGCAAACCAAAGCCGCACAAGGCGCGGTGTACGATGCACAAACGATCGATAATGACGCCTCAAAAACCAGTGGTCGTCTGGCGGCCATTTATGATTTGGATAATGGTTTATCGCCTTATGCCAGCTATTCGCAGTCGTTTCAGCCTGTCGTTGGTAGCAACTTTATTACCAATGAAGCGTTTAAACCCACCACCGCCGACCAGCTAGAAGCGGGTATCAAATATCTGTCCTCAGATCGCGCGACCAAAGGCACGCTCGCTGTCTTTGATATCACGCAAAAAAACGTCGTGGTCGCAGACGAAATCAACTATAGAAGCCAAACTCAGACCGGTGAGATTGAGTCAAAAGGCTTTGAGATATCAGGCAGTCATATGCTCAATGACTGGGTGGATGTTGCGGCAAGCTATAGCTATACCGACGCTGAGATTACAAAAGATGAATTTAACCCTGATGTGGTCGGCAATACCCCAGCGCAGACAGCTAAGCACAAAGCCACGCTGTGGGCCGACTACTACGCCACAGATAAGCTTACACTGAATGCAGGCGTACGCTACGAAGACGGCATGCAGCTTGATAAACAAAACTCGGATGAGCTACCAAGCGTGACCTTGGTCGATATCGGTGGCAATTATCAAATCAGTCCGATGCTGGCTGTCGGC
Organism: uncultured Psychrobacter sp.; assembly: GCF_947495825.1. Lineage (GTDB taxonomy): Bacteria > Pseudomonadota > Gammaproteobacteria > Pseudomonadales > Moraxellaceae > Psychrobacter. The sequence goes on from NZ_CANMAH010000009.1 coordinate 163,510, forward strand.
GCAAGCATCAATAACTTGTTTGATAAAACCTATGTCGGTGCCTGTTACGATATCAATAACTGCTGGATGGGGCCTGAGCGTCAAATGTCTGTCAGTTTGCAGGCGACATTTTAAGGGGCTGTAGTAGATAAGGATTAAATATCACACCATTTTCTCAAGGTTTTCAGCTGATTAGATGGTGAGCCAT
>NZ_CANMAH010000010.1 GCF_947495825.1 uncultured Psychrobacter sp.
ACTATGGCTCACCATCTAATCAGCTGAAAACCTTGAGAAAATGGTGTGATATTTAATCCTTATCTACTACAGCCCCATAATAAATGTTAGATATTTTCATCTAAAATGATTTGACTTATATCATTATAACTGATAATTTCAAGTATAATTTTTATTTATAAGCAATAACAATTGCTTTACAGTGTGATAAAAAGTATTGTTTATGTAATAGATTTAGACTAGAATTTTAAGCCTATTATATTTTTAGTTTCGTATATATTTATTGTCTTAAAGTTTTCCTCTTCTCACAATTATCAAAAGGAATTGATAATGAAGTTAGCTCCTCTTTTTTCAATAGGTGCCTTAGCAGCCATGAGCATCATTGGTTGTTCCAATCAAACATCTGAAAGTACTGATACTTCATCAGCTTCTTCTGAAGAAACCACTGTTTTACGTTTTTCACATTTTTGGCCCGCAACTTCTTCAATCAGTAAAGAAGTATTTGAACCATGGGCTAAGCAGATAGAAACAGAGTCTGATGGACGTTTAAAAGTCGAGCTTTACCCTTCTGCTGGTCTTGCTAAAGCTGACGTTACTTATGAGTCTGCTGCAAAGGGTACGATTGATATAGGTTCACAAGCACATGGCTATACCAATGGACGCTTTCCTTTAACGCAAATAACTGAGCTTCCAGGTTTGTCTAATTCGGCCACGCAGATGGGTTGTATGCTACAAACTCTATATGACGATGGCACGATTGCTAGTGAATACGAAGATTCACATCTATTATTTATGTATGGTGCTGGTCCAGGTTCTTTACATACTACTGATAAGTTGATTCGTACGCCAGAAGATATGAAAGGTATGCGTATTCGCAGACCTTCAGCGGTTGCTGGTGACATTATTGAAAGCGCGGGGGCATCACCTGTTGGCTTACCTGCTAACGATATGTACACTTCTCTACAGCGCGGTGTCGTAGATGGACTTAGTTTTCCATGGGAGGCGGTCACAGCTTTTAAAATTGATGAAATAACTAAATATCATACTAATATTCCTTTTTATAGTTCGGCCCTTATGGTTACTATGAATAAAGATAAGTATGAAAGCTTACCTGATGATCTAAAGCAAGTACTTGATAATAACTCAGGGATGGCGCTCGCTAACAAGGTTGGTGAGGTATTTGATAAGCACGATCAATTGGCTATACAAGCTGCTAAAGACAAAGGCGATGAAATCATTGAAATTCCAGACCCTCTCAATGACCCAGCATGGAAAGGACCACTTGAAGCTGGCACTCAAAAATATCTAAACGATGTCAACGCTCTAGGTTTGGATGCCGATGCTGTGTATGAAAAAGCGAAAGCCGCCAGCGACGCCTGCAAAGTCTAACTCATTAAAGGCAATCCACTTATGGCATCTTTAAACAACCTTAGCACCCTCATCTCCAGACTGTGCCAATTTATTGGTGGCATCAGTCTGGTCATCATCGTTTTAACCACCATGCTAGACGTCATAGCTCGCTACATCTTCAAGCTTACCGGCGGCGAGCTTGGCTTCACCGTCAAAGGCAGCGTCGAGATCGTCTCCTACTTTATGTTGTTTGCGCTGCTCGCCGCCTTTGCCGCCTTCGTCGAGCGCTCACAAATCATCGTCGACGTCTTCACCCAAAAGATGTCGCAAGCCGTCAAAGGCTACATGATGGGCGTATTCATGATAGGCTTTTTTATCATCGGCCTCGTCTTTACCTGGGGGCTTTATGAAAGCGCCATCGACGCCATCGAATTTGGCAAAGTCACCCAAGATTTGCGTATCTCCATGATGCCCATCTACGCCATCAGCGCCTTCTTAAGCTTACTGCTGGCCATACGCTCTCTTATCGAATCCATCAACATCTTTAAAACAGGCGAATTCTTTGACGCCGAGGAGACAGGCGCATGAGTCCAGAAATTATCGGAGCCATCGGCCTACTAGTCATGATCCTACTGGTCGTCATACGTGTCCCCGTCGCCCTTGCCATGCTAGGCGTCGGACTGGTCGGCTTTGGCGCCGTCACCTCCACCGGAGGCGCCATACAGATGCTCAAAGACATCCCCGTCGACGTCTTAGCAAAGTATGACTTTAGCGCCATCCCACTTTTTATCTTAATGGGGGTCTTTGCCACCCACTCCGGGATGGCCGGCAAACTCTTTGAAGCCACCCGCACCATCTTTGGCGGCGTCAGAGGCAGTCTTGGTATCGCCGGTATCGGCTCCTCCGGCATCTTTGCCTCCATCTCAGGATCCTCCTTAGCCACCGCCTCCACCATGACCAAAGTGGCCCTACCGCAAATGGAGAAATACGGCTATCAGCCAGGCTTTGCTTGCGGCATCTTAGCGGCAGGGGGAACGCTTGGCATCATGATCCCGCCCAGTATCGCCTTACTGGTCTATGCCATCCTAACCCAGCAGTCGGTTGGCGACATGTTTATCGCAGGCTTCTTGCCTGGCATGCTCGGCATGCTTATGTACTCGATCACCGTCATGATCATGGTGCGCTGGAAACCGCACCTAGCTCGGCGCGGCGAATCAACCTCATGGAAAGCCAAGCTGCTCTCATTGACCGGATTGATACCGTTTACCTTTATCTTTATTGTGATCATCGCCGGTATTTTCTTTGGTCTGTTTACCCCAACAGAGGGAGCGGCAGTTGGTGCCTTTGTCTCTTGGGCGTATGCAGCAGCCAAAGGCATGCGTATGGAGGGGCTAAAGCAGTCACTGATTGAAACCTTGGCGCTGTCTGCGGTGGTGTTCTTTATGCTGCTTGGGGCAGAGGCGCTCGGCTACTTTGTCTCCGTCTCTCGTCTGTCTTATTCGTTAGCGACGTGGATTGGGGGCCTTGCGGTCAGTCCGATGATTGTTTTGATCTGTATCCTATTCATGTACTTTTTACTTGGGCTGTTTATGGATGCCCTTGCGATGCTGGTGATCACTATTCCGGTGGTGTTCCCGATTATCTTGGCCCTTGGGTTTGATCCGGTGTGGTTTGGGATTGTTGCGGTGTTGACGGTGGAGCTTGGTCTGATTACGCCGCCGATGGGGATGAATATCTTTGTGATTAAGGCGATGGCACCGCATATTAAGCTGTCCGATATGTTTCGTGGGGTGGCACCGTTTATTGTCTCTGATGTCATTCGCTTGGTTATTCTGGTTGCCTTCCCAGCGGTCTCTTTGGTGTTGCTTGGTTAAAAAGAGTAGATCAGCTCAGTAGCAAAATCTAAAGAAAAGCTGTTTTTATTGGCCATATCGTTATTATAACGGTATGGCTTTTTTGCGAGTACAATGTAAGCTTAGTGTCTAACTTGCCATTTAAAGGAATCAAAGATTAATGTTAGTATAATATTTCAACGCTATAAACTATCTTAGACCTACTAAGTACAAGGTATTGTCATATTAATGCTTACTATTATAAGAATGCAGTAGATGTAGTACACTGATGGGCTAAAATTTTAAATATAAAAATTTTTAAGTAGAGACCGTTATGGCAGTTGATTTTAGTAATACTTTAATAGTTGCAATATCTGCAACCGCATTATTCGACTTATCAGAATCTGAAAATCATTTGTTACAGTTATTGCAGCAGCAACCCAATAGCGCAGTCAAAGAGTTCCGCGATTATATGGCAGCACGTGAAAATGATGAGTTGAATATTGGTGCAGGTTATCCACTTATTAAGGCTTTACTTAATCTAAATAACTACAATCAATCACCAACAGATTTAGGTATTGAAGCACCTTTAGTAGAGGTCGTTATTGTCTCAAAAAGTAGTCCTGATACTGGTATTCAAGTACTCAATTCTATCCGTGAACATGGGCTAAATATATCGCGCTCAGCTTTTATTTCTGGAAGTCCGGTCGCACCTTACATTGCTGATTTCAAAGTAGATCTATTTTTGACTACCAATCGTAACGATGCACAACAGGTTGCAGATGCTAATATCTGTGCTTGTGCGATACTTGATGCTACTCCTGTAAATACTTATGAGCTTGATACTGAGCAGTTGCGTATTGCTTTTGACGGTGACGCTGTATTGTTTGATGATTCAGGAGAGTTGCTATATAAGCAAAAGGGGTTACAGGCTTTTCATGAGCGTGAAGCTCGGATGCATGATCTGCCTATTGAAAAAGGCCCTTATGCTGAGCTGTTGATTAAGCTCTCAAGCTTACAAGAACGTTTACCAGCACGGCTAACTCATTGTCCAATAAAAATTGCACTAGTGACTGCTCGTAATGCACCCGCTGACTTACGTGCTATCAAGACGCTACGTGAATGGGGCGTAGATGTTGATATGGCGTTTTTTTTAGGTGGACTTGAAAAAACAGCAGTACTCAAGACTTTTGCACCGCATATCTTTTTTGATGATTCAATTCAGCATATTGATGCTGCTCGTCGCTTTGTGCCTACTGCACTGGTTCCTTACCACTCAACGTCTCTATTGCATGCTAATAGTTATTTAACTGCCACTAAAAATACTCCACTATTAGCCTTTACCTCTGCGCAGCCTGCTACTTCTTCTGTAGACCATTAACTTAAAACTAAAGGAAAGGAACAAAGATGAATGGGCGACAAGTGTCAGCGTTAGTTGTGGTTCGACTTAAACAGGTTATTGGCTTATATGCTTTTGTACTTGTACCGATGTGGGGTATGTTTTTTCTAAATGAATTTGCCTTATTTGGACTGTGGAATATTTTTGGTATCGTGCCACGTACACTAGATATAGGCAGCATGATCGGTATAGTTGCTTCATGGACGATGCATGGTAACTTTTCCCACTTGCTCGGTAATACACTAACCTTATTGCAGATTCTGTTTTTGTTTGGGCTGTTTGAAAACAATGCTTATCGTACAGTACTTAAGTTGGTTGTCGCATCAGGGCTAGTCACATGGATCATTGGTTCGCCATTATCCATACATATCGGCGCCTCAGGCCTTTGCTTTGCCATGCTTGGGTTTATGATAGGAGGCGCTTTATTTGCCAAGCGCTGGGGTTACTTACTGGCTTGTATAATTATGGGAACAGGTTATTGGCTCATTATCAAGCAAGGCTTGATGCCACAGTCTGGTATCTCTTTTGCAGCGCACTTTGGCGGTTTATGTGCCGGTTTGCTACTAGGAGCAAACTCAAAGCATCACTATACAAGTATGTCCGTTCGTGGCTAAACTTTATCAGAGCATATACTGGTAAAGAGTAACTCATCCTTTGCCAAGTCTCGCCATGCAGTTGTTTGCTTTACATGTTCATCAATTGTAAGCGTGCTACCTTTTTCTGGTAGTACGTAATCTGCACGTGCAGGGGCATTACAATCTATGACTTGTGGGACCTTTTGTACACTTCTACGTCTTTCAAACAAATATAAATTGACCAAATATATATCTGAGTTATCTACCTGTACGCTCGCATTATCAACATCTGCTGCTATAAAGCGTAATATTTGCGGTTTAGCATAAGACCATGGACGAAACCATTCTGTACTTTCAGCGGTTTTAACAACGGTGACACCTTCAGGAAGCTTAGCGACTTGCTGAGGGTACCAGTTATATTCTTGATGTATCTGAAAAGCAAATATGCCAATAGCGGCGAATAAAGGAATGAGCCATTTTGGCGCACGCTTTCCTGCCAACTTACTCAGGTGAGTTATGATAAGTGCCAACCCAGCCATACCAAATGCAGCAGCTATGGTAGCGATAAACTCAAAAAGCATAAAATTTCCTTAATACATAGATATAGTCATATAGATTTATAACGATAGGATAAAAAAATCACTCACAAGCAACTGCTGCCTGTGAGCGATATATAGTAATAAAAGATATGCCATTATACGTAAGCTTAGTGGTCTATTGCACCACCAGCACCACGTGGAGAACGTACACTTTCAACCAATTCTTGAATGTGTAGTGGTGGTGCTTTAGTAGCATAAGATACTGCGAATGCCACTGCAAAATTGATTAAGGCACCAACAGCACCAAATGATAACGGCGAAATACCAAACAACCAGTATTCTGCAGTATCAGGGAAGTTGGCAGTACCACTGACAAAGAACCAGCCTTTGAATACAAAGATGTATAAGAGCGTACTGATAAGGCCCGCTAACATACCAAAGATTGCACCTAGATTATTAATACGTTTGGAGAAGATACCCATCATAAGTGCAGGGAAGAGCGAAGCACCAGCGATACCGAAGGCTAAAGCGACCACCTGTGCTGCAAAACCTGGTGGATTTAGGCCAAGCCATGTAGCAACGACGATTGCAACAGCCATTGAGATACGTGCGGCTAATAATTCACCCTTATCAGTAATATTTGGATTTAGGTTACGTTTGATTAAGTCATGGCTAATTGCAGAAGAGATTGCAAGTAGTAGACCGGCGGCTGTTGATAAGGCTGCTGCCAAACCACCTGCTGCAATAAGACCAATAACCCATGGTGGAAGCTGAGCGATTTCTGGGTTAGCAAGTACCAAGATATCAGCATTAACATCAAGCTCATTACCTGACCAACCAGCATCAGCGAAGCGACCATCAACTTCTGCGTCATGTGCAGTACGAGCGGCATCAACAGCGGCTGTCGCTGCGGCAACATCACCACCTTCAGCTTCAGCTGTGTTAAGTGCTAACTGAGCTGCACCCAAACCACTGTCGTTATATAATTGAATACGACCATCGTTGTTTAAATCATTGTACTTAATAAGACCTGTATCTTCCCATGTTCTCATCCAATCAGGACGCTGCTCATAGGTAAGGGCAGGCTGATCGACACCTTGTGGATAAACAGTATCGATTAAGTTTAGACGTGCCATTGCACCTACCGCAGGGGCAGTGAAATATAGCAAAGAGATAAATACCAACGTCCAACCAGCAGTCCAACGAGCATCAGCTACTTTAGGAACTGTGAAGAAACGAATAATAACGTGTGGTAGGCCTGCTGTACCAATCATAAGTGATAGGGTAAATAAGACCATATTAAGCTTATTAGGCACATCGGCAGTATAAGCAGTAAAACCAAGATCAGTAACGACCTGATCAAGCTTCGTTAAGATAGGAATACCGGACTCTGCATGAGTTGAGAACAGACCCAGACCTGGAATTGGATTACCTGTTAGCTCAAGTGAGATAAAGACTGCTGGAATGGTATAAGCAATCATCAGAACGACGTACTGAGCCACCTGCGTATAAGTAATACCTTTCATACCACCTAATACCGCGTAGAAGAATACGACAACAGCAGCAATAAGCAGGCCGGTTGTGTTTTCTACTTCTAAGAAGCGTGAGAAGGCAACACCAGCACCAGTCATCTGACCGATAACATACGTAGTTGAGGCGACGATCAAACAAACAACTGCAATCATAGCAGCAGTTTTTGAATAAAAGCGATCGGCAATAAAGTCAGGAACCGTAAACTTACCAAACTTACGTAAATAAGGCGCTAAAAGCATGGCAAGTAGAACGTAACCGCCAGTCCAGCCCATTAAGTAAGTTGATGCGCCGTAACCGCCCGCTGCAATCAAACCTGCCATTGAAATAAAGGACGCAGCACTCATCCAGTCAGCTGCTGTGGCCATACCGTTTACAACAGGATGGACACCGCCACCTGCAACATAGAACTCACTGGTGGTTCCAGCACGTGCCCAAATTGCAATACCAAAATATAGAGCAAAAGATAGGCCTACAAAAATAATATTAATAGTAAATTGACTCATGCTCTATTCCTCGTCTACGCCATATTGTTTATCTAATTTATTCATACGCCATGCGTAAAAGAAAATTAAAATGATAAATATTGCAATAGATCCTTGTTGAGCAAACCAAAAACCTAAGTCAGTACCGCCAATTTTGATACCTACTAATAATGGACGCAATAAGATTGCAAAACCATAGGAACATAGGGCCCAGACGACTAGACTACCTAAAATAAGACGGACATTGGCACGCCAATAACCGGATGGGTCGTTGTGGTTTTCCATAGGACAACTCCTTTTGCCTGACATAAATACAAGATTAATGATTGATTTTTAACAAGTCATTGTGGTTTAGCGTATATTGTCCAAATTTATAGCGTTTATAACGTAAGCATAGAGCTATACAATACAAGGGACTAAAACAGAATGACCAATCAATATAACCAATCAAAAACTACCAACAACATGAACACGTTCGAAACAGCTTTTCATAACATTAAAATCTTATAAAAGACATAACAACCTGTGTAATACTGCTGATAATACAACGTAACTTATAAATTTAAGGGAGGTTTATATAAAATAACGCTCCGTCGTTTTTATCTAACCTTTTTAAAGTTTTATGTATCTGACGTCTTTTAACTTGAGTCTAGAATATATAAAGTTAACAGTACAATTTAAGTTTTAAATAAGTCTATGGTTAATTAGGCAATATTATTATAATTATGAAGCTTAACCTCTTAATTACTGTTATTTATACATATGCGTTTTATATTTGTTGTCATAAGAAAAATGTATATATGAATTGTACAAAACAATGAAAACAGTACATCTGCTATAAAAGTCAAATAATTGTCTTACTATTATTAAACTGGTTAGTCATAAACTTATTAGGAATATATACAATATTTATCCAATTAACAATAAATAAATGTAAATTACTTATTGTAACTAAATGTTTATTTAACAGAAACCTAACACAACTCCCTGTGCTTATTAGCGTGAAAACGATTATTTACCTATCGTTATATGCCAAAAAAGGACAATTTTCATTGACATCTTAATATTTATATTCGCTTTACGCCATTTATTTTAGAAATAAATTACCTTGAGTAGTAATGCAGGTTGATAGTAGGCATCCAAATAGTGATAATTTAATCAAACCCGTTGTATAGCTAAGAGATGTATTTACAATTTGAGCTTATTGCCTCCTAACTCATCAGCGTAAAAGAGCCAAAATGCTTATAGTAAGTTAAAATGTAGATACAGAAGAGCTGGGTTCAGTTACAGTTTAAGTAACGAATAAAAGCATTTTGAAGAATGATCGAAGATAACCTTCGTAGTAACGGTTACTAATAGTGTCCCGCTATAGATTTTAAGATAGCGTCAACTATGAGACCATCGGGCAAAATATAAGCTTATGATGCAAGTGACAGCATCACTAATATATAAAATGAAGGTGAAAGTATGGGTGAAGGGATAGTAGGTTGGTTCAATAACATCGTAAATTATGGTGTTAGTATCATTTGGGGTAACAATGAGTGGTTAATTGTTAATAACCCTTGGTATGGGCTATTAATGTTTGTACTAATTGGTGCTGGTCTTTATTTTACAGTGGTTACACGTTTTATTCAGTTTCGTCATTTTGGACATATGTGGAAATTGTTACGTGTGTCCAATCAAGGCCGTAAAGATGGAGGAATCAGCTCGTTTGAAGCTTTGATGACCTCTCTTGCCGCGCGGGTCGGTACGGGTAATCTGGCAGGGGTGGCGATTGCTATTTATCTTGGCGGGCCTGGGGCTGTGTTTTGGATGTGGATGACTGCAATTGTTGGTATGTCAACCAGCTTCATCGAGTCGACCTTAGCACAAGCATATAAAGTACCGCACAACGATAATGTATACCGCGGTGGACCTGCTTACTATATTGAAAAAGGCCTAGGTAAACGCTGGCTTGCGATATTTTTCTCAATATGTTTGCTCGTTGCGTTCGGTTTGGCTTTTAATGGTGTGCAATCAAATACCATCGCACAGGCGACCAATGAAGCATTTGGTATCCCTACGTGGATGACAGGCGTTGTGTTGGTCTTACTGGTTGCACCAGTGGTGTTCGGTGGCTTACGTTCGGTTGCACGTATCGCTGGTAAAATCGTCCCAGTAATGGCCATCTTATACATATTACTAGCGCTATTTATTATCGTCACTAACTTTAGTCAATTTCCAGCCGCTATCGCATTTATTGTCAAGTCTGCATTTGGTTTTGAGCAAGCAGCAGGTGGTGTCATTGGTTATGGTATTGCTCAGGCAATGATTAACGGTATTAAGCGTGGCCTTTTCTCCAACGAAGCAGGTATGGGTTCAGCGCCTAATGCTGCTGCAACTGCTAAAAGCCATCCAGATCATCCAGCGGTACAAGGCTTTATGCAAATGCTGGGTGTCTTTATGGATACGTTAATTATTTGTACTGCAACAGCGTCCATCATTATTCTATCAGGTGTGGTTGATCCAAACGTTGAACAAGAAGGTATTCAGCTGACGCAGTTGGCTTTATCACAGTATGTTGGTGATCTGGGTGTGGTCTTCGTTGCCATTGCTATTTTCTTTTTCTCATTTACCTCTATTATTGCCAATTACAGTTATGGCGAGTCTAATCTTGAGTTTATCTCTGGTGCCAAAAATGCCAAGGTCATGATTATGATCTTCCGCTTTATGGTATTAGGAATGGTGTTCGTCGGTGCTATTGCCAGCCTACCTGCGATATGGAACTTTGCTGATTTGTCTATGGGGCTTATGGCTTTAACCAACTTAGTAGCTATCTTAATCTTGTCACCTGTGGCACTTAGAATATTGCGTGACTATGAGCGTCAAGTCAAAGAAGGCAAAACTGGGGATCAAATCAAATTTGACCCTGATGACTTTGTTAAGTTAAAAGATGAAGCAAATCGCGATGCTTGGACCGATTAGGCTTTACTATGTAGTCATTCAACTGAGTTGTTGAATAGTTAAACACAAAAAACCGCTCTTATCATTAAGGGCGGTTTTTATTAAAAAGCGACTAATGGTTTGTGGAAAATTATCTCAAGCATCATTTATTCAAGCATAGTTTACATGTTTGGATAGTTAGGACCGCCGCCGCCTTCTGGCGTTACCCATGTGATATTCTGTGACGGATCTTTAATATCACAAGTTTTACAGTGGACACAGTTTTGGGCGTTGATGACAAACTTTGCACCTTCAGCGTCTTTTGTCACTTCATAAACACCAGCTGGGCAGTATAAACGTGCAGGTTCAGCATACAACGGCAGGTTAATAGATACAGGTACTGTCGGATCTGTCAGCTTTAAGTGTGTAGGTTGGTTTTCTGCATGATTGGTGTTAGAGATAAATACTGAAGACAATTTATCAAATACCAGTTTACCATCAGGCTTAGGATATACGGGCTGATATGCATGAGCTGCACGCTCTAGCTGATCGTAGTCTTTTAAATTATCATGAATAGTCAATGGCATTTTGCCACGTAGAATGTTTTGGTCGATGAAGTTAAACGCACCGCCCATCCATTGGCCCATACGGTGCATTGCAGGCGCAAAGTTACGTGCCTCATAATTATCTTGATAAAGCCACGACTCTTTATACATCGTGCTGTATGCAACCACATCATCATGCTGACGCTCAGCCTGTAGTGCTTCAAAGATTGCTTCAGCTGCCAGCATGCCTGACTTCATTGAAGTGTGTGTGCCTTTGATTTTTGCTGGATTCAAAAACCCTGCATCATCACCCACAAGTACGCCGCCTGGGAAAGTAAATTTCGGTAAAGAGTTGAGACCGCCTTTGGTCAAAGCGCGCGCACCGTAAGAGACGCGTTTACCACCTTCTAGGATATTGCGAATAAGCGGATGTAACTTTAGGCGTTGCATTTCGTCAAACGGTGACATATACGGGTTAGAATACGATAAATCGATGACCATACCGAAGCTGACTTGGTTGTTTTCGTCAAAGTATAACCACCAGCCGCCAGTCGACCCTGTGTCAGTTAAAGGCCAACCTGAACCGTGCATGACCACACCTTGCTCGTGTTTGTCAGGTGAAACTTCCCATAGCTCTTTTAGACCAATACCATAATGCTGCGGATCAGAGTCTTTATCTAGGCTAAAACGGCTGATTAGGCGTTTGCCAAGGTGACCACGGCAACCTTCAGCAAAGATAGTATATTTGGCCAGAAGCTCATAACCTGGCTCAAAACTGGCTTTGGCTTCACCATCAGCAGCTACGCCCATATCTCCTGTCAAGATACCTTTTACTGAACCGTCATCGTTATATAAAATATCAGAAGCAGGGAAGCCTGGGAACATCATGACTTCTAGCTCTTCTGCCTGCTCAGCAAGCCAGCGCACGACATTGCCTAGCGAGACAATATAATTGCCTTCATTATGCATGCTGGCTGGTACGATCGAATCCATCAGCTTCGTGCTTTTGGTCTCAGAGCCGAGCATATAAACGCGATCTTCGATAGCAGGCACGTTTAAAGGCGCACCTTTAGCTTTCCAGTCAGGTATTAATTCGTCCAAAGCACGAGGCTCAATCACCGCACCTGATAATATGTGCGCGCCAAACTCAGAGCCTTTTTCGACGACACATACCATAAACTCGTCGTTGCCTGCTTCAATAGCCAGCTGTCGTAAGCGAATAGCAGCAGACAGACCTGAAGGGCCACCACCGACGATAATAACGTCGAACTCCATCGATTCGCGCTCGATTTCAGGCTCTACTGGCTCAGGTTCAGGTGCTGTTTCAGCAGGTGCTTTGTCAACAAGGTTGTCTTCGGTAGCTTCTTCTTCAATAACTTCTTCAGTGACAGCAGCTTCAGTTGATGCTTTTTCAGCAGAGTCTTCTTCTACAATGACTTCGGTCGTCGCTGGAGACTCTGTATTGGATGTATCTACAGTGCTTGGTGCGTCAGTATTGACGATATCAGCATCAACGACTGGCGTTTGTTTATCTTGCTCTTGCATACCTACTCCTAAACTCTATAGTGGCTTATCTATGGGTACGATCGCACTTAAATAATATGGCTTGCGACACAAGTACCTCTCAGACATATGGCTGCCCGATAAAAACTGTCTTTGCGGCATTAATCGACAATATCTTCATTGAGATCATATTAATGAACAACATAATAAAGGACAATCAAAACGACATACTTATCGTCATCTTAATAAAATTCGTTACTCATTATAAAAGAAAAGTCCTATAAACACGATACGCATTTATAGATATCGGTGTTAAGGTAAGACTAATACGATGAGTATGTAAAGTCTAATCGTTTTATCATACCCGAAACTATAATTAATAGTAGTGCTGTCGTTATCAAACTCTGATGAATATTAGGAAACCACGCTATGAATAGCAACAAAATTAATGATACTAGCGATTTGGCCATGACAGCGCACAACGATGTTAAGGACAGTGGCGCGCACGCTCCAAGTCTAAACAACTTAGACTCACTAAGCCAGTATTTGAAGTCATCCGCTAGTACTCGTCAGGGACGATCTATACCGCCACTTGAGAAGTGGCAACCAGAGCAGACGATAGATATGGATTTGGTCATCAAAGCAAATGGAGAGTGGTGGCATGAAGGAGGGATAGTGACCCGGCAGTCATTGGTTAGTTTGTTTGCCACTATTTTATGGAAGGAAGAAACCAATGGCATTATTGAGTATTTTTTAAAGACACCAGCACAAAAGCTGCGTATTCAAGTTGAAGATGTCCCATTATTGATTAATGATGTAGGCATCGTGACTGAAGATGGCGTAAGCTGGTTAGAGTTTACAACGATGACAGGTGATGTAGTACGTTTGGATAACGAGCATCCCATTGAGCTGCGCTCTTATAAGCCTACGACTAAAGATGGTACAGCAGAGGAGCAGGTGCGTCCTTACATGCTCGTTCGTAATGGATTAACTGCGTTGATTGGCCGTAATACATTTTATCACTTAACAGAGATCGGTCAGTTGACAGAGCAAAACGATGAAGTAATACTGACTTTAGAGAGTGGAGGCCAGTCTTATCAATTACTCATGCCTACTGATTAATTTTACTCATTATAAGAATGAATATCTCCATTGAGGACGAGTGCGTCAAACGTTGACATGCTTTGAAATAAGTTATTTTATCAAATAATACGGCAATACATTGTGAACCAACATCTTAATCTTGCTAGGTTAGCTCTAGCCCATAACATACATCACAATAGCAGTACTGAGCTATGAGTACTGCTGATCCTGTTTTGTCTTCAATACCGAATAGACTCTTTACCAATCCTAGCGATATAACAGTCGATTTAGTCGATTATAAAAACGATATTAATCATAAAAATGACTTGGCACCAATTGGTCTCTTTGATTCTGGCGTGGGTGGACTTTCGGTTTATCTGCATTTAGCGCAGCAACTACCGTCTGAACGCTATATCTATTATGCTGATACGCTGCATGTACCTTATGGCAATCGTGAGAGTCAAGATATTAAAGAATTGACATTGACAGCAGTAGAATGGCTGTACCAAAGAGGCTGTAAGCTTGTCGTTATCGCTTGTAATAGCGCTTCTGCACATGGGTTAGAGGCTGCACGTCGACATTACCCAAGCCTTCCTATCGTAGGTTTGGTCCCAGCACTTAAACCTGCTGTCATAGCCAGCGACAGTGGTCATGTGGCCGTACTGGCTACCAAAGCAACGCTGGACGGTACATTACTCAATCAAGTCATTAGTGATGTTGCGTTACCTAGCGGGACTCAGGTAACCAAATATTTTGATCCGCAATTGGTGCCATGGGTAGAGTCTGGTATGCCAGAGACGTCTGAGGTCGCACAGCGTTTGCGCCAACAATTACAACACTTTGCCCATGCTAAGGTAGACTACTTGGTATTAGGGTGTACTCATTATCCCTTTTTTAAAGAGTTTTTGATTAATGAGATTAAATCGAAACAATTTGCCATACAAGTAGTAGACTCGGGACAAGCAATTGCCACGCGTGTACAGTCTTTGCTTGCCGAAAAAAAACTATTGGCTCAAAAGGCTTCGTTAGTGACTTGTCATGATAAGCCGCCGCTGATTTTTTATGCGTCCAAGCATGATGAGCGGTTGGATAAACTGGTAACGCGCCTGTTGGGAGAACAGGTAAAAATAGAATATATGTTTTAGCTGTTAGATCAATAGTTTATATATTCTTTTATAGCGGTTCGCGATATTTAGTAGCCTGATATGCTATCGTTACTAGAATAATTGTCACTAAGCAATCACAAATCGTCCATATTTTGCTAAGATTGTGCTAAGTTTATATTTATAAAGCCTAACTGTTTGGGCGTTTTTTTATGTCATTATTGTCACTGTCGTTGTAGAGGTTATATTGCAAAATCGTCGCTATCACGTTCATATAATATGCGTAGCTCATGAGCAGCCGTTGGTATTAGACGGTTTGGCAGTGTTTTTTCAATCTCGTGCATTCTTAACTTATGATGTCTCACCCAGATTGCCACAAGCTTCTTTATATGGGCGACAATCTATTGATGCGTGCGATTACGCAATCGTCGTCATCGGTGACAGCTATGGCACGACACAGAATCTAGGTGTTAGCCAAATGCATTTGAGCTATTTAAGTGCAAGAGCCAAGCTTAAACCTATGTTTGTGTTAGTGAGATCTCAAAACCGCACTGCCGATATAGGTCGTCAACTACACGACTTCACCCGCTTGGTGGAGCAACAGGTAGAAGACATTTATTATTATGATGACAATACCAATATTGATGAGCTTTTGAAGATCGCTTATGACAATGCCGTTGCCAAATTAAATGTGATAGCAAGTTGGACAAAAAAAGATCGTAGAGTCAAAGACGCCATAACTCAAAGTCAGGTAACGCAGCGTAATTCTGCGTCGAAGTCGAGCACTTTTACTAATGCAAGTCGCAAGTCTGATGAGGATGATAAACTCATTAGCCCACCAGTCGAGATTATTGATGCAACGGATAACATCACGCAATCTATTGATTTGTCAGAAAAATTCGATATGGAGTACAGCGCTCAAGCTTATGAAGGTGGTAACTTAACCGATATCACAATGTCCACGAGCCTGACTTGGGAGCAAATATTACATGCGCTGGCACGTATGCCTGGGGCTTTTTCAAATCACGGCTTGCAAGGCTGCTTAAATCGTCTAATTACTATTAAGGCAGATAAAGATATCAAAAAAATGATGCCGAATGTCCATGCAGTTTCACGCTGCCAAATTGCCCAAAATGATTTAATTAAACTACAAAGCCTATTAGTGGCTGCTAACTGGATTCAATTAACAGCTTCAGGTGCAAGGACATCACAAGAGTTATGGAAACTGACTTTTTATGCCAAGAAAATATTTAAAGACAGCAGTGCACAATAATCACATCAAAGCTTATAGATTGAATCACTCTAATCATCTCATCGTTAAAACTTATCTTTTAGAATAAGTAGACAAAAGTAGCAAGCATCACAGTTGATGATTGTAGATGATGACAGGCTACGTTTTGTAATACAAAGCATACGAGGCAGTAGTTGTTAATCTATTACAGACTAGCGATAATAAGTTAATAGATAAAGTATATTCTATTAAATAAATAGCACGCTGCAGATAATATTTATAAATATAAAAACTTATAAAAAGCGATTTTGCAAAACTTTGGAATACTAGACCAGCTATGTTGAACTATTAAAGGAGAGTATAATGACTAACTCTAAGCATGACGAGCTAAACCATGAACTTGATGGCTTAGAAAAAGCAATGCATGATGCCGATCAATTTCGTACACTAGAAGAGCAAGTGGCAGACATGAAGCGCCGCGGCATTGATCCTACGAAAGTCTACAAAGACTTGGATAGAAAAGAAGAAGATGCTGATTGGGGTGATGCAACTTGGAAAGAAAACGGTAAGTGGGAACCCAAGACACCAGCTGATTTGGACGAGAAAGCTCGTGAAGAATGGGGTGGTGACAACGGTAAGCCAAATCCACCTCCTATCGTTTAAGTCCTTCTAGTTATTGATACTATTCACGAAAGCCTTAATACAAGCCTTTTGATGAATCAAAAGATGAAAAAGCCACGCTATGAGTAGCGTGGCTTTTTTTAGTTTAATATATTAATACTTACAACTATGACCCTTCATCAACTCTGATTAAGCGCGTTACGCCATCACTACCAACTACGCGGCGATAACGAATGTTGCTTGTAGGCTGGTTTGGTGATGCATATGAAGGTGTGCTTGGAGTAGACGTTGTCTGCTGTTGAATCAATTGGCCCATACGATCAGCAGGCGCTGGTGTTAGTGGCTTACTATTTGCTGGCTGACCATACTGGTTGCCGCCTTGAGCGTTACTAGAAGCAGAGTTGCCCATAATCAAACGGTGAAACTTTTGTCCCGCACGTCCATCAGCTGGAAAAATACCACGACTAGATTGATACTGCTGAATTGCGGTACGCGTGTTATCACCGATGATGCCATCGACGCCGCCAATATCATAACCTGCATCTAAAAGTGCTTGCTGGATGTCTTTGGCTTGCTGACGGCTAATACCTGGATCATCAGTCGGCCAAGCGGTGATAAAGTCAGTTTTGCTACTGTCCTCGCGAGTTATTAAATCAGATAAATGAGCAATCGCAAGCGCGTAGTTTTCTGAAGCATTGTATGAGTAAAAAGTATCGAAGTTTTTACCGACTAAAAATGCAGGACCTTCAATACCAGCTGGCAATAGCAAGCCTGCGCTACTTAAGTCATAAGGCAGTGGACTGCCATTAGCTAAAGTTAAGCCTTGATTACGCCAGTGGCTCATCGATTTTTTATCTTTACGGTTAGATGCTGCCCAATAGCCATCGGGAAGTTTGACTTCATAACCCCAAGGTTCACCAGTACGGTAGCCGCGATTGTCCAAGAAGTTGGCAGTAGAGGCCAGCGCATCGGGTACGTTATTGACCAAGTCGCGGCGACCATCACCATCAAAATCGACGGCCAATTCTAAAAAAGTACTCGGCATAAACTGTGTCTGACCAAAAGCACCGGCCCACGAGCCAGTCATATCACTTGGTGCAATGTCACCGTTTTGTACGATTTTGAGCGCATTGGCAAACTCACCTTGAAAGTAGCTTTGGCGACGATCAAAACAAGATAGCGTCGCAAGCGATTCAAATAACGGCTTTTTGCCTAAAGTTTGTCCAAAGTTGGATTCTACGCCCCAGACGCCGAGTACATGCTCGGCTTTTACGCCATAACGCGATTCGATTTGGCGGAGCGTATCCGCCCACTGACGCTTGGCACGAATACCGTCTTCGACGCGCTCTTTGTCCACTAACGCTGACAAATAGTCCCAGACGTCTTTTTGAAACTCTGGCTGATAGTTAAGCGATTGAATGACGCTAGGGTCAGGCTGAGTAGGACGATAATTGTTAAAGGTATAGCTATCGACACCGCGAAACTTGCTGGAGTTTTTTAGTCTGTCCAAGCACTGTTGAAACTCGCTATTGGATAAGTCAGGCGCGGGCGGACGAGCGGCTTGCGCGGTGCTGGCAAGACTAAAGCCGATGGCAGCCGTTAATAAAGAGAGCGTAGATAAGGGAGTCATGCGCATGAAAATATCCTATAAATGGTAAGAATGACCGGATGGACAAAACAATCAAGAGTTCAATATGTTAGTCATGTTTTAGAGTAACCAATATTAAAGATAAAGAAAAGGTTTTAAAGGTATCGAAATACTTGGTTGCTATAAAATGATGTAGGTGTGAAGTTAGGAGTCACGTTTGAATAGGAATGACAAACGCTATATATTTTAAGGTCAATAATATTCTAACTATAGCCAAAATCAATCACTCAAAACATCATCCAACTCTTTAATAAAGTTACGAATGCGCTCAGCATTTGTTCCCAAATCGCTACCACCAACCCGTGATTTACTGCGAATATCGACCAGACGTTCGCTACCTTCATCAGTTACACGTATGACAACATCGTCTTTAAAGCCAAACCACATTGTCGTATCTGTGGCTTCAACGATACCTGCGCTTGTATCAGTACTTATAAGCTCCCAACCCAGATTATCAGCGGCTTGTTCGGTAGCTTTTATTAGTTCAGACTTTGATTGAGTATAAGTTAAGGTTTGTAGTTCAGGATAGGCTTTGCGTTGTTGCTCTGCGGTTTCTTCGCCAGCGTATTCGACTGGGTTTGGTGCATCAGCGCGTATTGGGGCAATAGCTACAAACTCAGGTGGGGTGATCAAATCGGTTGAAACATCATGGATAGGCGGTACGCTTTTAGCAGTATTCATCATGCTAAGCGGAGTAATAATAGCAACCGCAGCAAGTACGACTGCTGTGAGGGCACTACTAAGTCTGACCGTGTCACGTTTGAAGAATACTTGTATACCTAACAGGATAAGAGCAGCGATACCAGCGAACATGCCAAATTTGAACCCTGCAAAGGCAGTACCTAAGTCGAGAATACCAAATTTATAAAGCGGACCTGGTAATGCGACCAGCAAAAAGGCGATTAAGCTTACGAGACTGACTAGAATTTTCATTAGACTTCTCCGTTATAAATGAATCACTGCTTAACCATTATTTGATTATTGCTTAGTCATAACACTAACGAATCTTACTTATAGTTCAATAGCCAAATATGCTCTGTCACTGCCAACTCCGGCGCTGAATGTATACTTGTAATGATGCTCTCAAGCTCAGTAATTTGATAATAATTAGCATAATACTGCTGTAATTGTGCGCTACTAATTGAAAATGGTGGTCCATCCTTTTTACTTTGGTCATAATTCAACGTTAGCAAAATCTGAGCAGTATTACTACTTAGCTCTCGTATTTGCTTACTATATTGCGGACGCATATCGGACGGCAGAGCAATCAATGCCGCTTTGTCATACACGGCATCAACGTCACCGATATCTGCAGCTGTCAGCGCAAAAATATCAGCAACCCATAGCGTGATGGTTTGTTCTGCAAGCTGACCTTGGTAATATTTGATCGCTGGATTATCCGTATGCTGATGGACAGTAGAGGAGATTTTTTGCTCAGCAAAAAATTCTTGGACGGCGGTCTCTACCAATTCAACGCCAACCACCTCATGGCCTTGTGCTGCTAGCCAAACCATATCAATTGACTTACCACATAAAGGCACAAAGATTCGGCTACCAGCAGGCAAGTCTAAATGGTGAAAGTACTTTGTTAATAATGGATTAACCTCAGATTGATTAAAACCAATACGCTTCTCTTGCCAGCGCGTTTGCCAAAATTCAGGGTTCATACATTCGCCTTTTTACGTTTAGGTTGATATTATCAACTATTTTTACAATCACATAAGCGACAATTGAGTGACAGTATTTGAGTGATAATGCTAGAGATAGTAAAAAGCCAAACACTTATATAATAAGCATTTGGCCTTAATTAAATACTGCGCTAGAAAACTCTTACGAATGAATAATTTTTTATTCAATCCAGTGTTTAGCTCACCATATATTTACTAAATTCTTTGCGTAATTTGGCAAGCTTTGGTGGTATCGCAAAGTTGCAATAGGCTTGCCCTGGATTTCTATTAAAGAAGTCTTGATGAGACTCTTCTGCTCTATAGAATTCCATAGCCGGATGTACTTCTGTGACGACATTGACGCCCATATCACGCAGTTTATTAATGGTACGATCGACGGTTGGTTTTTGCTCTTCGTCAGTGTAGAACACCACGCTACGATACTGGCTACCGACATCGTTGCCTTGACGATCCATCGTAGTGGGATCATGGGTGGCAAAGAAGACATCAAGTACTACTTCTAACGGTACGACACTCTCATCAAACTCAACCTTGATAACTTCGACGTGTCCCGTGGTGCCGCTACACACATCTTCATAGTTAGCAGAAACAGCATCGCCACCCATATAACCTGATACAACAGATTGCACGCCTTTTACTGACAAAAATACGGATTCGGTGCACCAAAAGCAGCCACCGCCTAAGATAATGGTTTGCATAGTTTTTCCTATTATTATACCTGTTGTTATAAAGATGAGCTAAGGTCTATATTTGGTTATAATGCTTGCATTTTTCAATGACAGATTACTTTTAATAACTTGTTACTTTCGATAACTTATTATCCTCAGCATTACTTAATCAGCTTAGCAAGCAAGCCTAACGTAATAAGTAACAAACAGTAATGTTATAATGGGCTTTTGCTACGATAATTCGTTCAAAACTAGAAATCAGTAATAATCAAAATAAGCAAACAAGCGCCGCTAAAAGCCTTTCAACATAAGTCCTATTATCAACAAACGAGTCACACCATGAGCCAATCTAAGCCTGCTATCAAGCATGACACTTTATTTGATAAACCCTTTACCACACCACTTGATAAAGCGGCGCGCTTTTCTTTTGATGAGCAAGTGGTGGCTTGTTTCCCTGATATGATTCGCCGCAGTGTGCCGGGTTATGGTCAAGTGCTGGCGATGCTCCCGATATTCGCCCGTCGTCATTGTAAGTATCGTCAGCAAAACGATAATGGTCAGCGTGTCAGTCGAATCTATGATTTGGGCTGCTCACTTGGCGCGGCCAGTATGACGCTAGCAGGTGAGTTTGAGCCACAAGATTTACAGATTAAAGCCATTGATATCTCGCCTGCGATGACGACTGAAGCGACTACTTTACTCAAGGATAACTATCCTGAACATGACATCGAAGTGATCACCGCTGATATTCGCGATATCAACCTTGAGCCATGTGACATGGTAATCTTAAACTTAACCTTACAGTTTTTGCCGGTTGCAGATAGAGTTGCGGTTTTGGACAAGGTTTATGCGGCGCTAGAGGAAGGCGGCATCCTGGTGCTGACCGAAAAGACCCATGCACTTGATGAGCAGTACGATGCGTGGTTGGTTGAGCGTTATTATGACTTTAAACGCGCCAACGGTTATACCGAAATGGAAATTAGCGGTAAGCGCAATGCACTAGAAAATGTCCTTATTACCGATACTTTGGATGAGCATCATCAGCGTTTAAGCGCAGTTGGTTTTGCGCGGCATTTGACGTGGTTTCAGTTTTTAAACTTTGTTTCTATTGTGGCGTTTAAGTAGCTGTTTAACTTATCGACTTATCTTTTTATCCTTATCAAACATGGTCTTTTATGCTTAACGATACTATCCTTCATGCCGAACGTGAACTGTATTTAACCTTGCTAACACTCGCTCAGCAGCAGCCGAGCGCCTATGAATGGCTAACCCAATTACCGTCCTGGCTGGGTGATATAAAAGACAAAGCCAACTACGCGCATGCGCCTGCTTACCAAGCGTCGGTGGCGCGTTTGCCAGAACTGACCGTCAATAATGTCGATTTGGACAGCGACGTGCTGACGATTGAAGCGAATCTTAGTGAGTCTCAGCGCAAACAAACAACGGCATTGCTCAAGCAGCTGATGCCGTGGCGTAAAGGGCCTTTTCAGATCGGTGGTCAAATCGGCGATGATGCGTCAGGTATCAAGATCGATACCGAGTGGCACAGTGATTGGAAATGGCAGCGAGTCGCACCGCATCTAAGCCCGCTAAAAAACAGGCGAGTGCTCGATGTCGGCGGTGGCTCTGGATATCATGGCTGGCGTATGGCAGGGGCTGGCGCGGAGATGGTGATTATTATTGATCCGTCTTGTTTGTTTTACCATCAGTTTATGGCGATTCGGCATTTTGTCGGCGCGGCTGATAGTTATAAAACGCATTATATCCCCGTCCCACTCGAAGCCTTACCTGAGCACAGTCAGCTGTTTGATACGGTGTTTAGTATGGGGGTGCTCTATCATCGTCAGTCACCCTTTGAGCATTTGCAACAGCTAAAGGGGCAGCTGGTCAAAGGCGGCGAGCTAGTGCTTGAGACGTTGGTAATCGAAGGCGATGCCAATACTGTACTGGTGCCGCATGACCGTTATGCGCAGATGAACAACGTGTATTTTTTACCGTCGGTAGCGGCATTAATCGGCTGGCTAGAAAAGGCAGGGTTTACGGACGTGCGCTGCGTTGATGTAGCAGTAACTTCAACTGAGGAGCAGCGTAAAACCGAATGGATGACTTATCATTCGTTAGCCGACTTTTTAGACCCCAATGATCCTACAAAGACCGTTGAAGGTTATCCTGCACCGATGCGCGCGACTATCATTGCCAAGAAATAGCGTGATAAATGGTGTTGCTTTTAGCATATCGCTTTTGAGACTTAGTTCAGTGTTTTAAAGTACGCTTATCGGTCTGACTGCCCACTAACTATTAAGTTGTGTTTTACACTCATCATTAATCAAAGGTTAGAGTAGCCATTTATCAAAGGCAACTTCTAATAATATTTTAAGCACAAAGCCCATAAAGCCAGCTCCTAGTGCTAAAAATATCCAAAAAGTACCCGCACGGCCCGCTTCGGACTTTTTGGTGATGTCCCAAACAATAAAGAATAAGAAGGCAATAAATATAGGTAATAATACGTACAGTCCCCAACTGGTGACGGTACTAGCGGCAATAGCAAACATGGCATAGTCCTATAAAGTGGTAACGTGCCCTCTATTTATATCTGTTATTTTATAGCTTTTTTTATGATAGTCGCCCTAATAAAAGCTTACTACTGCTCATGATATGAGCGGTAATAAATATAATGAACGACACATAAATAGAAGGGTACAATACAAACGGTTATTATAACGCGGAAATAGACGGGTATAAACTGCTGCTGCTGGCGAGGCAACAGGAACGCTACAATTAACATGACTGCTCCGTCAATACGAATGACCAACGTCACTCAAAACATTGCACTTGGATGACATTAGACTGAGCGAAAAGGCAAATGGGTCTTTTGTAGATACTCGCTGTTTTAGTGATAAGATTTTGGTGCAAATGGTGCAATAACCTGTAAAGATTGTTATATTTATAGGTTATTTGTCTTTTTATATTATTCTATTTCTTCAAATGTCGGGCGCTATTATAATAAGCAGTTATCCACTGCGCGCATCCACTCATTTCTTACTGTTTTTTGTTGTTTATTTAACTGAGTTCACATCCTTATGTCACAAGCCCAAATTGATACGCTAACATCGCTATTTAATGATGCGATTCACACCCTACAAGCAGATGGCACGCTGCCAAATGACTGGCAAAATAACAGTCAAATTACTCGTACCAAAGACCTTAGTCATGGTGATTTTGCTAGTAACATCGCGCTTACCGCTGCCAAAGCTGCTAAAGCCAATCCACGTCAATTGGCCGAAAAGATCGTCAACGCACTACCTGACAATCAAAATATTCGCCAAATAGAAATCGCTGGCCCAGGGTTTATTAATGTTTTCTTAAACGCAGAAGCTAAGTTTGCCGTGTTAGACGATATTTTTAAACAACAAGAGCGCTTTGGTTTAAGCGATCAGTTTGAAGGACAAAAAGTACAAGTTGAGTTTGTATCGGCCAACCCAACGTCAAGCCTGCATGTCGGTCATGGGCGCGGTGCAGCATTTGGTATGAGTGTTGCAAACTTGCTCGAAGCAGTTGGTTATGACGTCACGCGTGAGTACTATGTCAATGATGCCGGTCGACAAATGGACATTTTGGCGACCAGTACTTACTTGCGTTATTTAGAAGCCAATGGCGAGCAAGTCACGTTCCCAGTTAACGGCTATCAGGGTGAGTATGTCCGTGACATTGCCCAAACACTAAAGACACAACATGGTGATAGTTACGTACATAGCTTTGCCCAAGTCGCTAAAGAAGTCGCAGAAGATGCGCAGTTTGAGGTAAACGCTGATGGCGAAAAGACACTGCTATCCGGTGACAAAGAAGCGCATATTGATGGCTTGATTCATAATAGCAAAACCTTGCTTGGCGATAGCTATGAGCTATTTTTAAATGCAGCGCTTAGCAGCATTTTGGCCGACATCAAAGATGATTTAAACGACTTTGGCGTACGCTATGAATGCTGGTTTAGTGAAAGAGCTATCGATAGCGAGATTGAACCTGCCCTGCAAGTGTTGGATGAAAAAGGCTATCTATACGAAAAAGACGGTAATATTTGGTTTAAATCGACGGACTTTGGTGATGAAAAAGACCGTGTGGTACGCCGTGCTAATGGCCAAACGACTTATTTCGCCTCTGATATCGCTTATCATAAGAATAAATTTGATCGTGGTTTTGATAAAGTGATTAACGTTTGGGGCGCAGATCACCATGGATATGTACCGCGAGTAAAAGCGGCTCTGTTAGCACTTGGTATCGATGCAGAACGTCTTGATGTGGTATTGGTACAGTTTGTAGCATTATGGCGTGGCAGTGAAAAAGTACAAATGTCGTCACGCTCGGGTAAGTTTGTCACCTTGCGTGAGCTGCGTCATGAAGTAGGTAATGATGCGGCGCGCTTCTATTATGTAGCACGTAAGCCTGAGGTACATGTTGACTTTGATTTAGAGCTTGCCAAATCACAAAGCAAGGACAATCAAGTTTATTATATCCAGTATGCACATGCGCGTGTTTGCCGAGTATTGGAAAAGCTACAAAATAATGGGCTGGCGGTAAACGATACAATTGGTTTGGAAAATCAAAATCTGCTCACGGCTCCTAGCGAAGATGAGCTTATTAAATTGCTGGCAGGATATCCTGCGACATTGTTGAGATCTGCGACGGGTTACGAGCCTCATGTGTTAACCAATTATCTAAAAGAGTTGGCGGCGCTGTTTCATGGCTGGTACGACAGCAATCGTATCTTGCCTGTGAGCTTAACGTCAGGTGAAACACCAAGCCAAAGCGAGATTGATATGATGCAAGCACGTTTGCGCTTATCTAAAGCTGTGCGTCAAGTATTGGCTAATGGGCTTAGTTTATTAGGATTGTCTGCACCGTCTAGCATGTAGTATAAGCGCAGACGTCAAAGAGCAATAATTTGATTACGTTAGATTCAGTAGGGAGATAAAGATCCATGCTAGCCAAAAAACCTAAAGGTGCGACAGAAAAGCGCAAGTCAAGTAGCGTATCAGGCTTATTATGGATGTTAGTCGGGGCTATATTGACGCTTATGATAGGGGTATTTTTATACCTGTCACCATTATTTGATTTCAGTCCTGCTGATAATACTGCCGGTACAGATCCGGATCGGCAAGTGCAGCCGCGTGTTAATACTGACACCGATAATAGTGATTATGAATTCTATGATATCTTGCCCAATCAAGAAATGGCTACTATCCCTGATGAAGACCTTAATGAGACAGGTCAGCTAGGCGACTCAGGCGCGTTTGAACCTGATGTCGTGGTTACTCAACCTGAAGACAGCTCTAGCAGTAATGATGACCCAGGTAACTTTGGTATCTCCGAAAACACCACTATTGAGCCCAGTCGCGACAACAATGCAGCAACTAGTGACAGTGACAATGATATCGTTATCGTTGAAGAAAATG
The DNA here is from genome assembly GCF_947495825.1 of uncultured Psychrobacter sp. Classification (GTDB taxonomy): domain Bacteria; phylum Pseudomonadota; class Gammaproteobacteria; order Pseudomonadales; family Moraxellaceae; genus Psychrobacter. Next base: position 26,152 of record NZ_CANMAH010000010.1, read on the forward strand.
CGACCTATGATGGGTCAACGCCTGCTAGTAACAACGGCAACAGTAACTCTGCCAACCGTGCCAATAACGCAGGTGCAGGCACTGCCAGTATACAACCAGCCAAACCTGCGACCACTTACATTTTGCAAATCAATAGCTTCGGTGATGCTGATGAAGCTGATCGCCGACGCGCCCAAGTATTGATGGCTGGCGTTGACGCTAGAGTGGTAAAAAACACCACAGGTAATGGCTTACCAATCTATCAAGTCATTTCGCGGCCGATGAGCACTCGTCAAGCAGTGACGACTGCACAGCAGCGCTTACAAAATAATGGTATCGATTCTATTATCGTTGAGCAGCGTCGTTAGATTGGACTGATTGTAAGTTTTCTATAGTTTGTTAATGATTAAAGAGCGTCGCAATAGCGCTTTTTTTATCTCTAGTTTTTAATAAAACTTTACTTGGCTGCTTTATTATATTTTGACAATCGAAAAAACCACAAAGAGTATGGCTATGACTGCATCTAACTCCGCCCCATCTACCAACATGATTAAAGCATTTTTTCAAAAATATTTTATTGATGCTTTTACAGGTATGGCTCTAGGGCTATTTGTCACCTTGATTGCAGGTCTTATTATCTCACAAATCGGTGGTTGGGTAGGCATACCAGCCCTTGTCGCTGTCGGTAAATTGGCTTCTATCTTGATGGGCGCTGGCATTGGGGTGGGCATTGCTTATTATCTTAAAGCACCAACATTGGTCATGCTTAGCTGCTTAGTAGCTGGCATGCTTGGCGCCCATTCTGGTGCCTTGATGGCGGGGACGCTTTTTACGCCGCAAGAGGGTGGACCTGCAACCTTTGTAGCACTGCCTGGTAATCCGATAGGGGCGTATTTGGCATCAGTATTTGCTTATCGCGCTGGGACATGGGTCGCAGGCACAACTAAGCTGGATATTCTATTAGTGCCACTTGTGGTGTGTGGTATCGCGCTATTGGTCTGTGCGCTACTCAACCCACCTATCGTCGCTGCTGTTGATGCTATTGGACAAGGTATCCAAGCGGCCACCGAGTTACAGCCGTTATTAATGGGAATTGTGATTGCAGTCGTGGTTGGCATTTTACTGACGCTACCAACCTCAAGCGCGGCTATATGCATCGCTATTGGACTTGGTGGTTTGGCTGGCGGGGCGGCTGTCGTCGGCTGCGCGGCGCATATGATTGGCTTTGCCGTGGCTAGTTTTAAAGACAACGGCATGAGCGGTGTGGTTTCTCAAGGTCTAGGCACGAGTATGTTACAAATTCCTAATGTACTAAAAAAGCCGTTGATTTTATTACCAGCCGTTATCGCAAGCGCTATCGTTGGTCCTATCGCGACGGTCGGCTTTGAACTTGCTTGTACGGCCACAGGCGCTGGCATGGGCACTGCTGGCCTAGTTGGAGTGTTTGGCGTCATTGAGGCGTCAGAAGGAATGATGAGCACAACGCAGTTATGGACAGCGATTATTTTATTAATGTTTTTACTGCCAGCAGTGATTGCCGGTATCGTCGCCTATATAATGCGCCGTATGGGCTGGTTAGTTGCTGGTGATATGAAGCTGCCTTAATATCTTAAAGAAAAATCCGCGTTTGGTCGAAAAATATTTATCTAAATTAACTATCTTTTCAAATTCTTTGCTCAAAACTGAATACTGATTTACTTATCATACTTTATATTATTATTTCACCTTATATTGCTATAAAGTTGCTGTTTTGTAATAAATTCCTTATAATACGGAGATTAATCAAACTTTTGTTTAACTCACTATTTTTTGGATTTTGAAAGATATGAACAGCTTTAATAAATTACTCGTCTTAACATTTACTACTCTTATTTTGTCTGCTTGTGCTAGTACACCTAAGTCTTATACGACTTGGTATAAAGAAGGGGCAACTAAACAAAGCGTCAAAGATAAAATTGGACATTGTCGAGTAGAGGTGGGTGCTAAAGATCTTTCAGAGGAAAAAGCTAAACAATTAGTAGGTTATTGCATGAAATCAGAAGGTTATCGCTTAGAAACTTTCACTCGTTAATTGATAGATTATATTTGTTTGAAAATAATACCTGAAATATTAGAAAGCCCAGTTATGCAAATTAACTGGGCTTTTTATATGGGAAGTTTTAGCTATATATTATTAGGCTTTTTACACCTAAAGGCTTTAAAAATAAACTATCTAGCTGTGTTTGGTCTTTTATTACGACGCGGTTTTAGCTTGCGAGACAGCTTATTGACGTCGTTTAACACTTGACTATATCGTGCTGGAAAGACGCGTTGTACAGCATCAATCATTTTGGCATCATTACCAATCAAACAGCGCCGCTGATTGGTCGCCGCCGCCTCTAATATAATCCAAGCAGCCTCACTAGCGTCAAATTTTAAAAACTTATTAAAACTTCTGATAGCTTTTGGACCAGTACGCATGCCAATGTCGTTTATACTGTCATTACCGCGCGCGCTATTGGCGATATTGGTTTTAATACCTCCTGGATGAATACAGGTTGCTGACACGCCGCAGCGCTGAATGTCTAACTCTTGGCGCAGACTTTCGGTAAAGCCGCGCACCGCAAATTTACTGGCGTTATAAGCAGACTGTGAAGGCTGAGCGGTCAGTCCAAACAGGCTTGAGATATTGACGATATGACCGTGCTCATTAAACTTTCGTGACTTATTGTTTATCTTAGCAGCACTGCTTTCAGTTTCACTGAGTTTTACGCTATTTTTGATCAAAGGCAAAAACGCCTTGGTGCCATAAACTACGCCCCAAAAGTTGATATCCATCACCCATTCAAGCTCGCTAATGCTACTGCCTTCTACGGTAGAGTAGAGTGCGACGCCTGCATTGTTAAAGATAAAATTCACTTTACTATGATCGCTCATGACCTCATCGGCCCAAGCTTCAACTGCTTTATTGTTTGAGACATCAAGTACTGTCGTTGTCACTTTGATATCATAACCAACCAGTAAATCCTTGGTTTGGGCCAATTGCTCAGCGTTAATATCGGATAGCGCAACATGACAGCCCATTTGCGCTAAATGAATGGCAAGCTCGCGTCCCATGCCAGATCCTGCACCAGTAATCGCGGCGACATGATCGCGGTAATAAGGAGTTAGGTCGCGATCGTTATTGGATGAGAAAGGTAAGTGTTGGCGTAATGAGCTCGCCATAGTAGTCACGTTATTGAGCATGTAAACAGTCCTTTGTTATAGTCATTAATGGTCAGTATCTAAACGCAAGATTCAAGTTAAACGGTAGCAATTAAAATCATGATTAAGGTAAATATCTACCTTAGCATGATTTTAGTTCTATCTATTTACCATTAATAGACGCCACTGTCATTTTGGTGCAATGGAAATTTTTGAGAATCCGGTAAAAAAATTAGCAGACATAAAAAAAGCGTCTTAGCATGATATGCCAGACGCTTTCTCTACAGCGATAGCTAATTATTGTTAACTAGCTATCTTAGCTAAACAATAAATTAAGCTATTTTGGGTGTTTTACCTTCGTTGATAACATGCTCATCAACCATTACTGTTTTGGCATTTTTCATTGAAGGCAGCTCATACATGGTCTCAAGTAGGGCATTTTCGACGATAGAGCGTAGGCCGCGCGCGCCCGTCTTGCGCTCCATAGCCTTTTTAGCAATTGCATCAAGCGCTTCTTGAGTAAAGCTAATCTCAGCACCTTCCATATCGAACAGATACTTATACTGTTTTACCAGTGCGTTCTTAGGTTCAGTTAGAATCTGTACCAGAGCTTCTTCGTCGAGCTCCTCAAGCGCTGCCAACACCGGCAGACGACCGATTAGCTCAGGAATAAGACCAAACTTAATCAAATCTTCTGGCTCAACTTGTTGTAGCAAATCTGAGCTACGGCGACTGTCATCTTTTGAGCTAACATCAGCGTTAAAGCCAATACCGCCTTTTTCCGTACGCTGCTGAATCACTTGATCAAGGCCCGCGAACGCACCGCCAACGATAATGAGGATATTGCTGGTATCCACTTGGATCAGCTCTTGTTGTGGATGCTTACGGCCACCGTGCGGTGGGATAGCAGCGACTGTACCTTCGATAAGCTTGAGTAGGGCTTGTTGTACACCTTCGCCTGACACATCGCGTGTAATAGACGGGTTATCGCCTTTTTTACTGATTTTATCAATCTCATCAATATAAATGATACCTTGCTCAGCCTTGCCTACATCATAGTCAGAGGCTTGCAATAACTTTTGTACGATGTTCTCAACATCTTCACCGACATAACCGGCTTCGGTTAAAGTAGTGGCATCAGCCATTGCGAAAGGTACATCTAGTAGACGTGCTAAGGTCTGCGCCAGTAAGGTTTTACCAGAGCCAGTCGGCCCAATCAGTAAGATGTTACTTTTGGCCAGCTCAACCATTGCATCATCGGCGCCAATTTTGACCTTTTTAGAGTCGTTAGCTAAGGTTTGGCTAACTTTTAGACGCTTATAATGGTTGTAAACAGCGACAGACAATGCTTTTTTGGCAGCGTCTTGACCGATGACGTACTCATCAAGCTTGGCACGCAACTCTTTAGGAGTTGGCAGTTTTTTGTTGACCCATGAGGTATCAATTTCGCCATCAGAATTATCATCAGTTGCGCTATCAGCGATTAAATCTGTGCATAGCTCGATGCATTCGTTACAGATATTGGCATCGTCAGCGGCAATAAGCTGCTTGACTTCACTTTTGGCTTTGCCACAAAACGAGCAATGCGGGTTGTTATCTTCTGCCATATAAAGGCACTCCTAAAATTTAAAGCTTACAAATATTTGGCGTGTGTCCATCATAGCCCAAACGCCAAGCGCTCAGGCCGAAGGGAGGTATCAGTCAATATCTACAAAGAATCCGGACGACGCTCTAATACTTCATCAACCAGACCATACTCTTTGGCCTCACGGGCATCTAACCAAAAGTCACGCTCAACATCTTTTTCGATTTTCTCTACTGGTTGACCAGTACGCTCAGCCAAAATCTCATTTAAGCGCGCTCGTGTTTTTAGAATTTCACGAGCGTTAATTTCGATATCTGTTGCCTGACCTTGAGCACCACCTGAAGGCTGATGAATCATGACACGAGAATTGGCTAGTGCATAACGTTTGCCTTTTTGACCAGCGGCCAATAGGAAAGAGCCCATGCTGTAAGCACCGCCCATACAGATAGTCGATACTTCAGGTTTGATAAAATTCATAGTATCAAAAATAGCCAAACCTGCACTGACTGAACCACCTGGTGAATTGATATATAAATGGATATCTTTATCAGGGTTTTCAGCTTCTAAAAATAGCAGCTGTGCGACGATTAGATTGGCCATGTGGTCTTCGACTTGACCTGTCAAAAATATCACACGCTCACGCAGCAAGCGCGAGAAGATATCAAAAGAGCGTTCACCGCGTGACGACTGTTCGACAACCATAGGCACCAATGCAGCTTGAGGTGCATTTTGCATGCTTTGCACATCGTTGTGCGCACTCATTAGCATATCAAAATGAGGGTTGGCGGTGATGCGATCATAATCTGTCATAAAATGTCCTATAAACAAGTGTATAAAATAGAGTTCAAAATGAGCTAAGGGTTTGTCATGCTACAGTCTAATAATGGTATGCAAAATAGTGTATCAGACAATAATATATAAGCGTTATTAAGTATTAAGCCTTATTTAATATAAACACTTCGTAATCAACAACCATAGTAATTAATAACAACAACTGACGCTATGATAACTGGTTTAATTATGAGGCTGTATTAATTTTCAGTTAACTTCAACAATCAATAGTAATACTCAATGACTTGGCACCTAAAATAATCGGGCTTCTACGTTTGCGTTTATACAAACCCTAAAAAGTAGCGATTAAACGGACAGCGTGACTCACAATAACAATTTAAATGGCTGTACAAAGAATGGTTTCCTATTGATAGGGTGTTTGTGCTCAATTATCAAGGGGTAGCCTCATAAACCACGAATAAAAATGCCCCAACAAATCGTTAGGGCATTCTTGTTACACTCTAATTCAATAGGGCAAAAACGCTAATTTACATAGCTTGTTGCTGTTGTTGCTGAGCGGCCAGTAAGTCTTGGTAGCTAACTTCTTTGTCAGTTACGTTACCTTGATCAATGAGATAATCAACCACTTGGTCTTCTAATACAACAGACTCGATGTTGGCGCGTTGCTGCTTGTCATTGGTGTAGTACTCGATGACTTCGCTTGGGTCTTCATAGTTTTCTGCAGCTTCTTTAATGAAGTTCTCAACACGCTCTTGATCTACCTCAAGGTTTTGTGTGTCGATAACACGGGCAACGATGATACCAAGACGGGCTGCACGTAGTGCTTGCTCTTCAAATAGTTCATTTGGCAGCATGTCTTTATCAAAGCTATCAGCACTAGCGCCAAACTGCTGAGAAAAACGCTGCATCATCATGTTGCGTTGACGCTCGATTTCTTGCTCTAGCATGGCGTTTGGTACGTCAAACTCGTTCTTTTCTAGCAAGGCATCAAAAGTCGCTTGCTTGACTTGGCTACGAGCCGCGTTTTTGATTTCGCGCTCCATGTTTTTACGTACGTCTTCTTTTAGCTTGTCAACGCCGCCTTCGGTCACGCCGAATAACTCTAGGAACTCGTCGTCGATTTCAGGTAGCTTGGCTCTTTCGACCAATTTTACATTGATTTTGAACTGTGCTTCTTTACCGGCTAGGTTTTCTGCTTGGTAATCTTCTGGGAAGGTCACATCGATGACTTTTTCTTCGCCAGCTTTCATGCCTTTGATGCCCGCTTCAAAACCTGGGATCATCTGGTTGCTACCGATAATCAATTTAAAGTCTTCAGCTGAGCCACCTTCGAACTTCTCACCATCAATTGAACCTTCAAAGTCAAAAGTCACTTGGTTGTCTTTGGCTGCCATGCCTTTTTTCTCGACGAACTCTTGACGCTGCTTTTGTAAGTTTTCGATCATAGTATCGACGTCTTCATCTTTAACAGTCGCTGTATGACGCTCAACTTCAATCTCATCGATGCCCTGTACGTCAATTTCTGGGAAGATCTCAACAGTGGCTTGATACACTAAAAAGTCGTCTTCTAGTTTGACGTCGTCGATGTTTGGCATGCCAACGGCGCGGATGTCTTCAGATTTGATCGCTTCAAAGACCGTATCACGGATCACATCGTTGATCACTTCTTGCTGGATGCCAGCACCGTACTGTGAGCGGATGTGCGACATAGGTACTTTGCCTTTGCGGAAACCGTCGATTTTGGCAGTTTTTGCAACTTGGCTGATACGGCCTTCAACTTTATTTTGAATTTTTTCAACAGGAACTTTAACCGTCAGCTGGGTTTCTTTTTCCGACAGCTTGTTGGTTGTGACTTGTAAATCTGTAGCCATGTTAATTACACCTTTATGATTAAAATAACAGACAATCGTCCTTTTAAATATACAAGGGTTATGCCGATTGCCATTGGAATGAATAGGGGCACTAAAGTACTTATGTTTCGATACTGATAGGTTGGTCATTAAATAGTGCAAATAATACTATCTAGGATCCTATCCAATATCGATAATCCAAGACCAGTTTTCTCTACCAAAAGCATTGCAATGACTATTGCACTTTCATACGTGATGCTTTTATAAATGGTACAGTCGACTAGAATCTTGCAATAAAATTTTAAAAGTAGAACAGTATAATCTATCTGTTAATTAAAGTAAAAGCTATCTGTCAGGATGGACGGTAAGCAAAAACAATAATAAATAAAAGCACTAATCGATAAGTATAAAAAGTTAAGACTAAAAACTTATTATTATAAAAAGAACGGGCGCTATTTATGTCAGTAGCCGCGATATAAATAGCTATAACTGCTCTAATAGCTGCTGGATAGCTTGCCCGCGGTGGCTGATGCTGTTTTTGTCAGAAGCACTTAGGCTTGCGGCGGTTGCGTTTAGCTTGGGCAACCAAAACAGCGGATCATAACCAAAGCCACCGTCACCATGCGGTGCCTCCAAGATTTCTCCATGCCATAAACCTTGAGCGATAATCGGCAACGGGTCATCAGCATGACGTACCATTGCCAGCACGCAAACGAACATTCCTTTAATAGGCGCATCCGGCTGTTCATCACGGATAGGCTGCAAGTCAGCGATAAGCTTGGCGTTGTTCTTAGCATCATTGCCATGCTCGCCTGCGTAGCGTGCCGAGTAGATGCCAGGCGCGTTTTCCAATACTGGTACGCATAAGCCTGAGTCATCAGCAATAGCAGGCAGTCCGCTAACTCGGCTGGCATGACGCGCTTTAATGATGGCGTTTTCAACGAAACTTAAACCATCCTCGATAGCGTCCTCAATGTTTAATTGCCCTTGTGGTACGATAGTAATATCTAAGTCAGCTTCAGCAAAGAGTCTTTTAAATTCTGCAAGCTTACCCTTATTATTACTGGCGAGTACCCATTTTTTTGGCATATGATTTTGAATAGATGAAGGTGATGAAAAAGCAGAGCTCATAAGATACGTCCGTGATGGTTTGATAAAACTTATTAATTTTCAAGTAATTTAGTGGTTTTATATTTTGACGGTTTTATAATGTGTAATTTACAGTCAACGTTGCGCTTATTATCTAGTGTTTGAAGCCTTATAAATAAGGTCTATAACATTCGGTAACTGATATTGTCTTAATGTCTTGCTATAATAGCTGGCAAGCTACAGTGAATTATAGCTTATAGCTTGTGAATTTAAAGTTAATAATAACTTTTAAGTCAATCACTTGGCTTTTGAGTGAATAACAATGTTTATGCTAATTTGTTTAGATTAGCCTTTAGATTCATCATGATGGGCAATAGCGCATCAAGCAATAACGTTCATTCATTAACAATAAACTCAGCCAATTTAGCTCGGTATTTTGTGGTATTTTGTTTGAGATACATAAAATATGAGTGGCCAAATCAGCAAGGATAAAATAACTATGTCAAAGATTACTTTACCAGACCTACCTTATGCAAAAGATGCACTTGAGCCGCATATCAGCGCCGAGACGCTAGAATATCACCATGATAAGCATCACGCTGCCTATGTCAATAAACTAAACGATTTGCTACCAGGTTCTGGCTACGAGGACAAAACTTTACCAGAAATCATCCAAGGTACAGCGAAGGATGACAGCAAGCAAACGATGTTTAACCAAGCAGCGCAAGTATGGAACCACACGTTCTATTGGAACTGCATGACGCCAGATAATGGCGGCGGCGAGCCAACAGGCGACTTAAAAGGCAAAATCGAAGAAGATTTCGGTAGCTATGATAAGTTCCGTGAAGAGTTCAAAAACGCAGCGACTTCACAGTTTGGTTCGGGCTGGGCATGGCTTGTAACTGATAAAGTCGGTGGCAAATTATCAATCATGAAAACCAGTGATGCAGATAACCCATTGGCTCATGATAAAATTGCGGTATTGACTTGTGATGTATGGGAGCACGCTTACTACATCGATTATCGTAACCGTCGCCCTGACTATGTTGATACGTTCCTAGACAAACTTGTGAACTGGGACTACGCAAACGCAAAGTATAAAGGTCAAGATGCAGGTAATGAAGGTAAGTAAGCCTTTTTAGACTTGACGAGTAAATAAAAAAAGGACGCTGAGAGGCGTCCTTTTTTTGGTTTAAAGCATAAAACTATGTGGCACTAATTGCTTTTCATATGGTTTAAATATCAAAGTACCTCAAATCCAAACTTACCCAAAGCATCCCTAAGCATTGCAATATTATAATAAGCATGGGCATTGACGGTATTTTGAAAGAAGATATATAACGTATCAAAATGCTGACGCTGATTAGCAATCGCCTGCACCCAGTTGTTCATCTCCGCCTCAGAGTAGCGATAATCATGACGATCACTCGCACTCATCGCATCCCACCAGCCTGTATTATTACCATGCATACGCAAATAACCTGTGCGCTCGGTAAATATCAGTCGTGACGGCGGTAGTCCGCTGACTTTGGGATAATCGACGCTGCACCAAATCAGACCCTGCTTCGTAAAGCTATCGACCACTTGCGGGGTGTGCCAGCCATTATGACGAAACTCAACAGCCAGTGGATAATCTTGAAACCAACTAACGAGGTTTGCTAGATAGAGACGATGCTCGCGAGTACGATCAAAGCCATGCGGGAATTGCAGTAATAAAGGCGCAAGAGCATCAGCTTCGATTAGCGGCGTCAAGGCATTAAGAAAAGCTTGCGCATGATCGCTTGTGCCTTTACGGGCATGAGTAAAGTCTTGATGCAGCTTGACAGCGAATTTTAGCTGACTGTCTGCTTGCACGTAGGCTTTATCGACCATACCAGCAAAGGCTTTTTGGCCGATAGGCGCGTAAAAGGTACTGTTAATCTCGACCGCGCCATATTGCTTGGCATACTCCCGTAAGAAGTCAGCCTTCTTAGTGTCAGTTGGATACAGCGTACCTAATAAGTCAGTATCACTATAGCCGCCAGTGCCAAGGTAAATAGTAGGAGTAGGGGTACTGTCCATGTTGACCACGCTATATCGTTTCTACATTGAGTTGACTGTATTATTATTATTTTTTACGCGACCATAACCATTCTATCAATGCCAATAATGCATTATCATCTACATTACCGCCAAGCTCGCGAGTGATAGCGGCTTGTCCGTTATTAAATAATAATTGAGCGTAGTCTTTGGCAGCGCTCACGCCCATCAGTTTTACATAGGTAGATTTGTCTAGTTTTTCATCACTACCAGCGGGTTTGCCCAAGGCGTCAGTAGAGGTGGTGACGTCCAAGATATCATCTTGAACTTGAAAGGCCAGTCCAATATGCTGCGCACAGTCCTGCAATGCTATACGCTGTAGCGCTGTTGCCCCCGCACAGATACCGCCCATTAGCATAGCAGCTTCGATCAGTGCGCCAGTTTTATCGCGATGAATGGCCTCTAGTTCTTCTTGAGAAATATTAGTACGCGCTTCAGCATTGAGATCCAGCATTTGACCCGACACCATGCGGCGAGCACGCGGCGCAAATACGGCCGATAGCTGGCTTGCAATGTCTGAATCAAAAGGCGCGAAGGTTGGCAGCTCTGCGGTTAAAACCTCAAAGGCCAAAGTTTGCAATACATCACCCGCCAGCAGAGCCGTTGCTTCGTCAAACACAATATGACAAGTTGGCTGACCACGGCGCAGCTCGTCATCATCCATACATGGCAAGTCATCATGTACCAGTGAGTAGGTATGCAATAGCTCTACAGCCAATGCAGCGCGGCGACACATGTCATAATCTGAGTCGTTTTCTAGCAGTGATTGTAAGTCAGCGATTTTGGCGTGATCTGTTAAATTTGAGATGTCAGATGAAACGTCTGTCACTATATCTGCTTCACTATTCACATTTATACTGGCATCAATACTGACAAAACTACTGGCCACTAATAAAGGTCGTACCAACTTGCCTTGTCCTGTCATCACGTAGCGACAAGCGTCATCGAGTGGACTTGGTAAGTTTGCATAAGCAAATAATACGTCAATATCTTGCGCTAACTGTGCGCGCAAGGTGCTATAAAACTGCTCAAAATTGGTAAAAGGAACAAAACGAGGCGCAGTAGAAACAGACATAACTCAACCAACCACCATATAAATAAAAGTAGAGAATACGGGAATAAAAATAGATAACAAGCTAGTGTAGCATGATAGCTGATATGGCTTATGCGTATATGCTAAGCGCTGTTTTATTTTGGTTACGTATTGATGATTTAACTTATAGGTTGAATGTGTTTTGATGAAGTAATCATACGTCTTGGTACTGTTGCCCAATCAAATAGATTGTATTTATAATTCATAAGCTAATACACATATAAAAAAAACTAGTGACAAAGTATAAGGTACAAGCTAGTGATAAAGTATAAGCTACAAGGTAGCTGTCAGTGACTGGTTGACGAGTTTGGATTTTATCAATTAATGTTAATAGTGACTTGTGAGTCTGGTATTAGCTTGTGACAGTTGGGGGCATAATCCCCTACACTAAATGACGTCAAAACAGTATAACCAGGCGCCATATCGATGAGTGCAGAATAATAAACACATCATTACTGTCTTTTATCAGTCGTTGAGTTATAGACTGATAAATTGGCAGTAATTTTATTCGTTTTATTTACAACCATTAGCTAGTTATCTTAATTCTAAAACGTAGCTTTTATAATTTGATCTTTATTACATAGCTTTTATTACATAGCAAGGAGTTTCAAATGGTATACCAAGGAAATCGCATCACGGTGACAATGCTAGAGGATGGCATCGCCAACATGCAATACAACGCCGAAAATGAGAGCGTAAACAAGTTCGATGCCGAAACCAATAAGCAATTTGATGAAGCGGTAAGCGCGCTTGAACAGTCTGATGATGTCAAAGGCCTTATCGTCACCTCAAGCAAAGGCGTATTTATCGCTGGGGCTGATATTACTGAATTTGTCGGCTCATTTAAGAAGCCAGAGAGCGAGATTAAAGATTGGGTTGTCGGTATCAACGAGACTTTTAACCGTTTTGAAGACTTACCGTTTCCAAAAGTAGCGGCTATCAATGGTGCAGCACTGGGCGGTGGTTGTGAGATGACCTTGGTTTGCGAATATCGTGTCATGAGTGACAAAGCGATTATCGGACTACCAGAAACTCAGCTAGGTATTTTCCCAGGTTTTGGCGGTACGGTTCGTAGTACTCGCCTCATCGGTATCGATAATGCGCTTGAATTAATCGCCACTGGCAAACCAAAAAAACCACTAGAGGCTCTCAAGCTAGGTTTGGTTGATGCAACCGTTCCTGCTGATGACTTACAAGATGCTGCGGTTGATCTGGTCAAAAAATGCATCTCAGGCGAGCTTGACTGGCAAGCCAAGCGTGAAGAAAAACTAAACCCTGTTAAGCTAAACCAGCTTGAGCAAGCGATGGCGTTTAACAGTGCCAAAGGCATGATCTTCTCTAAAGCCAATCCTAAGCAGTACCCAGCACCAGCCCTCGCGATTGAAGCGATTGAAAAGCATGTTAACTTGCCACGTGACAAAGCAATTGAAGTTGAAGCTGCTGGTTTTGCCAAAGCTGCTAAAACGCCGCAAGCAGAAAGCTTGGTCGGTCTGTTTTTAAACGACCAACTTGTCAAAAAACTGGCCAAAAAGCATAGTAAACAAGCACATGACATTAATGAAGCGGCCGTACTGGGCGCTGGTATCATGGGCGGCGGTATCGCTTATCAGGCAGCCAGCAAAGGCTTGCCAATTATCATGAAAGACATCAAGTCTGAGCAATTAGATTTGGGTATGAAAGAGGCCAGTAAAATATTAAGTAAAATGGTCGATCGTGAGAAGATGACTCCAGCCAAAATGGGCGAAACTTTGAGCCGTATCCGTCCAACGCTTAACTATGGCGACTTTGCTGAGACTGACATTGTCATCGAAGCGGTAGTGGAAAATCCTAAAGTTAAGCATGCCGTACTAAAAGAAGTAGAAGGCTTAGTCAAAGATGACTGTATTCTTGCCTCGAACACTTCAACTATCTCTATCACGCATTTGGCAGAAGTGCTGGACCGTCCAGAAAACTTTGTCGGTATGCATTTTTTCAATCCAGTACACCGCATGCCTCTGGTTGAAGTCATTCGCGGTGAAAAATCCTCTGAAGAAGCGATTGCAACCACCGTTGCGTTGGCCTCTAAAATGGGTAAAGTACCGGTCGTAGTCAATGACTGCCCAGGTTTCTTAGTGAACCGCGTATTGTTCCCATACTTTGGTGCGTTTGATTTACTACTCAAACAAGGCGCTGATTTTGTCCATGTTGATAAAGTCATGGAGAAATTTGGCTGGCCGATGGGTCCTGCTTATCTAATCGACGTCGTCGGTTTAGATACAGGCGTACACGGTGCAGAAGTGATGGCAGAAGGTTTCCCTGACCGCATGAAGCCTGATTATAAAGGCGCGATCCAGCATTTGTATGAAAACGAGCGTCTAGGTCAAAAGAACGGTGTTGGGTTTTATAAGTACGAAACAGATAAGCGCGGCAAGCCAAAGAAAGTCGCTGATGACGCCACTTACGAGCTGTTAAAAGCCACTACAGACAGCGACACGCAAGAGTTTGATGATCAAACCATCATTGACCGTACCATGCTAGCTTTCTGTAATGAGACCGTACGCTGCTTAGAAGACAATATTGTTAGCACGCCATCTGAAGCTGATATGGCCATGATTATGGGCGTTGGTTTCCCGCCATTCCGCGGTGGCCCTTGCCGTTATATCGACCAAATGGGTCTCGATAACTACTTGGCACTATGCGAAAAATACGCGCACCTTGGCAAAGCTTATGAAGCCCCGCAAAAGATTCGCGACATGGCAGCATCAGGCGAGACTTTTTACGCCACAGCGTAACGAGCATACCGTATTAGGATAAGTGGGGTGCGTTTGCAGGCATCGCTATCGATGATAAAGTAGACAGCAAGCGCACCGTTTTAGTCGGTTCAATTTGTTTCTAGCCCTAAAAATTAGGTATACATGTACATATCGTATCTAGTAACAAAGCGAACTGATAACACTGACAATAAAAATTGAAAAGGAAAATAGTATGACAACTTTAAGTCCAAAAGATGTGGTCATCGTAGACGGTGTACGCTCAGCGATGGGAAAATCTAAAAACGGTATGTTCCGTCATGTACGTGCTGATGATATATCAGCTGAGTTGATGCGAGCGTTGGTTGAACGCAATGACTTTGATCCAAAAGAGGTAGAAGACGTCATTTGGGGTTGTGTTCAGCAAACCTTGGAGCAAGCTTACAATATCGGTCGTAATGCCGCTCTGTTGGCCGGTATTCCGACCACAGTCGGTGGGCAAACGGTCAACCGTCTATGCGGCTCGTCGATGCAAGCGATTCATACAGCAGCAGCACAAATCATGACCAATCAAGGCGATATATTTATCGTGGGCGGTGTCGAGCACATGGGTCATGTCGGTATGATGCATGGTTTGGATATCAACCCAGCTGCATCAAAGCACTATGCCAAAGCATCCTATATGATGGGTCTGACGGCTGAGATGCTTGGTCGTATGAACAACATCACCCGCGAAGAGCAAGATGCTTTTGGTCTTGAGTCACATCGCCGCGCGTGGGCTGCGACTACGGAAGGCCGTTTTGAAAATGAAATCATCGGTATCGAAGGCCATGATGCAGATGGACGTCTGCAGCTATGTACCGTTGATGAAGTGATTCGTCCAGATGCAACGATGGAGCAAATGCAAAAGCTACGTCCAGCTTTTGATCCAAAAGGTGGTACAGTAACGGCTGCGACCTCATCAGCCTTGTCAGATGGTGCGTCGGCAATGTTGATGATGAGCGCCCAAAAAGCCAAAGAGCTGGGTCTTAAGCCTCGCGCCCGTATCCGTAGCATGGCAATTGCAGGGTGCGATGCCGCTATCATGGGTTATGGCCCAGTACCAGCCACCAAAAAAGCGTTAAAACGTGCTGGTATGAGTATTGAGGATATGCAGACCATTGAGCTTAATGAAGCCTTTGCTGCTCAAAGTTTGTCAGTACTCAAAAACCTCGATTTGCTTGATAAGCAAGAAATCGTTAATGTCAACGGCGGTGCCATTGCGCTTGGACATCCGTTAGGTTGTTCAGGTTCACGTATCACAGTCGCTCTCTTAAATGCAATGGAGCAAAACGACACTGAGATCGGTCTATCGACTATGTGTATTGGTCTTGGTCAAGGTATTGCTACTATTATCGAACGTGTTTAATCGTTTAGACTTGCCGTAGTTTTGCAAAATTTAAACGTGCTAACACAAGCCTTCAGTTAAATAACTGGAGGCTTTTTTGTTTGTAAGCATTCAAGAACCATCTATGACATAACGTTCGTAAGTTGTTAATAAAGAGGATGTTCATTGACGCACTGGACGAAATATGACTAAATAAGCGTATATCCAATAACTATAAACCAATCATTTAGTCTGCAGCGATTTGCTGCAAATGTACAAGGAGTGTACCTACTATGACCACTATGATTACTGATCGTACTTATCGTATCGCTCGCGAAAACACGCAAGCAATGCTTATCGATGTACAAGAGCGCTTAACGCCGCATATTTATGATCACGAAAATATCGTCAAAAAAATAACCACATTAATAAAAGGTCTACAAGCGCTTGATGTTCCTATCATGCTTAATGAGCAATATAAAAAAGGTCTTGGTGATACGTTGCCTGAAGTTTTTGAGCTCTTAGAAGGTGATAATGCCAAAAGCTTTGAGAAGGTCACATTTAGCGCCTGTGACAACGATGATTCGTGGCATTATTTGGCACAGCAAAACCGTAGCATCGTTTTATTATTCGGTGTTGAGACGCATGTGTGTGTCATGCAAACGGCGCTAGATTTACTAGATAATGGTATGCAACCAGTCATCGTTGGTGATGCGGTAGGATCACGCTTTCCATACGATAAAAAACAAGCCATACGGCGTATTCGACGCGCAGGTGGGGTAATTACTACAGTTGAGACTATCTTGTTTGAGCTGTGTCGCACAAGTCGCGACCCTGCATTTAAGACCATTAGTAATCTGATTAAGTAGTCAATTATCGTTAAATTTAATTATCATTGAGGGTAATTATTAAACGATCTAGATAATAAATTGCCTAGTCAGATTTTGTTAAAAACAGACAATATAAGGCATAAACGATGAATAGGGTAAAGCAGTACGGTTTTAAACCGCTCTTAGCAGTTGTATTTTCAATGATGGTGATACAACCAGTGATGGCTGCCAGTCCTATCAGTAGTGGTAACAAGCTGGCAGCAGATGCCAAAAAACAAATCGGCGTAACAGTCAATTATGATGCCACTTATCAAAAAATGGACTTTCCACGTGGTGATGTACCGATGAAAACGGGGAGAAGTACCGATGTCATCGTACGTGCTTATCGTTTGCAAAATATAGATTTACAACAGCTAGTCAATCACGACATGAAGTCGAATTGGTCACAATATCCAAAGAATTGGGGATTAAAGTCACCGGACAACAATATCGACCATCGCCGAGTGGCCAATCTTGAAGTGTTTTTTGAGCGACACGGAAAATCCCTATCTGTCACTGACAAAGACAGTTTTCAGACAGGGGACATTGTGACGTGGCGACTGCCAAAAGACAACGTGCCGCATATTGGTATCGTCTCAAACAAAAAGGCTGCCGATGGGACGCCGCTTATTATTCATAATATTGGAGATGGTACTCAAGAAGAAAATATCCTTTTTACCTATCCTATAGCCAAACATTTTCGTTACTAAAACGCTTGGTACAGATGATATAAGGTTGTTCATAGCGTAAATGATGAATAATGTGGCGCAAAACAAAACCCAGTCAGTGATGCCATATCATTGACTGGGTTTTTTGGTGGGTTTTTATTTATTTGTCAGTATGGGCTACACCTAGTAATTGACCCATTTGTACCACGCTGTTCGCCGTTATATTTTCTTGCCAGTCAGCTTTTGCAGCTTTAGGTAATATGACAATAGCGGTTGACCCCAGATAAAAGCGCCCAAGCTCATCACCTTGAGCCAAAACCATACTATGCTCAGCTTCTTGAATATCGTCGGTACGGGTAATCTTCCCCGTTGCTACCGTCTCGATACCAGCGACAATCATTGCGCCCACCATGACGACTGCTGCTTTGCCGTATTCGGTATCAAACATACAAACCAAACGCTCATTACGAGCAAACAAGTCAGGCACGTTGGCAGCAGTGATATTATTGACTGAAAATAACGTACCTGGCACATAGCGAGTTTTGGTCAAGGTACCTGTAAAAGGCATATGCACACGGTGATAGTTGCTGGGCGCTAAATAAACAGTAGCAAAACTACCATCAGCGAAGTAGCTACCATCGTCACTATCAGCAAGTAGCTGTCCGATGTCGTAGTAGCGCCCTTTAGCTTGAAGTAGCTTATGATCGTTAATTTGACCAAGCTGCGAGACAATGCCGTCAGCAGGGCTTACAATGCCATGGACGGTGGTATCGATAGCACGCGCATCACCTTTGAGCTCACGGGTAAAAAAGTCGTTAAAGCTCTCGTAAGCATTTAAGCTTTGACGTTCGTATTCATCTAACTTTACGTCATACGCTTTTGCAAAGCTGCGAATAAAAGCACGTTTAACCATAGGGTGGCGACTGGCCGCCAAACGTCCAGCAACTTTACTAAGTTTTTGCTGCGGTACAAACTGCTGAATGGTAGTAAATAAGGTCATAAAGAGTTACCAAAGTAGTTGTTAAAATAAGAAAATAAAAGTTGGAAATAATAAATATTTATATTTTATCATGGTCAGCACTTAATCGTATGACCATAATTGTTTAAGGATGCAGTTTATGAAAGCTCTAATCCAGCGGGTAAACCGTGCTAGTGTTATAGTCGATGAATGTTGTATAGGCTCGATTGAACATGGGCTCTTGGCATATATTGGCTTAGGACCCAATGATGACTTACAGCATGCAAAACGAATGATCGATAAAATTGTCACTTATCGCATTTTTGAAAATACAGATGATCCAGCCAAGCTTGGCAAACTAGATAAAAATGTACAACAGGTAGGTGGCGGATTATTACTGGTATCACAATTTACCTTAATGGCCAAAACAGACAAAGGACGACGCCCTGATTTTGGTGGTGCGATGTCGCCTGAGGCTGCAAAAGTATTGTTTGGACAGTTAGTCGCTTATGCAAAGACTCAGCATCCCAACGTTGCAACGGGACAATTCGGAGCTGACATGCAAATCGACAGCGTCAATGATGGGCCACTAAACTTTTTGTTAGAAGTTTGAAGTGCGAATGTCATCAAACTGTCATAATTAACGCGTTTAATAGACGGTTATTAATGAGTATTTACCGGCTTTTTTAGCTAAAAGTTCCTTCTTATATAATTATTCAGCGCTTAATAATAAGGTTGTCCTATGCATAATGAGCAAATTTTGATTGTCGAAGATGAGCCTGCGATTCGTGAAATGGTAGTGATGACATTGGAGATGGCCGGATTTGAGAGTTTGCAAGCGGCTGATGTGTCAAAGGCGCATCAACAAGTGGTTGATCATCGTCCTGCGCTTATCTTATTAGATTGGATGTTACCTGGAGATAAAAGCGGTATTGATTTTTGTCGTATGCTCAAAAGCGACGAGCTGCTGGCTGAGATACCAGTCATTATGCTGACGGCCAAAAGTGAAGAGGACAGTAAAGTTCATGGGCTTGATGCGGGTGCTGATGATTATATGACCAAGCCTTTTTCGACACGAGAGCTAATCTCAAGGATTAAAGCAGTACTGCGTCGTAGTAGTGCGCTGAGTGCTGATAAGCCCATTGAGATAGGTAAGCTGAGCCTAGACCCCAAAGGCCAACGCGTCACGGCTAATGATAAGGTTGTAGACATCGGACCGACAGAATATAGGTTATTGGCGTTTTTTATGAGTCATCCGGAGCGTGCTTATACGCGCGCACAACTGCTCGATCAGGTATGGGGCGGTAATGTTTATATCGAAGATCGGACGATCGATGTGCATATCAGACGTCTGCGTAAATTATTAAAACCCCACGACTGCGATACTTTAATCCAAACAGTTCGTGGTACTGGCTACCGGTTTTCGAGTCTCATTGAACCAGTATGAGCCAGTTCTAGACAGAACGACATATGAATGACAAAGTAACGCAGTAGATAGTCGTAAGGGTAATGAAAGATATGATAACGCCTATAGAAAACGAGCACCAAGACGAGCCAGAACAGCACCCGCAAGATCAAGTAGCGCAGCAAGAAGTGATGGGTCAGCTCAAAAAAATCAGAAGCTCATTACGCGCTCTACAAGACGCCGTAATATTGCTCAATGATGATGATAGTCTAGAGTGGTGGAACCAAGCTGCTGAGGATTTGCTATTGCTACAAGCAGCGGATAAAGGTAAGAGTATTTTTGATTTTATCAATGTGCCTGAGTTTCGCCAGTACTATCAAACCATGACGACACCTAACGATGGTGTGCATATGGCTTCTTGGCGAGACCCTAAGCGTTACTTGAAATGTGAGCTCACCCCTTTTGGGGACGAAAAACTATTAATCATCTATGATGTGACTCGTCTGCATCATTTGGAACAAATGCGCCGCGACTTTGTGGCAAATGTCTCACATGAGCTTAGAACGCCATTGACAGTCCTAATGGGTTATCTCGAAAACTTCTCAGATCAGCCAGACATGCCGCCGCATTGGCAGCGTGGGTTTGAGCTGATGACCCAGCAGACAGCGCGTATGAATAGAATCGTCAATGATTTATTACTGCTGTCTCGAATTGAGATTGAAGAGACGCACGAGTTTCATTATATTAATATGACCAAACTGCTAACCCATATCTACGATGATGCACAAGCTTATAATAGTGAATATGGGCATAGCATACATTTGCAAATAGATACCTATGACGGTTTATACGGGTCAGAGATGTATTTAAATAGCGCCTTGTCTAATTTGGTCATCAATGCCATCAAATACACACCCAAAGGCGGCAATATCACAATCAGCTGGGCCAAGACCTCTGAAGGCTGCCGTTTTGCTGTTGAGGATGATGGTATCGGTATTGCGCCGCAGCATATTACGCGGTTGACTGAGCGTTTTTATCGTATCGATAGTGGTCGTAGCCGTGCCACAGGCGGCACTGGATTAGGGCTAGCAATTGTCAAACATGTCTTGTATCAATACGATGTAAACTTACAAATAGAGTCAACAGAGGGCGTAGGATCGACGTTTAGTGCGTTGTTCCCCGCCAATCATGTGCGATCTGATCCTACGCTCTAGTCTTTTTGCAAAAGTGGGTAAGGGTTGACGGCGCTGCCATTGATATAAATACCATAATGTACATGCGGCGGTGTCCCTTTAGCATTACCACTGTCACCGACATAGCCAATGATGTCACCAACATTTACCCAGTCATTAGGAGATATATCAGCATAGTCTTCTAGGTGTGCATAGTAGTGCCCTGCGCCGCCAGGTCCGACCATCACTACGACACGCCCGCCCAACGTATTTTCGCCAACCTTACTGACAATGCCTTGCGTCGTTGACTGTACTGGTGTGCCGCGCGGTGCAAATATATCGATGCCTTCATGTGTGCGCCCTTGGCTACGAGCAGCGCCCCAAGTATCCGTCAGGTGCTGCTCTGGTAGCGGACTCGGTAGGCTATTTTCTGTGGGCAACTCCTGCTGTAGTAAGCTTAGCTGTTGCCATTTTGCGACGACAAATGACTGGGTTTGCTGACTGATGCTGGGAAGGAGTTTGTCAAATATAAATAATAGGGCCAATAGCACAGCAGCTTTGATCACCACACTTAGCACACGGCGCAAAAGTGTAGGCTTTGGTTGCTGGTTTTTTTTATCTACTGGCATCCTCGCCTCTTATGTTTGTTTCGTTGTTCACACTACTATTATAAGAGACTTGTTTACGCACCTCTGTATAGCATTGTTATATGACGTTTTTATCCCCATAAAGACTAAGGCTGAACATACAGTACTATAGTCAGTATAGAATAAAATCGTTACCTTTATAGCCATGTGCTATAGGTATAGATGTTAGAGTGACTCGACTATATTTGTGATTGTTTCTTTTGTGATTTTCGTGATTGACACTTATGACTGGCTCTTTATGACTGATACTGCGCTTATTATTGATACTGAAACTGATCAAGGTCGAGATCCACGACCTATCCAAGTTGCCACTATTAACGTGGCAAATGGGTTTGAGTGGATGAAATACTTTAACAGTGGCCGTCCTATATCACCAATTGTGATCAAAGTTCATGGCATTACCGATGTTGATGTGGCTGGACTTGAGCGTTTTGAGCTAAATGAATTTGACTTACCGCAGTATCTGATTGGCCATAATGTACGCTTTGATTGGCGAGTGATTGGTAGGCCGTCTGCTAAGCTAATTTGTACCGTGCGACTGGCGCGCATCGCGTTTCCAGAATGGCGCTATTATGGGCAGTCCAAATGTATTGAGCAGTTATTGGGACAAGAGAAAGCTAGCAAAATGACCATCGCCGCGCATGATGCACTAGGTGATGCACGCATGTGCTATTTACTCTACCAAGCTTGCTGTGAGCGTTTGCAAATCAAGCCCACAGATTTTGAAGCGGCACATAAGATTTCGAATACTGCCAATCCAGTCGCGAAGATGCCATTTGGTAAGTATAAAGGTCGACTTATCAAAGAAGTACCCATTGGCTATGTTAAGTGGATGCTGGGTAATATTCATAACATGACACCTTCATTACATTCTGCTTTGACTAAGCGGCTCAAGACAGAAGAGGCTGACAGCATCAAGGAGTGAATGAGCGGTTTGAATATAAGATGCATTATACTTATTGTGATCGCTCGTTTAACCAATCAACTGCCATTTGCCACAGCTTAGGAGCTTTAGCATTGGTTCTACTACTAAAATAGCGCATGTGTCCAATGCTGTTTAAGTCAAAGCCTTTAGGGTCGAGGACGCGTTTTTCTACTGGCATCTTAGTAAATACGCGAATCATATCGTCCATGTTTTTGCTATTGGCAATATCATCATCGCTAAAGCCGAGCCACAATGCTGGCATGCTCAGCTCATCATAGAAATGCGTGTGTACGCTTTTACCAAAGGCGGTCTTGATATAGCCTGCGCCATTGCACCACTCGCGCCATTGACGCGCCACGCCGCGCGGTAGTGGTTGGCCCATACCAATTTTATCAGCTGGGGTGTAGCCTAAAGTCAGGTTGGTGAGAGGGATAAAGGCATCCATAAAACCCATGGCCTTGAGCTTATAAGGCATGTCCATATTTTTAATGCATCCTGATGAACAGGCGACATTAAAAACTGAAGCGATAGAAGTATGGTTGGGCATAAGGCCAATTAGCTGACCGCCCGCGCTATGGCCAATCAGATGATAAGTGGCATTGCCAAACTCATCTTGCAAGGCGTCAAGGACGGCTGGCATATCGTGTCGTCCCCAACTGATGAGGGAGGCGTCGCATTTGGTCAAATCGGTCGTCAGTGACTCACCAATACCTTCATTATCAAAGGTCAACACCCCAAAACCTTGCTCTGCTAAAAAGGACGCAAACTTGTGATAAAACTGGCGTTTGATACCGGTCGCTGGCGCGATCATCACAGCTGTTTTTACAGAAGTTTTGGGACGATAAATGGTCGCTGCTAATGCTCGATTGCGATCAGATATGATGGTCAACGCATAAGTATCGATACTCACAATCTCAGTATTTAGTTGAGTATTAGTTGCATTATCAAGATGAATGGCAGATATATTGTCTTGCTGATTTGTAGAAAATGGTGATTGGTTGTGATGCATTGTCATACCTTATGATGTGTATCAATAAGCAATCGTTATCGATAGATTGTACACTGTAAATGTTGGCGTACTTGTAAACAAAGCTTACTCCTACCAAGATTGGTAAATTATCTTAAGGATAAGAGGTTGTTATTATGCGTTAGCATGGCTTATGTTAAGATGAAAGCTGGTGAGATAAATGCTTGCTTGAACATCTTTATTTAACATGATCCTTTACCGCTTGTGTATTCTAAAACCCGAAAATAGACGTAAAACCAATTTATGTTTATTATGCGTAATTAAGATCATGCTGACAACACTCTATCTATAATGCAAAAACAACACACTTAGTATCAGCTGCAAGCAGGCTGTTTGTTCAAACCACACAATTATTAAAACAGTTTAATGTAGTTATACATATAAATAACAATCCATACAAAATTAGGGGCATTTTATGCAAATGAAAATTAATAATGACACTTATGAAGTACTAACCAGCCAAGATATTGCTCATATCGAAAAGGCGGTAGATAAATCGACGTTAGCTATGCCATTAGTCGCAGTCTACTGCGGTTCGCGTTTGGGTAATAGTGATGTCTATGAGCAAGCAGCCCGTGAGCTGGGTCAAGCGTTAGCAAAAAATGGTATGGGCTTGGTTTATGGCGGCGCAAGTATTGGTCTTATGGGCGCAGTGGCTGACGAAGTTATCAAAGGCGAGGCACAAGCTGTCGGTGTGATTCCAACGTTTATGCTCAAACACGAAATTGCCCATGACCAGCTCACCCGGCTGCACCTGACCGATACGATGCATACACGTAAAACAGTCATGGCAGAGTACGCGGATGCTTTTATCACCTTACCAGGCGGGCTTGGAACGCTAGAGGAGATAATGGAGATTGCCACATGGCGTCAGCTGTATCAGCATGAAAAGCCGATGATTATTCTCAATATTAATGGTTTTTATGATCGTATGATTGAGCATTTAAAATATACCGCTGAGCAAGGCTTTATGAAGCAGCAAGATCTCGATCGTTTGGTGGTTTGCAACACTATCAACGAAGCAATCGACTTGCTACAGACACTAGTAACGATAGAAGATGCCGTTGATACAGAAAAAATGGCTGGGAATGAGAGTCAAGTATTATAAAATCAATTAACAAGTAGGGTTGTCAATAGCTACATTTACCATCAGTCATCGTGAGTAGCTATTGAGTAAGACAAAAAAGGAGCAGTTAACCAATCTTTGGTCATCTGCTCCTATTTTTATACTTTTTTAGCTGTATTATTTAGCGCCACATGTTAAATGTTGTTAGCTGCCAAATTTGCCAAAGTTGCTTCGCGAATACTGCGATTGACACCAGCCATAGCTTGAGGGAACCCACGCTCTTCAGCCAATTCTCGTGCCACATTATCAACAGCCGTACTGTCGTTGTGCACAAGATAAGTCCATTCGTGCGCATAACGACTGCGGTTCTCAGCAGTATCGTTTGCCACTAAGCCGATCTGCGTTAATTCATGGACGATCTGATCAGCTGCAATCAAGGTTGAGGATGCTTTAACGTTTTCTGCGCGCGCGTAGCGTATATTAGAATATAAGCTCACATCAGCGACACGTAACGTATCATCTTTACCTGGAATCTGCTGCCCTCCATATAACGCGTTACCAATGGTACGTGCACTATGAAACGTCGGTACAAACTCAGCCACATATTCAATCGCTTGCTGGCTACGTGCTTGTAGTGGCGCTTTGTCCCAGCCATCTTCGATATAATGTACATATTGCTGCGGCAGCCTAGGTTGGGCGCTACCTTTATCGGAGGCGACTAAGCCATCATTGAATAAAGTAATCGCCTTACTCATACCATGAATTTGAAAGTAACCGTCTGGATAAGGCGTAAGCTGTGCCATACCTTCTGGCGTGCCTCGATTACCATAGACAATAATCTCTGGTATCTGACCGCCTGCATCATCCCAATGTGTGATATACGAGGATTTAAATTCAACCATACGTGTGACTTTTACACCGACCATATCATCGATAACCCCAGTACGAAAACCGCAAGCATTGACCAAATAATCGACTTCGACAGACTCCGTTTGTGATGCGTGGGCTTGCTGGTAATCAATACGCCACTTGGTAACATGATGATCGGCGTTCGAACAATTCTCACAATCAAC
The DNA here is from genome assembly GCF_947495825.1 of uncultured Psychrobacter sp. Lineage (GTDB taxonomy): Bacteria > Pseudomonadota > Gammaproteobacteria > Pseudomonadales > Moraxellaceae > Psychrobacter. The sequence continues at coordinate 51,707 of NZ_CANMAH010000010.1, forward strand.
TGGCATGACTTGCTCGACTTGTGTATCAGTAAACACATGAGCATGATTGTATTCTTCTAATGCCAGCTGCGCAGAAGCTGCTAAACGAAAAATGTTCCAGCCGTACTCTTGCACGACAATCAATGGAAACTTAACTTTATTTAAGTCCAAATATTTAGCAACGGGTATCATCCATTCATCAACTGTATCTGGCACTGCAACTTGTTCTCGTTCAGAAAGCTCAAGCATTTTTTCATGGCTATAGAGTTGATAGTAGTTTTCAGGCTCGCCCAATACTTTATTATTAGTATCTTGCGCGATAAGCTCACGATAAGCGTCCGTTAAAATATCAAGACGCGGTAGCAAGTCCTCAGGTAGTCCTTCGTCACGTGTAGGCACTGCAAATACAGTCGGACGTACATCAATGGTATAAGGATAAAGGCGTAAAATATCGATACATTGTTTAAGGAGTGCAACGCAGTCTTCATCAGGTATTTCGCGGTATAAGTTGCCACCAGCATGCAAATGGCACATTGGCGGGCCATCAATCAGAGATTTTTTCTTTTCAAATAAGTAAGTTTCAAGTCCTAAAGCAGCGAGACGAATAGCTATCGTCGCTCCTGCTGTACCGCCGCCTAAGATACCTACACGTTTAGCAGGGATATCGGGCTTCGCTGTCTGAGATAAAGTATCATGTAGGACTAATTGTGATTGATCTTTAATAAAAGTTTGAGTCATTGTCGTTGTCGTATCCTTAATAGCATCAGCCTAAGACTGTACTCCGCGTATTCATTAAAATCTTATTGTAAATATCTGTTTAAACGTATTGTATATATCGATATGCGTGCGCCAGCCGCTAAGTTCAATGTATATAAAAAGTCGTGATAGTCATACCTTTAACTGTTTAGTAATACTTATATTTTGTGCTGTCATTTTACGAAAATCTGCAATTAATATGACGGTGAATACGTAATTTGATGCATTAGTTTTGTCAACAAACAATGATGGAAAGTATGGTTTAGACAAGGCATGTTAGTTAAGCAGTTAATATTAGAACTTCATTAGGGAGCATGCGTCATTTCTCAAGCCAGTAAAAAATGACGAAGTTTAATGAGTTTGTAAACTTGATAGGCTTTTGTAAAATTATATTTTAATGGAAACGACAGGTTTACAGCGTATGCTATATTAAAACGCTTGCAGTCAGATTTAGACGTATATTGTTTGGTTGAAGGCATAGCTAAACAAGTACTAAGATAAAAAGACCACAAGTAAAAACAAATATATAAATCTAAACCGAACATTATCTTTTAATTACAAGGAAGTCGTTATGAAAAATATTCTTATGCTATCAGCGTTGACAGGTGTTTTGACGCTCACAGGTTGCTCTACGTTAAACAACGTATTTGGCAATGACACATCAGGTATGCACGATGTGCAAGCGACGAGTAATAATACCGCACCAGTCGCTAGTAAAAACGGTATGCTAGTTGATGCGACCAACCATATGACCTTATACACTTTTGATAAAGATTCAATGAATAAATCAGAATGTGGTAGCGCGTGCTTGGTAGCTTGGCCTGCATTTATGGCACCTAGTAATGCCAAGGCCTCTGGCCAATTTGCTGCTTTTCAACGCGAAGATGGCAAATACCAATGGGCCATGAATGGTAAACCATTATATTTTTATGCCAATGATACCAAAGTTGGTGACAAAGATGGCGACAACAAGCTTGGTGTTTGGCATATTGTGCCAACTAAATAAAGTATAAAGCCATAATATTGAATAAAAAAGGCAGCTATCGTCATGGCTGCCTTTTTTATAGCATGCTTGCTAAGTACGGTGAGACGTCAAAGTAGATTATAAACAGTTAAATGCATTTTGCTTTTTCTATCAGCGTTGCTAGTAACCTAAAGGCCGATGATTTAGCTTACACGCAGCTTGCGTCAAACGCCAAAAACCGTTAAAATCGCGGTTTAATTTTCCCGCTGGGGAAGGCTAAGAGAGCAGAAATGTGGTGTTGAGTGCTGGAATAAGCCAGTGACGCAGTTGCCAGATTTGCATATGTCCTTAGTGCCTCAGTTACGTATGCCATCATCTGACAATTGGTCGATGATATTGAGCATACATCGGACATAGAGAGCTTATTATGCGTAAAGATATCCATCCTGATTACCAAGAAGTTTTGTTCCATGACACTAACGCTGACGTGTTCTTTTTAACGCGTTCAACGGCTAAGACTAAAGCCACTCGTGAGTATGAAGGCAAAGAATACCCATACTATCCACTTGATATTTCAAGTGCATCGCATCCTTTTTATACTGGTGAGCAGCGTAAAACTTCTACTGAAGGCCGTGTTGCAAGCTTCAACAAGCGCTTTGGCGCGTTTGGTGGCCGTAGTAAGAAAGCCGCTAGCTCTGCTGAATAATTTGCGCTTATTGCGTCAATTTATTTTGCTAAGCCATAAGAAACCGCTGATTTATCAGCGGTTTTTTTATGGTTTTTTAAAGTGCTTTATCAGTTCAAACCTTTAATAGTCATCCTTATTTTTAATGATTGCCTTTGATGACTGTGGTCGTCTTTATTTTGCACAACTGGCCTTATCAAAGGATGAGTCGAGCAGTTGAGCGATGAGCTCTGCCAACTGCTGCGCCCAATAACCATACGCTAAGCTACTGGGATGAAAGCCGTCGCTTGCAAACATGGCTATGCTATCAATAGGCTCGTTGGTGTGTTTTTCTGCCAGCAATTCAAAATCTGCTGCCATATGATGCACGCCGCTGTGCTGAGTACAAATACTCTGCAGTACTTGATCAAGCTTTGTGGCCTTTGCTCCAATAAAACTATTAAGCGGTGAAGGTAGGGCGGGCATCTGCGCCATCGGTGGTAGGCTTGAAAAGATAAGCTCGCATACACCAAATTTACGCTGAGCAATAGCGATGATTTGTTCAACCTGCTGTTGCCACTTTGAGATAGAAACATTGGATGTAGTGTCATTAACGCCGACACTCAAAACCATAATATCAACTGGCTGGTCAGGAGTAGGAAGGACATACAATCGACGCAGAATGTCGAAACTGGTATGCCCAGTTGTCGCCTGCAACTCCCAGTTTAGTACATCGAACTTATCGTTAATGACTGCTTGCTGCTGCAAAGCAGGGATCAACTTGCCAGCAAGCGCCTCTTGCTGAGTCAGACTACCGACCCCAGCTGCTGCCGAGTCACCAACGATCATTAAGCTCAGCGTTCTCGTAATCTCAGTGGCTGACATCTCGGCAGAGTCGCGTAATTGAGAGTCGCCTAATTGAATGTGACCATGTCTTTCGCCCTCTGGTTCAGGCAGACGCACGGTATCGCGTTTGACTTTGCGACCTTGATACAAGTAAATAGGAGCGAGCAAGACATCTTTTGCGATGGCAGATATTTTGAGAGAATTTACCATCCTGCGCGCTCCCGTATAAGAGTAAGATCGTCTTCTATGAGGAGTTTACCATCGACATAGACATCGCGTAGCAGGCTGTCTGCTCCAGCATTTAAATCATCAGCTTTTATGGTTTTTATCTGTCCGTTATCATCTTTTATTAGCGCTAAGCGGCCTTTTTTAGAGCGTTTAGAGTGACTGGTCACTGGATCTTTATAGATGTCTTTCCATACGCCATCGATACAGATGGCGCTGGCTTTCATCGCCCATTTCATCGTATCGCGATTGACCTGTTGCAAAAGGCCACCGCCCATACCAAAGGTAATATTCTCTGCGCTAAAGCCAGCCTTAATCACGACGTCAATGATTTTACCTAAACTTTGCGGGCTAATACCGTCACCTTGGATAATACGTACGTAATCAGGCAATACTTTATAGCCTTTGCTGTTAAGGGTCGTACCGAATCTTACTGCCAAACGCTCTAATGCCTCACGTACCACTTTGGTTGGCTCGCCACTGTCTGGTCGAATAACCAAGGTACCACCCATATCTTTGACATCGTCTTTTAATGCATCGCCCCAGATGTTATCAATGGCATTCCACAAATCATAGCTATCGGAGACGACTGAAAAAGCGTTGTCTTTGCCGCCAAACTGTTCAATCATATTGGCAAAAGCAGCGGTCTCTCCATCGCGGCCCCAAGCGGTCATAGTACTGTGTTCAGCGGCAGGAATGGAAAACGCTGGCATATCATTGCCCATTTGATACCAGCGACTAGCAGCAACCAAAGCGGCCATAGAGTCAGTACCAGCAAAATTAACCAGATGCGCTAAGCTACCAAGCGCCACCGACTCATGACTAGAAGCACCACGTGAGCCAAAATCATGCAAACGGAAAATGAGGGATTCTAAATTATCAGCAGACTCCTCTAACGCACGGCGTATAACCCCTTTGCAGTAATGTGACACGCTAGCGACGGTTGAGGGATACCAGATGGCGCGCAGCAGGGCAGTTTCGATATAGCTTGGTAACCAATAAAACTCAGGGTCAGTATTGATGATTTGGCAGACCACGTTGGATACAGGCACGATGCTGCCTTCAGGTACAGCTTCAATACGTAGAGGCAGATAGCCATCATGCTTATCGACCAGACGCTCCCAGCCAGCCCGATTAAACGTCAGACCGTGAGCATGAATCACGGTTTCGGCTTCATCGATATCTTGATGAGTAATGGGAGTGCTTAGGTACTCTTTAATAAAAGCTTGTAAGCCAAAAAACACCACCTCATAGTCACCACCGCGGGCTTCGATATAGCTGGATAGATACTCACTGCCAGCTGGGTATTGCACCCAATGTGAGGTTTTATAGCTATCGCTATTAAGAATGAGATTGTTCAAATTGCTGGTATACATCACAGAACTCCTCTGCTTTTAGATGTCGCAGCTGTTTTTTAAAGGACAGTTGCGACGGTTAGACCCTTGCCGTCTATCGGTACAGGCGCTAAAAGGTATGTTAAAACGATACGGTTATATTAAAACGATAAAATAATGTGCTAAATAGAACTATATAAACGTTTGGTGCTTAAGAATTTATATGTAATGAACTAAGCAGTCAACTAACGTTATAACCCTACCATCTTGGTGATGATTGCATAATGGTCTTCAAACATCATGGTGGCATCAAGCTCAGCGAGTGGTAGCCAAAAAGCGTGCGCAGCATCGTCGCCACCTTTGACTTTTGGCAGGCCTTTTGGATCGTTTTTTAGTTGAAAGTAAAAGGCTTGGGTAAGCGTGCGTCCGCGTGCGGAGCGGTAGGGGTCATCAAAAGTATGCTGACTGTGGCAGGAGCCGCGCAATACAGGCTCAGGGACTTTTAAGCGAGTTTCTTCACGTAGCTCACGAATGCAGGCGTCAAACAAGGTCTCTTTTGGATTAAGAAATCCGCCTGGCAGCGCCCAAAGTCCTCGTCCCGGCATGCTACGCCGCTCTACCAACAGTATGTGTCCTGACTGTACGACCAAGGCGTCAGCGGTCATAAATGTCGGTGGGTAAGGTGCAGACTCCCACTGTTTTTTATACTTATCAATAAAGCCCGCCTCCTCATGTAGCTGCTGATAGTGGCTCGTCTTTTTAAATTCGTTTAAGACTTTGCGAGTAGACTCAGGCGTGCGCTCAGGGGTAGGTGTTGCACCCATCAGGTAGCTATCGCGGATTGGGGTGGCAGACAAGTTATGATAATTTGGGACAGAAACCGACGCCCAGTTCGGAAACAACGATAAGTAATAAGAAGAGCTGTCTTTGGAGTGACCGATAAGACCAATATCAGCGTTTAGATCACCCGTGACAGATTTGACGCCTGCTTGCACATATTGTAGCCAGCGCGTGTCGTTATAGAGTGCATCATCTAAGCCCACACAATGTATACGGGCTGCTTCATCCGCAGAATAAGCGCCTTGAATCATAGCCGCACGCTCAGCGACGCTAAACGGATTGCGCAAGCTACGTGGCAAGTTGGCCGAACCGATCAACATAATCACTTCATCAGCTCGTTTTAAGGCTTCATCGATGACGGCTTTATGCCCACGGTGGAACGGCTGAAAGCGGCCAATAAATACCAGATAGCGGTAATGTTTGCTATCTTGCTGATCTAAATGTTGCTCTGATAAATCACTCATAGACACCGACTTCCTACTACTTATTTTTTTTGATTGAAAACAATTTAATGATGCCAATACTGACACAGCATAGGAGTTGCTGACAAGTATAAAGATGTTTAAGGACGAGTGATGAGCGATTTTAGCGTAGCCATATTATTATTTTGCAATGACAAAAGAAAAGCCCTTCTAAAAGATTAGAAGGGCTTTTTTAAAAGTTAATAGCTACAAAAAACTATAGCGAGCCGATTTTCTCTAAGCCTTGCTGTTCGATCACCGCTGTTAACCCATCATCTGCTTCGATACGTTTAACAAAGTCGTCAAGGTTTTTATAATCAGACATATCAATGTCAAACTTTTTCGCCCATGTCAAAGTCACATACAAATAAATATCAGCAGTACTCTTAGTGCCAGTCAGATAATCTCGTTTACCAAGTTGCTCATTGGGCAGTCTTAGCAGATGAGCAATGTTCTCTTTTGCTTTGGCTTTTAGCTTCTCTTGTGCTGACTCATCTTCGATGAAACCATCAGGCCCAAACAGTGGGGCAAATGCTTTGTGTAGATCAGCATTCAAAAACCCTAACCAATGCATAATCTGCGCTTGGTCAGCAGGCGACTCGTTTTTACCGAAAATATCGGCATCAGGATATGTGGCATCAATATAGGCTTGGGTAGCGATGTTTTGAGTAACGATTGTCTCGCCATCAACGATCGAAGGGACCACACCTTGTGGATTGATACGCAAATATTCTTCTGATTTGACTGAATCATGATCTAATATTTCAAGATCGTAATCAGCATCTGTCCATTCAAGCGCTGTATGTGGAACCACTGCACAGGTACCTGGGATCACATATAACTTCATAAAATACTCCTTTATGTATTTCTTTATAATTGTTTATCTATATCGTCTTATTAATAAAATAAGATTAATCAATCATATAGGCTTATTCAGTTATCTTATGTGAAGTTAATTTGATTAGATGTAATAGGGGCAACAAATAAACAATTACTTCGCATGCTTCTCAATCCATGCGACAACCGTGGGCCATATCTCTTTGGCAGCATTGCGGCTAATCATAATGCGGCTATGTGTATAATCGTCTAAATCCCCATGGCTGATTGAGTATTCACGAAACACGTTAGTAGGACTGTTAAAAGCATCAAAAAACAATTTACAGCCGCCAGTTGGTGAAATAAATTTATCGCCTCTAGCACTAATAGCATAAATCGGTGTGGTAATCATTGGCATATAATGACGATAATCAAAGCTGTCATCAGCATTTGTCACTTCATTCTCAGTACCTTTATTCACAGTACTTTTATCAATAATGTTTTTTGCAAACACATCTTGTTGAATATTACTTTGTTTAATAAAGCTGCTGTTAAAGTTCTTTTGTAGGTTCCAATCAAACCATTGATTCATCGTATAATAACTTTCGTTAACAGGACCCATTTTGAGCGTTTTTGCAGGGATGTAACCAAACAGCCGTGTGAATAATTTGGCTGCTAATATTTTGAGGTGGTTTTTAACATTCACGACCGCCCCGAACGCTTGGCAGGCAAACATAGTGATACTATTGATTTTATCAATATAGCGTGGATGTTGGATTAAAAACATGGTTAAGCCCACGCCGCCACCGCTATGAGTGACGCAGTGCAAGTTATCCAATGCCAATTCATCAAATAAATAATCAAAAGTCGCTTCAAAATCATAAGTCGCGACGGTTTCAAAGTTAAATTTATTTTTTGGTATCGAGCTATGTCCATGTCCGCGCCATTCCATAATGTAGCAGTGATGACCAAGACCAGCTAGATACTCAGCAATTTTTAGGCAGGTGTGTTTGTCTGAAAACGTACCATGGGTCAGCAATATATTTTGTGCTTTAGCTACAGCGTGGGCAGTGGCAATATTGCCATTAGTCGCATTGTTGTCCTTTACACTATCGATAACTTGCCAAACTGCAATTTGCTCACCGTCTTTAGTCGTCACTAAATGTAGCGTTTGTGTCATCATAAAGTTGTTCTCATTCAAATCTTTTGGCATAGATGCTACATAGGTACTAATAAACAGGCACTAAGGACTCTTAAAAGATATAACTAATAAGTAAACATCGTTGAGATAGTTTAATAAAGTATCAAAAATTGGAATCTTGCGCTTATTAGGGTTTTGCGTATTTTATTTTGTATATCATAAGAAGCTACCAACGCTTGATAATTAACAGCACAGTCTTAATATAGGCTATAACGCATACTATATTTTTTTGTATTATCACTAAGGCTTAACGACGTCTAGTTTTTAAATTCGATTATTCAAAAAACCAATCGCAACCATTTGTGACGGTCATAGTTAAATCATAGTGGCGCAGTCGGAATTATCATCTGAATGCGCTATAATAGTCGTTATAACTTTATTAAAACTGTAGTCAAACCAAGCTCATACAACGATACACTGCAGTGTTTAATAATCCACCTATTTTATTTATAAAATTCACGACACAGCAACTATGACAGACATAGCATTTGTGTCATAACGCATAGGAAACCTTATGAGTGAGCACAACCAAACTGCTGGTCAATTAGATCAGTCTACAGACTTTGAGTCAGCATTAGACACTGAACAAGCTGAGATTAAGAGCAATATTACGATTACCGAGTCAGCGCAAGGGTATTTGGCTGAGCTGCTTTCAAAGCAAGATACTGATGGCATCGGTGTACGTATATTCGTTGAGCATCCGGGTACACCGCGGGCAGAATGCTGTATGGCATACAATCAGCCAGGCGAAGAAGACAGCGCTGATTTGCGGTTCGATTACGAAGATTTTTCGGCCTTTATTGAAGGGGCATCAGTTCCTTATCTAGAGGATGCGGTCATCGATTATAATAAAGATCGTTTTGGCGGTCAGCTAACCTTCCGTGCGCCAAACTCAAAAGTGCCAAAAGTCGGTGCTGATGCCAGTGTTGAAGAGCGCATCAACTATATTTTGCAATCAGAGATAAACCCAGGCCTTGCTGCACATGGTGGTATGGTAGATCTGCTAGAGCTAATCGAAGAAGATGGCGTTGGCTTAACTGCAGTCCTAAAATTTGGTGGGGGTTGTCAAGGTTGTTCGGCCGTCGATATGACTTTGCGCCAAGGGGTTGAAGTACAGCTTAAGCAGCAAATACCAGAGCTGACTCAAGTAGTCGATGAGACAGACCATACTCATACTGAAAACGCCTACTACAAATAAGAGCAGTGCTGGCAATAAACGTGGTGCTGACAATGCTTCATAATCGTTAAAACAGCATGTATAAAGCATGTTGATTATATTACTTATGAATATTTGTCGTTAAACACTGAATAAATGGCTATTCTTTTAATAAAGAAGCTGGGTTATGATGAACTCAGCTTTTTTTATTGCTATGATTTGATAAATAGCTTGTTTAAAGATGATTTTTTATTCAATACGTTTTCAATTAATACTAAGGAGTATGTGATGAGTGATGGACAACCAGAGAATAATACCGACAACACCCTAAAGAATACCGCGCACTTAGAGACGCTTGCCATTCATGCTGGTTATACTGTTGAGCCAACGACCAAGTCAGTGGCAGTGCCTATTTATCATACCAGCTCCTATGCTTTTGATAATACGCAGCACGGGGCAGATTTATTTGACCTTAAGGTTGCAGGGAATATCTACACCCGTATTATGAATCCGACCAATGCGGTACTAGAGGAGCGCGTAGCAGCGCTTGAAGGCGGTATTGGCGCACTTGCGGTTGCCTCTGGTATGGCTGCCATCACTTATGCCATTCAAACCATCTGCGAGGCGGGCGACAATATCGTTGCAGTATCGACCCTATATGGTGGGACTTATAATCTGTTCGCTCATGCGTTACCGCGCCAAGGTATCGAAGTTCGCTTCTTTGACCACAAAGACCCTGAGGCTATCCATCATTTGATCGATGACAAAACCAAGATGGTCTTTGCTGAGAGTATCGGTAATCCGCTGGGCAATATCATCGATATTCAAGCGGTCAGTGATATCGCCCACGAGTATGGTGTGCCAGTGGTGATTGATAATACCGTGGCGACGCCAGCACTCTGCCGTCCGTTTGAGTTCGGTGCTGATATCGTGATTCATTCATTGACCAAATATATGAGCGGTACAGGTACTTCAATTGGCGGCGCTATCGTTGATGGTGGGAGCTTCGCTTGGGGCGATTACCCTGAGCGCTTTCCATTATTAAACACACCAGATGACAGTTACCACGGTGTAAACTTTGTAAAAGATGTGGGCGCAGCAGCTTTTATAGCTCGTGCTCGCGTTGCACCGCTACGCAATACTGGTGCAGCCTTAAGTCCCCTCAATGCTTTTAGTATCTTGCAAGGTATGGAGACGTTAAGTTTACGTATGGAGCGTCACGTACAAAATGCACAAGCCGTTGCTGAGTATCTGCGTGACCATGATGAGGTTGCTTGGGTGAAATATGCAGGCTTGCCTGAGCATCCTGAGCATAAGCTTGCTAAAAAGTATATGAAAGGCACACCATCTGCTATTTTAACCTTTGGAGTAAAAGGGGGTCTTGAAGCAGGGGCACGCTTTATTGATGCGTTACAGCTGATTACGCGCTTGGTCAATATCGGTGATGCGAAGTCTTTAGCCTGTCACCCAGCGACGACGACGCACCGCCAATTAAATGGTCAAGAGCTGGAGCAAGCGGGCGTTAGCGATGATATGGTACGTTTGTCTATCGGTATCGAACACATTGAGGATATAAAAGCAGATTTGGCTCAGGCATTAGCGTCAGCTTCTGTTTAAAGACAGTTTGCCACCCAAAAAGCCCATATCATGATGATATGGGCTTTTTTATTGATCTAACGGTATGGGTTCTATAGTGGACTAACAATGTCAAAAACGCTTATCTAGGCGACCAGCACTCGGCAAGCAATGTCTTTGTAGTCTTGAGAGTCGAGTCGCGGACCAAACTGTTGAATGACTTGACTGGCGACTTCGCTGGCAAGACGACCACATTCTGGCAAGCTATATTGCTGTGATAGAGCGTATAAAAATGCACCTGCATAGTTGTCGCCCGCGCCATTTGTATCGATTACATTGGCGACTTTGGGCGTCGGTATTTCATGAATAGTAATGTCACTGGTGTTTTCTTCAGACTTATGAGCGATGATTGCACCGTTAGCGCCATCAGTGACCACAGCAGTCTGACAGTATTCAAGCAGTGCACGTGCTGAGGCTTTGAGTTGTTTTTTTCCAGTAAACAGTCGGGCTTCTTCACTATTACAGAAAATCACGGCAACTTTATTACCCAGCATATTAAGTAAACCTTCTTTTGCAAACTTTACTACCGCTGGATCGGCAAAGCTAACCGCAATTTTGGCATTATGAATCCCTGCTTGTTGGCGGAGCTGGGTCATAGCTGGTTGAATGCTCTCAGACATTGCCAAGTAGCCTTCGAAATATAGCCAGTCTGATTGTGTTAACGCTTCAAAGTCAATATTGTCAGCAGTGATATCACTGGATGTACCAAGGTAGGTTTGCATCGTACGCTCACCGTCATGGGTGACAGCGACCACACAAGAGCCGGTCACACCGCCTTCATGTATCGACTTGGCTGAGGTGGCAACGCCTGCTTGATTTAAGTCTTTTAAATAAAATGTGCCTTGTGCATCATCACCTATACGGCAAGCATAAAAGGGTTTACCGCCTAGGCTTGCGAAAGTAAACATAGCGTTTGCAGCCGAGCCACCACCTGCTTGCTTTGATAGCTTGATGTTCGCCAGTTTCAAAAATGCCAACACTTGCTGCTGTTCATCAAGACCTGCTAGAGTCATATTGCCTTTGGTTAATTCGGTTTCTTCTAGTGCAGCATCGCTAAGCACAAACTCATAGTCAACCAAGGCATTACCTACCGCCATCACATCATACATGTATTATCTCTCCCTCTTTAATATTAAAATAAAATAGCGTTTCAATCGATTGCTAAGCTTGCAGCTCAAGAAGACGCTGATATAAGGCGTTCTTTTTGACACCCGTAATATCAGCAGCCAAAGACGCTGCTTTTTTGACGGACATATCCTCTAATAAACGCTGCAATAATTTGTCATGATCACTGATATCATTATCCTGCGCTACGCTAACCCCCGCGACGACCACAACCATCTCGCCACGTCGCTGATTGTCATCGGCTTTAACGAAATCAATAAGATCTCCAAGGGTCGTTTTATATACGGTCTCAAAGGTTTTGGTCAGCTCACGACAGTAAGTTACCTCGCGATCAGTACCGAATACGTCTGCCATATCTTCTAAACTCGCCACAATGCGATGCGGTGCTTCATAAAATATGAGTGTCTCAGGACGTGACTTCAACGCTGATAGCTGTTTTTGGCGACCATGCGTCTTTGCAGGCAAAAAGCCAATAAAGCTAAAGCGATCAGAAGGTAGTCCGGCGACTGACAGCGCGGCAATCGCAGCTGAGGCTCCGACAATAGGCGATACTTTGACATCAGCTGCATGCGCGGCTTGCACCAATTGATAGCCTGGATCACTCACCAGTGGCGTGCCTGCATCGCTAATCAAAGCAACCGAATGGCCTTGTTGAATCATCTCGATAATCTTGGGCGTTTGGATAGCACTGTTGTGCTCGTGATATGCCCATAGCTTATTGTGTCCGCGAGTTTTATTGTCTGCCTCAGCATCGTTGTTGTCAATTTTATTAACGGGCTTATCATTAGTATTGTCGCTTTTGGTCTCAATACCAAAATGCGCCAGTAGCTTCCCTGAGGTACGAGTATCTTCACAGGCAATAATGGCAACGTGTTTTAAGGTTTCAATTGCACGCGGTGTCATATCGCTCAAATTACCAATCGGAGTAGCGACGATATACAGACAGGCTGGCATCGCAGTAGGGGTAGACATGAAAACCTCGTGAATATGATGTTAAGTGCTAAAAAGTAGTTAGTTTATCATGTTGTGCTATGATAAATCCGAATTGACTGTTTTATGGTTACTTGTAGCGCGTCGAGCTAAATTTAATACAAATGATTTTACAGGTTCTGTTTATAAAAAAATGAAGAGAGTACACGTGATGGCTAAGCCAACTAACGGACATCGGCCGCTGACTTTGACGTCTCCTAAGCAGCGACAAGGGAGTGTGTTTGAGCAGCAAGCATGTCAATTTTTGCAGCAGCAGGGTTTAGAGCTTATCGCTCAAAATTGGCAACAACCAAAAATAGGTGAGCTTGATCTGGTGATGTTAGAAACAGGACAAGCGTGGTCGACGTTAGTATTTATTGAGGTGCGTCAGCGGTTACGTTCAAGCTTTGGTGATGCCGCACTTAGTGTAACCAAAGCTAAGCAGCGCAAGATTATCAAAACTGCCAAATACTTTTTGCAGCAATATCCTGAATATGCGCATTTTGAGTGCCGCTTCGATGTGATTGCTTATGACATTGAGCGCTCTATGAGCAGGACGGCTAAGCATGATAACTATAATGAGAACAACCATAACGAAAACAACCGTAAAGACTATCCGACTGAGCATTCAACAGCAGGGTATCAACCAGAGTGGCTTTTAGGTGCATTTATAGCGACGGCATGGTAGCGTATTGAATTTAGACACTATTTGGATTTAGAAACTATTAAAAACAGTCCTTAGTAAAATCTATATCTAATAAAGCCTGTATTTAGAAACATCTATAAGGCAGCTATCTAAAAGTACTAAAAGTAGCTATCCAACAAGTTACCGTTACCAAAAACCTAACCGCCAATTGTAAAAATTAAGTAAAGTATTTGGCACAGTGCTCAGAGCAAGGTAGAACATATCTATCTTTGTTATGCTTCATTATGATTGCGATTTTGTATGCAACAAGACTGATATAACAAACAATATTGCCCATAAAATCATTATAATGTTTACTTTATTTTGGCGACACAAATTTTGCCAAATGCTATTAAGTCCTATACTAAATTTTAAATACTGACTGTGTTTGATGAGGAAGATAATGACAAGGTTGTATACATTCAAATCCGTTTATAAAACACCACGTGTCACTATCAATCGTGCGATGATAGGCGCTATTTTAATGGCTAGCATGGTTAGTACAGGCTGTACGACCAATTACTTGACCAATAGCACGGAAGGGACTTATGGAGTGCCTGTAACGGAACGTACTATCCCTCAACGCTTGCTCGATCGTAGTATTGAGCACACAGCAAAGATTAATATCTATGGTTTACAAGAAGATCTACAAACCAATAGCCGGATAAGCATTGATAGCTTTTATAGTGAAGTCCTGCTTACTGGCGAGGTGCCAACAGAGGCGTTAAAGACCCAAATTGAAAAAGTAGTCGGCTCTATGCCTGATGTACGCCGTGTCTATAACGAGCTAAATGTCAGTGTCGCTAGAGGTTATAGCTCAACCGTACATGATGGTTATATCACATCAAAATTGATGGCCAAAGCTGCGGCTAATAATGCAGTCAAAGCGTCACAATTAAAAGCAGTGACTAATGATGGTGTGGTCTATATTATGGGTAGAGTGACACCCACACAGCAAAGCCATCTAATCGATATCGCCAACAGTACTGCTGGTATTACTGAATTGGTCTTACTAACGACAGTCGTAGACAATAGAGGTTTGCCTATTAATGAGGCAGATATTATGTCAGAAAGTGATCCTAAAAACGCTACTACAGTACAAGCAACTGGCGCAAAACCGATTATCAGAGAAGTTGAACCAACAAACTTCGTAAGCAATGTAGCATCTGCTCCCTCAGTAGCGGACGGCAATGCATTAGAAGCGGATAACCCGGCTGAACAACAATCTTCTAGCTCTTATGTTGATTTATACCAAAATCCATAAACTGCCTAGCGCGTCAAACAGAGCTATGGACTAGTCACAACTTTGGATCAAACATAATGTCAGCTAACTCATTGGTCACTGTAGACTGGCAATAACAAGGATAACAAAAATGAAGGGTTCAAATTTTGGTCATGCACAACAAGCGATGGATACGACGCAGTCCGCCAATGATATGTCTGCGCGCAAACCATCCAAAAATAAGCTAAAACTTGTAGGTGCTAGTATAGTAGCAGTAGGCGCTATTACGTTTGCCACCCAACAAGCTCAAGCGTTGTCAGCGCTGGCTGTGGTAAACGGTATCACGGCAAATGGAGGCGTGGGTGTCAGTAAAGACATATTATATGGTGATGAGCCATTACAAGACTTAGATATTTACTACCCAAAGCCGTTGGCACAGGCTATGAAGGTAGGGGACACTATCATTGATACTTATCCAATGGTTGTGTTCGTACATGGTGGCTCATGGGAGAGCGGTAGTAAAGAGGAATATGCGTTCATCGGCCAAAGCTTAGCACAAGCGGGTTACGTTACCGCAGTCATCAACTATCGAAAAGCCCCCGAACATGTGTATCCTGATTACGTTAAAGACACTGCGCAAGCAGTGGCATGGAGTATTAACAATGCATCAAGTATCCACGTTGACCCTAAGCGCGTCGCTGTCATTGGTCATTCTGCTGGCGCGTTCAATGCGGTAGCTGCCGTTTCTAATGAAGATTTTTTGACACCTTACGGTATAAAACCAAACGATATCGCTGCCGTTATCGGTATTGCCGGTCCCTATAGCTATGACTTTCGTAAGTTTGCCAGTGCGACTGCTTTTAGCGCAGATGACACGCCAGATGACGTGATGCCTGATCGCCAGATTAAGGGAATACAGCCGCCGTATTTATTATTGACTGCCGAAAAAGACGAGACCGTGCACGATATAAACACCATCAAAATGACTCAAGCATTACATGACCATGGTGCCAAGGTTGAAAATGGTCAGATTAAAGGCGCCAGTCATGCCACGAGTATCGGAGCGATGGCACCACCATTACGCTGGGTCAATAATGTACGGGCGCAAGTATTAACGTATCTAGACAAAACTTTGAAGTAAGTGTGCTAATAACTGTAGAGTTACCACTTATGCTTATGAGTAGAGAATACTGTAAGATGGTGAAACTCTTGTTATAATGTCGCCTTTAGATGAGATATAGCTTTCTTATATAGACCATACAAACGTTATTTTTAATATAATAATAGGATTTTTTATGAGCATGAACGCTGATGATTTGATTGCATTTTTACAGCAGCATTTTCCGGATGCTTTTATTCAAGCTGCCAATCAAGGCAATAAGTTTGATGTACGTGTCGTCGATGCCAGTTTTGAGGGCAAACGTGCGGTACAGCGTCAACAGGCTATTTATGGATTGGTAAATGATAAGATTGCCAGCGGTGACATCCACGCGCTCAATATCCAAGCATTAACGCCTGCTGAGTGGGAAGCACAGTCCCAAGGTTAAACGGTTCTTATTTTTATAGTGCAAGTTTTTGATTTTTATTCATGGCTTTTTTCTTCACATATATAGCTAGGTTGTCACTTTTATGGATCAGTTTTTAATCACCGGTAGTAGTCGTATCGCAGGGGAAGTTACTATCTCTGGCGCCAAAAATGCCGCTTTGCCTTTGCTTGCAGCTATGATATTAGCTGAGACGCCCACCACCTTACATAACGTGCCATCATTACAAGATGTGCGTACGTTGATTAGACTGATTGCTGGCATGGGTATCGATATTCAAAAGCAGGGCGACACCGTCACTTGTGATACCAAAAGTATCGATAATTTTTATGCACCTTATGATCTAGTCAAGACGATGCGTGCATCGATTTTGGTATTAGGGCCGCTACTGGCGCGTTTTGGTGAAGCAGAAGTTTCACTACCGGGTGGCTGTGCGATAGGCTCGCGTCCCGTTGATCAACATCTAAAGGCCTTTGAGGCAATGGGCGCTCACATCACTGTAGAGAACGGTTACGTTAAAGCCCAAGCTCCTAAAGGTGGCAGGCTGATTGGTTGTAACTTCTCTTTTGATATGATCACCGTTGGTGGTACCGAAAACGTCATTATGGCGGCGGCATTAGCTAAAGGCACGACTGTGTTAGGTAACTGCGCGCTTGAGCCAGAAGTGGTCGATTTGGCCAATATGCTGGTTGCGATGGGCGCTAAGATTAGCGGTATTGGCACAGCAACCATGACGATTGAAGGCGTAGAGCGTCTGCAAGGCTGTGAGTACTCAGTCGTCCCTGATCGCATTGAAACGGGTTCATATCTAGCGGGTGCCTTGATGACTCGCGGAGATGTATTGGCCAAAAAAACCAACGCAGCACTATTGTATCCTGTGCTTGAAAAGTTTGAGGCAATGGGTGCGACGATTACAACAGGTGAGGACTGGATACGAGCACAAATGACAGTGCGTCCACATCCTGTTGATATTCGTACCCAGCCACATCCAGGGTTTCCCACAGACATGCAAGCCCAGTTAATGGCAATTTGTTGTCTGGCAGATGGGACAAGTACTATTATCGAAAACATCTTCGAAAATCGCTATATGCATGTACCTGAGCTTAATCGTTTGGGTGCCTCTATTCAGGTAGATGGCCATACAGCGGTGGTCAAAGGTGTCGAGCACTTTACTGCAGCACCAGTAATGGCGACTGATTTGCGTGCCTCGATGTCGCTAGTGATGGCAGCTTCTGCTGCTGAAGGTGAGAGCTTGATTGACCGTATTTATCATATAGATCGCGGTTACGAAGATGTCGAAAACAAACTCCGCGCTTTAGGGGTTAATATTGAACGTATCAATACCAACGACTAGACTCATTATATCTGGCGTAGGGCACTCACCACTATTAGCGGCATAACATACACATTCCCTAGTCTCTAGGGACATCAATTTTACATGGACACCTTGTCATTATGACTGAGCAAACTGAACGCTTACAGACTAACGACTTATTAAATGAAGTAGATAACGAATTTAATGGCCTCACTTTAGCATTATCAAAAGGACGTATTTTAGAAGAGACAATGCCGCTACTACAGGCTGCTGGCGTTGATTTACTAGAAGACCCTGATGCATCACGTAAGCTTATCTTCCCTACCTCAAACCCAAACGTGCGCGTACTTATTCTACGCGCTAGTGATGTGCCAACCTATGTAGAACATGGCGCTGCTGATTTTGGAGTAGCAGGCAAAGACGTACTTCTTGAATATGGGGCCAACCATGTCTATGAGTTGTTAGACTTAAAAATCGCTCAATGTAAGCTTATGACGGCAGGTGTGAAAGATGCAGCATTGCCCAACCGTCGTTTGCGTATTGCGACCAAATACGTCAATGTGGCCCGCGCCTACTTTGCCAGTCAAGGCCAGCAAGTGGACGTGATCAAGCTTTATGGTTCTATGGAGCTTGCGCCATTAGTTGGTTTGGGTGACTTAATCGTTGATGTGGTCGACACTGGCAATACTCTACGAGCTAACGGTCTAGAGCCACGTGATCATATCTGTGATGTATCATCTCGTTTGATTGTCAATCAAGTCAGCTATAAGCGCAAGTTTGCGCTACTTGAGCCTATTCTTGAGAGCTTTAAAAACAGTATTGCTGCTGCTTCTTAATTATCATATGGTTGATAAATATCGAACGTAGATTATATCTATTATTAATAATGTAAAAGGGTGTTATGTGAGTTTTAAAACCAGTTTGGCGTTCTATGTTAGATATAGCGTGCTAAACTGGTTTTTTAGTAGGTAATTACTACAAAACCCCATTGTCATTTATTGAAGATAACAATAGTTCATTTAGTAAAAGCTATTATTATGGTTTGATTGTTTTCATTATTTTTATTTTCTCAGCCGTCTTTTGGCTTAAACACAGGATTAAATCATGCGCCAGTTAAGCACCCAAGATACCGATTTTGAACAGCAATTGAAGGATCTGCTGGCCTTTGAGACAGTCAATGATGTTGATTTGTTAAAGACTGTCGATGATATTATTGCTCAGGTACGTCATGATGGTGATAACGTCGTGCTAGCATTGACCCAAAAGTTTGATCAGCATCCAGCAACGACGATACAAGAGTTAGAATTGTCTAAACAATCACTCGCTGAAGCTTTTGACAATTTAGATGAAAAAGTAAAGACGGCATTGACTACAGCGGCGACGCGTGTGCAGACGTTTCATAAACGCCAAATACAAGAAACATGGCAATATGAGGATGAGTTGGGCAATCGCCTAGGACAAAAAGTGACACCACTTGATCGCGTGGGTATTTATGTACCAGGTGGGTTGGCTTCTTATCCATCTTCTGTATTGATGAATGCCATTCCTGCAAAAGTCGCTGGTGTCACGGAAGTTATCATGGTTGTACCCGCCCCCAATGGCGTGTTAAATCCTTTGGTATTGGCAGCTGCGCATCTGGCACAAGTCGACCGCGTGTTTACGATTGGCGGCGCTCAGGCCGTTGCAGCGTTAGCATATGGTACCGAAACTATTCCAGCGGTAGACAAAATCACTGGTCCTGGCAATAAGTATGTGGCAGCCGCCAAACGAGCAGTATTTGGGCAAGTAGGTATCGATATGATAGCTGGTCCATCTGAAGTGCTGGTGTATGCAGAAGGGCAAGCCCAAGACCGCGCTGATTGGTTAGCTATGGACTTGTTGTCCCAAGCTGAGCATGACCGTATTGCTCAAGCGATTTTTGTGACGACAAGTAGCGAGCAGTTAGCCAAAGTAGCTACAGAGATTGAAAACGCTTTAGCAAAATTACCAAAAGCAGATATCGCCCGCGACTCATTACAAAATCGTGGCGCCCTTATCCTAGTCAAAGATAGAAGCGAGGGTATGGCTTTAATCAATCGCATTGCACCTGAGCATTTAGAGCTGTCTGTTGATGACCCTGATGCACTACTTAGCGATATTCGTCATGCGGGTGCTATCTTTATGGGACGTCATACGCCTGAGGCAATCGGTGACTACTGCGCGGGGCCCAATCATGTGCTACCAACCTCAGGGACTGCACGTTTTTCTTCACCACTAGGTGTGTATGACTTTCAAAAGAAATCGTCAATCATTTATTGTAGTGAAGACGGCAGCAAGCCATTGGCTGAGACCGCTGATATTCTAGCGCAGCGCGAAGATTTAGAAGCTCATGCGCGCTCAGCTCGTTATCGTTATCAGTAGCACTGCATTTATTTTATAGTAAGCTGCTTATATAAGACTACATAAACAGTATAACGGATATAAAGAACCCTTTATCAGAAATACATAGTCGTTATAACAGGGACTGTATAGACTTTAATAAGACGTCGTCAAAGCGTGATTATTACTGTCATTTTAGACCTTGTCTGCAACCCTTTTAGCTATTAGTAGGATAACTTATGAGTGAACAAAAAGTTGATACCAGACTTTGGTCGTCCAAAGCACGTAACTTGTCACCTTACGTCCCTGGTGAGCAGCCTCAGCATGCTAATTTGTGTAAACTAAACACCAACGAAAACCCATTTCCGCCATCACCGAAAGTAGGGGAGGCTATCGCTAACGTCTTAGAGCAGCAGGCTTATGACCTACGTCTGTATCCAGCCCCTGAATCTGATGATCTGCGTGCGGCACTAGCCAAGTTATATAGTCTTGATATAAACGAGGTATTTGTCGGTAATGGCTCAGACGAGGTGCTCGCTTTAGTATTTGCCAGTTTCTTTTTAAAAGAACGTCCTGTATTAGCGCCAGATATCAGTTATAGTTTTTATCCTGTCTATGCGCAGACTTTCGGTGTAGAGCTGGTACAGATTGCATTAGAGGATGATTTTAGTATCGATCCCGATGCTTATCGCCAGCCTTGTAGCGGTATTATTATTGCCAACCCTAATGCACCAACAGGTCTATTGTTATCGCTTGCCGATATTCGTAAGCTTGCCAGCGAGCACTCTAACTCGGTGATAGTCATTGATGAAGCTTATATTGATTTTGCTTATATAGATGAGACCAACTCTAGCACTCAAGTTTCAGCAGTGAGCTTAATCAACGAGTTCGACAATATATTGGTGACTCAAACCTTTTCAAAGTCTCGATCATTAGCAGGTTTGCGTGTCGGAATGGCTTTTGGTAATGCATCATTGATCGAAGCGTTGACACGTATGAAAAACAGCTTTAATAGCTATCCATTAGATAAATTGGCGCAAGCTGGAGCAACTGCTAGCGTTTTGGATAATGATTATTTTGAACAAACACGTCAGCAAGTCATCGATTTGCGCAAGTCGTTGACGACTCAGCTAACAGCGCTTGGCTATCAAGTACTGCCGTCGCATGCCAATTTTGTGTTTGCCCGCCCTAAAGATGGAGACGCAAGCGCAGTGGCCGCTAAATTACGCGAGCAAGGTATCATCGTGCGTCATTTTGACAAGCCGCGTATCCAAGAGTATCTTCGTATTACTGTCGGTACCCAAGCGCAGCATGAGCGCTTGATTGATGCATTGACCGCTATGCAAACAAATAGTACAGATAAGGAGTCTATCTCAAATATGGGCTAATTTTTTATTTGGGCAATGTTAAACGGCCAATTGACAATAAAGTGTTCCGCTATATGAGTTTTGTATACTAAAGTATCGGGAAAACCTTTACATGATATCTGGTTGGTTTAATACGTTTAATAGATTGCCCACTTTATCGAGACACTCTTGATATTCTTCTTTAGAATTGGAGGCGACAGTAATACCGCCGCCTGCCCATAAGCTGACCTCTGTCTCGGCATTTGCTAAGCTATTAGCCTGCAACGTACGAATGAGTACATTCCACTGTCCACTTCCATCAAAATTCATATAGCCCATGGTGCCACAGTAGGCGCCACGCGGCGCTGTTTCTAATTCGGATATAATCTCGACGGCGCGTTTTTTGGGCGTACCAGTGATTGAGCCTGCAGGCAGACTACCAAACAATACGGCTAATGGATGAGCCTCTGGTTTTAGCTCAGCGGTGATGGTACTTACCATGTGATGGACATTGCTAAAGCTTTCGATGGCAAATAAATGTGGCACTTTCACACTGCCAGTTTTGGCATATTTACCTAAGTCATTACGCAGTAAGTCAACAATCATGACATTCTCAGCTCGATCTTTATCACTGCCCATTAACTGCTGTTTTAAAGCCAAATCTTGCTTATCACTACTACCTCTAGGACGAGTGCCTTTGATAGGCTTTGTAATAATGTGATGGGAGCCATTATCAGTATCTTTTATAAAAGTAAAAAACAGCTCAGGTGAACAGCTCAATAACTCAAAGCTTAAGGGTGAACTGTTAAACTTCTTAACGTCTTTGGTATGGTTATTAGCTACCAAACGATCAGGTTTTCCATTCTCTAAATGATGGTAAGCTCCTAGGTAGCCTGCAAATGGCGCTTGGGTGTTTTGATATAGAGTCGGCAAGTAATCAATAAGAGACGTCATAGAGCTGTTATTGTCATATGAGCTATCTAACTTATGAAGACGACCTTGCCATGCTTGCGTTAGATTAATTTGGTAACAGTCGCCTTGTTGTAGATAGTCTTGGGTTTTTCTAAAAGCGTTATGATAGTCACTCTTATGCCACTGTGCGCTTAATACTAAGGGCGTTAGTAGACATTCAATATTATGAGCTGCTCTTTTTGTACTAGATAGTTCCAGATCTAAAGTATTTAAGTAGGATATAAGCTTAGCTACTGCCAAGTTTGTTGATGGGTTATCAACATCTGACGTGATAGTCTTTAACGTCCAGCCCGCTTTGTCTGTAACAGATTGAGTTAAATATATATCGTAGTGACCTAGTACTGCTCCAGGCTGCGCTGCCAGCTCGATTTTAGCCGCTGGACTCAGCTCATGAGCAGCTATATCATAACCAATAAAACCTATTAAACCGTGGTGATAATTTGGCTTCTCATAGGATATGTTTAGAGATTTTGAGGCAGCGTTATTAGTCTCATGATCTTGACTATAAGCAATCAATTCGTCTTGCCACTTGATATAGTTCATATAGGCTGTCGTAACAGCATTCTCATCGTTACGGCAGTGTTTTATTACTTTATAGGTAGGCAGCTGTGTAGGAGAGATTTGATTATGAGTAGCGTATACTGACCAGCTTACTTTAGGTAGTAAGCCAATCACAGGGTGACCATCATTATTTAGCCAGACTAATTGCCAGTTTGCATTGCTATCTTGTGCAAGCAAATGCTGCTGTAGTTTTGGTAGCAGCTCTGTGGCCGACAACTCGCCAAAACGCCAGCTATTTTTGATAGCTGGCGTTTGTACAAGGCTAGTCTGTTTGTTCTTATCTTGAAAAGCGTTCGGTGCAAGCATGTTTTAAGCGTCAAACCTTTTAATAATTAAGGTCGCGTTAGTACCGCCAAACCCAAAGCTATTGCTCATTATGGTATTTAGCTGGGTTTCACGTAGCTCAGTGACAATATCAAACGGAGCTGCTGCCTCATCGATATTTTCGACGTTGATACTTGGCGCGATGAAGCCTTCTTGTAGCATAAGCAGGCAATAGATCAACTCTTGCGCGCCAACTGCTCCTAGGCTATGACCTGTCATTGATTTGGTTGAGCTGATAGGGGGGACAGAGTCTTGAGTGGTAGAGTCAGCATCAGAGCCAAATACTTTAGCGATGGCTTTTAGCTCAGTAATATCACCTAGCGGTGTGCTGGTCCCGTGGGTATTGATATAGTCAACACGCTCTAATTCTGCTTGATCCAACGCTTGCTGCATACAACGTACCGCGCCCTCACCACTTGGAGCAACCATTTCTGCCCCATCAGAGCTGGCACCATAGCCGACGATCTCAGCCAAAATATTTGCACCGCGCGCTTGCGCATGTTCAAGACTCTCAACCACTACCATTGCACCGCCGCCAGCGATCACAAAGCCATCACGATCTTTATCGTAAGCACGTGAAGATTGTTTGGGTGTGTCATTATACTGAGTGCTCATTGCACCCATTGCATCAAACATACAGGACTGGGTCCAGTCTTCAGCCTCACTACCACCAGCGAGTATTACGTCTGCCTTACCCAATTGAATAAGCTCGGCTGCATGTCCGATACAGTGAGTCGACGTCGCACAAGCAGAAGAGATAGAGTAAGAAATGCCTTGGATTTTTAGTCCAGTTGCAAGCGCAGCTGATACCGAACTACTCATAGTCTTCGGTACAGCCATTGCTCCGACCCCGCGTAGACCTTTGTCACGCATAGAGTCTACAGCACTGACGACGTCTCCTGTCGATGCACCGCCCGAGCCTGCGACCACACCAACACGCGGATTATGGTTGATGGTCTCAAGGGATAAGCCAGACTGTTTGATTGCCGCTAATGCGCTTACATACGCATAAAGGCTTGCATCGCTAAAAAAGCGTTTTAACTTACGATCAATACCAGAAGTATCTAATGCAGTCTTATCGATGCTACCACTGACTTGTGACTTAAAGCCATGTTCAGCGTAAGTTTCATCAAACGTAATGCCAGATTGTCCTTGTCTAAGAGCAGATGTGACGGCGTCTAAATCATGTCCGATACAAGAGACAATCCCTGCTCCAGTAATCACAACTCGGCGCATATTCCATTCCTTATAATAATGAATTATTATCGATATATATCTAAAAATGACTAATTAATATCTATAACTACGATTGAACCATATCTATATTTGCAGGTTAATACGTTAATATTATAATAACGTATCAGCGACGCAAAAACTTTACTTAGGTACAAAATAGCAGTAAACACTGCTCGTTTTTACAGTCAATGCAAGAAAGCCTTTAAGGCAAGGCTATAGACACAATATGCTTTATTATAGCATTCTCAGAAGCGGTAGATGAGCTAAAAACCTACTTATATGTATTCTAGATGACGAATGTGTATATAAATAAACCACACTTCTAGATACAAACTTTGCGATATTAATAACATTGTTCACACTGACATAGAATCTTATATATAGATAAAATGACGTCCTAAGCACTGATACAAATACGTATCGTTGTTATTTTTATCGACAATTATTAGTATGTTAATATATTTAATATATAGCTACATATAGTATAGATATACCGAATCAATTTTTAGGTTGTTTAATTACCATATTAAGGACATAACAATGGCAAAGCGTAGCACTCTCTCTCAAGGTATCAACACTATTGGTCATTTTACTCGTAATAATCTTGAACGTATGGGATCACTCATTGATAGTGCTAATGCTAAAACAAGTAAACCTCGTCAATATAAGGCTGTAAATCTAGGAGATGAAGACTACCAACAAGATCTGTTTCGGGAGCAAACTCTAAAAACGACACAGCAATTACTAGGTGCACGTTTTGCCACATATGGTAAGTATGCCAAGAAAGTTATTCCCAACAGTTTGTTTAAATCTGCATTAGACAACTCTTTCGTTCAGGTCGCAAAGCTAGCAGCTAGCTGGAGTCAATTAGATCTGCCTAATGAACATCGTTTTGCTGATATCAATACATTAGATAACGAAGAGCGTTATGCGCTAGCGACTGATATTGCCAATCAAAATAGAGCGTTGGCGACTTTGGGTGGTCTAACGGGTCTGGCAGGATTACCAGGATTATTGGCTGATACCTTATGGTTATTATTAGTGTCATTACGCTCTGTCTATCAGTTGGCCGCTGTGTATGACCAACCGCTAACTGGCAAGCAAGGTATAAAAATGGCTTACGAGCTACTTGCCAGTGCAGATTTGAGTAAAATGCAAGAAAAACAAGCTCTATTAGCAGGTATCGGAGTAGGAAAAGGGCTACTTGATAATGCTCAAAGTCGTGGTTTACATAGCGAACTACAAAACCTTGGACTCAAAAATCAAAATGTCAATTTTTATGCAGAGCAAATAGATAATATCGCTGGACAAGTAGGGTTTGATTTAGATCAAGTTGATTTAACATGGATACGTCGTTTGTTACCAGTGTCGGCAGTGGCTGTTGGTATGCATTACAATAGTCGTTTGATTGATGAAGTGCTTGGTGTTGCTCAAGCGACTTTTGCTCCAGAACCAAAACTTGCCAATCGCTCTATTACTGACGATAGCAGTAGTGAAGAAAAAGTCAAACAAATGGCAAGCGATCAAGATGAAGACTCAGATAAAGAAAGTAAGTCAGAAGAGTCTAGTAATGATTCTGTACAAGAAGAGTCCGATGAGTCGACTAAAAACGATAAAAAAGCAGATGTTAAAGCTGTTAACGATGAGAACAAAGCAGATACTAAGTAGATGAGCATAACATTGACTGGTATTATGCCAAGCAAGATATAATAAATATACTAAGAGCTATCTTGAAAAGTGAGTTAGTAACACCATATACACGATAACAAGCCAACCCTTAATACTCTTTTAGGAGTAGGTAGTAAGCTTTTTATTTATGTATATGGTGCTGTGTGAATTATTTAACTAACATTAGAGTATACTTGATACATATATTTTAGATATTGTAAAGTAGATTTACCTATAAGTAGTTGAAATAGCAGTAACATATCTTTATAATACACTGTCCTAAAAATGGGTGCCCCAGATTTTTCATGTTTATGGAAAGGATGGCGGGTTTGCCCATTTTTTTGTTTTATACCAAACGGGAGAAGGATGCCTTATGGCAACAACTAACCAATTGATTCGTAAGGGTCGCAAAACCATCAAGGAAAAATCAAAAGTTCCTGCGTTACAAGCGTGCCCACAACGCCGTGGTGTATGTACTCGTGTATATACTACTACGCCAAAAAAACCTAACTCAGCAATGCGTAAAGTTTGCCGTGTACGTTTGACTTCAGGTTATGAAGTATCAAGCTATATCGGTGGTGAAGGTCACAACTTACAAGAGCATAGTGTTGTACTTATCCGTGGTGGTCGTGTAAAAGATCTGCCAGGTGTACGTTATCACACTGTTCGCGGTGCATTAGACTGTGCAGGCGTTAAAGACCGTAAGCAAGGTCGTTCTAAATACGGTGCGAAGAAGCCTAAAGCTTAATATTAGCTGCGCTTAATCGTATCACCCATTAACTGTGCATGGGCTTGGTGTTAACCGCTTTATTAGTAAAACTAATAATAGAATGTCATAACATACCGCCATGCAGTAAGGCTGACTGACAACTTAATATACCACCTATAATATTGAATGGTGCCATGTTGTGAATGTCAGACACTCCTGAAGACAAGGAAATTTATTATGCCAAGACGTCGCGTCGTAGCTACCCGTGAGATCCTACCGGATCCTAAGTTTGGTAGCCAAACTATCGCCAAATTCATCAACCACGTGATGAACGATGGTAAAAAATCTACTGCTGAGCGTATCGTATATGGTGCTCTTGAGACGGTAAGCGAAAAGCGTAACATCGAAGATCCAGTATCTTTCTTCGAAGAAGTGCTAGAAAACGTTCGCCCAATGGTCGAAGTAAAAGCTCGCCGTGTTGGTGGTGCAACCTACCAAGTACCAATGGAAGTACGCCCCTCCCGTCGTACTGCCTTGGCTATGCGTTGGTTAGCGGAAGCCGCTGCTAAGCGTTCTGAAAAATCTATGGCTTTACGCCTTGCCGGTGAGCTAAGCGATGCCTCAGAAGGTAAAGGCAATGCTATGAAGAAGCGTGATGAAGTTCACCGTATGGCTGATGCCAACAAAGCGTTCTCACACTACCGCTTCTAAGTTGTTGATGCTTTTTCAACCATTTATAGTGGTTAAGTATTCGTTTTTACTTTGTTTATTCTATTGATTACCGCCATCACTATAGTGATGTACTTAACTGCCTTTCACAACGCAGTTAAGATATAACCATCCAGATGGCGGCTATCTTTTGATACTAAATGAGAGTTAATCCTTAAGATCTAGTATTTCAAATTTAATACCCTTTTGTTTGTCACATGATCTCTTTTATCTACATAGAATTGACATCGCTTTGAGCACGATATAAAAGTGAACTGCATGAAAGCCGATTATTTCTGTTAAGAGACTGTTTTCATTGAACTTCTGAGGTAGAGCACCACCCTATATTAATACATACACGACTTTTCCTAGGAAAATACTATGGCTCGTAAAACTCCCCTAAAGCGCTATCGCAATATTGGTATCTCAGCGCACATTGATGCTGGTAAGACCACCACTACTGAGCGTATTTTATTTTATACTGGTAGAAACCATCAACTCGGCGAAGTACATGATGGCGGCGCAACGATGGACTGGATGGAGCAAGAGCAGGAGCGTGGTATCACTATTACCTCGGCTGCAACGACTTGTTTCTGGAAGGGTATGGACAACCAGTTTGATGAACACCGTATCAACATCATTGACACCCCAGGTCACGTTGACTTCACTATCGAAGTTGAGCGTTCTATGCGTGTTCTTGATGGCGCTTGCATGGTTTACTGTGCAGTAGGCGGCGTTCAGCCACAGTCTGAAACTGTATGGCGTCAGGCAAACAAGTACAAAGTACCACGTCTAGCGTTCGTCAATAAGATGGACCGTGTTGGTGCTGATTTTTATCGTGCTGTAGAACAAGTGAAAACTCGTCTTGGTGGTAACCCAGTACCGGTCGTTATTCCAATCGGTAAAGAAGAAGATTTTGAAGGTGTTATCGATCTTATCACTATGAAAGCTATCTATTGGGATGTCGCATCTCAAGGTATGAAGTTTGAAGAGCGTGAGATTCCAAGCGAGCTGCAAGCTAAAGCAGAAGAATATCGCGAGATGTTGGTTGAGACTGCCGCTGAAGCTTCTGAAGAACTTATGAATAAATACCTAGAAGACGGTGAGCTGTCTGAAGATGAGATTCACAACGCTATTCGTGAGCGTACTATCGCTAACGAAATCATCCCAATGCTTTGTGGTACTGCCTTTAAAAACAAAGGCGTCCAAAAAATGCTAGACGCGGTTATTCGCTATATGCCAGCGCCGCATGATGTACCAGCAATCCGCGGTATTCTTGATGACAAAGAAGAATCTGAAGGCTTCCGTGAAGCGTCTGATGATCAGCCGTTTGCTGCGCTAGCGTTTAAGATCATGAATGATAAGTTCGTTGGTAACTTAACTTTCGTTCGTGTTTATTCTGGCGTTATGCAGCAGGGTAGCAGTGTTTATAACCCAGTTAAGATGAAGCGTGAGCGTATCGGCCGTATCGTTGAGATGCATGCCAACTCGCAAGAAGAGCTACAAGAGATCCGCTCTGGTGATATCGCCGCTCTAGTCGGTATGAAAGACGTCGGTACCGGTGACACATTATGTGATGAGCAAAACGTTATTACGCTTGAACGTATGGAATTCCCAGATCCAGTTATCTCTCTAGCTGTTGAGCCAAAGACTAAAGCTGACCAAGAGAAAATGTCAATCGCTCTAGGCCGCCTGGCAAAAGAAGATCCGTCATTCCGTGTACATACTGACGAAGAGTCTGGTCAGACTATCATCAGTGGTATGGGTGAGCTTCACTTAGAGATCTTGGTCGACCGTATGAAGCGTGAATTCAATGTTGAAGCCAACATTGGTGCACCGCAAGTTGCTTATCGCGAAACGATTCGTGAAACTGTCGAACAAGAAGGCAAGTTTGTACGTCAGACAGGTGGTCGCGGTAAGTTTGGTCACGTTTGGTTACGTCTTGAGCCACTTGATCCAGCAGGTGAAGTTGAATACGAATTTGCTGAAGAAGTAGTCGGTGGTGTGGTACCAAAAGAGTATCATGGTGCTGTCGATAAAGGTATCCAAGAACGTATGAAAAATGGCGTACTTGCTGGTTACCCAGTAGTTGGCGTAAAAGCAACTTTGTATGACGGTTCTTACCATGACGTTGACTCGGATGAGTTATCATTCAAGATGGCAGGTTCAATGGCCTTTAGAAAAGGCTTTATGGCGGCAAATCCTGCGCTACTAGAGCCAGTCATGAAAGTTGAAGTTGAGACGCCTGAAGATTATATGGGCGATATCATGGGCGATCTTAACCGTCGTCGTGGTATGGTACAAGGTATGGAAGACTTACCTGGTGGTACTAAACAAATTCGTGCTGAAGTACCATTAGCAGAAATGTTTGGCTACGCCACTCAGATGCGTTCAATGTCGCAAGGCCGTGCTACGTACTCAATGGAATTCCAAAAATATGCTGAAATTCCAAAATCAGTGGCTACTGAAATCATCTCTAAATTCAACTCTAAAGATGACGACGAGTAAGTAAAAAGCCATCAAATATGGCAATATAAAGCGAATCTTTGTATTGCCAGTAGAGAATATGCCAATAACTTGTTAAAAGACTTGTTATTGGTTGTAATTTTCTTATAATATCTGCACATTGAATGTGCAACCTTTTAACATTTATCTTAATGTGCTTAGTATTATTTAACTACTGTATTAATACTATTTAAATACTTTAGTAAAGTAATTAAGCCCAAATAAAGAGGAAATACCCATGGCAAAGGCCAAGTTTGAACGCAACAAGCCACACGTCAACGTCGGCACCATCGGACACGTTGACCATGGTAAAACAACCCTAACTGCCGCTATCGCAACCGTAGCAGCAAAAACCTCAGGCGGCGAAGCCAAAGACTACGCAGCCATTGACTCAGCGCCAGAAGAAAAAGCACGTGGCATTACCATCAACACCTCACACGTAGAATATGACACCGAAACTCGTCACTACGCCCACGTTGATTGCCCAGGTCACGCTGATTACGTTAAAAACATGATCACTGGTGCCGCTCAAATGGACGGCGCAATCCTAGTTGTATCAGCCACTGACGGCCCAATGCCACAGACTCGTGAGCACATCTTGCTATCACGTCAGGTTGGCGTACCGTACATCATCGTATTCATGAACAAATGCGACCTTGTTGACGACGAAGAGCTACTAGAGCTTGTTGAAATGGAAGTACGTGAACTACTAAACGACTACGACTTCCCAGGTGACGACACCCCAATTATGAAAGGTAGTGCCACCCAAGCCCTAAAAGGCGACGACGGCAAATACGGCGAACCAGCAGTTGTAGAACTACTAGAAACCCTAGACACCTACATCCCTGAGCCTGAGCGTGACGTCGACAAAGCATTCCTAATGCCAATCGAAGACGTATTCTCAATCTCAGGTCGTGGTACCGTCGTAACTGGCCGTGTCGAATCAGGCATCGTAAAAGTTGGTGACGAGATCGAAATCGTTGGTATTCGTGACACACAAAAAACCACCTGTACTGGTGTTGAGATGTTCCGCAAACTACTAGACGAAGGTCGTGCTGGTGAAAACTGTGGCGTACTACTACGTGGTACCAAGCGTGAAGACGTACAACGTGGCCAAGTACTAGCCAAGCCAGGTTCAATCACCCCGCACACCAACTTTGACGCTGAAGTATACGTACTGTCAAAAGAAGAGGGTGGTCGTCACACACCATTCCTAAACGGCTATCGTCCACAGTTCTACTTCCGTACCACTGACGTAACTGGCGCAATCCAATTACAAGACGGTACTGAGATGGTTATGCCTGGTGACAACGTTGAGATGAGTGTTGAGCTTATCCACCCAATCGCTATGGACAAAGGCCTACGTTTCGCTATCCGTGAAGGTGGCCGTACAGTAGGTGCGGGTGTGGTCGCTAACGTTAAAAACTAAGCGCTACTGATCTCAGCGCAAGCTGACACAGAGTGTTGAGTAGTGAAAAGCCATCCTTTATAGGGTGGCTTTTTTATTATTAAATCCTGTATTGTTATAGTTGTTACACCCAATAATAGAAAGATAATCACTGAATGGTTCCTATCAATATTAAAAAACAATTTAATTCATAGTAAATTAATAAATTTATTTCGTTATAAGGTCTTGATTTCAATATTTTATACAGCTGTTTTATAGATAAGTGCTTATTTCTTGAATTAAAATAATAAAAATTCATCTTAGAACTTGCATTCTAATAAAAATCTTGTATAATTATCAGCCTTAACACCCATAGGCGATTGGCTCAATTGGTAGAGCATCGGTCTCCAAAACCGAGGGTTGTAGGTTCGAGTCCTACATCGCCTGCCATCTTCTTATCACATCTTTGTTATACCTCACCATCTCCGAAGCGAGTTCTTTATGAGCAACAATCAAGATAACCTCGAGACTAAGTTATCTGATGCCAAGGCGACGGCTAGCGGAATGCTGACTAAAGGTAAGCATGTTTCAGCAGGTAATAAAACAACAGCTGTTGAAGTTGCTAAGACAGGCTCTGTCAAAGATTTGATTTTGTGGCTTCTTGCTGCAGCAGCATTAATTGGTGCGACTTTAGTCAACCAATACTTACCTGGTTATTGGCAGCCTGCTAATGACGTTTGGGTCCGTATTGGAATTATTGTCGCGCTTGTCGTATTTGCGTTAGTATGTTTGATATTAACTCATCAGGGACGTGCATTTAAAATACTGTTAAAAGATGCGGTAGTTGAATTGCGCCGTGTCACATGGCCAGGTAAAGACGAGACCTTTCAATACACATGGCAAGTGATTGTCGTGATTGCGATTGTTGGGTTTTTTATTTGGTTATTGGATAACTTTTTCAATTGGTTTGTTGGTATTTTTATCGGTTAATAAGAGCGTATTAGTTTCTTTTGACCCAAACTTTTACTCATAGCGATTAGGAGCGTGATATGCGTTGGTATATTGTCCAAGCGTTTTCAGGATATGAAAAACAAGTACAACGCTCATTAATCGAGCGTATCAATCGTAGTGATTTCGCAGAGAACTTCGGTGACGTATTGGTTCCTACCGAAGAAGTCGTCGAGATGAAAGATGGAAAAAAACGCAAAAGTGAGCGTAAGTTTTTTCCAGGATATGTACTGATTCAAATGGAAATGAATGACAATACTTGGCATATCGTCAAAGAATGTCCACGTATTATGGGCTTTGTTGGTGGTACGCCTGAGACGCCTGCACCGATTACGCAAGTAGAAGCCGATCGTATTTTGAATCGTTTGAACCAAACTGAAACCAATCCACGTCCAAAAACTTTATTTGAGCCAGGTGAAGAGTTATTGGTCATCGACGGACCATTTACTGATTTCAAAGGCTTGGTAGAAAAAGTAGATTACGAAAAGTCTAAGTTACAGCTAACAGTAAACGTATTTAATCGACCCACTCAGGTTGAGCTTGAGTTTAGTAAAGTTGAAAAACTAGACTAAACATAAACAAACCGGGGAGCTTTAATCACTATCTCGTTACTTTCATAATACTTGGTATTGATTGAGCGCTATTACCCATTTAGGAGAGAAACATGGCTAAGAAGATTGATGGTTACATCAAACTGCAAGTGCCTGCAGGTAAAGCAAATCCTTCACCACCAATTGGTCCAGCTCTGGGTCAAAAAGGTGTGAACATCATGGCGTTCTGTAAAGAGTTTAACGCGGCAACCTCAAACCAAGAGCCAGGTTTGCCGATTCCAACTGAAATTACAGTATACAACGACAAGTCTTTTACTTTCATTATGAAGTCACCACCAGCTGCGTTTTTACTACGTAAAGCTGCTGGTATTGCTAAAGGCTCAGGTACACCTAATACTGCTAAAGTCGGTAAAGTTGATCGCGCGCAGCTAGAAGAGATCGTTAAGACTAAAAATGCAGACTTGACTGCTGCTGGACTTGACGCTGCGGTTCGTACCATTGCTGGTACCGCTCGTTCAATGGGTATTACCGTGGAGGGTGTATAATGTCTAAGTTAACCAAACGTCAAAAAGAAATTCAAAGCCGTATCGATAACGAAAAACAATATACTATCGAAGAAGCGGTACAAATCTTGAATGATTTGCCAGCGCTAAAATTCAAAGAATCTATTGATATCGCAGTAAACCTAGGCGTTGATCCTCGTAAATCTGATCAAGTGGTACGTGGTGCGACTAACCTACCTGCAGGTACTGGTAAAACCAAACGCGTTGCCGTATTTGCTCAAGGCGCTGCTGCTGAAGCTGCCAAAGAAGCGGGTGCAGACGTTGTAGGGTTTGAAGACCTAGCAGAAGACATTAAAGCCGGTAACATGGATTTTGATGTTGTTATCGCTGCTCCAGATGCTATGCGTGTTGTTGGTCAATTAGGTACTATTCTAGGTCCACGTGGTCTGATGCCTAACCCAAAAGTCGGTACGGTAACGCCAAACGTTGCTGAAGCAGTGACAAACGCGAAAGCAGGTCAAGCACAGTACCGTGTTGATAAAGCAGGTATTATCCATACGACTATTGGTCAGGTTGGTTTTACTGCTGAGCAAGTTATTCAAAATGCTCAAGCTTTACTATCTGATCTAAAACGTGCTAAACCTGCTACATCTAAAGGTACTTTCATTAAGAAAATTACTTTATCTAGCACTATGGGCCCAGGGCTTACGATTGACCCTGTTCCTTACCGCGTTGCTAAATAAGTACTATTTCATAAGTTTGAATAATTAGTATCAATTATTTTAAAGAATTAGGTCAGCGTAGCAGTTGCTATGCTGTCTAAGACCGTAGGTAGAGAGCAGTTTAAAAGTACTCATTACTGATTTTTAAATCATTATTGTAACTGATAAGCTGTTTTTGTTAATCGACGA
This sequence comes from uncultured Psychrobacter sp., assembly GCF_947495825.1. Taxonomy (GTDB): domain Bacteria; phylum Pseudomonadota; class Gammaproteobacteria; order Pseudomonadales; family Moraxellaceae; genus Psychrobacter. The sequence continues at coordinate 86,191 of NZ_CANMAH010000010.1, forward strand.
CAGATGAAAATCTTAGTTGTCCTACGCAGACGGTGACCCACCCAGTTGTTGATAAGAGCCGATAGGGCAACCTATTACTTGATGTCATTCTGATAACGGTGCCGTAATCAGTCGTTATGAATAAACTCTATTTTTAGAAGTTATGAATAACGTGTCGTATCAAGTCAGTCTTAGCTGATCGTTTTTAACTAAAAGATGAGCGGATTGATAAGATTAAAGGAGTCAACTTATGGCATTAACGCTAGAACAAAAACAACAAGTTGTGGCTGAAGTGTCTGAAGTTGCTGCTAATGCTTACTCAGCAGTAGCTGCCGAATATCACGGTATTGGTGTTGCGAAGCTTACTCAGCTACGTGAACAAGCTCGTGAAAAAGGCGTCGTTTTAAAAGTGGTAAAAAATACCCTAGCAAAACGTGCGTTTGAAGGCACTAAGTTTGAGAGCATGTCAGACCGTATGACTGGTCCACTACTTTTGGCTTTCTCTATGGAAGACTTGGGTTCTGCTGCCAGAGTCGTTTTCGACTTTAGCAAAGAAAACAAAGCTTTAGAGACCAAATTGGTATCAGTCGGTGGTGAGGTTTATGGTCCAGAAGAGCTAGAGCGCGTATCGAAGCTACCAACTCGCGACGAAGCAATCTCTATCTTGATGGCTACTATGAACGCACCAGTGACCAAGCTTGTCCAGACTATGAACGCTGTTCCTGGCAAGTTCGTTCGCACTGTAGCGGCAATCAAAGACGCAAAAGAAGCTGCTTAATTGCTTGTTTTAACGTAACTTTGACATCGCTGATTGTATTTTATTGCCATTCCTATTTTGAAATTTGGCAGACAGTCAGATCGATATTAAAATCAATTAATTTTTATCAGATAACGGAGAGTTCTCATGGCACTATCTAAAGAAGATGTGTTAAACGCAATCGCTGAAATGTCAGTAATGGATATCGTTGAATTGATCAGCGACATGGAAGAAAAATTCGGCGTAACTGCTGCTGTAGCTGCTGCTGCACCTGCTGCTGCTGCTGAAGGTGGCGCTGCTGCTGAAGAAAAAGACGAATTTGACGTTGTTCTTGCTAGCTTTGGCGAGAAGAAAGTTGGCGTAATTAAAGCCGTTCGCGAAGCGACTGGCCTTGGTCTAAAAGAAGCGAAAGATTTGGTTGAGAGTGCTCCAGCTCCAATTAAAGAAGGCGCATCTAAAGATGAAGCTGAAGAGTTGAAAAAGAAACTTGAAGAAGCTGGCGCTACTGTTGAACTAAAATAAGTTCAATGCGTTACGAAAAAAAGCTGGTGATGCCTTGCATCATCAGCTTTTTTTTATTATAATTCGTAGCTTGACCTTTTGTGTCTGCCAATATACGTACGCATTAATGCGGTGGATACCTATCAAAAGGACACACGATATACATGTACGCAAACACGCCAGTTTTTGAAGTTAGTTAACGTAAGCTAAATGTCGTTGGACGTTTGGCATTTTTTTGTGCATGTATACTTTCCTTTTATCACTAGTATTTATATTAATCCTAATTTTAATTCTAAATAGTCTAGCATGGTTTACTACCGGTAGGTGGCTTGTAGACGGTAAGTAGTAACGACGAGACGTTTCATGTCATATATGTTCAATATAGCTTAAAGATAAATGCTGGCATATCTATAAGATTAGCTATTGAAATCTTATGTAAAAGCGCCCACATACTCGTGTTAATGTGTTGAATCTATTACATTATTTTTCGTCATAATAGCTATGTTTTAATTAGGTTAAACAACTGCTCTGTTAGAAGTATCAATCTATAGAGAACAGTTTTAGTAAGAGTTTTATTTTATTATTGTTTACGTCGCTAAGTCTGCATAGTATTTATGCAAGTTGGCCTCGCTTTTCATTTGTTTTCACGTCTACTGTAAGGACTCTCGATGGCATATTCTTATACTGAAAAAAAGCGTATTCGCAAAAGTTTTGCTGAATTGCCCACTGTGATGGACATTCCATACTTACTGTCTATCCAAGTAGATTCTTACGAGCAATTTTTGCAAGAGCATAAAAAGCCAAAAGCTCGTGAGAATACAGGTTTGCAAGCTGCGTTTTCCTCTATTTTCCCTATCGAAAGTCACTCTGGTAATGCAGAGTTACAATTCGTTGAGTATTACTTAGGTACGCCTGAGTTTGATGAGCGTGAATGTATTTTACGTGGTTCAACCTTCGCAGCACCAATGCGTGTCAAGATCCGTCTAATCATCAAGGATAAAGACAGCAAAGATAAAGATAGCAAAGCGGCTATCAAAGATATTCGTGAGCAAAGCGTCTATATGGGCGAGATGCCTTTAATGACAGACAATGGTACTTTTATTATTAACGGTACTGAACGAGTTATCGTATCTCAGTTACATCGTTCACCTGGTGTATTCTTCGACCATGATAAAGGTAAGTCACATTCAAGTGGTAAAGTACTCTATAACGCCCGTATTATTCCTTATCGTGGTTCGTGGCTTGACTTTGAGTTCGATGCAAAAGATTTAGTTTACGCACGTATTGATCGTCGTCGTAAGCTACTCGCTTCTATTATTCTACGTGCATTAGGCTTAAGTACGAGTGAAATCTTAGATATATTCTTTGAAAAAGTAAAAGTCTATAAAGGTGAAGATCAGTTCGAGATTGATCTGGTTGCTGATCGCCTACGCGGTGAAATGGCACAGTTCGATATTGTATCGCCTGAAGGTGATGTGCTAGTAGAGCAGGGTAAACGCATTAACGCTCGCCGTATTCGTCAACTTGAAGAAGCGGGTATGACCAAAATTGCTGTACCTGATGAATACTTGTATGAGCGTATCTTAGCTGAAGATATTATCATTGATGATGAAGTGATTGCTCATGCTAACACACCAATCGATCATGAATTATTGGTTAAATTGAGCGCTACTGATGTTAAAGAAATCAGTATCTTGTTTACCAATGATATCGATCAAGGCAGCTATATCGCAGATACCCTACGTGCTGATAGTACCTCGACTCGTGAAGAAGCACTTATCGAGATCTATAAAGTGATGCGTCCAGGTGAGCCACCAACAGTTGAGACTGCTGAAAAACTGTTTGAGAGCATGTTCTTTAATGCTGATCGTTATGACCTATCAAACGTCGGTCGTATGAAGTTTAACCGCCGCCTTGGGTTGGAGTTTGAAGATACTGACGATGCTGACACTCAGCGCGCTCGTAGTGTTTTAACCAACGATGATATCGTAAACGTTCTAAAAGAGCTGATTGAGATCCGTAATGGTCGCGGTGAAGTTGATGATATCGACCATTTAGGTAACCGCCGTATTCGCTCAGTGGGCGAGATGGCAGAGAACCAATTCCGTGTTGGTTTGGTTCGTGTTGAGCGTGCAGTTAAAGAGCGTTTGAGCTCAGCTGAGTCTGATAACTTGTCACCACAAGATTTGATCAACTCAAAACCTGTAGCAGCTGCGGTTAAAGAGTTCTTCGGTTCAAGCCAGTTATCACAGTTTATGGATCAAAACAATCCATTGTCGGAAGTGACTCATAAACGCCGTGTATCAGCATTAGGTCCAGGTGGTCTGACCCGTGAGCGCGCAGGGTTTGAAGTACGTGACGTACATGATACGCATTATGGTCGTGTTTGTCCGATTGAGACACCAGAGGGTCCAAACATTGGTTTGATCAACTCATTAGCAACTTTTGCTAAAACCAATAGCTTTGGCTTCTTAGAGACGCCTTATCGCCGTGTGGTAGATGGTAAGGTAACCGATCAAATTGAATACCTATCAGCTATCGAAGAAGTCGGTACAGTGATTGCTCAAGCTGACTCGCCAATGACTGAAGATGGTGCATTGTCTGATGAGATGGTCAGTGTACGTAGCTATGGCGAATTTGTGCGTATGCCGCCAGAAAAAGTGACGCATATGGATGTGTCGCCAAGTCAGGTCGTATCGGTCGCTGCTGGTTTGATTCCGTTCCTAGAACATGATGATGCCAACCGTGCTTTGATGGGGTCAAACATGCAGCGTCAGGCGGTACCTACGCTACGTGCTGATAAACCACTCGTTGGTACTGGTATGGAGCGTCATGTTGCACGTGATTCTGGTGTTTGTGTTATTGCTAAGCGTGGCGGTGTAATCGAAGATGTGGATGCTTCGCGTATCGTAGTACGTGTCAATGAAGATGAAATGGTCGCTGGTGAAGCGGGTATCGATATCTATAACTTAATCAAATACACGCGCTCAAACCAAAACACTTGTATCAACCAGCGCATCATTGTCAATCAAGGCGATGAGATCGCTTTGGGTGATATCTTGGCTGATGGTCCGTCAACAGATCTTGGTGAGTTGGCCTTGGGCCAAAACATCCGTATCGCCTTTATGCCGTGGAATGGTTATAACTTTGAGGATTCAATCTTACTATCTGAAAAAGTGGTAAAAGAAGATCGTTTCACCACCATTCATATTCAAGAATTGACTTGTGTGGCACGTGATACCAAGCTTGGAACAGAAGAGATTACTGCTGATATTCCAAACGTAGGTGAGGCCGCTTTATCAAGTTTGGATGAAGCAGGTATTGTCTATATCGGTGCTGAAGTTGACGCAGGCGACATCCTAGTTGGTAAAGTCACGCCAAAAGGCGAGACGCAGCTCACACCAGAAGAAAAGCTACTACGGGCCATTTTTGGTGAAAAAGCAGCTGATGTAAAAGACACGTCACTACGTGTCCCAACATCAAGCAAAGGGACTGTCATCGATGTCCAGGTCTTTACCCGCGATGGCGTTGAAAAAGATGCCCGTGCAAGAGCAATTGAAAAATCGCAGCTAGATAGCTACCGTAAAGATTTAAAAGAAGAGCTGCGTATTTTTGAAGAAGCCGCTCGTGGTCGTATTGGTAATCTATTAGATGGCCAAAAAGTCAGCGGCGGTGCTGGTCTAAAGGCTGGTACGGTGATGGCATTGGCTGATATGAAAGATATGAGCCTTGAGACTTTGCTTGATATTCAGCCAGTTGAAGAAGAAATCTCTGAGCGCTTAACACAAATTGCTGATTACTTAGTTGATAAGCAAAAAGACATCGATGTGAAGTTTGCAGAGAAAAAACGCAAACTAACTGCAGGTGATGATCTACAACATGGCGTACAGAAAATTGTTAAAGTATATTTAGCAGTTAAACGCCGTATTCAGCCTGGTGATAAGATGGCTGGTCGTCATGGTAACAAAGGTGTGGTATCGCGCATCATGCCAGTTGAAGATATGCCTTATGATGAGCACGGCAATACCGTTGATATCGTCTTGAACCCACTTGGTGTACCATCGCGTATGAACATCGGCCAGGTACTAGAAACACACTTAGGTATGGCAGCGAAAGGCTTAGGTGATAAAATCGACGGTATGCTTAAAGCACAAGCAGCCATAGCTGAGTTACGTGATTTCTTAGACCAAATCTATAATAAGGTCGGTGGCGAAGGTGTTGATCTTGATAGCTTATCTGATGAAGATATCATGACACTAGCAGGTAATTTGCGTGAAGGTGTACCGATGGGTACAGCAGTATTTGACGGTGCACACGAGCATCAAGTCAAAGATTTACTTGAGCTTGCTGGTTTGTCAAGAGATGGTCAGCAAACGCTATATGATGGTCGTACTGGTCAGAAGTTTGATCGTAAAGTGACAGTCGGTTATATGTATATGCTCAAACTTAACCACTTGGTTGACGACAAAATGCATGCGCGTTCAACGGGTTCTTACTCACTAGTGACTCAGCAGCCATTAGGTGGTAAAGCTCAGTTTGGTGGTCAGCGCTTCGGTGAGATGGAAGTATGGGCACTAGAAGCATATGGCGCGACTTATACGCTACAAGAGATGCTAACAGTGAAGTCAGATGATGTTGAAGGCCGTACACGCATGTATAAAAACATCGTTGATGGTGAACAGTATATGGATCCAGGTATGCCTGAATCGTTTAACGTACTAACCAAAGAAATCAAATCACTAGGTCTTAATATTGAGTTAAAAGAGACCCACTAAGTTTAAAAGCTTTATCGATTTTAACCTTAGGTGTCACACTAAAAGCAGCGCGTCACATTGTTGCTGCTTTTAGTCATTTATCTCAACCCTATTCATTGCCTTCATTCATCTTATCCGCCTTACGTTGTATAACGCGGCTAGATGATTATAAAGATAACGGAGAAGCAACTTGAAAGATTTACTCGATATTATGCAAAGCCCTACCGCTAGCGGTAATCGTGAGTTTGATAGTATTCAAATTACCTTAGCGTCGCCTGATGTTATTAAATCATGGTCGCATGGTGAAGTTAAAAAGCCTGAAACCATTAACTATCGTACGTTTAAGCCTGAGCGTGACGGTCTGTTCTGTGCCAAAATTTTTGGTCCAGTAAAAGATTTTGAATGCCTATGTGGTAAGTACAAACGTCGTAAGTTCCAAGGCGTTATCTGTGAGAAATGTGGTGTTGAAGTCACTACTGCTAAAGTCCGTCGTGATCGTATGGGTCATATTGACCTAGCGAGTCCAGTCGCGCATATTTGGTTCTTAAAATCATTACCAAGCCGTATTGGTCTATTATTAGACATGACGCTACGTGACATCGAGCGCGTATTGTATTTTGAAAGCTACATCGTAACCGAGCCTGGTCTAACTAGCTTAGAGAAATATCAGCTGCTTGATGATGAAGACTACTATAAAGCCTTGGAAGAGTTTGGTGATGAGTTTGTCGCCAAGATGGGTGCTGAAGCAGTACAAGACTTGTTAAAAGACATTGATCTAGATCTAGAGATTGATGAGCTACGTGAAGCTATTCCACAGACAGGCTCTGAGACTAAACTTAAAAAGATGTCTAAACGTCTTAAATTATTAGAAGCATTCCGTGATTCTAATAACAAGCCTGAGTGGATGGTAATGAATATCTTACCAGTACTACCACCAGATTTGCGCCCGCTAGTACCACTAGAAGGTGGACGTTTTGCGACTTCAGATCTAAATGATTTGTATCGCCGCGTTATTAACCGTAATAACCGTCTAAAGCGTCTGTTAGAGTTAAGTGCACCTGATATTATCGTACGTAACGAAAAGCGTATGCTACAAGAGTCAGTTGATGCACTACTTGATAACGGTCGCCGCGGTCGTGCTATTACTGGTAGTAATAAGCGTCCATTAAAATCTTTGGCTGATATGATCAAAGGTAAGCAAGGTCGTTTCCGTCAAAACTTGCTAGGTAAGCGTGTCGATTACTCTGGTCGTTCGGTTATCGTAGTAGGTCCAACGTTACGTCTGCATCAGTGTGGTTTGCCTAAGAAAATGGCACTTGAGCTATTCAAGCCATTTACTTACTCAAAATTATTGTCACACGGCATGGCGACCACGATTAAAGCAGCCAAAAAGATGGTCGAGCGTGAAGAGCCACAAGTTTGGGATATGCTGGCCATGGTAATCCGTGAGCATCCAGTACTACTAAACCGTGCGCCAACGCTTCACCGTTTGGGTCTACAAGCGTTCGAGCCGGTACTTATTGAAGGTAAAGCTATTCAGCTGCACCCGCTAGTCTGTACCGCGTTTAACGCTGACTTTGATGGTGATCAAATGGCAGTACACGTGCCATTAACGCTAGAAGCACAGCTTGAATCACGTGCGCTAATGATGTCGACCAACAACATCTTGTCACCTGCAAACGGTGATCCTATCATTGTACCGTCGCAAGACGTAGTACTTGGTTTATATTACATCAGTCGCTCGTCAGTGAACGCCAAAGGCGAAGGCATGGTTTTTGCCACTGTCAATGAAGCCTTACGTGCGATTGGTTCAAACGACTTGCACGTGAACGCAAAAATCAAAGTGCGTGTGACTGAAACGCATGTTGATGAAGAAGGTAATCATACTAAAGAGACAAGCTTAAAGGACACAGTTGCTGGTCGTTTGCTGATTTGGAATATCATGCCAAAAGGTATGACATTTGAAGAGTGCAATCAGGAGATGACTAAGAAAAACATCTCGCGTCTGATTAACTCTTGCTATCGTAAGATGGGTGTAAAAGACAGCGTTATGTTCGCTGACCAATTAATGTATTTAGGTTTTGCGCAAGCGACCCTATCTGGCGTATCGATTGGTTTGGATGATATGGTCATTCCACCAAGTAAAAAGCAGATCATTGAAACAGCTGAGGCAGAAGTACGCGAGATTGAAGATCAGTTTGAGCAAGGCTTTGTGACTGCTGGTGAGCGTTATAACAAAGTGGTTGATATTTGGTCACGTACTAATGACAAAGTCGCCAAAGCGATGATGGATAACCTAGCCACTGATAAAGTCATGAATGCTCAGGGCGAGGAAGAAGAGCAAAAATCTTTCAACTCAATCTACATCATGTCAGATTCAGGTGCTCGTGGTAGTGCAGCCCAGATTCGTCAGCTTGCTGGTATGCGTGGTTTGATGGCAAAACCAGATGGTTCAATCATCGAGACGCCAATTAAAGCAAACTTCCGTGAAGGCTTGACCGTACTTCAGTACTTTATCTCAACGCATGGTGCGCGTAAGGGTCTAGCAGATACTGCACTAAAAACAGCTAACTCAGGTTATCTGACTCGTCGTTTGGTCGATGTTGCGCAGGATTTGGTTATTACTACTGATGACTGTGGTACTGAGCAAGGTCTGCTCATGACCCCACATATTCAAGGTGGTGAGATCATCGAAAAACTTGGCGATCTCGTATTAGGTCGTGTGACAGCACGTGATGTTACGTATAACAATGATGAAACAAAAGTATTGGTTCCAGCTGGTACTTTGATCGATGAGCAGTGGGTCAATATTCTTGACGAAAACGCAATTGACGATATTTGGGTACGCTCAGTAATTACTTGTGATGTCGCTCATGGTGTTTGTTCGCAGTGTTATGGTCGTGATCTTGCTCGCGGTCATAAAGTTAATATCGGTGAGTCAGTGGGTGTCATGGCAGCGCAGTCTATCGGTGAGCCTGGTACTCAGTTGACTATGCGTACTTTCCACGTGGGTGGGGCCGCAAGTTCAGCATCGGTAGATAACAGCATCTCTGTACGTAATGCTGGTCAAGCGCATTTCGTAAACATGAAAACCGTTGAACATACTGACGGTCACTTAGTTATCGTATCTCGTTCAGCTGAAATCGCTATTACTGATGACTTAGGTCGTGAGCGTGAGCGTTATAAAGTACCTTATGGCTCAAGCGTATTGGTTAAAAACGAAGAGCAAGTTGAAGGTGGTCAGACGATCGCTAAATGGGATCCACATACGCATCCAATTATTACAGAATTTGCGGGTACAGCACGCTTCAGTGACATCATTGATGGCAGTACAGCGACAGTAAAAATCGATGATGCCACAGGTATGAGCTCTTTTGAGATTCTAGCTACTCGTGATCGTTCAAGTACGGCAAAAGATTTACGTCCTGCCATCATTTTGAATACTGATGAAGGTAAAGAAGTGGTTTACTTCTTACCTGCTGAAACCATTATCCGTGTCAGCGATGGTGAAAAAGTTGCAGCGGGTTCGATCTTAGGTCGCGTACCACAAGCGACTTCAGGTACCAAAGATATTACCGGTGGTCTACCTCGTGTGGCTGACTTGTTTGAAGCTCGCCGTCCGAAAGATCATGCCATCATGGCAGAGATGACAGGTGTGGTTAGCTTTGGTAAAGAGACCAAAGGTAAAAACCGTTTTATTATTACCAATGAAGACGGTGAGGTACATGAAGAGCTTATCCCTAAATGGCGTCAAATCAACGTCTTTGAAAATGAGACAGTAGCACGTGGTGAGATCATCGCTGACGGTCCACAAAACCCACACGATATCTTACGTTTAAAAGGCCAAACGGCTCTTGCTAACTATATCGTTAACGAAGTACAAGATGTTTACCGCTTGCAAGGTGTGAAGATTAACGATAAGCATATCGAAGTTATTATTCGCCAAATGCTACGTAAAGTTGAGATTACTGATGGCGGGGATTCAAGCCACTTCAAAGGTGATCAAGCTGAATACGCGGATCTTATAGCGTTGAACGCGAAGCTAGAAACTGAAGGTAAATTCCCAGTACAGTATGAGCGCCAACTGCTTGGTATTACTAAAGCAAGTCTTGCGACTGAAAGCTTCATCTCAGCGGCGTCGTTCCAGGAGACCACTCGTGTACTAACTGCTGCTGCCGTCACTGGTAAAGTAGATGAGTTACGTGGTCTAAAAGAAAACGTGGTTGTTGGTCGTCTGATTCCTGCAGGTACGGGTCTTGCGTATCATAAAACACGTAAAGAGAAAGCAGAACAAGCGCTGCAGGACAATGATATCAATGCCGCATTTGATATGCCTGTTAGTGATAGTAAAGACTTTGCTAGTTTTGACGAAGCCTTTGCACAAGAGCTTAATCAAGATAGCCAATCTTAATTATAAATGCTTGATATATCTTTATAATCAACGTAAAAAAGCCAGCCATGTTGCTGGCTTTTTTATGGGCAAAAAATAAAAACTAATAGTGGTATTAACCAATAAAATAGTACACTGCTAAAAGCGACTTTGTGAGGCGCTTCTATTTTATTATTTATGAGGATAATCTTATGGCAGGTAAAGGGCGCGTTGCCAAATACCAAGCTGATCGAACCAATCAAAAGCTGTATTTTTGTCGTCTAGCTTGTCAGGCAGCGGGCGATAGCAGTGACAAACAGTTGTATCAAGCCCATTGTGAGACTGCTATTTTTCACTTATACGGTACGTTTTTAGCATTTATGCAAGAGCTTGCACAATTTTATAGTTTGGATATGACAGCACCAACTCTAGAAAGTATTGAACAAGCACTCAAAGAGCGCACTCAAATATCACCAGAGGTACAGCGTCTAAAGCAATTGCAGCAGCAAGGGTTTTTGGCAAATGTAGAGCGCGCTTATCAACGTTGCTTGTATGCAGTATTACCTGATCAAGTTACTATCAAAGACGCCAATGACTCGCAGCGACAGCCAAGTGATCTCATAGTGAATGTAGTCACATTATCGAATCAGTGGCTACCCGATGAGGCAACTATACGTGAATGGCGGCAACAGTTTTTAGAACTGATCGAGCAACTGCGTGCAGGTATGGTAGAGTTTTAGCGTATATTATCAAAACTAAGATAATAAGCCTTTGCAAGTTGAACTATTGGCAGGCTTTCTAAAAGGGTTTAATATTTAGATTTTTAATTCTAAAGAGCTTGTTCAACAGATGTTGGACAAGCTCTTTAGTGCTGTCGTTATTAGCGAGAAGTACAACCAATTTATTCTGGCATAGGGGGCATGCGCTCTGCTGGCGTTACTGACAGTGGGTTTTGGGGAACGCTGTCATTATCCTCGTTGTTTTCCTCATTAGGTTCGGGAGCTTTACGCTGCTGCGGCTTAGGTGTCACTGGTTTGGCAATATTACTAACGTAATCGTTTTCTTCATCAGGATCGACGATGCCACTATCAGTCATCTCTAAGATACGCTGTTGCTGCTTTTTTGATTTTGCACGGTTATTAACCGAAACCCATTGATACGGCTGGTCTTTTAATTGCTCTCTCATAAAGTCCATCCATACTGGTAACGCTGCTACGCCTCCATATTCACGGCGCCCAAGTGTGGATGGTTGATCAAAGCCTATCCAAACCACAGTCGCACTGGTTGGATGAAAACCTGCAAACCAGGCATCTTTGGCTTCATTAGTAGTACCAGTTTTACCACCGATATCGCTACGACCTAGAGCTTTTGCACGTACCGCTGTACCGCGTTGTACGACATCGCGCAAAATATCAGCCATCTCAAAAGCAACCCTTGGCTTTAAGATGCGTGGAGCTTGGCTTGCATGTAAGTATTGTACTGCAGGTGCCTTTAGACGATCTGCTTGAGGACTGGCGTCATAGACACTTAAGTTATTAGCATCGTCTGCTTGTTTGGTTTCTTCTTCCAAATCCTCACCAGTTATTGATTCATCGCTAGATTCAATCTCCGTATTTTCATCTTCAGTTGACTGGTTATACTCTTCAATCAGTTTGGCATTAAGACTTTCAACTTGTGCATTAAAGCACAGTGCGCAAGCTTGTTGCGGATTTGCTTGAAACAATAACTTATTGTCATAATTGTAGATTTGTTCAATAAAATAAGGTTGAATACGATGGCCGCCATTGGCGAAAGTGGCATACGCAGTGGCCATTTGTAACGGTGTCGCCTGTCCAGTACCAAGCGCTAGTGATAGGGTGGTTGGTAGCTTTTCTTTGTCCAGTCCAAACTGATCTAGCAAATTACGCGCATCCGAGATGCCAATAGCTTGTAGCAAACGAATAGAGACTAAGTTGCGTGATAGATATAGACCTCGGCGTAAAGTAATGTCACCTAAAAAACGTTGGTCAGAGTTTTTTGGTTTCCATTCACCTACTTGGATAGGACGATCTGAGACAATACTATCTGAGCGATAGCCTTTTTCTAGAGCAGCTGTATAGACCAATGGCTTAATCGTTGAACCTGGTTGACGCCAGCCCTGCAGTGCACGATTAAACTTACTGTGATTAAAATCAAAACCGCCAACTAAAGCTTCAACAGCTCCTGTATCAGGATTTAATGAAACCAAACTGCCTTGTACTTCTGGTATTTGTGCCAGTTTCCAACCACCGCTATTGGTTGGCATGAGGCGAATAATATCATTTTTATTTACAATTTGTTGAGCGTTACTTGGGTAATAACCAAAACGATCCGCTGAAAAATATTTACGTGCCCAGCTCATGCCCGACCAGTTGACCGTAACGTTTTCACCAGATGGCATTAATGCTTCAAAGCTACGTGAGTTAACTTTGGTGACTTTAGCTGGGTACATTCCGCCATAACGTCGAAAGTCCTCTAAAGGTTCATCATTCGCTTCTGCGCCGCGCCAGCCATGGCGATGATCATAGGCTATTAGACCTTTTGATACAGCTGCTTCAGCCGCTTGCTGTGATTTACTATCAACAGTAAGGCGAACGCGCCAACCTCCATTAATAACTTGTTCACCATAACGATTAACTAAAGCATACCGAGTCATCTCTGCCAAGTAAGGCATATTGACATCAAGCTTTTCTTGATAAAGTTTTAGACCAATAGGGGCGTTTATTGCTTCACTATGCTCAGCATCACTGATATAACCAAGCTCATGCATGCGCCCAATGATCCAGTTACGGCGGGTAAGTGCACGGTCAGGGTTGGCAACCGGGTTATACTTTGAGGGTGCTTTAGGTAGGCCTGCTAGCATAGCCATTTCAGCAATGGTCAGGTTTTCTAGCGACTTGCTATAGTATTTTTTGGCTGCTGCACGAATACCGTAAGCCCCTTCTCCAAGATAAATCTTGTTGACATATAGTGTCAAAATATCGTTTTTACTCAGCTCATCTTCCATTTTACGCGCTAAAAACAGTTCGGTTAATTTTCTGTTTAAAGTACGCTCAGGACTCAAAAAATAATTTTTGGCGACCTGCATGGTAATAGTAGATCCACCTGTCTGACCTTCATCATCAGTGACCGCTTCGGTAACAGCGCGACCAAGACCCTTAATACTAATACCACTATGTTGAAAGAACGAAGAGTCTTCTGCAGCTAAGAATGCATTGGTCAAATCTTTAGGAATTTCTTTAAAGGTAACTGGCAATGATAAGCGATTGCCGTATTGGCCAATAAGCTTGTCGTCGCTGCTATATATCTGCAGGGGCATCTCAAGGCTGGCTGTTTTTATTTCTTGTGTGCTGGGTAAGGTTGGCGACAAATACATAGCCATACCGTAGAAGCCAATTGGCACAGTTAATGCAAGGATAACTGCAAGTGCTAGACAGGCAATAACAATCCCCACCAAAAAATGAACGAGGCGAGCAGTAGCGTTTCTTTTGGTCATAATTAGGCTTATCAAATAAAATTTGCAACAAATATCCCATTATACAGTGAACAAAACAGACAGGTCATCCTAAAAGTGTAATTTATCCAAACTGAATCTTTAAATACTTGAATATGTCTGTTAAGTAAAGTATTGTAGTAAATTATTACTGATAACTATCAGAACGTAACTATATATAAGGTAAAGCGTCTGTGAGGCTACTTACTTCTAAAAAACGACATTTAGTCGGAATAGATATCTGTGCCACCTCCGTAAAGCTAGTTGATATACGGCGTCAGCAAGGAATATTTCACCTTAAGTCATATGGAATTGAGGGGCTGTTACCCGGCACAGTCGTTGATAAGCTTATTGTAGATACTGAGGCGGTTGGTGATGCTATTGCTCGCTTGGTAAAACGTTGTCAGATAACAGGTAGCAGTGGGGCTACCGCTGTTACAGGCTCGGCAGTTATTACCAAGATTATTGATATGGATAGGGGGCTGAGCGATATCGAACGTGAAGCTCAAATACGTTTGGACGCTGATCAATATATTCCTTACCCACTAGAAGAAGTCAATCTAGACTTTGAAGTACTAGGTCCTTCATTGGTTGACGACAACTTGGTACAAGTTCTACTTGCTGCGTCGCGATCAGAAAACGTTGATCAACGTGTTGATGCGCTAACCTTCGGCGGTCTAAAAACCAATATTATGGATATTGAGTCGCACGCGATAGAGCGGGCGTTTGGATTGATGGCAGATAACTTACCCAATATGCCAGAATTGGTCGCATTGGTCGATATCGGACATAATCAGACTACCTTATACATCGCAAAAAATGGTGAGTTTGTCTATAGCCGTGAGCAATTGTTTGGCGGGTCACAATTAACAGAAGCCATTCAAGATCGCTACGGTTTGTCGTTTGAAGAAGCCACAGTTAACAAACGTGAGCGTGCTCTACCTGATGATTATTATTCAGAAATTCTGACGCCTTTTATAGAAAGTACTATCCAGCAAATCACACGCTCTTTACAGTTTTATTTTTCTTCTAGCCAATACAATAGTATTGATCATGTAGTACTTGCAGGCGGTAGCAGCTCTATTCCAGGTTTATGGAGCATGGTACAGCAAAAGCTTGATGTGCCAGTGACTGTTGCCAATCCTTTTATCAATATGACCATAGATCCCTATATAGACAATGAGCAATTAGAGGCTGATGCCCCAAGCTTGCTAGCTGCCTGTGGCCTTGCGTTAAGGAGCTTTGACTAATGGCTCGTATCAATCTATTGCCATGGCGGCAAGAAGAACGCGAACGTAGTAACAAAGAGTTTATTACCTTAGTAGTCGCAGTGACTTTGCTAGCATTACTGTCTGCATTTGCAGCTTGGAGTTATTTTAATAACGAGCTTGAAGAACAACGTGATGCCAATACTCTTATAGAACAAGAGAATGCACGTTTGGATACGGTATTAACCGAAATCGACAGCTTGGAGCAGCGCCGAGAAGATATTATTTCACGTATGCAAGTGATTCAAGACTTACAAGGGCGACGTCCAGTACCAGTTCGTTTATGGGATGATATCGCCAAGGCCATACCTTCTGCTCTGTACTTAAATAACTTAAAACGCGAAGGGGAGCTTCTTACTTTAACGGGACTGGCAGACAATCCAAATGTGGTATCAAGCTTGATTCGTAATCTAGATGGCAGTGAGTGGATGGATAACTCTGCTGTACGCAATATTCAGCAAAATATTACTGCCTATCAGCCAGCGATTGCATTAAACGAAACTGACAACTCTGGTGAGAGACCTCGTCCTATATACCCCGAAGACAGCTATGTGCAGTTTGTTGTTACAACGCAAGTTCAGTCAGAAAGCACCAACAATGATGAGGGCGCAGAGTCTGGAGGTGAGTTGTGAAGCTTATCCGTAAAAAAACACTAATCAAGACTAAAAAAACGGCAGTAAGCAGCAAGAAGCAATTTAATTTTAATGACTTTCGTCGTAGCTTTGAGTCTTTAGATACAGAAAACTATGGCAGTTGGCCAATACCCGTTAAGGTGACGGTACTGGTATTTATCGTTGCTTTTATTGCAGCCCTAGCTTGGGCGCTGCCTATCAGTAGCAAAATCGATGAGATCACTGCTGCTGAAAGTGAGCAACAAACATTGCTTGACAGCTATCGTCAAAAAGAGTCACGTGCACGCCATTTAGAAGCTTACAAAGCTCAAGTAATTCAGATGGAAACTGAATTCAATACTTTACTCGACCAGTTACCCAAAGATACCCGTGTGTCGGAGCTGGTAGAAGGTATCAATATGACGGGTGTCGGTAGCAATATACGCTTTCAAGATATTTCTGTAGAGCCTGAAATAGAAAACGAGTTTTTTATTGAGCAGCCGATTCGCATTGCAGCTTTGGGTGAATACCATCAGTTTGGTAGCTTTATTAGCGGTCTTGCAGCTTTGCCACGCATTATTACCATGCACGATTTTGAAGTCAGTAATCCGCAGCCGACACTAGAGGCCATACCTGAGCTAAATTTAGTGCTACAAACCAAAACTTATCGCTCAAAAGAAGTGGTAGATGAAGTAACAACGCCAGCTACTGACAATACTGCGGGGGCCAACTAGTATGGATATTAGAAAAATCCCAGCCCTGTTTACATTAAGTATTGCAGCTATATGGATGACTGGCTGTACTGATCGTATCGGAATGGCGGGGCAGGCGATGAGTGAGATTCGTAACTCACCTTCGCAGCCAATCGAGCCACCACCAAAAGCAGAGCTAGTAGAAGATTTTGTATATAGTGCAAGCTTAGTGCGTAGCCCGTTCCTGCCACCAAGTCTCATTAATGTACAAGGACCAAACATGCCGACGGATGGTGTGCGCCCTGATATTACGCGAATCAAACAGCCACTTGAACAGTACGACATTGCGCAGCTTACCTTTCGTGGTGTATTGATATCTCCTGAAGGTCAACAGTATGCATTGGTCCAACGTCCAGATGGTTCGGTTGCTAACGTTAAAGTAGGTGACTATCTTGGACTAAACGACGGTCGTATTGTTGAAATCACGCCGACCCAGATTAATTTGATTGAAATTGTGCCAGATAGCCGCGCCGGGTTCATTGAAAGACCTCAGTCGTTGGTCTCACCTATAAATTAAGTTGGCAGATTTTTTGAGGAATAAGTAATGACAGTACGCAATAATAGGGTAATGGCGATGAGTAACCGTATGTCTTCTGCCTTTGCAATACCTGCGTTGGCAATCAGTATGATTGCCATTAGTAGTACAGCTTATGCAGTGGAGCGTATCAACAACGTCTCTGTGGTACAGACGGCACCTGCGGTAACTCAACTGCGTCTAGGATTCAACGGTGCGCCAGTACTGCCTGCAGCTTATCAGCTTGATGATCCTAGTCGCTTAGTTTTAGACTTCGAACAGGTGCAAAATGGTCTAGCCAGCAGATTTAGCAATTACAATATTGGTATGGTCAATGATGTCACAACGTTGAGCAATGATAGTACCACACGTTTGATTGTGGGATTAAAGCAGAGCGGCGACTATACGACTGCTGTTGATGGCAATGACTTACTCCTTACTATTACTGATCCAAATCGTGTAGTGCCCAATAATCCAACTATAGCTACTGTACCTATTGCTACAGCCTCTCAAGCTTTAACAAAACCAAATACTACCATGGTTGATGACAATGCGCTTGCCACGACAGCGATTGTGACACCTATTGTCGAAACCAGTAGTGCTGGAATCACCCCTGTAGTTACCGGCTCAGACGCCATTAAGGTACAAGCGCCTACTGATACTATGGTTGTTCGTGTCAACCCACTATTAGACCCGAGGCTGGCTTCATCACAAGTTAGCAAGCAATATAGTTATGATGGTCTGAGTGCATTGAATTTTGAGGCAGGCAGTAGTGGTGGTGGTAACGTTAGTATTGTGCTTGCTAATGAAGCCATACCAGTTGATGTACAGCGCCAAGGTAACAAGTTGGTGGTACGTATGACTGGTAGCACAGTACCTCGGAATTTATTGCGTCGTTTAAACATCAATAGTGGTCTTGTAGATAGCGTTGATACCAAAAACCAAGGGCAAAGTGGCGTTATTACGATTAACATGACTGGTGATTATGAGTATCAAGCGTATCAATCAGGGAATCAGCTAAATACCAGTATTAGCAAACCTGAGTTATTGCGTGAACCAACGCTTGAAGAAAAGGTCTATAGTGGCGAAGCACTATCTATGGAGTTTCAAGACGTAGAAATCCGTAGCGTACTAGATATTCTAGCGCAGTTTACTGATATGAATATTGTTGCTAGTGACTCAGTTAGTGGCAGTATTACACTTCGTCTCATCAACGTACCTTGGGATCAAGCCCTCGATATTATTCTAAAAAGTAAAAATTTAGATAAGCGTGAGAATGGTAATGTCATATTAATCGCGCCGTCTATTGAACTGGCAGCGCAAGAGGCACAAGAGCTTGAAGCTCAACAAGCTGTCGAATCTTATGCACCGTTACGCACTGAGTATATACGTTTAAGCTACGCCAAAGCGCAAGATGTGTTCAACCTTATCTCTCAAGGAAGCGGTCCGTCTAACAGTAGCACAACCAGTAGTCGCGTAGAAGATAGCAATAGTCTGCTGTCTAATCGCGGTACGGTAACGATTGATGAACGTACCAATACATTAATCGTCAAAGATGTAGCTGATAGTATTGAAAATATTCACCGACTTATTAGTAAAATTGATATTCCGGTACGTCAAGTTATGATTGAAGCGCGCATTGTTAGCGCCTCTGATAGCTTTAGTAAAGAGATTGGTGTACGTTGGGGGATTTTATCTAATGGTGCAGCCAATAACCGTAACCTACTGGTCGGTGGTAGCAACCAAACTTTATGGGATCTTAAAGACTTTGATGTTGAGACAACGACAGTCAATGGTCAGACCGTCTCTTACCCTTCATATGATATCAGTCGCCCTGATAATCTAAACGTTGATTTGGGGGTGGCAAATCCTGCAGGAAGTATTGCTTTTGGCTTACTGGCTATGTCCGATGTTATGCTAGATTTAGAGCTATCAGCATTGCAAGCAGATAACCGCGGTGAGGTTATTTCTACTCCTAAAATCTTAACTGCTGATAAACAAACCGCCAAGGTTTCATCTGGTACCCAAATCCCTTATCAAGAAGCGTCAGCTAGTGGGGCAACATCTACCAGCTTTAAAGAAGCAGCGCTGAGCTTAGAAGCTACGCCAAATATTACGCCTGATGGTAAGATTGGCTTACAGTTAATGATTACTAATGGCACGCCAACGATCATCAATAATCAGGTTGCTATTGCAGAAGACTCTATCTCTACTAATGTGATTGTAGAAGATGGACAAACCGTCGTACTTGGTGGTGTCTTTAAAAACCGTGTCTCTAATGGCGTGGATAAAGTTCCATTCTTAGGAGACTTGCCTTATATTGGTCGCGCATTCCGTAAAGACGTCCGTAGCAACGCAAAAGAAGAGCTGCTTATTTTTGTCACTCCAAAGCTTATCAATGATGGTATTAGCCGTTTGGATTAAGGTTATTTTGTTTACAAATCATAAGCTATAAAGAGCAAGCCTAAGTGCTTGCTTTTTTATGGTCTATAATTTAATAAAATCTAATTTTACTGATAATAAACCCAGCTCATTACTAGCCAGAATAACGATGACGTTGTATGATGGTTGATTTATCTGAGTGAGTGCTATGTTGGAGGAATTGCCATCGGTATTCTTAGTTGGGCCGATGGGAGCGGGGAAAACCACTATTGGCCGGTTGCTAGCTAAGCAGCTAGGACGAGAGTTTGTGGACAGTGACTGGTATATCGAGTCACAAACAGGTGCTGATATTGCTTGGATATTTGCCAAAGAAGGCGAAGTAGGATTTCGGACGCGTGAGACACGAGCGATCGATGAGTTGACTCAGCGTCAGCATATCGTTCTTGCAACAGGTGGCGGTGCGGTCATGGGCGCTGACAATCGAAAGTTTTTGCATCAGCGCGGCATTGTGGTTTATCTAAATGCGCCTGTAGATGTACAAATGGCACGCACTGCTAAAGATAAGTCGCGTCCATTATTACAACAACCCAACCCCAGAAAAATACTACAAGATTTATATAGCATTCGCGATCCATTATATCGACAAGTGGCACATATTGTATTGCCTACTGGTCATACTTATCCCCGTCATATGGTCAATCAGTTGTTACAGCAACTGAAGGCTTTTTTGGTGTCTGTAAGTACAGATTTAGAGTCAACAACACCAAAAGAGTAGGTAACAGCTGGCAGCCAAGCAGAGACCAAAGTATAGACGGCTTCATTGGCAAAGCCGCCTATAGGTTAGGAGTGCTTTATACCATCTGGTAATGAGCTGAAAATGGACATATTAAATACAGGAACTTTTATGGCAGCGCCACTATTTAACGCAGAATTGATAGTTCATACTCAAAGCCATGATTATCCGATAGCTATTACCGAGCAGTGCGATATAGCCACAAGCATTGCGCCTTATATTAGTGGTCAGCAAGTATTGATTGTGACTAATGATACCGTTGCGCCTTTATATTTGCAGCAGTTACAAGAACAGTTAGCGGTATCGTTTACCGTCGCAGTTTGCATACTTCCTGATGGTGAGCAGTATAAAAACCAAGATAGTATCAATCAAATTTATGATGTCTTGATGGCTCAGCATTTTAATCGTGATGTAACCTTAGTTGCTCTTGGGGGCGGCGTCATCGGTGATATGACTGGGTTTGCAGCGGCAAGTTTTATGCGCGGCGTGGATTTTATTCAAATCCCGACCACCTTATTGTCGCAAGTAGACTCAAGCGTTGGCGGCAAAACTGGTATCAATCATGCGCAAGGTAAAAACATGATTGGGGCTTTTTGGCAGCCACAAATGGTGCTGGCTGATATGAGTACTCTCAAAACTTTGCCTGCGCGAGAGCTATCGGCAGGGCTCGCTGAAGTCATCAAATATGCGTTAATTATGGATATCGAGTTTTTAGAATGGCTTGAGGTAAATCTACCCGCCATGATGAAGCTGGATCTGGCAGTACTTGGAGCGGCTGTAAAGCGCTGTTGTGAGTACAAAGCGGCCGTAGTAGCGCAAGATGAAAGAGAGGCTGGTATGCGAGCGTTGCTCAATTTTGGGCATACTTTTGGCCATGTGATTGAGACTCACGAAGGTTACGGTAGTTGGCTCCATGGTGAGGCGGTTGCTGCGGGCATGGTACAAGCGGCTCAACTATCACAAATGATGGGCTGGCTAAGTGAAGCTGATGTGGCGCGGATCAAGCGCGTATTGATGCTTGCTAACTTACCAATTGCCCCTCCACCTATCAATGTTGATACTGCTTTAGAGCTTATGGGCCATGACAAAAAGGTGAAAGGCGGACAAATTCGTCTAATTTTGTTAAAATCAATAGGACAAGCTGTGTTAACAGATGATTTTGATACGCAGCTACTTAACGATGTCTTGTCGTAGACTACACTTATCACTATAGCGTAAGTTGTTAAGTATCTGAGTCAATATAGTTTTATCAACATGCTTTATCCTATTTTTCCAAGGAAACACCCATGGTCTCATCGAGCTCAAAGACTCGTCCAAAAAACACGTCATATCGCAGGCAGGCTTTGATATGGCTGATGATGACTTTGCTTTTAGGGGTCTTGACAGCACTGCTTTGGATGTTCAGTCAAACTCCTGCGATCGGTGCCAAAATTGAAAACGCGCCCATAGCCGCGCAAGAAACACTCAGCACTGAGCTCAAACAACCCTTATCTGTTGAAGCGTTGCATGAGCTTGACAACGACGTACAACCGATTAACTTTGAAGATACCATTCGTGATTTGCGCAACTATCCCGATGAGTTTAAAGACAAGCGGTATTTGTTAGCTAATAAAGGCAAATGGACCGTACAAGTCATGAATGTGGCAGAAAACGAAGTTGTTACCAGTTATCTAGAAGGTCGTGATGATCGTAAAAAGTTCTCGTACTTTCGTTACCGCGATGACAACAATCAACTGCGCTATATGTTGATTTATGGACTGATGAGTAGTCCGCAAGAAGCAGTAGGAGCGGCTAAGTTGGTTGATTTTGGTTTGCCAGCTGATGTACGTGTCTTGCCAGAAGAAATCAGCCGCTATGTCGGTATCGTCGATAATTATGAGCGTCCTGGACCTATTAAAGATCTGAGCACGAGACGTTCAAGATCTGTTAGGTTGCAGCCAACTGAACGTGAAGTACCGGTTAGAGAGACGGATGAAAACTCAGGCAGCAACGGAGCTGGGAGTCAGGCGACCAATAACAGTACGGCTGAAAGTATTCGTCAATCAGAGGATACTTCTGCAACTTTGGCAGTTAACGAAGAGCGTACCGTGATTACCGAAGGTGGGGGGGGTAATTCAACACCTGCTCCTAAAAACGAAGACGATACACGTAACCCTGAATCAGAAACCAAAAGCTTACCAGTGGTTCCTACGCCAAAACCACCAAGTGCGGCAAATAGCAGTGAGAAAAACAATACCAGTTCAGGATCTGGTAATAAGAGCGTCAATAACGAAACCGTTAAAAGCCCTAATGTTGAACCAGCTAAGAATAACAACGCGGGAGCCGCTAAAAACAACAATGATAGTATTAAAGAGCTGATAGAAGAGAAAACTGACTAGCACTTTATAAGATGATCCATGGTGCTTTTATCACCATTCGATATGTCTGCAAGACGCAAGTTTTGCAGGCTTTTTTATGGCGATTTGATAAACGATTTATTGGTCGGCTTGGTAAGTCGCTGCGTTTTAGATATTAATTATCAATAATAGACCAATAATGGATATAATTCATTTTAAGATAGCAAAAATGTATAGCGGATAAAAAATAACTCAGCAGTAATTTATAAGTTTTTTAATATGACTGGTTATGTGCTTCAATACTAAAAGTTTGAAATGACTCTTAATACCATAATTAAATTAATTAATAAAAAAGACTAGATTTTTCTATAATCATTAACTAATATGAATATGGGTGACGCTCTGTAGAGTTACTGTAAAGCATCTATTTTGGTTAGCTTCTATTTTATGCCGTTGTAGCAAGCTGTTATGGTAATGTCGTTGCTTCAAGCGTAGTGGCTGACCATTTGTATTAAGTTTATAAAAAATGGTAGTACAACTTCTCTTATCCTCCTCCTTCCTAGGGTTGTTAAGGCGCTTGAATGTAAAGTGTCTGATATTCAAACTCAATTGAAAACCGTGTCATCAGGCTTTCAACCAGTCAGTTGTTGATCGATATATGTGTCATATTGATGCTTATAACTAAAAGCTATAAATAGCTGCAAAGCAAAGAACAACGTGCTAATACTTTAACGCTTAGCATTTTATCGACGCTCTTATCTTGCTCCTATTAATGCTTAGCAGCCGTCTATTTAATAGCCTGTATTTAAATAAATGTGACAGTGATGAGTATTTTGTCACTTTCAAAGCGCTAAAACCCATTGTTAATCGCATCATTTATTTATCCGGAAATATGAGTATTTATCATTAACCCGTTCTGCCTACGGTATTTAGCCTATGTTCTGCATTGGATACATATGCTGCCCGTTCACACAAAAGGACTAGCCATGTCAATGATTTCCTCCCATACGCATTTGGCCACGCCAGATGATTTCTCTGATAACTGTGGTTTTGGTTTGATAGCTCATATTGAGGGTCAAGCCAGCCATGATCTGGTCAAGACCGCTATTCATAGCTTAAGTTGTATGACCCATCGCGGCGGTGTTGCTGCCGATGGTAGAACTGGTGACGGTTGCGGTCTACTATTAGCAACGCCCACTGAGTTCTTTCAAAAGATCGCCACCGAGCAGCAGCTTGTGCTCAGTGACAATTTTGCTGTCGGCATGGTCTTTGTCAATGTAGATAATGATAAAGCTCAGCATAGCCAGCAAATACTTTCTGAAGAGATTACTGCACAAGGCTTAGATGTTGCTGGCTGGCGTAATGTGCCACTTGATTTAAGTATCGTCGGTGAGATTGGCCGTGAGACCTTACCTGATTTTAAGCAAGTGTTTGTCAATGCGCCTGATGATTTGGCGGCAGATGACTTTAATCGTAAGCTGTTTGTGGCGCGCAAAAAAGCGGAGCAACGTCTGGTGGACGATGAGCTATTTTATGTGTGCTCATTGAGCTCTCAGACGATTATCTATAAAGGGTTGGTGATGCCATCAGATTTGCCAGCGTTCTTTTTGGACTTACAAGATGAGCGTTTGGCGTCCCATATCGTGGTATTCCACCAGCGTTTTTCAACCAATACCTTACCGCGCTGGCCACTTGCGCAGCCATTCCGCTATTTGGCTCACAATGGTGAGCTTAATACCATTACAGGTAACCGCAACTGGTCAGAGGCACGTACACCAAAGTTAAAATCAGAAAAATTGCCAGACTTAAATGAGTTAGCGCCATTGGTCAATCGCACAGGCTCAGACTCATCGAGCTTGGACAATATGCTTGAGGTGTTGATGTCTGGCGGTATGAGTCTGTTTCATGCCATGTCGATACTTGTGCCACCTGCTTGGCAAAATGTCGATAGCATGGACATGGATTTGCGCGCGTTTTATGAGTTTTATTCGCAGCATATGGAAGCATGGGATGGGCCAGCGGGTCTGGTGATCCAAGACGGACGCTACGCGGTATGTATGCTTGATCGTAATGGTTTGCGCCCGTCACGCTGGGTCACGACCAAAAACGGCTATATCACGGTTGCCTCTGAAGTGGGTGTTTGGGACTATGATCCCAAAGATGTGCTAGCAAAAGGTCGCGTAGGTCCTGGTCAGATGCTGGTTATTGATACGTTAACTGGTCAAATTTTAGATACTAAAGCCATTGCCACTTTACTCAAAAAAGCGCATCCATACCGCAAATGGCTGCGTGAAGAAGCAACACGTATTCGTGATGATGAGCGCTTAGAAGAAGAGATAGCAGCGCAGGCGTGTCGCGGTGATACATTAAAAGCACTGCAAAAGATGTATCACATTACCAATGAAGAGCGTACTGAAATCATTCGTCCCAATGCCGAAAATGGTCAGGAGCCTGTGGGTTCGATGGGTGATGATACGCCAATGGCTGTACTGTCGCAGCAAATTCGCCACGTTGGGGACTTTTTTCGTCAGCAGTTCGCGCAGGTGACCAACCCGCCGATTGATCCTTTGCGTGAGTCAATCGTCATGTCGCTGCAAACTTGTCTCGGTGCTCAAACCAACGTATTTGCACCATCAGAAAAAGACGCGCATCGTATTATCTTATCGTCGCCAGTATTATCAGCCAGCAAAATGCAGCAGCTTGAAACCTTAGATGATCCAGCGTTTAAAATGGCACGTATTGATCTAAACTATGATCGTACGTTAGAGCTGTCTGGGGCTATCAACGCTATTTGTGAAGAAGTGGCACGCGCTATCCGTGCTGGTCATACATTGATTGTGTTGTCGGATAAAAATATCGTCGCCGACAAGGTACCTGCCAATGCCATCATGGTGACAGGTGCGGTGCATCATTATCTGATTGCCCAAGGTATCCGTACTGATGCCAACTTAATCGTCGAGACCGGTCTGGCACGTGATTCGCATCAAGTGGCGGTATTAATTGGCTTTGGTGCGACCTGCATTTATCCATACTTAGCTTATGACGTCATTGATGATTTGGTCGCAACTGGTGAGCTGCTTGGCGATCCGATTCAAGCACGGGTAAATTTTCGTAAAGGCTTGGATAAAGGCTTACTTAAAATCCTATCAAAAATGGGTATCTCAACCATCGTTTCGTATCGCGGTGCACAATTATTTGAAGCCGTTGGGCTCTCAGAAGAGGTAGTGAGCTTATGCTTTAAAGGCGTGCAAAGTCGCATTAAAGGCGCTACCTTTGCCGATCTGGCAGCGGACCAAGCGCAGTTAGCGGCCAATGCCTTTAAACGTCGTGCGCCACTTGATCAAGGCGGTTTGCTCAAATTCGTCTTTAATAAAGAGTACCACGCCTTTAATCCTGACGTAATCAACAGCTTACATACAGCAGTGCGTACTGGTGACTACGACAATTATCGTCAGTATGCTGACCTGGTCAATAGTCGTCCGGTTGCAACCTTACGTGATTTGTTGCAACTAAAGACGGATAACAGCATCGATATTAATGAGGTTGAAGATACTGCAAAGATTTTGACGCGTTTTGACTCGGCTGGAATGTCGCTTGGCGCACTATCGCCTGAAGCGCATGAATCAATTGCCATGGCGATGAATACTATCGGTGGCCGTTCAAACTCAGGGGAGGGCGGTGAAGATCCAGTACGTTATGGCACGCTGCGCAACTCAAAAATCAAGCAAGTGGCTTCTGGGCGTTTTGGCGTTACGCCTGCATACTTGCGCTCAGCAGAAGTCATGCAGATCAAAGTCGCGCAAGGTGCCAAACCGGGCGAAGGTGGTCAGCTGCCAGGCGGAAAAGTCAATGCCTTGATTGCCCGCCTGCGTTACTCTGTGCCTGGGGTGACACTCATCTCACCGCCGCCGCATCACGATATTTACTCTATTGAAGATCTTGCCCAGCTTATTTTTGATTTAAAACAAGTTAATCCAGATGCCTTGGTATCAGTCAAATTGGTCTCGCGTCCAGGCGTTGGTACTATCGCGACGGGCGTGGCAAAAGCTTACGCTGATTTGATTACCATCTCAGGTTATGACGGTGGTACCGCAGCCTCACCACTGTCCTCTATTCATCATGCAGGCTCGCCGTGGGAGCTGGGTCTGGCTGAGACGCATCAGTCGCTACGCGTTAATGGTCTACGCGATAAAGTGCGCGTGCAAACTGATGGCGGTCTCAAAACGGGCCTTGATGTGGTAAAAGCCGCTATTCTTGGAGCCGAAAGCTTTGGTTTTGGTACCACACCGATGATTGCGGTTGGTTGTAAATACTTGCGTATTTGTCATCTTAATAACTGTCCGACAGGCGTTGCCACGCAAAAAGCTAAGTTACGTGACGAGCACTTTATTGGTGAAGCTGAGATGCTTATCAATTTCTTCAAATTTGTGGCGACTGAAACACGCGAATGGCTTGCCGTTCTTGGCGTACGCAGTATGGAAGAGTTGGTCGGGCGTACAGATCTGCTTGACGTATTAGAGGGCAATACCGATAAGCAGCGTCACTTAGATTTAACACCATTACTATTTAGCCATCCTGCCAGTAGCGGTAAAGCGCAAACCTGCCAGGTTGAGCGTAATGAGCCGTTTGATAAAGGCTTACTGGCTGAGCAGATGATCAGTGATATGCTGCTGAGTATCCGTAAAGGTAGCGGCGGTGATTATAGCTACTATGTCGGTAATTGTGATCGCTCTATTGGCGCGCGTATCTCCGGTGAGATTGCGCAAGTATGGGGCAATCTTGGCATGAGTGACATGCCTATTAAGCTGCACCTAACAGGCACTGCAGGACAAAGCTTGGGTGTGTGGAATGCAGGCGGCTTGCATATTGAGCTTGAAGGTGATGCCAACGATTACGTCGGCAAAGGCATGGCAGGCGGTGAGATTGTGATTTATCCGCCAAAAGACTCAAGCTTTAGCGCCCAAGAGACTGCTATTATCGGTAATACTTGTCTGTACGGTGCGACAGGTGGCAAGCTCTATGCAGCAGGGACAGCAGGCGAGCGTTTTGGAGTACGTAACTCTGGCGCTCATGCTGTCATTGAAGGCACAGGTGATCATTGCTGTGAATATATGACAGGCGGTATTATCACAGTTCTTGGACGCACGGGACTTAACTTCGGTGCAGGTATGACGGGCGGTTTTGCTTATGTACTTGATATGGATGGCGACTTCTTTGATCGTTGTAACCATGAGCTGATTGACTTAAACCGTATCTCGAGCGAGCAAACCGAAGAGCATCGCATTTACTTGCAACAAGTGATTGAAACCCATGTAGATAAAACAGGCAGCGCTTGGGGTCAGACAATATTGGCCGACTTTGAGCATTATGTTCGTAAGGTATATTTGGTGAAGCCTAAAGCGGCCAACATTGCAACATTGCTTAAGACTACAACGGCTGATCCACAATAACTTACTGTTTATTGATTCGCCAAGATTTAAGTAAAAATTTAAGAGATTACCTCTTACTGCGCTAATATTGTAGGCAGGTAAGTGACAGTAAAAATAGGTTTATCGACCTACTGTAGACGGCATACGTCAACTGTCATTACCCACTATAGAAGAGCCCCATATAGAAGAGTAAGTCATTATGGCAAAACGCTTAGATAATAGTTTTCAATTTTTAGAAGTACCACGGCTTGAGCCGAACAAAAAAGACATTGCGATGCGCTCGACAGAGTTTGTTGAGATTTATAAACCGTTTGAGAGTGAGGCGGTGGCGCAGCAGTCGCATCGTTGTCTTGAGTGCGGCAATCCCTACTGTGAATGGAAATGCCCGGTACACAACTACATTCCTAATTGGCTGAAACTGGCGACCGAAGGCCAAATATTTCAGGCAGCAGAGCTGTGTCACCGTACCAATACTTTACCTGAGGTCTGCGGACGTGTCTGCCCACAAGACCGCCTATGTGAAGGCGCTTGTACGCTGAATGATGGCTTTGGCGCTGTGACCATTGGCAATGTCGAAAAATACATTAATGATACGGCCTTTGCGCTTGGCTGGCGGCCTGATATGTCCGATGTCGTTTGGACAGATAAAAAAGTTGCCATCATCGGTGCAGGACCGGCAGGTCTTGGTTGCGCAGATATTTTGGTGAGAAATGGTGTCAAACCAGTCGTCTTTGACAAACGTCCTGAGATTGGCGGCTTACTGACCTTTGGTATTCCAGAATTTAAAATGGAAAAAGACGTCATGCGCAATCGCCGCGTCATCTTTGAAGGTATGGGTATTGAGTTTCGCCTCGAGACAGAAATCGGAGTTGATATCAGCATCGATGAGCTGTTAAGTGATTATGATGCAGTATTTATGGGTATGGGCACGTACACTTATATGCGCGGCGGCTTTGCTGGTGAGGAGCTGGACGGCGTCTATGATGCATTAGATTACCTGATTGCCAATGTCAATCGTTGTAACGGCTGGGAAAAAGATGCTGACGAATATATCGACCTAAAAGGCAAAAAAGTGGTGGTATTGGGCGGCGGTGATACGGCTATGGACTGTAATCGGACCAGTATCCGTCAAGGTGCAGAGCAAGTCGTCTGTGCCTATCGCCGCGATGAAGAAAATATGCCTGGCTCGCGTCGTGAGGTCGTCAACGCGCGCGAAGAAGGGGTTGAGTTTTTATTTAACCGCCAACCAACCGAAATCATCGGCTTAAATGGTAAGGTCAACGCGGTAAAAGTTGTCACGACCCATCTGGGGGCCCCAGATAACCGAGGTCGCCGTCGCCCTGAGCCAATTCCTAACTCTGAGGAGATTATCCCTTGTGATGCGGTCATCATGGCCTTTGGTTTCCGTCCTAGCCCTACAGAATGGTTTGAGACGCAGCAAGTGGCACTAGACCCTACAGGACGCGTTGTCGCTTTAGAAGAGCAGACCTATAAGTTCCAAACGCAAAACCCTAAGATTTTTGCTGGGGGTGATATGGTACGCGGTTCTGATTTGGTCGTGACTGCCATCTGGGATGGTCGCCAAGCGGCTGAGGGGATTTTGGACTACTTAGAAGTATAGTGTTTAAAACAAGTCCTCTGTGTAAAAATACGATAAGTATCGAAGAGTAAGTAAGTACGTAAGTTTTGTCTATTTTGTACTCGCGTGCTTTGACCTTTAACGTCTTTTATCTTTTAATAGATAAAAGACGTTATTTTTTGATGGTGAGTGAATAGTTATAGTTAATTCACTCTAAAAAAGTTATGGCAAAACTGATATAAATTTTTGCAGCCTCTGTCTGCGCAGGCATAGCAAGCAAGAAAATTTCTATCGGCTTTGCCTACAGATAAAATACATGACACTTTTAGTTAGTATTGGCTATATTAAATAGTAGCTGTCCGATCCATGGCTACGTAGTCAATCATCATTTAATAAATGCTGTCTACTAAAATTCTATATTATCTTTATTTTTAGATTTTTTATTACATAAAAAGAGTGATTCCAAGTGAAACCGACTTTTTGGCAACGTTTTACCGCCCCACTTGTTGAGCCTTATGCGCGTTATCAACATGCTGACGTATTGCATGCTATACGTTTGGGCACAGCGGTGTTGACTGCGCTATTGTTGAATGAAGTTACCAATCTGCCGCATGGAGAGTGGACGACCATTACGGTGTTTGTCATTTTGGGTTTATTACAATACCAAGGCGCAATTTATACCAAAGCCAAAGAGCGCATATTAGGTACCTTACTTGGTGTGGGCGTGGGGCTTGGGTTTTTGTGGTTAAGCCAAGATATCGGTAATTGGATGTGGCTATATTACTTACTTATCGGCATTATCAGCGGTATCATCGGTTATGTCGCTGTCAAACAGTTGGGTTATATTGGTCTATTAACTGGTATTACCATGCTGATGATTGTTTCAAGCCCTGACCAAAGCAGTATCGGTCAAGATGGTCTGTACCGTGCCTTTAACATTTTGCTGGGCGCTGGGGTAGCGGTGGCAGCGACT
Source organism: uncultured Psychrobacter sp. (assembly GCF_947495825.1). Lineage (GTDB taxonomy): Bacteria > Pseudomonadota > Gammaproteobacteria > Pseudomonadales > Moraxellaceae > Psychrobacter. Next base: position 116,699 of record NZ_CANMAH010000010.1, read on the forward strand.
TTAGTTTTACCCCTCAAGTCTACTTTGATGTGGCGTTTTTTGCTGGCAAGCAATCTTGAGACCTGCGGTAATCTATATGCAGGTGTCGGTAATCATATTGATGCTGACGTTTTGGTGCCCAAACCATTTAAGTATACCAAGGCCACCAGCTCAGCAAGTCTTATTTATCCTACCAGTAGCTCCGTTCCTGATACCCCAGTCAATAAAGCGTTGGTTAAGGCGCTACAAAAAATCAATAAGCGACTATTGGCAGTACGCCCGCACATTGCTGCGACAGAAAGAGAGTCGGGAATTGACAAAGAGACTTTAGAGACCATTCAGCGTACGCATCGAAATATTATCGGGACGATTGATTTATTATTAAGTGCGGCGCCGCGCCTGGCTAACATTGAAATTGATGATGAAAATCATATCCTATTAATTCACTATCAACATGAGCTGACCCAAGCCATGTTACACATGGCAGCAGTGCTGCGTAGCCCGAGTGATGAGGTGTTTCGGCCGATCACGCGTATCGCCGTATCAGATTATCCAAGTGTGCAAAATTTAGGGTTTGAATGGCAAGGTTATTTTTGGCTAACCCAAACCTTGCAAGTGCAATTACAGCGGCTTAGCGATTTATTACAGACAACCAAACCTAAGTGGTTTGCAGCCTCCGGTCTTCGTTATCAGCGCCGCGAACAACGTCGAATCGAAAATAAAGGCGGCGAGACAGATCTACATCTATAAAAAAACGCTAACCTTTAAAGTCAGCGTTTTTATGCGTATGCAACGCAACCAATCAATACGTGGGTTAATCGTTAAATAGAACGAAGTTGTATTAACGACCAGTTTTTAGCTTATCCCAATACTGCTGATAGACTTGTAGCGCTTCATCGCCCACATCTTCTTGGAACTCAGCTTTTGCCAGTACTTCTTTACTTGGATAAATGGCTGGATTGTTTTTTACTTCATCTGACATAAGCTCACGTGCCGCTACGTTTGGTGATGCGTAGCCGATCTCTTCACTAACGATTTTAGCGTTCTCAGGACGCAGCAAATAATCGATAAATTGATGGGCCGCGTCTACTTGTTTGGCATTTTTTGGAATGACAAAGTTGTCCATCCAAAGTATTGCGCCTTCAGATGGGTATTTGTAAACCAAGCTCGTTAGGCCCTCGTCATTGGCCATGACCGCTTCACCATTCCATGTCATACCAAGTGCAGTTTCACCTTCAATATAGGGCATGCGCGTTGCATCTGAATTAAAGGTTTTGACGTTAGGCATCAAAGTGGTGAGCTTATCATAAGCCGCTTTAATCTCATCAGGATTGCTACTATTACCTGAGTACCCAAGCGTGAGTAGTGCCATGCCAAACACTTCACGCACATCATTGGTCAGCATGACTTGACCTTTGTAATCAGGGTTCCATAGGTCATCCCAGCTATTGACGGTCGCAGGATCAACGCTATCGCCATTGATGGCAAGCCCAGTACTGCCCCACATATAAGGGATAGAGTATTTGTTCTCAGGATCGACTTTAGTATTGGTAAACGAGGTATCTAAGTTACTAAAGTTACTGAGCTTTGACTTATCGATTTCTTGCAACAGGCCTTCATTTGCCATTTTTTCGACATAGTAAGTTGACGGCACAGCTAGGTCGTACTGACTAGAGTCGTCAAGCAGTTTAAGCTTGGCATACATCGCTTCGTTAGAGTCAAAGGTGGTGTAATTAACCGAAATACCTGTCTCTTCCTCAAAGCCATCAAGAATCTCTTGTGGCATATACTCTGACCAGTTATACAAGTTTAGGGTCTCATTGCTGGTAGCAGTACCATCAGTCGCAGCATTGTCAGAGTTACTACAGCTGGCAAGTACCAAGCCGACAGCGGCGGCTAACAATGCTTTAGGTACTACAAGACTCATACGTCTGGCAGCGTGAGTAGAGACTTGTGAGGGTAGGTGTGACGGTGATAAATGAGACAAAGTAGCTCTCCTAAATGGACAAAAAAGTAAAAATTGAGACATGTTAAGCAATGAGCTGCAATTTGACAGCAGTAACTATACTGTTATGGTCATCGTAAGCGATTATTTAAAGGGTAGTAGTCCGAATTTGTCTGGTTTTGATGTAAAGGTCATAGATGCGGTTGGGCACTACGATAACCGACAACCATGATATGATTGTCATCACTAAAAGCTTAGTAACTTTTAAATCTAAAACTTTATACACCCTAATATCTTAATAACATTACATAAAGGATGGATATGATGAGTCAGACCAGTACGGTTATTCCAGCGCTCTTAACTGGCAAAGTCGCCATCGTTACTGGCGCCAGTCGTGGCCTTGGGGCCCAGATTGCTCAGCAAATGGCTGCAGCAGGCGCTCTCGTCTGCGTGAACTATCTCAACAGTAAAGCCGCTGCTGACAAAGTAGTGGCAGACATTGAGGCGACTGGTGGACAGGCATTTGCTTATCAAGCGGATGTCACTGAGATTGAGCAGGTCAAAGCAATGGTGAACGAGGTCATTGCTCGTTATGGTCGCATCGATATCTTGGTCAATAATGCTTTGCCAAGTTATCAGTTTGATCCCAGTGCTGATTATACCAGTATTGAAACTGTCAAATGGACACACTTTTCTCAGCAAATGGATGGTATCGTCAAGGGCGCTGTTAATACAGTGCAAGCAGTATTACCACAGATGAAAGCGCAGCAAGTAGGCAAGATTATCAATATCTCAACCAACCTTGTTTATAATCCGGTCGTCACTTATTACGACTATACGACGGCTAAATCTGCATTGATTGGGCTGACACGTAATTTGGCCGCGGAGCTGGGTCAGTATGGCATACGCGTGAACTTGCTGGCAGGTGGACTGTTAAAAACCACGGATGCAAGCAGTTTAACGACTGAAGAGGTATTTGATTATATTGCCACCACCACACCATTACGGCAAGCGACTTCAGTGGCTGACTTTGCCAATTCAGTGTTGCTAATGGCATCTGATTTGAGCTTAGCTATCACAGGGCAGTCCATCGCTGTCGATGGTGGTTTAACAATGCCTTAACAACACTTTAGTATGTTGGTGCTACACCTTGAATGCTATAAAACTTATAAAATTAGAAGAATCATGGCTTAATATAGTCAGTTTGTTCAAAATTAGAAGAGAAAAAATATGAATAACCGCAAACGTGCTGGGATTATTGTTGCATTAATTGGACTAGTAGGTTTTATGGCGATGTTTAATGCAGGTTCTCCGACCTCTATTGTAGACTGGCCAGTTGAGACCTATATGGGGATGGCCTTTACGATTGGCTGGTTAAGTAGCATGCCCAATTGGTTGGCTTATGTATTGGCAGCGTTGGTGCTTATTCTTATGATCGTAGGATTTTATAGAATTGGCGGCTGGATATATAGTTTGGTAACTCATAAACGTTAGGTGCTGGCGCAGTACTGTTTTCAATTTAACTCTTTTATTATGAAATGACGGTACTTAATTAACCCTTACATACTATTGATTGGCGATAGATTAGAAATATTCTAATCTATCGCTTTTTTTATTTCTAATATCAAGTTTTTGATTAGCTGTAATTTGGGTATTACCAGATATTGCAAAAAATTTGTTTTATAGGCCAAAACTGTTTGTTTCTATTTCTCAATTATGTTTCAATCTCAACCTTTTATCGGTGTTTTCATACACTTTAAACATAATCACTTTACTTAAACTTTAAATGGAGCAATGGCTATGCAAGGAAGTAATTTGCCAAATGGTAGTCCGCCAGACAGTAATTTTGATAAAGCAACGCAAAACTCACGTATGCAAAAGTTTTTAAAGGGTGTTGAGTGGCTTGGTAACTTGCTACCACATCCTGTCATTTTATTTGTTTGGATGTCCGTGCTGTTATTGGTTCTCTCAGCAGTGATGTCTTACTTTGGTGTGTCAGTAATCGATCCAAGGCCAGAGGGCACAAGCGGACGTAGCGCTGATGGTATGATTGAAGTCGTCAATCTGTTAAATGGTGAAGGGTTAGCCCGTATTGTTGAAAATTTAGTCACCAATTTTACGGGTTTTGTGCCATTGGGTACAGTGCTAGTCGCTTTGTTAGGCGTTGGTATCGCTGAATACTCTGGCATGATATCAGCCGCTTTGCGTGGTCTGGTCATGAACGCTCCAAAGAAGATGGTGACCTTTACCATCGTATTTGCAGGTATCATGTCAAACACCGCCGCCGAGCTTGGTTATGTGGTATTGATACCACTGGCGGCAGTTATCTTTCACTCACTTGGTAGGCATCCGCTGGCCGGTCTGGCAGCAGCATTTGCTGGGGTATCAGGTGGTTATAGTGCCAACTTGCTATTAGGGACAGTGGATCCACTGCTTTCAGGGATTACCCAAGAAGCGGCTCGTATCATTGATCCAGCTTACACCGTTGGCGCTGAGGTCAATTGGTACTTCATGATAGCAAGTACCTTTTTGATCAGTGGCCTTGGTTATTTTGTCACAGAAAAAATCGTTGAGCCAAGCTTGGGTGAGTATAACCCTAAAGACGCTGATGATGCTTCCGTACTAGAGACGCAAATTGAAAAAGTATCGTCGCTGGAGAAAAAAGGGCTGTTATGGGCAGGTATCAGCATGCTCATATTCTGCTTATTGCTAGCTTGGACAGTGGTGCCGGCCGATGGTATCTTGCGTAATGCAGAGACTGGTATGGTATCAGGGTCGCCATTTTTAAAAGGCATTGTAGTCTTTATTTTTGTGTTCTTTGCGATACCAGGTTATATCTACGGTAAGATTACTGGTAGCATCAAAAGTAACCAAGACGTGGTTGATGCTATGAGTAACGCCATGAGCTCATTGAGTATTTATATTGTATTAGTGTTCTTTGCGGCACAGTTTACCGCTTTCTTTAAGTGGTCAAATCTTGGCTCAGTGATGGCGGTGTCTGGTGCGACCTTCCTAAGCGATATTGGCCTTACTGGGCCCTTATTGTTAGTTGGCTTTATCCTAATTTGTGGTCTGGTCAACTTGATGCTTGGTTCAGCATCTGCTCAGTGGGCAGTAACTGCGCCCATCTTTGTACCGATGCTTATGTTAACGGGTTACGCGCCAGAGATGATTCAAGCGGCATACCGTATTGGTGATTCAACGACCAATATTATTACTCCTATGATGAGCTATTTCGGTCTTATTTTGGCGGTGGCGATGCGTTATAAAAAAGATACCGGGGTAGGGACGTTGATGGCAATGATGTTGCCATACTCTATGGCGTTTTTGATTGGTTGGACCATTTTGTTCTCTATATGGGTTTTCGTTCTAGGCCTACCTGTAGGGCCTGGCGCAGAAACCTTCTATCCTGCGCGGTAGTTGTTCGTTGAATAATAGCTAAAGAAATGTAGTCGTTACTCAAAATAAAAACCCTTGTCAGCTATTGGCAAGGGTTTTTTATGGATTACAAAAAAAGGGCTATGGGCAGTTTTGCTTACGCTGTCCTGATTACGACGCCACCTTAAATTGTTCAAGCACCTTTTGAATGCCATATTCTTCAATAGTCCCAGTGACGAAGTCTGCTCGCGCGATGAGGGCAGGCTGAGAGTCTCCCATGGCGACAGCAAAGCCGACCAAGTCAAACATCTCCAAGTCATTCATGCCATCGCCAAAGGCCATGCACTCGCTGACATCTGAAGAAAAATGCTGGCATAGGTCTTTAATAGCGCGTGCTTTAGACGCCTCTATGGGTAAGATGTCTGCACCAATCTGATGCCAATGCACCAATTTTAAATCGTACTGGGCAAAGTCGACGTCTTGCATTTTATCGTCTTGGTTGTTAAAAAATACTGAGCATTGATACACAGGGTTTAATTTGTAATAGTCTGGATCCACGATAGAGTTGGGCGTTCTGGCGTTGTATTCACGCAGGCGCTCGTTTTCGTTTGACCAAGCAATATGCGTTGCAGAGTCAAACTTATGAATCAGCTTACTTGTCTGACACAGCTGGACGATCTTGTCGTTTTGTTCAGCAGATAAAGGATAATGACTGATAAGACCATGGTTATCAAAGCTATATTGTCCATTCATACAGATGATGGCGTCCAATATATTATCGTCTAATAATGCCAAAATATCATCTGGAATAATGGCTTTAGAACGCCCGGTCGCAATCACTAGCTTAATGTCGGTCTTAGCCAGCGCCTCGAGGGTCGCCTTATTATGCTCAGCAATAATACCGTTACGGCTTAGCGTATCATCGATATCAAAAAATATAATTTTGGGGGTGGGTATTCTGTTATGCCTATCAACATTCACAGCTTTATCTACAATAAACATGATTATCCTTTATATTTTAAACACTACTATGAATGGTAAGCCAATATCGCTTGGTACTGCTTGTATAAGAGTGTTTGTCATTATGCGTTTCATTCTACATAGTCAGTAGTATAGCAGTACATAGGTTCTGACCAAATTATGTAACACGTTGATTAGTTTATTATTTATAGGGGCTAAACATGCATATTCAAGGTATGCAGACTCGAGCATATCATTGATTTTTAGGGGTTAAACTATATTTATATTCTACATATTTATTTAGATAATTTAAGTATTTCTAATGAGCTTTTGCTTTTTTTAATAAACGACTTTCTTAATAATAAGAGCGTTAACTGAGCAAACGTAACTGGTAAAAATAATTAACAAGGATAAGGCAATGGATAACTTACCTCAAAGCATTATTAATAAAAATGTTGCTGCCAAAGATAGTGCTATCAAAACCGGTGCAGATGAGGATTTGTTTAGCTTGTCACCGCGTCATCCTGAGAGTCGGCTTGAGATGGACTGGCTGTTCTTATTCAACAAGCTACCGCCAGACCAATGGTTTAGCGCAGATTATGCTTATAAGACATCAGGCTGGCTAAAAGTACATACTAACATACGCAAGCGTCAGCGTATCTTGACACAGATTAGTGTAGGTTATCAATCTGGCGAGTACGACTGGTCAGAGTATCGCTCGCAGATACTCAAACGTAACAATATGCATATCCTAAAATTGCATCAACATCATGGCGTAGAGGATGAGGGATTTTTCCCTGAGTTTATTCGAATGTATCCGCAGCTACAGGCAGGGTTTGAGATATTGGGGCGCGACCATGTGCGCTTGGATGCGCTACTCGATAAGCTACAAGTGCAAAACGATATACTGGCGAGAAGTGAAGCCGAGGATAAAGCGTTGGCAGAGCAATTACATCAAACATTGGTGGACGCAACCAACTTACTCGCGCAGCATCTGAGCGATGAGGAAGATTTGGTTATTCCTATTTTGGGGTTAAGGCAGGGTTAGGGTTGGTTTTATCACCTGTAGGATGCTTTCTATGCACCTTTTTTTAAAATTATTGTTGTTAGAGGTATTTATAACGTACTCTACGTCAAATGTCTTATTTCTGATAAAACCTCATGTTCAAAAACATTAACATTAGACTGTTAATCGCTCTTATTTCAATGATGGTACTACCTTCACTCTATCAAACAATTAGAGTGAATTTTCTCGGTGATTTGCCTAGTGACTCAGGAATAAATATCGCGAGTCAAATACTGTGGCTGAGTTTGATTTATGAGATAGCGCAAGAAGCCTTAATTTTGCCTTTATTCTATCTTTTCGGAAAATCTTTGTCTAATAAAAAAGAATTTGAAAATAAAGTTCAAACTGGGTTTATCGTTATCTTTTGTTTTATGGCTTTTCTGTCTGCAATTTTATTCATTTATTCACAAAACATTGTGATTTTTATGGAGCAGTCCGAGCAAATTATTGGGCAAACGACACAATATATTCGCCTGGAAACCATAGCAATTATGTTTGCTACGCTAGTCAAGTATATGATGGTCGTTATCATTAGTTTAAATAAAGACAAGTATATCTATGGTTTGCTAGTAGTGCAGATGACTCTGTCTATATTATTAGATAGTGTGTTTTTCGGACCTTTTGAGTTTAGTCTGGATATGGGTGTTATCGGTATTGCTTGGACGAATATCATTGTCAATATAGCTGTTTTACTAGCCACCTATATCTCTATACGACAATATGGATTGAAGCTTTTATCAGTCAATCAAATATCATTTACATGGATGAAAGAGTGGTGGACGACAGGTGTATTTTCAGGATTAGAATCGCTAGTCAGAAATATTGCTTTTATAGTCATGATCATAAAAATGATTAACATGGTTGAGGAGCAAGGTAATTATTGGGTAGCTAATAGCTTTATTTGGGGCTGGTTGTTACTACCTGCCTTAGCATTGTCCGAGTTGGTAAAAAGAGACGTTGGTGAAGACGTAAAAAATATTGCCAGAAACACAAAAGGTTATTTCTCACTAGGGCTAATATTTGTCGCTATATGGTGTATTACTATTCCATTTTGGCATAGCTTTCTTGCTAATGTTATGAATGTTCAGGACATAAAAACAGTGATGTATATTGTTGGAGTACAGACAGTATTTTATTTTGTATTTATATTTAATAATAGCATTCTAGACGCCACCTTATACGGCTTGGGTAAAACGAACTATATGTTCATTCAGTCTCTTTGGGTCAACGTTGGCTACTATGGCACAATGTTTATATTATATAAAGTAGGCGTATTTACACCGACGCTATTGAATATATGCTTGATTTTTGGATTTGGTATATTGATAGACCTAATTCCGACTGTTATCTTGTATAAGAAAGCGTTGCGCGAACAAGACATCAAAGTAATATGGTAGTTTTAGCTTTCATCGGTGCATGAAAAGCACCCTACTCAAACTTTTGATTATTAGGTAAAAATTACGATGGAGTTTTGGCAACAGTTAATTATTAGTTGGGGTGGAAACGCTATTCTAGGTGGTTTAGTTATATATCTTGGGAAAATTTATCTTGAAAGGATTGGACGTAATGAACAAGCAAGTATTGATGAGCGTTTGAAGAGCCTTGAGCAGGATCATGAGAAAATGTTAGCTAAAGAAGAGCATTTTCATCAAATCTCTCAACAAACATACCAAAAAATATTTGATAGAAAAATATCAGTTTACGACGAATTGCTTAGCCTAACTATGAGCTTTGAGAAAATAACTCATCCAAATTTCTCTAGTGTAGATCAAGCAACGACAGAAAGTAGAGTAGGCTACGGACTTTTACTAACGGGAGTTTTTACTGAATTATCTAAGTTCTATTCAGCTATAGATAAACTCATGTCAAAAAATATAACTGTAATAAGCTCTGAATTATATGAGGAGCATCTTACTTGGCTGATTCATTTTAGAGCAGAGTTTGATTCTTATAATAAGGAAAGGCTAGATAATCATCTTAATGAAATTGGGAAAGCAGTTGTGTCCCAATTAAGTAGTGATAGTGGACAGATTAAGGAGATGTTAGATAAAATTCAAGAAGATTCAAATAAAGAAACTGAGCTTCACATAATTAAAGGTAATTTACTTAGTGTCAATTTGCAATATTTCAGTAAAGTGTTAGAGCAGATAAAGAAAGACTCAGTAAAGCTAAACAAAAGAATCAATGATATTTATCTATAATATTTATAAAAAATCGTAAGCTGGGCTTTTAACCCAGCTTACCTAAGCTTAACAAACCGAAACTACCCAACCTCAACACTCGTCACATTCTGAAAGCCTCTTGGCAGCTGTCCACCGCGATTACCACGACTGCCCGTATAGTTGGCCAAATCATTGGGTTTTAGCGTTACATGACGCTTGCCAGCGGTAATGACAAGGCTGTTTTGTAGGTTCAATGGCGTGATAGCCAGCACTTCTTCACCCTCTTTTAAGGTAATCATTTTATTACCTTTGCCGCGAGCTTGTTCGGGCAAATCGTCTAGAGCGAATATCAATAAGTAACCTGCATTGGTCACGACAGCGATATGGTCAGGCGTGGTTTGTATTGCTTTATCATTGTCGTGATTGGCGTCCGTATTGGCATCAATACGTGCGACGGGAAGTAAACGGCTGCCAGTCCCTAGGTTGATAATTTTTTTGCCTGCTTTTTGATTGCTATCAAGATTGCCAAGCGTATTCACAAACCCATAACCTTGCGAGCTGGCAAGGACAATGCGCTGATCATTAGCGCCTGTTAATAGCTGCTCAAAGCTAGCACCTGCTGGCGGTTTTAGCACACTGGTCAGCGGATCACCTTGTCCACGAGCAGAAGCAAGGTTATGCGCATCGATACCATAGCTGCGACCGGTGCTATCGAGCACGTAAATTTTTTCGTTAGACTTGCCGCGTGCATACGCTTGATAGCTGTCACCGGAACGATAACTCATGCCAGTCGCATCGACGTCATGGCCTTTAGCGGCGCGAATCCAGCCAGCTTTTGATAAGATAGCGGTAATAGGCTCACTCGGTACCAGATCTGACTCTTTTAACGCCTGCGCCTCTTCGCGTTCTGCCAGTGGTGACATACGCTCGTTGCCGTGTTCTTTCATGTCGGCGGTGAGCTCTTCAATCATCAGATTGGTCAAGCTGTCTGGGTTGTCCAAGTACTCTTGAATAGTGGCGCGCTCAGCTGCCAGCTCGTCTTGCTCGCGGCGCAGCTCAATCTCTTCTAGCCTTGCCAGCTGACGCAGACGAATATCCAAGATAGCATTGGCTTGTATGTCAGTCAGATCATAGCCTTGCATTAATGCTGATTTTGGATCGTCTTCTTCACGAATAATACGAATCACTTCATCAATATTTAGATAAGCGATTAGCAATCCTGCAAGGATATGCAGGCGTTTATCGATTTTATCGAGACGATATTGCAAGCGGCGGGTGACTACTGAGCGGCGACAAACGAGCCATTCATCGAGGATTTCTTTTAAGTTTTTGACCTGCGGTTTACCATTTAGGCCGATCATGTTCATATTGACGCGGTAGTTGCTTTCTAGATCAGTACTGGCAAACAAATGGCTCATGACGCGCTCGACATCGACGCGGGTAGAGCGCAGCTCAAGTACGATACGGCAAGCGTTTTCATGATCCGATTCATCACGAATATCAGTAATCCAAGGCAGCTTTTTGTCCATCATAAGTCTTGCGATTTGCTCTTGGATTTTGTTGCCTGAGACTTGGTAGGGCAGCGCATCAATGATAACTAAATTCTTCTCTTTGCTATCAATATGATAGGTCGCGCGCATTTTATAGCTGCCACGACCGCTTTCATACATTGCCTGTAAGTCTTTTTTACTGGTGATGATCTCAGCATGCGTTGGTAAGTCAGGTGCTGGTATCGACTGAGTCAGTTGCTTAACAGACAGATCAGGGTTTTTGAGCAGACGAATCGCCGCACGCACCACTTCGTTTAGATTATGCGGCGGAATATCGGTTGCCATACCGACAGCGATACCAGTCGTACCATTTAATAAAATATTAGGCAGGCGAGCAGGCAGGGTAACGGGTTCCTGTATGGTGCCATCGAAATTGTCTTGCCAATCGACCGTGCCTTGACCGAGCTCAGCGAGCAAAGTATTAGCATAGGCAGACATTTTAGCTTCGGTATAACGCATAGCGGCAAAGGATTTGGGGTCGTCAGAGCTCCCCCAGTTACCTTGACCAGTAATCAGCGGATAACGATAGCTAAATGGCTGCGCCATCAGCACCATCGCCTCATAACAGGCGCTATCGCCATGCGGATGATATTTACCCAATACATCACCGACGGTACGCGCAGACTTTTTGGCTTTGGCTGAAGACTTTAGGCCAAGCTCGCTCATGGCATAGACAATACGGCGCTGGACAGGCTTGAGGCCATCAGCGATGTTAGGCAGCGCCCGATCCATGATGACGTACATGGCGTAGTTTAGGTAAGCTTGTTCAGTGAACTCTGCTACCGATCGGGTATCCATCGGCTCACTTGGGATAATGGGAACAATCGTATTATCAATAACATCGGACATAAAGTAGGTTTCGCTTCTGTGTTTTTAATTAGTATGTTTTATATAGTGCATTTTATGTGCCGCACCGCATTGGTACAAAATTCACATAAGAATAAGGTAGCGTTATCCTAAAGGATATTACATCAATTAAAAAGGGATAATCTAGAATAGACGACAAGTCATGACGTGCTGATATAAACCAGTATAGTCGCGCTTACTATGTATTGCCTTGCTATATATAAGATGCCTCATAGAAAGAAATAAGTAACATTATAAGGTAATAGCTACCCATTTAATGCTAAGCGTTAGTGTAAAAAACGCTTAAATTAAACCTGTATATTATTGATTTTATAGGAAATAATAAACGTCAAGCAACTTTGCGAACTCTAGTGCCAATCTTTTATATTGAGTAGTATGTACAAAGTGTGTATGTTAAAGAACAAAGGAGTATTTACCACTGAATGCGTAAACTCATGAGGAGAAACAAGATTATGGACAATCAAGTCAATTTAACCCGTCGTAACGATAAAGTCTGGCTCAAAACCTATGAAGCGCTTGGGCTAACTTACGATATTGACATGCCAAGCGATGACACTTCACTGATAGACATTTTTGAGAAAAGCTTTCTTAAGTACAGTGACAAGACGGCATTCGTCTGCATGGGTTCGTCGATTAGTTTTAAAGAAGTAGACTTATATAGCCGTCAAGTTGCCGCTTATTTGCAATCACTTGGGCTGGTCAAAGGCGATAAAGTCGCAGTCATGATGCCCAATATTTTGCAGTTGCCCGTTACCGTCATTGGCGTACTGCGAGCAGGTCTGACCTTAGTCAATGTCAATCCACTATACACCACAAAAGAGCTTGAGCACCAGCTGACTGACTCTGAATCTAAAGCACTTATCTTAGTCGAAAATTTTGCCAAAACCTATCAAGATATTGGTCGCAAGGTGGTGGATCATGTGGTCATCACTGGTATGGGCGATCTGATGGGCACGTTAAAAGGCCTTATGGTCAATACAGTTGTGCGTCACGTCAAAAAAATGGTACCGCCATATAAAATCGCCAATAGTGTCGAGTTTAAAAACATGCTGAAGCAAAGCTCGGCAGGCAAGTATCAACGACCAAACAATATCAGTCTCAATGATGTGGCCGTATTACAGTATACCGGCGGTACAACTGGCGTAGCCAAAGGTGCCATGCTAACCCACAAAAACTTAGTGGCCAACCTTATTCAGTCCGATACCTTTTTGGGTAGTGCTTTTGATGAGTTTGAGAGTAGTAACGAGCAGCCTGTCATCATGACCGCTTTACCGCTATATCATATTTTCTCTTTTACTGTCTGCGGTATGTTTGGGATTTATCGCGGTTGTATTGGCTTACTGGTACCCAATCCACGTGACATTGATAGTTTATTAAAAGCTTATAAAAACAACCCGCCGGCATTTTTTCCAGCGGTAAATACTTTGTTTAACGCACTGGCTAACAACGATGAGTTCAAGTCGATGGATCATAGTAAGCTGCGCACGTCGATGGGCGGCGGTATGGCAGTCCTTAGCTCAACGGCAGAAAAATGGCGTCAGGTGACGGGCAATATTATCGTTCAAGGTTACGGGTTGTCGGAGACGTCACCAGTTGCAACAGCTAATCCACATAATAGTGCTACGTTCACAGGCAACATTGGCGTACCGATGCCAGGTACTGACGTTGCTATTTTAGATGAAGCGGGTAATGAGCTTGAGCTGGGTGAGCGCGGCGAGATTAGTGTTCGTGGCCCGCAGGTTATGAAAGGCTACTGGAATCGCGATGATGCGACTCGTGAAGTGATGACCGATGATGGCTTTTTCCGCACTGGCGATATTGGGATTATGGATGAAGAAGGCTATGTCACCATCGTTGATCGTAAAAAGAACATGATTTTGGTTTCAGGCTTTAACGTCTATCCGAATGAAGTCGAAGAAGTGATGGCTGGTCATCCAAAGATTTTAGAGTGCGGTGTCATTGGTGTTGAAGATGAAAAGAGTGGCGAGGTTCCAAAAATATTCGTCGTACGCCAAGATGATAGCCTTACTACAGAAGATGTTCTTGCCTACGCTAAAGAGCATTTGACTGGCTATAAACGCCCCCGTCATGTTGAATTTATTGATGAGCTACCAAAATCGAACGTTGGTAAAATTTTGCATAAAGACTTACGTAAGCTTGAAGAAAAAAATTAAGAATCTTAATATTCGACATTTGAATGCGGTTTGAGGGTTTGGCTGTCATAGATAGCGGATGTTTAAACAATACTGTTTTTATCCATTATGGTAAGACTGTTCAGAGACAGTCTTGCCGTTTTTATTGAGTGAGCTGTAGTATGAATATAAATAAGCGCAGTACGAGTCGCTGCTATATATAAGCCACTATAAAGATAGATATTCCAATAAGGGGATATAAGCTGCCTCTACATACAATTATAGAGAGTTTTTTGCAAAACTGTTATAGTACGGACGCATACAACTAAGCGGACATTGGTTATTATTGTCTGGTTTTTAGTGACTTTATGTTCACAAATAATGATTCATAAACCTAATACTTTTATCATTATTATATTATTCTACGTTTTTCATTGTAGTACTTAGGAAAAGTTATGACTGACAATGCCAACAATAGCGGTACTAATAAAAACGCGCCAGACCAAGCGTCTGTTGATGGTGGCAATGACCATGCGCATAAGGACGAAAAAATGATGTCGGATATGACAGCGTTTCCTACTATGCCTACCATCCCAAGTGATAGACCATGGCTCGATGCTTATGAGCGTTATAGTATCGATGCAACCATCGATATGCCTGATGATGAAACCTCTTTGCTTGAAGTTTTTGAACGTAACTTTCGTCGTTATGGACAAAAAACTGCTTACATCTGTATGGGCGCATCCATTACCTTTAAACAACTGGACCTATATAGCCGTCAAATCGCAAGCTACCTACAGTCATTAGGGTTGGATAAAGGCGATAAAGTTGGCGTCATGATGCCAAATATTTTACAGTATCCGATTGTTATGCTCGGCATCATTCGGGCAGGTATGGTATTGGTCAATGTCAATCCGCTATATACCAGCCGCGAGCTATCACATCAGCTACATGATAGCGGAGCAAAAGCCTTATTTATCGTTGAGAATTTTGCAAAAACCTATCAAGACGCTGAAGATAAAGGCCAGGTAGAGCATGTGATTGTCTGTAAGATTGGTGACATGTTGGGGTCAGTTAAAGGGCCAGTGGTCAACCTAGTCGCACGCCATATCAAAAAGATGATTCCATCTTATAATCTGCCTAATAGCACAAGCTTTAAACAAGCGCTAGGAGCGGTATCTGCCAGTAAATATAAGCGTCCCGATTTGTCATTAGATGATGTAGCGTTATTACAATATACTGGCGGTACGACAGGTGTGGCAAAGGGCGCTATGCTGTCGCATGGTAACTTGGTTGCTAACATGCTACAGATCAGCGTTCTTATCAATAGTGCTTTTGAAGATGACATCAATAGCGACGATGTGATTTTGACCGCTTTACCGTTGTATCATGTGTTCTCGTTTATGGTCTGCGGTATCTATGGTATGTATCAAGGTTTTACAGGCCTATTGATACCTAATCCGCGCGATTTAGACGGTCTGATTAAAGAGATGGATAAATATAAACCATCATTTATTCCTGCCGTAAATACTTTGTTTAACGGTTTGGTGCATAAAGACAGCTTTGCTAATTTGGATTTTTCCAACCTTAAAGCCTCTATCGGCGGCGGTATGTCAGTATTGCCAAGCGTGGCTAAAGAGTGGCACAAAATCACAGGTTTGCCTATTGTAGAAGGTTACGGCCTGTCTGAAACTTCTCCAGTAGTTGCTTTTAACCCGATGACCATCGCTGAGTTTACCGGTAAGATTGGTATTCCAGCATCCAGTACTGATATTGTGTTAATCGATGAAGAAGAAAGTGAAGTCGCTATCGGTGAGCGCGGTGAGATCTGTGTCAAAGGCCCACAAGTGATGATTGGCTATCAAAACCGTCCTGATGAGACTGCCAATACCTTTACAAAGACCGGCTACCTAAAAACAGGTGACATCGGCATCATGGATGAAAAGGGCTTTATCAAGATTGTCGATCGTAAAAAAGACATGATCATCGTCTCAGGCTTTAATGTCTATCCCAATGAGATCGAAGAGGCAATGAGTGAACATCCAGACATTGTAGAGTGCGGCGCCATTGGCATACCAAGTGATGAGCGCGGTGAAGATCCCAAATTGTTTGTGGTCAAAAAAGGGGATGTGACTGAAAAAGAGCTGCTCGATTTTGGTAAAAAGCAATTAACAGGCTACAAGCGTCCGCGTCATATACAGTTCGTCGATGAGCTGCCAAAATCAAACGTCGGTAAAATTTTGCGTAAAGAGTTGCGCAAAATGGAAGGACTAGAATAGAGTAAAATGAGCATTGGTGGTAGTACTCGCTTTACTCTCACTGTGTTTTTTGTCAAAATCACCACGTAATAACAAGTACTTATATTGCTATTGCGTGGCTGTCACGTTAGGATATCTCAAGTTTTAGGTCTGCTATTTCTCATCTTATCTGATTATTATGTACTTTTTGATAGGTTGTTAGGCACAGTCAACCGAGCAAAAAGCCATTAGCAGACCGCTATTCTTATTTTATACCACTACTTTTATAGTATTGTCCTAGGGAATTTTATGCGTATTGATAACCGTGAGCTTGATCAACTTCGCTCGATTAGCTTTGAGCGCCACTATACCAAACATGCTGAAGGGTCAGTGTTGGTCAGCTTTGGCGATACCAAAGTGTTGTGTACAGCAAGCGTCGAATCTGGGGTTCCACGCTGGTTAAAAGGCAAAGGCAAAGGTTGGGTTACCGCCGAATATGGTATGTTACCGCGCGCAACCAATACTCGTAATCAGCGTGAAGCAGCCCGCGGTAAGCAGTCTGGTCGTACTCAAGAGATTCAGCGTCTCATCGGTCGTAGCCTACGTGCCATGATTGATCTTAGTAAGCTTGGTGAAAACACCATCTATCTTGATTGTGATGTATTGCAGGCAGATGGTGGCACACGTACCGCTAGTGTGACTGGTGCTGCTATTGCTTTGATTGATGCGCTTGAGAGCATTCAAAAAACCAAAAAACTAAAAGCAGATCCATTGATTGGTCTGGTCGCTGCAATCTCTGTCGGTATGAAAGATGGTAAAGCCTATCTAGACTTAAATTACGAAGAAGATGCCAGCTGCGATACGGATTTAAACGTCGTCATGACGCAAAAGGGTGAGTTTATTGAGCTGCAAGGCACCGCTGAAGAAAAGCCGTTTACCCGCGCCCAAGCTGACGACATGTTAATCCTTGCTGAAAAAGGAATCGCTGAGCTTATCAAAATGCAACAAACCGCCCTTGGTTGGTAGACTCGTCGCAAAGATTATTTGATACAAGCTATAAACAGCTGTTCAACTGCATAAATAAACAACTGATTTATTTATTCATTAATAGGTAGCAATCGATAGGTAATGATGCATGTTAAAGCTAACCGATGATGGCGCCAAGATTACCCTACAAGATCAGCCACCTGCAGGGGACAATGGACTGTTTTGGTTTGGGTCAGCGCTGCTAGTTGGTGCTGTCGCAGTGGCTCTGGCGATGAGCCTATTACCGGAGCGCTTAGCGATTGGCGCGCTCGCTTTGTTGATTGTAGGCAGTTTTATCTTTAATCGACAACGCCAACAGCGTAAAAAATCTATGAGCGGCAATATCAGTAGCGGTGTCCTATGGGTACGTGCAGGCGAGCTGGTACACGACAATAACGGTCGACGCGACCATATTACTCTAAGCGAGGGTGATAAAGTTACCTTGTTCGGTGAACAGATTCAAATTGTTGATACAGACAACGTGCGCAAGTACCATATCAGTGGTTTTGATACTGCCCAAGAAGCACAGGCCACCAAAGCGATATTAGAAGGTCAAGCTCTCAATAAGCGTCATGTTAATATCAAAATGAATGGTGATTAAGCCTTGTATCAATCGATTTTTAGTCAGCGACTTCTGAAAAAAAGCCATCTATTTGTAGATGGCTTTTTTTGTACTTTTTTATCGGTCGTTTTTAGCTGACTTTTCGTCTTGCTTTTTACACCTTTTGTCATCCAAGAACGATGAATAAAGCTTGCGGCATCTTATCTAAATGGTTTATAACTAGGAACTAAGGCGTATTGAACATTCACAAACATTGTTGCTGTCTTGAAAGGAGCTGGTTATGCCGCCATCGTCGGTTATTACCTTAGAAAAAACGAATTTATATAAAGCGCCATTTCATAAGGCGCTATCTATCCAATCCAATTCTACAAAGCCTGTTTTTATAAAAAAGGCATTAATTACAATATTGTTGATGGTGTTTTTAGGTAGTGCAAGTTACGTTCATGCCGATAGTATGAGCGATCTTATCGCCCAAAAAACAGTCCAGTCTGAGCTTGCAGTACCGCGTGCCAAAATTAGTACAAGCTCGACTATTCAGCGTACACGTCCTAACTACTCAACCATTAATAATACAAGTTATACAAACATTCAGCCTACTTCGAATACATATGATTATCATCAGCAGACTCAGAACACGTCTGGAGCAAATGTATCCTATCGTTATCCTGAAATACAACGGCAAGCACCTGCTGTCTTACCTGCGTTTTTATCAGGCAATTACGATAACGTCGATAGTAAGTATCTGCCACTGCTTAGCAATGCTGAAAATCACAGCAGTACGGCTGCACGCGAGGTGATTAGTACGGCACGTAAGATGGCACTCAACGAGCGTGCTATCATTCAAGGCGGCTGCTGGGACTATCTAAATGAGGTGTTTAAGCGGGCAGGGGTCACGCGTGATACAGTACATAAAGGTGCCTATCGACAAGGCCCATATGCCAATAGTAATGATATTGAGATTGGTGACTGGCTTTATTACATCAATCATGGCTACAATGGTGTCGAGCATAGCGGATTGTTTGTTGGCTGGGTCGATGAAGCGGCCAAGCAAGCGCTGATACTCAGTTATGCTGGAGAAAATCGCCGAGAGCCTGCGCGCTATCGAGTTTATGATTTGAGTAATGTGTACCAAATCATGCGTCCAACTATCTAAGTAAGACATTCAATTTCTTTCAAACAATAAAAAACGCCCGTGACTAACAAAAGTTACGGACGTTTTTTATTTTTAATAAAAGTTAGCGACAGTTTACCTCAGTTTTCTAAATAAGTTTAGAACGGTTTAACGACCACTAATATGACGATAATGACTAAGGCAAAGACTGGTATCTCATTGAACCAGCGCCAGAATTTATGGGTTTTATAATGCGGATTATCAATCAGTTTTTTTCGATAAAAACCACATGCACCGTGATAGGCTGACAGCAAAATGACTAGAAAAATCTTTACATGTAGCCAGCCTTGGGTTTTATATACTTCCCAGCCAAGACCTACCATCCATAGACCCAAAATCCATGTTGCTATCATCGACGGAGTCATGATACCGCGATATAGTTTGCGCTCCATTACCGTAAAACGCTCTTGACTGATCAAATCATCACTCATCGCATGATAGACAAAGAGCCTTGGTAGATAAAAAATCGCCGCAAACCAGCAGACCATTGCGATAATATGTGCCGCTTTAATCCAATTAAAATAATCTGGCATAGTTTTTCTCTTGTTATCTCTCAATACTTATATGCGTTATATATAAACGCGGGCAAGCTTAACGCAGATTAATGGATAATGGTAGCAGCACATCGTTAAGATATCAGCTATTCTGTCATCACTACTTGTGATTGATGTCCACTCATCGCATCCATAACAGGCACTTGCTTGGGTGCTCTTGGCGCTGCAAATTGTGCAGTTAAGCCCAGCTCACGCATAAGCCTATTATCATTAGATTGACTGGCGTTGCCTGTCGTTAACAGCTTGTCACCATAAAAGAAAGAGTTGGCACCTGCCATAAAGGCCAAAGCCTGCTCAGCGTCGGATAAGCTTTCGCGTCCAGCAGATAGGCGTACATAGCTGCTCGGACAGCAGATGCGCGTTACCGCAATCGTGCGAATCCATTCCAGCACCGATAGCTCACCCTCTGCTAGCACTTTATCACCGATGGGGGTACCGGCAATGGGGACGAGCAGATTAACCGGAATAGACTCGGGTGCTTTGGGCATTTTAAGTAACTCATGTACCCAGTCGATGCGGTCGTCGCGGCTTTCACCCATACCTACAATATTACCACTACAGACGTTAATACCCGAGTCGCGTACGTGCGCTAGTGTATCGAGACGCTCATCATAGCTACGCGTACTGACTACCTGCTCATAATAGTGACGCGAGGTATCTAGATTGTGATTATAGTAATCAAGCCCTGCATCGGCCAACTGCGCGGCTTGCTCAGGATTTAGCATGCCTAGGGTCATGCAAGTCTCAAGCCCTAAGCTTTTGACTTCTTTAACCAGCTCGACCACATAGGGCATGTCTTTGGTGCTTGGATGCTTCCATGCAGCGCCCATACAAAATCGCGATGAGCCGCTAGCTTTAGCGCGCTTGGCTGCTGCGATCACTTTATCGACTTCTAAGCGCTTTTCTGCCTGCAACTTGGTCTTGTCACGATGATGACCTGACTGTGAGCAATAACCACAATCCTCAGGACAGTTGCCTGTCTTAATCGATAGCAAGGTGCTTATTTGTACTTCATTGGCATCGAAGTTTTGGCGATGAATCGTTTGCGCTTGTAATAATAAGTCCATCAACGGCAAATCAAACAGCTGCGCAATTTGTTCACGACTGTGTTTAGTTGCTGAAGGTTTAATTTCTGTGGTTGAGCTGTCTGTAGAAAACAAGCTAGATGTAGAGTGCGAGTCGATAACAGTATTATCATTGGCTTGAGGGTTAGGTTCTTGGATTGAAAGTAGTCCTGCCATGGGTTAAATCCTTTTAATATAAGCTGAGACAAAATCAGATAAGTTAAGATAATTATTGAATAATAAGGCAACAAAAAGGTCGCGGTAACCGTAGTATACCGCAACCTTTTCATAAAATCAGAACGCTATTGATGATGCTAGTAGACGGTATTTATTATATTCATAACTTAGCTTTTTAATCGCATAGCATCTTTTTGAAATTACAGCGTCTTACTTACCGACTTTATGCTTTGCCACACCAATCCAATGGTTAGCAAATTGCTGCGCTTTATAGGCGTAAGGTTTTGCTTTTTGGATGTAGGGTTTATAGTCTTCTGGAATAGTAGGGACGATGTGTTTAGCAAGCTTATTGAACCACATCATTAAGCTATAATCGCCCTCTATACTTAAGTTACCTTCTTGAACGGCTGTCATAAAGGCAGGCAAATCTCCTTTAGACAATAGCTTCACCCCTGTCATTGAATCTTTGAAATTAATCGTCAAATCTGGCTCATCGGCGTGCCCACTACGTTGACTAAACGTCCCATTATCAAAGTTAAAATGACGTGCAACGTTTGCTTCTACACTTGCGATCTCGATGGTAACTTTACGATCAGCCAGTAGCTTTTTGACATCTTCGTTGTCACTGTCGGCAAGCATAGACAAACGATAGCTAACCACAGCTAACATTACGTCTAAAGGGTCAGATTTGATATCTAATACGGGAATAGTAAACATAGTCAGGCTCCTAAAATAAGTATAATAATAAGTGAGAAAAATGTAGGTATCGAATAAAGGCTACTTTATATTGGTTTGCACTACAATTATATAGGTAGAGTATAAACTATCTTCTACCTTTAATACTTTAGTAGTTGCGTAGAAGGTATTAGATATCGTGTAACAATACCTTGAATCAAGTATAGTGCTATTGCTTAACGGGTTTATGCATACGTTATTTAGATGATAAGTAGCTTAGTATTATAAAATAATAGCGCTAAAAAATGCGCCGATACTAGGCGCAATGATTAACAAGTAAGTCATATACAATAAAAGGGGCTACTAAAAGCGTGGCTGATAATGATCATCATAAATAGGTGTATGTTCAACGTAGCGTGCAGCAGCTCGTTCACGCTCTTGCTGCACTGTACGGCTTACGTCATCGTAACGCAGCGCACGATATAACACCCAACCTGCTAACGGCAGCCAACTGATACCAAATGCTACCACATAACTATGCCAATCAGATAAGCCAAAACCACTCATCAACGCGCTATGTAACACTTCAACGCTTAGCCAATATATCATACCACCGAGCATATACCATAGTAGCCAACGCTGCGAAGTGAAGGCAATAGCTATGATAAAGCTTGCCAATAGACCATAGCCAAGTAGCGCACTGCCGCCTAACGTATCTACCCCCGCAACAGAAAATATAGTCAAAAACATCATTCATCTCGCTATTCATAAGGTGAATTTCAATAAGACTATTATGCTGGTTTGCCATAAAAAGCTGAATAGGGTAGAAGCGACTTTACGACAACAGTTGTCGTCTGTTTTATAGTGGCTGTTTTATAAAAAAAGAGAGTTTAACTTTATAGAAAAAGAAGGTTTATTATAAAAGATAAGCGCCTTATTATTAGGCGCTTACAGTAAATCGTTGTATGAAAAGTAAAGCAATATCAGACAGTTAGAGTTGTTACTTGATAGGTTGTACGCGTTTGGTACGATTGCCCCACCATGATAGGGCTGATACTAAGATTGCCCCGAGTAACATCAGCCCCAATGTCGTCAGCCATTGTGCTCCAGCTGGGTAATGCCATGGAGCTACATTATTGACAGCCTCACTATTTAAAGTGCCTAAAGCATCTACTTTCCATGGCCATACTTTGACCAGTGAGCCAGCAATAAAGCCAGTAAGCAGTGCTAATGTTCCTTGATAAAATCGCGCTAACAACCATTTGAGCACCCGCGTAAAAATGAGTAGCCCAGTTGCCATTCCTGCCATTAAAGTAATAATAATAGTTAGATTAAGAGTATGAACGGCTTCTAATACCGTATCGTAAGCGCCCATTAGCAATAAAATAAATGAACCTGAAATACCAGGAAGTATCATTGCACAAATCGCAACTGCACCTGCAAAGAATAAATACGGTAAGCTTGGCGTCGTAGCGAGCAAGGGTAAGTTACTGATCACGACCGCTGTCACAATACCAATGACAAACAACCCCGCCCGCGCAGCATTCCACCGCTTTATTTCACTCAATAAAATAACGACAGTCGCGACCACCAAACCAAAGAAAAACGACCAGATAAGTAGGGGCTGATTGTCGAGTAAGTGCTTGATTAGACCTGCTAAGGTGGCAAAGCTTGTGGCAATACCTAATAGTAAAAATAGCAAAAATGTCGCATCGACTTGTCGCCAGACAGCAAGTAAACCTTTGATACCACCATGCTGACGAAATACTTGCCAAAGGCTTGGCCCAATACTACCTAGCGCATTAATTAAGCGCTCATAGATACCTGCAATCAGAGCGATAGTGCCGCCCGACACGCCAGGTACGATATCAGCTGCGCCCATCGCCATGCCTTTAATATAGACCGCCGCCAACTGCTTAGGGTTGTCTGCATTGGCTACAGTAGCTGATGGGGCCGATGATAGGTCTGCTGGTAAGTCTGATAGAGGAGCTGCATCAGTCTTCGCGCTTGATGACGGCGTGTCTGGCCGCGGGGATTGTGATGCCGTCATGGACATTCCTTTCTAAAAAATAAAAATAAGTGTTAACTGGCTACTGGGTTGAGATGAGTGCAGGATACCCAAGTGCATAGAGTACGCCTTCAAGACCTGTGACGTTTACCGCTGCATCGGCACGAGCTTGGACGATAGATTTGGCATGATATGCAACGCCCAAATCGGCATTGGCCATCATCGGTAAGTCATTTGCGCCATCACCAACGCAGACTACTTGTGACATATCAAGACCCATACGCTCAGCGATATGAGCGACGATAGACGCTTTTTTGGCGCCGTTGACGATAGGCATCTGCACATGACCGGTCACCTCGCCATCTTCGATATCTAAGTTATTGGCATGGACTTCATCAATGCCCAACTGCTCAGCGATATAACGGGCAAAATAAGTAAACCCACCAGAGACCAGCACCGTATGGTAACCCAGCGCTTTAAAGGCACTGATAGTCGTACGAGCGCCTGTCGATAAGGTAAGACGCGCGCAAATATCATCCAGTACTGTAGTGGATATGCCTTCTAATAGTGACACGCGCTGCACAAACGACTCATCAAAATCAATTTCGCCGCGCATGGCTGCCTCGGTAATGGTTTCTACTTGCTCGCCAATACCAGCAGTCTTTGCCAGCTCAACGATGACTTCTTGTTCGATCAAGGTTGAATCCATATCGAAACAAACAAGCTTATGCGTGCGCAGCATATGACCAATAGATAAGATATGACAATCGACTACATTCATGCTATCAATGCCCAGACTTTGGGCGCCGCTGTAATCTTTTGCCAAGTAATTCTCTGCCAAGTCGTGACGCAGACGAGTTGTCAGCTGATCATCAATGATGTGAGCTGCTGCTGTCTTTTTGCCAGGATGCATGAGCGTATCAGTGACAGGAACCAATAAATAACGAAATACCTGAGCGGGGACAAACGGCTGTTCGTTGTCATCGTCAGTGCCAGAAACAGAAGCGGTGTCAGTAGCAGCTTTAGGAATGGTAATATCTACAAAGCTTGCTTCCGTATCTTCTGCCACTGTTACCAAATGCCAGCTTGGCTGCTCATCGACCCAAGATTGTACATATTGATGAATATCAAGCGCGTGCATATGCGCTGGCAATACGACAATTAGTGCAAATACAGGTAGAGATTGGAGCGTATCGAAGTCTAGCAGATTGGTATCGTCAGGCAACAATGACGCTACAGAATCTACAGCTTGTTGCCATGCTTTGCTGTCTTTTGGTAACGAGTAAGGCGTATTTTTTGGCATGTCTCAATTGTCCCTTGTGTGCGCAGTTAAGATTAGGAATAATAACAGTTTTACCGTGTATCGCCTATACATGACGCACAAAGTATAACAGTTGAATAATAATGCCATCACCTCTAGTATATTGACCGAACTTTGCAGATAATTAAATGTATACTGACGGATAAACCTATGATGAACCGTATAGTGATATTATAGACAATACCAGTTAGACGACTGCTTGTATGATAGTCGGTAGTGCAGTTAAATGAGACTCATTTGAGTTAAAATGATTAGTAGCATACTTTTCCAAAAAATGAGCAGCAGCCTCGTTTTTTTAATTTCCCCCATTCAAAAAAGTTTAACATATCATGACGTATTTAGCGCCGCGGCAAGGGTTGTTTGCCATTATCATTCTAGTCAGTTTTTGTTTGCAGACTTTACTGCTAGTCATCAGCACCGATCAGCAACTGACGACAAGTCGTGAACAAAAAGGCGAACAAATGGTCGCCCAGCTGATCGATGAGGCACGTCTGTCTTTAGAAAACGAAGACCGCGTAAGCTTAAGTGTCATTGCCAATCGCTATACTAGCGAGCAGGACGTGGCGCGCATCGTCATCAAAGATAGCAATGGTGAGATTTTAGTACCGGTCGGCAATGCACCGATGCAGCAGGGCGATACCATCAGTCAGATGGCAACTAAAGGTGATGCCGTTATTGGCAGTGTCGCCTTGACCCTAAAAGATATCAGTAAGGGCGAGATTATCGCGATGCAATGGCCGTTCGTCATTGGTTCGTTGGTTCTGCATCTTTTTTTATGGCTGCTGTATGGTTATGTGGCTCGTCCAACCAAAGAGCAGATCAATGCGTTGAGCCGAGATATTCAAGACTTACACCGCGAACAGTACATACAATCTGGACAATTGAGCTATGGACGCGCGCCTAACGAAAATTATGCCGAAAGTAAAGATGCTGGGGGCGTAGAGGCGACTTTGGATAGCGCTGTGGGCGATGATGCTCATCATACTGCCGATACAAGCGATCATGAGACAGGTAAAACCGGCAAAGTTAATACCACTGGTATCCATAGTGAGCTCAATGCGTATTTAAAGTCACAACAAGCCAATGCTGCTGATAAGCAGGCAAGCTCTCATACATCAACTGACCTAGCGCAAGGCACACAGTCAAATAATACTAGTAGCCAAGCTCAGCATGCAGATGATGCTCAGATTAGCACAGGAATCGAGAGTAGTGGCGCTCACAAATTTACTAGCAGCACATCAAAGCTGTCTGCGACGCGCACTTTTGATACAGTCAGTGTGCAGATTATGTTTCACGATGAATACAATATGCTAGAGCGTCTGGCTCCTGAGATGCGCATGCCTTATCTAGCATTGTGTACGCAGTTGTTAAATCAAGCGATGACAGAGCTACTCAAGCAGCCACTATTGCTTGGTGTCAGTGCTGTAAATGAGCCACGTTTTGATGAAAGTGGCGCTTGTGCAGTACTTAGAGCTGACAACAGTCATGCAAAAGCTGCCCTAGCCGGTGTTATGTTAGGGAAGCTGTATTTAATGCTTAACAAGATCATTCATGAAAAGCATATTGAACTGTCAAGATTTGCGTTGCCTGCCAAAGTTGGTGTCAGTGACGAAGCCCAAACACAAGCGATGACGCAATTGCTCAATAGCGTTGGTAGAAAAGAACAAATGCTTATTTTATTACCTAATTCTGGACTCAAGCAAATCGGTAGCCATGTACAGGTGCAGAGCTTGAAGCGTCCAACAACGGTATACGAGCGCGAATGTGCTGTCTTTGATGGTGGTAATGATGCCATGATACAACGTTTGGCGTCTGTCCGTAATGCGGTACTGATGTCAGGGGTCGAAGAGGAAGAACAAGGCGTTACCAATTGATTTTTAGTCGACTAATGTATAGACGTGAAAGATAAATTAAACTAACTCGCAACCAAAAGCCTCCATTTATAACTAACAATAAAACAGCGATATGCGTAAAAAGGATTGACAAGGTGCGAGCGAAACTTTATAAGGCATAAGTATATCAATGTGTTTTGAATTTATTGCCCAAGTAATAGGAGTTTGTCATGAGTGATACTGATATCGATGATGATTTTGATGGCGAATTTGCCGATGATGATGATGCAAAGATGGTTGAAGAAGCAGAGACCAGTGTTCGTACCCGTCTAAGTAGCCTTGAAAAACGTCGTTTGATTGATAACTTACTAGAAGAAAAGCGTCTGGCCAAAGCACTAAAAGACGAGCTAGATGATCTAGGTGATGATGATGACGATGACTTTGATGATGATTGGGAAGATGAGGATCTTTAGACGTCTTTATCTTTAGGCCACCGATTGTTTGTTAGTTTCAATCACAGATTATTAATCAGGTCACATAGTAAGCGTAACAGATTATCAATACTCATCTATGCTAAGCTGAACTCTCTATATTTTATCGACTGCCGTTAATAGTATTCACAAAAATCAAAACGGTATTTCATAGGTAGATACATAGGTAGTGTGTTGGTCAATCGTCAAATTGATTAACCCTTATTAATTATCATAGATAACTTCCGTTTTAGTATTGGTTATCACCCAATTATCGATTCAAGGATAAGTATTTCATGAGCAACCAATTAAGCTTTGATGAGCTGTTAGACTTCTTAGACAACCAAGAAAGTCAGTTTATACTCGACAGTGTCGCCACTCACGGGTTTTTGACTGCTACTGTGATAGGACGTCCGCTACCAAACTGGATAGATGCGTTGTTTGAAGGGCATGTCAGTGAAGTGCCGGACAACGTCGTCGATGGTATACGCCGCTGGCGCGACTCTATCATGGCTGAGCTAAAAAACGAGACACCTATTGAGCTGCCTTTTGGTGAAGATGCGGGTAATGAGGAAGTCGCCGTCGATTTTTCAGATGAGTCAGACATCGTGGCATGGTCGATTGGGTTTGTAGATGCTATGTATGGCGATGAAGCCAGTAACTGGTTTGAAGATGAAGACACGGCTGAAGATGTCGCCGTATTGACCTTACCGATGATTGTGTTAAGCGGTATCGACGATGAAGACCCTGAGCTTGCTGAGATGCGCGCTGATGAAGATAAAATGGTACAGATGGCAAACAGTATTGAAGGCAACTTAACCGAATTGTTTTTATTGTTCCATACCAATGATTAAATTGGTCGATAGATAGAATCTATAAGCGTTTATTTGTATATAGATGCTATCTATAACCAGCCTTGATTCATCCTGATTGATTTTACCGTTAACGATTAATTCTATAAGTCACTGCTAAGGTAATACCATGGCTATGCAACTCTCCAATCTTGAGCACTTACCTAACTATCAAATCACTGAACGCTTAGACGTCGTCTATGGTAGTACTGTGCGCTCAAAACATGTCGGTAAAGACTTGTTTGCTGGATTTAAAAACATCGTTGGCGGTGAGCTGACGGCTTATACTGAGCTGCTAGAAGAGTCACGTCAAGAGGCGATTGATCGTATGATTGTCAAGGCAGAAGCTCTAGGCGCGGATGCGATCGTCGGTTTACGCTTTTCGACATCAAGTATCGCACAAGGGGCCTCAGAGCTGTTTGTTTATGGTACTGCTGTCAAAGCGACACGTATGCAACAACCTATGTCGTCTCAATCTCCGCATTATCCTTCTAATGATTATCAATCCAGCGAACCATCAAGCCCAGCGCAGACCCCAACTGATGAGTTACCACGTTTTAATCCTTTTGGTTAACGATAGTGAACCAACTGCAAAACTCTTGCAACTTCACCTTCGCTTTTAAGATAAGAGACGTGCCATGAATGATTCTATGACTCAAATACTCATCAACTATGGGCCATTTGTTTTATTGTTTGTGGTTGGTTGGTTTTTTGGTATGCGTCATGAGCGTCAGCATTTAGCACAGCTGACAATTGCAGAAAAAGAGCTGGCTCATATCGTTGTGTCTAGTGAGCGTTTTTACCGACCCAATCTGACAGCCAATAGTGAAGGTGAGTTGGTGCTCGGTAGCGTTGTCATCGCACAAGACTATTTCAAAATGGTCATCGCTCGGGTTTTAAGTTTGTTTGGTAAAAATCTCACTACTTATGAGACCTTATTAGACCGCTCTCGCCGTGAGGCTTTGGTACGTATGCGTACGCAAGCACAAGCCAAGGGCTACAATCATATCTATGGCTTGCGCCTAGAAGTTAGTAATATCAATCAGCTGGGTAGTATGGTTGAAGCCATTGCCTATGGCACCGCAGTCGTCAGCACTGATGATGTCAAAACACGCTAACGCCGACGTATACCCATTCGGGCTAATCTACTGTTTCTATCATTTCTTGCTTTTTGCTTGACTCTTTCGATTTCAAATAAGAAAGTACGATTTTTTAGTACTGCCACAAATACGACGCCCCCAACAGTGTTCCCTGCCAGTACCACTGCTAAAAATAGTAAGTAACCTGAGATACTTACCGTAGTGCCGTACATGAGCGCGGCGAATACTTCGATATTGCCAACGATACTATGATGTAGTCCCAAAAAGCCGATACTGCCAGTAATGAGAGTGACTAAGACAATGCGACTAATCGTATCGCGCGCTGAAGTTACAAGCCAGGCTGCAACGCCCATCATCCAGCCTGCTAATACAGCGCTACCGAAGATAACCCACCATTTAAAGCCCAGCACATGCTCTGCATAAGCATCGATATCACTGACACTAAACAGATGCATATTTAAACCGAGTCCTATCATTAAGGCGGCAAATATACAGCCGCCGGCGATATTGCCAGTGATAACAATACCCCAAAGACGCAGCAGCTTGTGTAATGGCTCTATTTTATTTAATACAGGTAAGCTTAATAGTGAAGTCTGCTCAGTGAACAATAACGACTGACCAATAACGACGATAATAAAACCTATCGGATATAACAATGAGGACAGTACCATTGCATATTGATTGGGTATCACTCCGCTAAGCAAGGCAAAAGCTGCTAAAATTATAAAAAAGCTAATGCCGATCTCAAGCCCAGCAGTAAAGGCACTGGTAAATAAAGAACCTAAAGAGCGATCAAACGTTTCTTTGGCATGAATGACTTGCTCGACTAAGATACTGGCGTAACTTTTTGCTTGACTTAAGTTGTCATCGCTAGCGACTTTTTTGATGGTTTCTTTATCTTCATCGCTGATCTCTTCCGGAAAGTCTTCATCCTTAAGGTTTTCAGTGGCTTTGATTGTGCTACCCTTTTGCTCGTCCTCTTGATGTTGACTGTCCGCCATATCATCGTTGTGTTGCTCGTCTTCGCCATGGACTTTATGGGCGTCATGAGCATTGTTATCAGCTACATGCGCATCGTTTGATGAATTAATCTGAGGGTCATTTTTACGTTCGGTATCTTGGGGCACAGTAAGCTCGCTGGTTATAGAATAATGATTTTGCTGCATAGGCTTATAGAACGTAACGCCTAACATAGGAAAGTACGCTATATTCTATAACATGACTGTGGCCTATTATATGTAGCATTCGGCTGATTGCTGTTGTTAATTGTTTAATACACTCATTCAAACCTGATAAATTGACTCACCATCTAACAAAATCTGGCTATCTGCGTTAAAATCACCCTATTACTTATATTGCCTATTTTTCGTTATATTTTTTGGCCACATTCATTTTTACTAAAAGACAATTCTATTATGAGCAATCCTGAGAACCATACTGACATCAATACTAAGTCTAACCTAACTCAATCTATTCAAGCCGCCTTAAGTCAATTAGAAAACGCCTACAATCCCAAGGATGTCGAAGCCGGCATGTATCAAGGCTGGGAGGAGAGCGGTTATTTTGCCCCAACGTTTGATAAGGACGAGTCGTTCTCTATCGCCTTGCCACCACCGAACGTGACAGGCTCGCTGCACATGGGACATGGCTTTAACAACGCCATTATGGATGCGCTCACGCGCTATCACCGTATGGATGGTGACAATACACTATGGCAACCAGGTACCGATCACGCCGGTATCGCCACCCAAATGGTCGTTGAGCGCCGCCTAGAGGCGCAAGGTATCAAGCGCCGCGACATGACGCGAGAAGACTTTATCGATAAAGTCTGGGAGTGGAAAGAAGAGTCGGGCGACAACATTACCCGTCAGATTCGCAGGCTTGGCAGCTCGGTGGACTGGTCACGTGAGCGCTTTACCATGGATGACGGTCTATCAAATGCGGTAAAAGAAGTGTTTGTACGTCTGTTCGATGATGGTCTTATTTATCGTGGCAAGCGATTGGTCAACTGGGATCCGAAGTTCCAAACGGCGCTGTCGGACTTAGAAGTAGAAAACGTCGACGAAAAAGGCAGCTTGTGGCATTTTCGCTATTATTTCACTGATAAAGACCTGAAGACTCAAGATGGTAAAGACTACCTTGTCGTTGCCACCACTCGTCCTGAAACCTTACTGGGTGATACCGCTGTTGCCGTTAACCCAAGTGATGAGCGTTATTCTCATCTAGTTGGTAAAACCATCACTTTGCCAATTACTGGTCGCGTTGTGCCCATCGTTACGGATGATTATGTCGAGAGCGACTTTGGTACAGGCGTAGTCAAAATCACGCCAGCGCATGATTTTAATGACTATGAGCTGGGGCGTCGTCATAGCTTGCCGCTGATTAATATCCTTGATGAGCGTGCCAACATTTTGCCAGCGATGGAAGTCTATCCTGATTTGCAGACGCGCGAGCCAACGTTAGAGACTACGCCGAGCGAGTACGCAGGGCTTGAGCGTTTTGCTGCGCGCAAACAGCTGATCGAGCAAGCGAGTAGCGAGGGCTGGCTAGAAGAAGTAGAAGACTACGCACTCAAAGCCCCGCGTGCTGAGCGCGGTGGTACCATCGTCGAGCCGTGGTTGACCGATCAGTGGTATGTAGCCGTCAATAAGCTGGCGGGCCCTGCGATTGAGGCAGTAGAAGATGGCAGCATCGAGTTCGTCCCTGCACAATACAAAAACATGTATATGGCATGGATGACTGATCTACAAGACTGGTGTATCAGCCGTCAGCTGTGGTGGGGTCATCGTATCCCAGCTTGGTACGACGATGCGACTGGTGAGATCTATGTCGCACGTAGCGAGGCCGAAGTACGCAGCAAATACAACCTTGGCGATGACGTAAAACTGCGCCAAGATGATGATGTGCTTGATACGTGGTTTAGCTCGGGGCTTTGGACGTTTAGTACGCTTGATTGGGCAGATCCTAACGCCGATCCGCGCGTGCTTGAGACCTTTCATCCGACCAGCGTGTTGGTGACTGGTTTTGACATTATTTTCTTCTGGGTCGCGCGCATGATTATGATGACCCTGCACTTCGTCAAAAATGAAGATGGCACGCCGCAAGTACCGTTTAAGACCGTCTATGTACATGGCCTAGTGCGTGATGGCAATGGTCAAAAGATGTCCAAGTCGAAAGGTAACGTCTTAGATCCGATTGATTTGATTGACGGTATCGATCTAGAAGCGCTGGTTGAAAAACGCACCAGCAATATGATGAATCCCAAAGACGCAGCCAAAATTGAGAAGCAAACGCGTAAAGAGTTCCCAGAAGGCATCCCAGCCTACGGCACCGATGCGCTGCGCTTTACCTTCACATCTCTTGCCAGTACTGGTCGCGATATCAACTTTGATCTAAAACGTGTCGAGGGTTATCGTAACTTCTGTAATAAAATTTGGAACGCCAGCCGTTTTGTACTTATGAACTGTATCGATAATGACGGCAACGCCAAACCTATCGACCAAGTGGCCAATGCTGAGGTTTGGGAATTGCCAGAAAAATGGATTATGAGCCGTCTCAACTCGACCATTGCCAATATCCATCAGCACTTTGCTCAGTATCGCCTTGATATGGTCAGCCAAGATATCTATGAGTTTATCTGGAACGAGTACTGCGATTGGTACGTTGAGCTTGCCAAAGCCAGCCTCAATGATGACTCGGTGACAGATGAGCGTAAAGCGCAAATCCGCTACGTACTCTTGCATGTGCTTGAGACTGCGCTACGCTTTAGTCATCCGATCATGCCGTATCTGACCGAAGAGATTTGGCAGACCGTCGCGCCACTATTAAATCGTAAAAACACCGACAGTATCGTCATCGCGGACTACCCACAAACCGATAGCGAGCTAATCAGTGAGCAAGTCGAGTCTGATATGGCGTGGCTACAAGAGCTCATCGCGAGCGTGCGTAATATCCGCGGTGAGATGAAGCTGGGTAACGCGGTACGCCTGCCAGTATTGCTACAAAACGTCTCTAGCGACGAAGATGCGCGTCTATCACGTATCAAAAACCAGTTTAAAGCGCTTGCCAAAGTAGAGAGCTTAGAGATACTAAAAGAAGGTGATGAGGTGCCACTATCGTCATCAAGTATGGTCGGTCAACTACGTGTCCTCGTACCGATGAAAGGTCTGATTGATCCAACGGCTGAGCTGGCACGTCTGGGCAAAGCGCATGAGAAGCTACAAAAGCAAGCCGACGGTATCGCGCGCAAGCTCGGTAATGAAGGCTTTGTCAGTAAAGCACCTGTAGAAGTAGTCGATGCGGAAAAGGCGAAATTGGCTGAGCTAGAGGGTCAGTTGACGGCGATGACGGCGCAGATGGAAGAGCTTAGGGCGTTGTAGTCTAAGCAATCATTATAATGGCCATAACTTTAATACTTGCGTTCTTAATCATGGCGATTCTATATTTCTACTGGAATCGTCATGAGCCGTTAGATAAGAATGCCATTTTCGCCACTGTGTTTATGGTGGTATATGTGCTTGTTTATCTATTCTTAAATCCTCCATACTTCTCAACGAATCGTCATATTGATACCTTGCTGCTGTTATTACCTCTAGTATCGTATGGCGCTATTCTATTTCCTGAAATAAATACGAAGATACCAGTACAAGGCACAAGGGGATTTGGTTGGTTAGGGTTGGTTATAACTGTGGCGGTTTTGATTGGGTTTAAGTGGCTATTATGATAATTTAACTAAAACTGGAAAATACTTATGGATAGTATTTATTTTAAGCTGGTCTTTATCATTCTATTACTAGCTATCCCTAGCTACTTTTTCTATCGCCACCAAGCCAAAGATTCGCCAAAATATCGACAACTGAAAACCTCCTCAAACATCGACTACGATAGAGAAGTGTATGTCGAAAGCGACTTTAAAAACGCGCTGTTATATGTAGCGACTTTAGGCCATCACGAACATGCTATAAAAAGTAAAAATTCCTACGATAATACCTATGAGCAATACAGCTTTATTTTTAATAAAGTCACCGAACTACAAGAAAAGATCAATTTTGGCATCGCGAAGCTAGAGCAAAATATCGCTGCCATCATAAAAGAGCTAAAGGTTAGCAGTCGTTTGGTAGACGATTCATCAAATATAAAAGCAGTTATAGCAGCCATCAAAAGTACCGATAAAATCGATAATCAAGTCACGACCATTGATAGTCTTGGGTTTACCAAAGCCGCTCGACTTAAAACTTGGCTGCCATCGTTCTCACTGTTCTCAGGTATCATGGCAGGACTACTCACCTTAATGGTCATCTGGTTTTTGTTACTGGCGTTAGGGGGTAGCGGTACGACGCTTATTAGCTACGTCATAGTATTAGCATTTATGGTTATACCTTTCATTCTATTTTCTACTTTAAAGTCGCGTGCCAATGCAAAAAAGTTTGAGCAGCAAGATAAAGTGGTAATAGGGAAGATACAGGATATTTTAGATAATTCCGAAAAGTTAGAAAATACGATCATTCTGCTTAATACGAGTAATAGAGAGCTGGAGTCGTATCTAATTCAGCTAGCGTCTGCCAATAAGGAAGTCACCGCAGCGCTGTATAAAAATAGTGCGTATGTAAAAGCGGCGAGGAAGTCGAAGGCGTTGTTTAAGAAGGATGCGTATAGTGAGGAAGAGAATGCACTGGCAAGTCGGATTAATGAGGTGGTTGATGGGTTGGGAAGAGAGGTAGCGGTTAGTCAATTGTTGGGTTAGTATATATATTACTAATTAAACATTTGTTAGTATTATAGAAATTATAAATTATTCGAGTTTGGTTTAGATAAGAGCAAAAGTAAAAGACTAAAAAGAATGGCCTCAGCATTGGAGTTCTTTAAACCATAGAAATATGCGATGCATGGGGCGGTGTTTTTTTAAAGGCTCAGCTCGGCGCTCGTCCCTCGCGCAAAAGAGAGGAAAATATAAGCAGAATGGTAGTGAAAAAATATTAATATCAATTGCATATGAAAAGAATCAGATGAATGTAGGTATTAGAAAACCTTAAATCTAGTTTGACTAGTATAAAGGACACATAACTTAGTATTAGGTTGATGGGTAATGTTGATTTTAGAAGATTTTAATCAAAAATACGTGCTAGAAGTTATTGTAAGAGATTCTAGCAGTAATAATATAATTCATACACAGCCTCTAAGCGAGTATGAGCAACATCCTACAATCGATCTACAGGCAACTAGATGGGGAAATGGTCTATTAAATATATTAATGTCAGAAGGACAAATTACAGGGGGATTACAGTTGAAGCGTCTCTTCACTAATAATCCCAAGAATGACGCTACACGATTATTAGGAAGCATAGCTGAAGTACTAGTAGTAGATTTATGCAACACAGATTACAACATCAACAGAACCTTAGGGAAAATTGCTAGATATGGCACAAGAATTAGTAACAGTTTAGATAATTATGTAGCTGTAGCTACAGGGTCTTTAAAGACTAAGTCCCTTTACAACCAGCACTATAATCCTAATGACACTCAACGAGATATAATATGGGTTAACAAAGAGGATAATGAAAGCCAATTACTTTGTGTTAGAGGCAGTGCTCAATTTGGAAAACCTGCTGGGTTGCAGATTAAAGTAAGTAATGATTATCGGAATGTCTTGAGTAATATAGATCAATATCATTACCCAGTTTTATATTTCGATTTAAATAATGACTGGTCTAGCTTATCGAGAGAAATAAAATATCAAGGTCTAAATGTAATTTTGTATCACGCAGAAGATTTACACGATTTGATGAAAGAAGAGTTAAGAGGTTATTTTCAAATTCTAGTATCTTTATTTAATAATGATATAGACTTGAAATATATAATAGATAGAGCAAAATATGAGAATGATTCTAACCTATTGAAAGGGCTGAAAGG
Source organism: uncultured Psychrobacter sp. (assembly GCF_947495825.1). Classification (GTDB taxonomy): domain Bacteria; phylum Pseudomonadota; class Gammaproteobacteria; order Pseudomonadales; family Moraxellaceae; genus Psychrobacter. Next base: position 152,695 of record NZ_CANMAH010000010.1, read on the forward strand.
AGCTGAGAATAGAATAGATAAATTAATACTACCTACTGACTATTAGGTGTTCTATAAAAAAATCACATAGGAATAATATGTTAAATGAATTATTGAAAATTATTGATAATTACACTTTAAGTGATAAAGAGGAATATTTTGGGCGTTTGTTCGGTTTACTAATATTTAGATTTGAAGATTTTAAAGTTGAAATTCTAGATGAATTTAAAGAATGCTTAGACGATAGTCTACAGAAAAAAATAATTGATATCTATAAGGTACAGAAGAAAGCTGAATTAGATAGAGTCATTGAAGAGGTAGAGCCTGTTTATGGAATAAATACGGAAAGGATTAATAACCTAGAAGCTGATACTGAGATCAGTAGCTTCGAAAATATGATAGAAAGATTGGTTTCTGATTTAAAGAGAAATCCATTTATATTTGAACAATTTGTTGAGAATAATCCTGAAAGAAAATCTATTTTTATAAAAAACTACTTGATATTTAGAATGTTGGAAGTTGTCTATAACGACTATAGAAAGAAATTAGAAAGAGAAAGGATGCTAAAAAATTATACAAATAATTTTCTAAAAAAATTATATGCTGATATTGGTGTAGATTTGATGGGGAAAAATTCAAGTGGAGAGAGTGTGGATGGTAATTTCAACTCATACGGGTTAATCACTATAAAGAGTGGTTCAATAGATATTTTTTGTGATAAAGACAATCAGGTTCTAATCGATAGTGTGACTGAAAAAAATTACTCTGTTTTGTTTGGAAAGCGGCTATTACTTGAATGTTTAAAATACTTATATGATGAAGGTTTAATTAAAGACTTGTCTTTTAGGGTGGATGGTATTTCATCAAGTAGTTTATGGTTATTTGAAGATAGAGATTTTGGGGCTAGTTTAAGCAATGATATTGGAAAACTGCCTAAAATATCTAAATTCTATAATTTAGATAACCCAGAAGATGGTTTATGGATCTTTCATGATTTAGATAGGCTAGAAATTTCATTTGAAGAGCTATACAGTGATTTTGAGCTTTTAGAAGACAATGTAGTTACTCAGCTTGTACACTTAGAGTATTACATTGAAGCTAATAATTATAGTTAAATCTTTATAAAATCGATACAGCCCATATCATGAAACAGTTTAGGTAGATTATTCTCCATCCATCCTTG
>NZ_CANMAH010000011.1 GCF_947495825.1 uncultured Psychrobacter sp.
CTATGGCTCACCATCTAATCAGCTGAAAACCTTGAGAAAATGGTGTGATATTTAATCCTTATCTACTACAGCCCCAAGTTTTTACTTATAGAGTTTTTACTGTTTTTAGTTCTGTTAAAATCATATCAGCGCTACTACCACGCTTTATTTAATCAATTTATATATTGATATTCGATGTTATACCATTATACACCTTCCCCGCTAAACCCAATAAAACCCTGAGTCGATGATGATAGATTGAAAATTTTGTCAATTTGCGTCATTATGAGGCAGTTTTTTATCCCAATACGGTGCGTTATCAGTGCGAAAATCTAATCCTAAGTTACCTCAGTCTGCTGTAGGCCCTCTTCCCTCGCAGCAGCGTGGAATTGTATTTAGTAGTATCTTATTAATCATTGTCATCGCTGGCATGGTTTTATTGGCGCTGTATTTGGTCAAGCTTGACCGTACTATTACTCATAAGTTTGAAGGTAAGCGCTGGGACATTCCTGCCAAAGTGTATTCGCAGCCGCTCGAGCTGTATCAAGGTGCGGCGGTTGACAACAGTATGATAAAAACTTGGCTTGAGCTGCTTAACTATCGCAGCAACAAGGACTATGATCGCACAGGTAGCTTCTATAAATCAGGCAATAACTACTTTATCCATACGCGCGGCTTTACTTATAGCGCAAACGATATTGATAAAGAACAAGTCATTAAAATGACGATTGCCAACGATAAGATTAAGTCGATTCAGAGCACTGAACAAAATAAGACTGGGATTATTCGTCTTGAACCTGTGAATATCGGTGGTATTTATCCAGATAGTAATGAAGATCGCATGGTTGTCTCTTTAGATGATGTACCGCAACCATTAATTGATGCCTTAATCGCGACTGAGGATCGTGGTTTTTATGAGCATAAAGGAGTATCTATACGCGGTATCGCACGCGCCGTGATTAATAACTTCTCTGGTGGCTCTATGCAGGGGGGCTCAACTATTACCCAGCAGCTTATCAAAAACTTCTATCTTAACTCTGATCGTACGCTCAAACGCAAAGCCAATGAAGCTCTGATGGCCGTATTACTAGAGCTGCATTATAGTAAAGATGAGATTTTGCAAACCTATCTTAATGAGATCTATCTTGGTCAAAATGGCAATCGCTCTATTAATGGTTTTGGCCTAGCAGCACAATTTTATTTTAACCAACCTCTAAATGAGCTGCGTTTGGATCAGCAAGCCATGCTAGTCGGTATGGCAAAGGGTCCAAGCGTCTATAATCCTCGCCGTCATCCCAATGATTCAAAGGCACGTCGTGATGTAGTGCTCAACAATATGCTAGAGATGGGTTCTATTAGCCAAGAGCAATACGACACGGCACTAGAAAAGCCTCTTGGGGTTGTAGATAAGCCTGTTGAAGGCAAAAGTCAATTTCCAGACTTTTTGGACATCGTTAAGCGTGAGCTCAATGAAGTGTATTATTCTGATGACCTAAAAAACGAAGGTCTTACCATTATTAGTACCCTTGACCCTATTGCGCAACTAGCAGCCGACAAAGCTGTCGACAAAAAACTTGGCGAGTTACGCCGTAAAAGTAGTAAGACTAAAGACTTGCAAAGTGCCTTAGTCAGTGCCAATCCTGAGACCGGTGAGCTAGTCGCTGTCGTGGGTAGTGGTAGCGAGTTCACTGGTTTCAACCGTGCGGTCGATGCCAAGCGTCAGGTTGGATCATTGTTAAAACCTGTTATTTATATGACAGCACTTGAAAGTGGTCGCTACAACTTAGCCAGCCCCGTTGATGACTCTCCGATTACAGTTAACTTAGGCGATGGTAGCAAGTGGAACCCAAAAAACTACGCTGGTCGTGATCATGGCTATGTTCCATTAACAACTGCACTTGCCAAATCATACAACCAAAGCGCCGTACGTTTGGGTATGGAATTTGGTATCGATACATTTGCCAAACAGTTACGTCGTTTGGGTATCGAAGAGAAAATTCCCGCTTATCCCTCAGTACTGTTAGGCTCAGTTAACTTAAGTCCTATGGATATGCTTGGCGTGTATCAAGTCTTTGCAACTGGTGGCTTTCGCACTCCTATTCACAGTATTCGAACCGTCATTGATAATCGCGGGCGAATTTTGCAACGTACTGGTCTAAATACTCAGCGCAGCATACCACCTGAAACTAATTACTTAACCAACTACGCCTTACAAGAAGTGGTCAAAAACGGTACTGCCAAACGTGCCCAATCACTCGGTAGCAATTTAAACTTAGCGGGTAAGACTGGGACAACCAATGACTACCGTGATGCATGGTTTGCAGGCTATAGCGGCAACTATGTGAGCGTCGTTTGGGTTGGACGCGATGATAATAAACCGATTGGGCTTAGTGGTGGTACTGGAGCATTACCAGTATGGGTCGATTATATGAATCGTATAAAGTTGACGCCTGTCGCTATGCCAGAGCCTGAAGGGATTGAATGGTTATGGCTTGAGAACAACTCTGGCAAACTATCTAATGAACGCTGTGCTTCGGCTCGATACTTACCAGTTATGTCAGCGTACTTGCCAAAAGAAGCAAGCAGTTGTGCGATCTCTTTATATCAGCAAGAGCAAGCGCGTGGTCAAATACAATGGGAAAACGAGCAAGGGTCGATTAATCAGCAACGTCAACGTGAAGGGCTAGATATACCAAACAGTGAGGTAATCGAGCCAAATGCAGAAGGTAGTGATAACGATACTCAAAGACGTACGGACACTTGGTACGATCGAGCTCTTGAGTGGTTCTAATAAATTATTTTTAAGTTGTTGATTCATACTGGTGGTTAAAATGACACAGAATAAGGGGTTTGATATGGCGGTATTTATGCAACATCAATACTTAATAGTACAGAACAAAAAGCACAAAAGTCTCATCAGATCTTTTTTGGTATCAAGTGCGCTTATTAGTATGCTGACGTTGAGTGCTTGTCAGACTACCTCGTCACTGCCTAACAACACCGCTACGGTGACTACCAAAGCACCTGTCACTGTAGCACCTGCAATGACTAAAACACCGCAACCTACTCAGAATCGCACTGATAATACGCATACCTACCAAACCAAACCATACATATCGCCTACTGATGCTACGCCAGAACACGATACCTACTCAGAAAACACCTCAACCGCTAATAATCCTTTGACGCAGCAAACACAGGTTATAGAACAACGAGAAGTCATATTTAACGAGCCTGTGTATACTCCCCCACGTGACGATTATATGATTTCACAACCCCCTACTGCGCCGTCACACAATGAACTCTTAGAGCAGGCGCGTCAAAATTCACAGCAAAGAAGCCGTCAACCTACTAATAATCAAAGCAACTTGCCAGCTTTTCGCAATCTAATGCAAACTGGTACTAATCAGCTCAAATTAGGCAATCTGACTGCTGCTGAAAACAGCTTTACCCGTGCACAGCGTTTAGCGCCCAGATCTTCTGCAGTATATTTTTACCTGTCACAAGTAGCCCTAAAAAAAGGGCAACCGCGTAAAGCTGAGGCCATGGCTCGTCGCGGTCTTACCGTTTCTGAAGACGCCAATCGTCGCCGTTCATTATGGCAGCTCATCTTACACTCAGGTCAACAACAAAATAATTCACGTGTTGTTCGTGAGGCGCAGCAAGCACTTAAGTAATTATTAAATTACTTTTATATAAAATACAACAGCTTACTTTTTATTCACTTAATTTAATCAAGGTTATCTTTATGGCATGGCAACAACTGCACCTACAATGTGAAAAAGCAAATGTCGATCTTGCAGAGGCACTGTTATTAGAGGCGGGCGCACTGTCTATCGCGCTAGACGATGCAGGTGATCAACCTTTATTTGAGCCATTACCGGGCGAATCACCCCTATGGGATGACGTGATAATAACTGGTCTCTTTGACGCTACTACCGAAGATGGCAGTCGACAAGCTGTCGAGCAGCTCAGTCATGATATTGCAGCGCAAATCCAAGCCAGTCGTATTTGGCTCACTGCGGTCGATGATAAAGATTGGGAGCGTGAATGGATGACTCACTATCATCCAATTGAATGCGCCAACAATCTCTGGATTGTCCCAAATTGGCTAACGCCACCTGACGTTAATGCCACTAATATTATTATGGATCCAGGGCTGGCATTTGGCACAGGTTATCATGCCACTACGCGTCTATGTCTAGACTGGCTGACAGAACAAGACTTAAAAGATAAAGTAATAATAGATTATGGTTGCGGCTCGGGTATATTGGGTATCGGTGCATTGTTATTAGGTGCCAAACAAGTTTATGCAGTCGATATTGACCCACAAGCGGTACTAGCTACAAACCAAAATGCTGCACGCAATAAGGTTGATGGACGATTGCAAGCATTTTTACCCGAGGAGTTTGCAGACTATTGCACGCAGCACGATATTATTCCAGTAGATGTTATTGTCGCAAATATTTTAGCAAAACCTCTTATTAGTCTCGCTCCTTACTTTGCAACTTTAATCGCATCAAAAGGACGCATAGTGTTAGCAGGATTAATCGAGTCTCAAACCGAGCAAGTTGCAGAAGCTTATCGTCCTTACTTTAATCTTGACTCCAAACATGCTTTTACTTCTCAAGAAGATCAACATTGGCAACGTTTATCAGGAGTATTTACATAATAGCAATACCGAATAGTTTTATTTACATACTATCAACAATTTATTACATCTGTTACGATAGACAATTGGTTGGATTTTGCAAACGCAATACTGCTCTCCTATTGTCTATCGCTATATAGATACCTATTAATATCTAAAATAAGACAGTTTTTGGTGAGTCGGTACATGGTGATTATTACTGTATTTCTTTGGACTCAATTACATGACTACGCTTATCAAAACTCAATGTCCTTCTTGTCAAGCCTACTTTAGTTTACCACAGACTTTACTAAGTGAGCCGGATGCAAAAGTACGCTGTAAACGTTGTCAGCAGATATTTTTGGTCAATGAAAACCTTGTCGTTTCTGGTGATGAGCCTTCAGATATCAGTAACGCCTCCACTTCTATCGAAAAAAGCAACAATACTTCTCAATATAATGATGACTTCTTATCTTCTGATACGCTCATTCATGATGATATGCCTATTGACGATCTTGAACCATCAGATTTGGAGTACGACTCTTGGGATGAAATGAGCGCTTGGTCCTTTGATTTGGACACTACGCCGATGTCGTCAGTACGTCCAGATTCTAAAAACGCAGAACCTAAACCAACAGATGCTACGACTAGCGGCTCCCCTAACCCTCATAATATTTATGACGATCAAGAAAAGGCGTTTGAAGAGTCAAATTACATCATAAACACCAAGCCTCAGCATAATAACGCCTCAGCATCTGCCAATACTTCTAACAGAAGTGACAATACTAATAGTGTTAATGATAGTGATAGTGATAATGCATGGCTCGAAAAGCTCCTTGAGGAGCAAAACAACAGTACAGACGTTGTAGAGTCTGGTACTGACTTATCACAATTGTTAGCGAGCATGGGCGTACCGCTAAGAGATCAATTTCAAACCCCTTCTAAGCAAGCAAGTAAAGCTCAGTCACGTGTTTATCCGGTACAATCTCGTGTGCAAACATCTGTAGCCTCCTTACTGTGGCTAGCTGGCTGTTTGGTGTTGGTAATGCTATTGTTTGCACAATATGTTATTTTTAATTTAGATAATCTAGTCAAAGATCCAATCCATGCGGAGCGCTTACAAGCAGTTTGCGCTGTCGCAGCTTGTAGCCTACCCAATGCTGATATGTCAGCTTTCGATATCAATGATGTGGTTTATCGGCCCAGTGAAGTAAAAGCTGCTGACGAGTTTACTGACATAGCAGCTACCTTGGCAAATCACAGTACAAAATCCCAGTTATTACCCAATCTAAAAGTCAGTATTTATAGTAATGATGATGTCATTGGAGAGTTCATTGCCATGCCAAAGGACTATCTAGTCAGCAAACAAAACGTACTCTCTGCTGAACAAAACAAACCCTTTATGTTTACCGTTCCAGTTATCAATAATGAGATTAATAGAGTAACTATTGATCCTATTTATTAACCTTTTATATTTGTCTGTTTCTAGCCTGGTGTTTACATTGATGTAATTTGACACTCAGTTAGCCCTTTATTCATAACCTTTGTCGTATGACAATTTTTAAGGACATCACCTTATGGCACACTCAGTTCCTCCTTTTGCTAACCATCTTGCCCAGCATTCTGACCATTTTAATGAGTTTGATAATCAAGATAGTATTCAGCAACCAACAACTGACGCACAAAACAGTTTGCAAAGCTCAGACAGCCTCTTATCTAGTGACACAGAGCTTGCGCCAGTCAATGCCCCTCTACGAGTACATGTCGAACGTGTCGTACGTGAGTACTTTGCTGCTTTGGAGGATGAGATGCCAACAGACTTTTATGAGCTTATCTTAAGAGAAGTAGAGCTACCTTTATTAACTGTCGTGCTTGAGCAGACTCGTGGAAATCAAACCAAATGTGCTCAAATCTTGGGACTTAATCGCGGCACGCTGCGTAAAAAACTAAAAACCCATAATTTAATGTAGCTGATTGTATAGAAAGTAGTATTTATGCTCTAAAATGATATTGAGTTTTGTGTAAATGGGTCAGATGTTTTATTATAGGCATCGTGATTATTGGCGTGTTATTTTTTAAGGCTAAGTAGTACGTAACTGGCTTTATATGCGTTGCTATAACCTTAGAAATTAACGCTAAGCTTAATATTACGCTTTATCATTATTGTATACGGCAATTCACAGATTTAATGTGTTTATATCTGTGACTGCCACTACTATCTTGCCAGACGTTTGTGTCGGGCTTTTTTTATGGAATCGTTTTTATGGCTACCAAACCGTTTGCTCTACTCTCAGTCTCTGATAAATCTAATATCATAGAATTTGCTCAAGGGCTTATTCAGTCAGGATTTAACTTATTATCCACTGGCGGTACTTATCGGTTGCTCAAAGAGCATGATGTGGCCGTAACTGAAGTATCAGATTATACTGGTTTTCCTGAAATGATGGACGGCCGTGTTAAGACATTACATCCAAAAATTCATGGCGGTATTTTAGGTCGCCGTGGTACAGACGATGCAGTAATGAATTCACATAGTATCGATCGTATTGATTTGGTCGTGGTTAATCTTTATCCATTTGCTGAGACAATTGCTCGTGCCAATGTCACTATGAATGATGCTATCGAAAACATCGATATTGGTGGTCCGACTATGGTACGTGCTGCCGCCAAAAATCACGCTCATGTGGGTATTGTAACTGATCCAGCTGATTATGAGCGTGTGCTTACCGCTTTAGGTGACGGTACTGAGCTGACAACGGCTCTACGTTATGACTTAGCCGTCAAAGCGTTTGAACATACCGCCCAGTATGATGGTATGATCGCCAACTTCCTAGGTAGCCGTGTCAATGACACTCAAGAACCAGAGAATTTTTCGCGTACCTTTAATGTGCAGCTCGAGAAAGCACAAGACCTACGTTATGGTGAAAACCCTCATCAAAATGCTGCCTTCTATACCGAAAACCAGCCTCTAAGGAGCCAGCAAGCTTCTATTGCTACTGCTAAGCAGCTACAAGGCAAAGCTCTTTCTTATAATAATATTGCTGACACCGATGCAGCTCTTGAGTGCGTTAAAGCCTTTAATGCGCCTGCTTGTGTGATTGTAAAGCACGCCAACCCTTGTGGCGTAGCAGTAAATCAAGATCAAGTCACTGCTTACAAAACAGCTTTTAGTACAGATCCTGAATCTTCTTTTGGCGGTATCATTGCTTTTAATCGCCCATTAACAGTTGCGGCTGCTAAGGCTATTATTGACAATCAATTTGTTGAAGTGATCATTGCACCAAGTATTGAAGACGGTGTGCTTGAGACAACTGCGACTAAGAAAAACGTACGTGTATTGGTTTGCGGCGAGTTGCCAACGCCAGATCAGCGTGACTCTCAACTTGATTACAAGCGCGTCAACGGGGGTTTACTCGTGCAGGAGCAGGATTTAGGCTTGATTACGGCTAATGATCTAAAAATCGTAACCGATGTCCAACCAACTGAAGCCCAAATTGCTGACTTGCTGTTTAGCTGGAATGTTGCAAAGTATGTCAAATCCAACGCTATCGTTTACGCCAAAAACCAGCGTACTATTGGTGTAGGCGCAGGTCAAATGAGCCGCGTCAACTCAGCTCGTATCGCAGCTATCAAGGCGGAGCACGCTGGATTGGTTACTGAAGGAGCTGTCATGGCATCAGATGCTTTCTTCCCATTCCGTGACGGTATAGACAACGCTGCAGAAGTAGGTATTTCAGCGATTATTCAGCCTGGCGGCTCTATGCGTGATGATGAGACCATTGCTGCTGCAAATGAGCACGGCATTGCCATGGTCTTTACTGGTATGCGCCATTTCCGCCACTAGTACTCAGCCAGTTAGTATTTATTTATCATCCATCAAAAAAGCCACTGTATAGTACAGTGGCTTTTTTATTCATTAAACTTTACACATTTTCTAGCTATTCATTAATAGCTAAACTTAAAGCCATAATACTTTTATTGACCTTGTGCGCCAGCTACATTGGCTTCATTAATTTCAACTTTATATACTAAGCGTAAATAATCTAAATAATCTTGTAGCTGATCTTGACCTAGATTGTCACGAATAATCTGTGCGGTTTGGGCTTTTTCTGTATCTGAGAGCTGTGATTGGCTTTCAGTTTCGATACGATCACCAACTATCACACTAGCGCCTATCTCAGTCTCGCTAGCTAACGCTACAACCCCATCTTTAGGCGCTTGCTGACTAAATGCTAAACTGCGTTCCTTATTGGTCAATAACGTTGTCTGACGATTCACTTGACCTAATGCTTGAAAGTTTACTGGTTGCCCATTAATATCTGCCACAGTCTTAATATCAGCAGCTAATTGTTTAGCGTCTTCAAGAGCCATAGCACTGGCTTTTTGTTGACGTAGCTTTTGCGTGATTATTGGCGTGGCTGCTGCAAGCGTAAGAGTCTGAGTAGGACGATAGTTGCTAGGTTGTACCCACACCGTCCCGTCACCAACTTCAATTCCTGCTGTTACTGCTTGGTCTTGAATAGTAAACTCATCGAACGCTTGTTTAATAACAGCAGGTTGCGATAGTACTGAAGTATTATTGTCTTTTCGATAGTCTTTGATCTGTTTTAATGCTACGTTTTCTTGTTGTGCAATATCTTCGATACTAAAACCATCGGCTGCCAAGTCGTTGATTGCTGTTACTTTATCGGCATAAATAGATTGACGTTTATACTCTTTTGCCTTGGCTGTTAGCTCTTCACGCATGCTTTCTAGGCTTGGTATCTTACTACCATTGTCTTCTGTTACCGTAAATATTTGATAACCAAAACTGGTCTTGATAGGCGGTGTAACCTCACCAACACTCAAACCTTGTAGCGCTGTTTCGACAGCGGCAGCATCACTACCAAATACTGATGCATTAAAAAGTCCAATATCACCGCCACTTGCACCTGATGGATCATCTGACTCCGCTTTAGCCAACGCTACAAATGATTCACCTTTATCAAGGCGATCTTTAACCTCATTAGCACGTGCTTTTGCGTCATCACCAGTCAATAAGATTTGGCTAATCTTACGTTCATCGACCACAGCAAGGCCTTGCTTATAGCTTTCATATTGCTGTTGCAATTCTTCTTCTGTCACTGTATCGACTTTGATCATCGCAGGACTTAGCTGAATGTAAGCCAAATCAACCATTGCATCGCTTTTTAGGGTTTCTTTATTGGCATCGTAGTAAGCTTGGATGTCACTTTCACTAAGCTTAACTTGCTGCTGATAATCCTGCCAATTAAAGCGATGTAGCCAAATGTTGCGTGACTCCAACTGTAAGTCAATCAATTGGTTTACCGCTTTCATAGGATAAATAGCAGTGCCAACGATGCTAGCATTAAGCTGATCAAGGCTTAGTTGATTGCGAAATTCAGCAAAAAGCTGGTTTTTGTTCATACCACGTTGACGTAAAAAGTTTGAAAACTGAGCATTAGAAAACTCACCATTTTCATCCTTAAAAGCATCCTCTTGACGCAACAGACGATTGATCGTTTCATCTGATACCGTCATACCTAGCTTGCCAGCTTGCTGCTCAAGCAAAGTACGATCAATCAAGCCTTTTAGTACTTGTTCGTGCAACACGTCTTCATTTAACAAGCTTGCATCATCAATTTGGTCTAAAATCTCAGAACGTCTATTATTGACTGCGTTTTGATATTCTGATAAACCCACGCTTGCTTCACCTACTTGAGCAACTTGATTGGGATCAACATTGCCCTGAAAGTAGCTTTCAATACCCAATAAAGCAAGTGGCGATAAGCATAGAATCAATAAAATGCGACCAGGCCAGCTTTTTAAAAAATCGCGCAATTTATCCATAGTTATTTCTACTTTTAACTCATATTGATGATAAACCATTGCAACGCTGTCGATGACATATAGAACAATGGGATGATAAATGATATTTGTGTTATTCAAGCCTGATTAAATCTTAATTTAATAAAGCAGTATTGTCACGCGCGCCCTATGATACGTGAATTTTAGTCTAGACTCAAAATATTCCAAGCTCGTACTATATAAATTGTAGCGATAAAAAAAGCACCTTTATCTAAAGGTGCTTTTTATTGCTTGTTTCGTTAACAAGAGTTAAACAACAGTTATATAAAAACAAGCCAAGATACGCCTAGTTTAAGCGCTCTTTTAGATTTTTACCAGCTTTAAAGCTTGGTACTTTACTTGCTGGGATACTTAGCTCTTCACCCGTCTTAGGATTACGGCCAGTACGGGCTTTACGGTCTTTTACGCTAAACGTACCAAAGCCAACTAATGAGATGCTTTCACCCGCTTCTAGAGCTTCACCAACGCTTTCCATAACGGCGTTCAATGCATCACCAGCTTGAGTTTTGTTAAGGCCACTTTTATCTGCGATGCTATCAATTAATTCTGACTTATTCATAAAATTTCCTTCAAGTTTAAGGGCTGAAATAAACGCTAACGTCCGGCATTGTATCGCTCTCACGTGATATAAGCAATAAAAACCATTCTAGACGCTTTTGTTTGTGGTTGCGCGTTATTAACGCCTTTATATCAAGGCAACAAAAGGAGCGCAAGCGATTTTACATTTTTTCGCCCGCGAAACTACGTATTTGACACTTAACGTTACGCAAATCACCTGTAACTCGTCGTTTCATGTATAAATTTGTCCCAGAAATACCACTTATAAAAGAGTAGTTTAGTAAATCATCAAAGCCATATTGGTACTCTGTAACAGACAGTTTTCTCAAAAAGGTAACGCTTTTAATATAATTTAAAGGATTAACTCAAAGTGAAAGATAAAATTTGCCTATTATCCTATTATAAAGTAACAATTGATGATGATATCAGCTTATTGATTAGTAACTCATGGCCTTTTTCTTATTTTTACCCACTTACGGCTCAGTTAAACTAACGCTCATAAGGTTTTTAGTCTTGTTTGAGTTAATAGCGCAACAATTTATTAACTGACATAGAGATACATTACTTTTTATGATGGAAACGTTATGATAGCTAACGCATAATATGTTATAAAAACCAAACTATAATCAATTCTATGATTGCAATTATTTATTGCTACTCATATTTTATGTTTATTTCTAACCTGCCCAATAAAATGGATTACTTACATGAAGCGTACTACATTGTCTCACTCTCTTCTTAATATCATTTTAGTATTCATTGAGTCAGCATTGACGCTGTTGCTACGCCTAGATCCTGAGCTACGCAAGGCTGCATATCCACTAGCGAAACAGGGCACCGTGGTTTGTCTGCGCTTGTATTTACCTCATGTAGAGGTTTTTGCAACTTTTAGCTATAAAGGGGTATTACTGGATGCGCAGCTGCCTGTTGATCGTAGTGAACCTGACGTTGTTATTAACGCCTATAGTATTCAAGTACTAAACGCTCTTACCTCTCACGACAGTGAGGCGACTGAAAAACTACAAATGCGCGGAGAAGCTGTTCAGGTACAATTGATTAAACAGTTTATTACCCAATTAGGTCTAGGTAGCTTGATTCAAGGTATCATAAAGAAATTCAAAGGTGGCAATGGCAAGCAAAAGCCTAGCGCAGAAGAGATGGAAGAAAAGAAGCACAATTATAAAGTGCGTATTGCAGAACAACAGACTCAAATAAATACGTTGACCATAAAAAATCGCGAGTTTGAAACGACAGTCAAAGAGTTACAGAGTAGACAAAAAACCCTTACCATTGTGTCAGTAATAGCCACTATTATTGCAATCGGAGCCATCATTGCCTTGCTAATGAGCTAACCTACATGGCTCCCCTTTCTTTGATTAAAAACGCTTAATGACAACTTTGCCATGTCGTTAAGCGTTTTTATTTCAAATAATTTTCTTCCTATTACGTTCTCTTTTATATCTTATCTAAACTTTGAGTTTACCGATTACTTTTATTAATAATCGTGATAGGTAAGATTAACCATACTAAGACACTTTAATCTTGACTAAATTACTCAGGATTAAGTATAATACCCCTATCGCAGCACATATCGGGTTAACCATTTGTTGTCTAGCAGTGATAGCGTTGCAGTTATTTAGTATCGCTATGATGTAAGTAACTTTACACCAACTGTATTAATCAACATGCCTAAGCTCGTTATTGAATTTGGCTTATAACTGATCAGCTTGGAGATATTTTATGCGTTTAACTACTCGAGGCAGGTATGCCGTTACCGCTTTATTAGACTTGGCTTTACAGACCAGTCAGCAAGACAGCGCTGTATCCTTATCTGATATTGCAAAACGACAATCTATCTCTATCTCCTATCTTGAACAGCTATTTTCCAAACTTCGTAAACGTGGCTTGGTTACCAGTATTCGCGGTGCTGCAGGTGGTTACCATCTAGCTAAGCCTTTGGATGAAATAGACGTGATGACTATCATATCTGCTGTTGACGAATCTGTTAATGCTATGCAGTGTGAAGGGCGCGGTGATTGCCAAGGTGGTACAATGTGTTTGACCCATGATTTATGGTGTGCATTGTCAAATCATATCGAACAGTACTTGAAAAATATAACACTAGCGCAATTATTAGACATGGAAAACGTGCAATCAGTATCAGAACGTCAGCACACCTCTACCAAAGAGATTTCTTTAAAAGACATTAATACTATTACTTTATCGACCAGCGAGGCAAACCCAGCATGAGCCAACATAACAACCTTATATATTTAGATTATGCCGCCACTACCCCAGTTGCTAAACCAGTAGCTGCTAAGATGAGCGAGTATCTGACTGTAGATGGCATCTTTGGTAACCCAGCTTCGCGCTCGCATGGCTATGGCTGGCAAGCAGAGGAAGCAGTAGAGACAGCGCGTCAGCAAGTCGCTGAAGTGATTAATGCCGACCCTCGCGAAATCGTCTTTACTTCTGGCGCAACAGAATCTGACAACCTAGCAATTAAAGGTGCAGCGCATTTTTATCAGTCTCGCGGTAAGCATATCATCACGAGTAAGATTGAGCATAAAGCCGTATTAGATACCTGCCGCGAGCTTGAACAAGAAGGCTTTGAGATCACATATCTTGAGCCACAAGCAGGTACTGGTTTAATTCTACCAGAGCAAGTTAAAGAAGCACTGCGTGATGATACGATTTTAGTATCACTTATGATGGTGAACAATGAGCTTGGTACAATTACTGATGTTGCTGCTATTGGCGAGATCACGCGTGACGCAGGTGTTATCTTCCATGTTGATGGTGCTCAAGCGGTTGGCAAGGTAGTTATCAATCTTGAAGAGATGAAAATTGACTTGATGAGTTTTTCTGGTCACAAAGCATATGGTCCTAAAGGTATTGGCGCATTGTTTGTTCGCCGTAAGCCGCGCATTCGCCTAAAAGCAGAACAGCATGGCGGTGGACATGAGCGTGGTATGCGCTCAGGTACTCTGCCGACGCATCAAATCGTTGGTCTAGGAGCTGCATTTGCTCTAGCCAATGAGCGTTACGAAGAAGATCATGCACACGCAGCCAAATTACGTCAAAAGCTTTGGGATGGCTTGCAAGACATCGAAGAGATCTATTTAAATGGTGATTTAGAACATAGCGTCCCCAACATCGTAAATATTAGCTTTAACTTTGTTGAAGGTGAATCACTGATGATGTCGTTGAAAGACTTAGCCGTATCATCTGGTTCAGCTTGTACCTCGGCAACGCTTGAGCCATCATATGTGCTACGTGCGATTGGTCGTCCAGACGAGTTAGCTCACAGCTCAATTCGATTTAGTTTCGGTCGTTATACTACCGAAGAAGACATTGATACTGTGGTTAAGCAAATGCACGAAGCAGTCGATAAATTACGTGCCCTCTCTCCTCTTTGGGATATGTACCAAGAAGGCGTTGATTTAGATTCAGTTGAGTGGGCAGAGCATTAATATTTATTAGTGCAAACTTAGTAAAATAAATAATATGGTTATAAAATATAGCCATCGAATGAACAATCAGACAATTATAAATAATGTTTTTATATGAAGTGTTTGACCCCAATTATCGATGAGTAGTAAAACATTTTAAAGTTGATAAATGGCTATTCATCATCTAACTAGGAGAAAACCCCATGGCCTATAGTGACCAAGTTATTGATCATTACGAAAATCCACGCAACGTTGGCAATCTTGATAAAAATGCCAAAAACGTTGGAACCGGTATGGTTGGTGCCCCAGCTTGTGGTGATGTGATGCGTCTACAAATCCAAGTCGATGATAAAGGTATCATTGAAGACGCTCGCTTTAAAACTTATGGCTGCGGCTCAGCGATTGCTTCAAGCTCGCTCGTTACTGAGTGGTTAAAAGGCAAGAGTTTGGATCAAGCTGGCGAAATCAAAAACAACGATATTGCTCAAGAGCTTGCATTGCCACCAGTAAAAGTTCACTGTTCTGTACTTGCAGAGGATGCTATTAAAGCTGCCATAACTGACTATAAAGGTAAGCATGGTACTGCTGAAGTAGCAGAAGAAGCGACTAATTAATTTTAATAGCATACGCAATGTATGCTATTAATACTGCATTAGTAGTATGACTTTTACTACTAATGCTTGGAGGTGACAATGATGCTTATGTACTTGTCACCTTTTATTTTCTAACAGTTGTTATGTTTTTAATGGGTTCTTTGATATAACCATAGATTTGTAATGATTGTTTTTAAAGAATAAACAACCATATTATTATTAGTTGTATTACATTTGATAGTAAGTAGGAGTTGGCATGATTGAAATGACAGAACGCGCCGCTCAGCATGTTCGAGAGTTTTTGGATAATCGCGGTAAGGGCGAAGGTATTCGAGTTGGTATCCGTACAGCGGGTTGCTCGGGCTTGGCTTACGTTTTAGAGTTTGTAGATACGCCTGATGACAATGATACCCGTTATGAAAGTCGCGGTGTCAGTATCTTCATTGACCCTAAAAGCTTGGTTTATTTAGACGGTTTATTGATGGATTATGAAAAAGAAGGCTTAAACGAAGGCTTCAAATTTACCAATCCTAATCAAAAGGGCGAATGTGGCTGCGGTGAGTCTTTTACTGTTTAAAAAGTATGATTACAATCTTGGACAGCAGCCTATCGCTATTGCAAACTTAGTATCGGCCATTAAGTCTTATATAAGTCCGCAGTTACTATTCCATAGTTACAATATTTAGTTAGGCAAAGACCTGAAAAACAAACAGAAAAGCAAGGCGCATAATATGACAAATGTCACTTTAGAAGCTCAGTTTGATAATTTCTTTGCTCTATTTGAGCATCCTGTACAGTTTGAAGTCAATCAAGATAGTCTTGATCAGCGTCTACGTCTGCTACAAAAGCGTTATCATCCAGACAACCTTTCTGTCGATGATACAAAACATGTAGCAAATATTGCACAAGCAAAGCAGCAGTCTGAGCAGGCATCAGCATTGATCAATCAAGCTTATCAAACTCTAAGCGCACCCGATAGTCGTGCTAGCTATTTGCTTGATATGGCTGACCAAGCACAGAATGTGGAGCATTCTATTGCTGATTTAGATTTTTTAGAAGATGCTATGCAGATGCGTATTGATTTAGATGAAGCAATCGAAGAAAAAGATCTTGCCACATTAAAACAACTACATCCGCAAATCATAGAGCGCTTGGCCTATCAATCTGAACGTTTTGATAAAGCTTACAAAAGTGAAGACTGGCAGACCGCTATTGACGCGACGCAAAAACTGAAGTTTTTAGTCAAATTAAACGCTGATGTTACGATTGGTCTTGATGAAGTAGCAAGTGCTGAGCATTCAGATGATGATGACTTGTATGTTTAGACTTAACGTATAAATGTTAGGTCTATACGTAAGGTCAAAATACTACTAGCAATATTGTATACTTTCTTATTTTAAGCGCTATTTTCTTCTATTGTAGAGTGAGACTTTAGCCGTTAAACTATCGCCGCCTGCATACTAGATTTGCTTCATTTCACTTATTTATTTTATCTTTGAGTTATCTTATGTCTTTATTGCAAATTGCCGAACCCAATCAAAGCGCTCAACCTCACCAACATCGTTTTGGTCTAGGAATTGATCTTGGTACTACACGCTCGTTGGTGGCTGTAGTACGTTCAGGCAAAGCGCAAGTCTTAGAGTCAGATACAACAACCGATACCTTATTACCTTCTGTTGTTTACTATCCAAGCACTGGTAATCCACTTGTTGGTTATGACGCCCTAGCGCATCTAGCGGATGATCCAAAAAATACGATTGTTTCAGCTAAGCGCTTTATGGGCCGTAGCCAAGCTGATATCAAATTCTCTCATCCTTACGAATTAAGTGGTAATAAAGATGATATGCCAGCCTTTGTTACGGCTCAAGGTGACGTATCTCCTGTTGAAGTATCAGCACGGATCCTAGCAGCCCTTGAGCAAAGAGCGTCAACTGCCCTACCTGCAGACAGTATAGAAGGTGCAGTGATTACTGTGCCGGCTTATTTCGATGAAGCTCAGCGTCAAGCGACTAAAGATGCAGCACAGGCGGCCGGCATCAATGTACTGCGTCTATTAAACGAGCCAACCGCTGCTGCAGTCGCCTATGGTCTTGATAAACCTGCTGAGGACTCGGCTAAGAGCGATAATAAAGAAAGCTATTATTTAATCTACGATCTTGGTGGTGGTACTTTTGATGTTTCCATTTTAAAGCTTACTGATGGCGTGTTTGAAGTACTAGCAACGGGTGGTAACAGCGCCTTAGGCGGAGATGATATTGATCGCTTGATGACCAATTGGCTCATCAAACAAGTAAACATCGATCCTAAAGATGTCAGCCGTCATGACAAGTCGATACTTGCGCAACAAGCAAAGGCTTATAAGCAAGCATTAACTGATGCTAAACAAGTCGATATCGACATTGTAGTTAACGAGCAATCTTATCAAGGTGTGTTACGTCATGAAGACTTAGTCGCTATTGCCGATCCAGTTAGTCGCCGTACGTTAAGTGTATGCGAACAGGTACTGCGTGATGCAAAGCTATCTAGCACTGACTTGGATGAAGTAATTTTGGTCGGTGGTTCTACGCGTATGCCTGCCATTCAGCATGTTGTAGCTGAGTTTTTTGCCAAGCAGCCTCTTTGTCGCCTAAATCCAGATGAAGTTGTCGCTTTGGGCGCGGCTCAGACAGCGCATCAATTGGTTAACGGTGATAGTAATGACAATTTACTATTATTAGATGTGACACCATTATCGCTTGGTCTTGAGACAATGGGCGGCTTGGTTGAAGTATTGATCCCACGTAATACTCCAATCCCTGTCAAAAAACGTCAAGTGTTTACCACTTACCAAGACGGACAAACTGGCATGGTTATTCATGTAGTGCAAGGTGAGCGCGAGACAGTAGAAAACTGCCGTTCACTTGGACGTTTTGAGCTATATGGTATTCCGCCAATGAAGGCAGGTTTTGCTCGTATTGAAGTGACTTTTAGCATCGATGCCAATGGACAGTTGACAGTCAGTGCCCAAGAAACCACGACAAAGACAGAGAGTCAGATTGAAATTGTGCCTTCTTATGGATTGTCAGATGAGCAAAAAGAGCAGCTCTTGACTGCAGGATTTAAGCATGCAGAAGAAGATAAAAATGCGCGTTCTTTAATTGAGACTAAAGTAGAAGCCGAGCGCGAAGTATTGGCGCTACAATCAGCACTTAACGAGTTTGCTGCTTTATTAACATCTGAGGAACAGCAGTCACTCACTGAGCATATTCAAGCATTACAAACAGCACTTAACACTGATGATTTGTCAATTATCGAAAAAGAGCAAGCCAAGCTCAAACCACATAGCGATGCTTTTGCTGCTCGTATTATGAATCAGAGTGTCAAAGCCAGTATGGCAGGTACAAGTGCTCAAGACTGGTAGCAGATGTAGATACATTGGTGGCTGTAACTTAATAATTATAACTCACCTAATATAATAATTTATCTTATAACGCTTTATTTTTAATTGATTAGTATTGGACAGACGATTTATGCCAAAGATTACTGTACTACCCCATCATGAGATTTGCCCTGAAGGCACCGAAGTTGAGCTTCAATCTGGTGATAACTTATGTAAAGCCTTGCTTGAAAAAGGCGTCAAAATCGAGCATGCTTGTGAGATGTCAAAAGCATGTACTACCTGTCATGTCGTGGTTCGTAAAGGATTTAATAGCTTAGAAGAAATGGACGATATTGAAGCTGACTTGTTAGATCGTGCTTGGGGACTGGAGCCTGATTCACGTCTGTCTTGTCAGGTAATGCTTGACGATGAAGATTTGACCATAGAAATTCCTAAATATACGCTCAACCATGCAAAAGAAAACCATTAAATATTAAGCATAGATTTTGCTACGCTAAAAAGCCAGCTATTATATTGTAATAGCTGGCTTTTTAGTTGGTTTACGGGGTAATATCCTTAATCTATAAAACATAATGATTACAACAGTTTGCTCTCTTTATTAGTTACTTGTTGCTTAAAGAATGCTCTTTTTCTTCTTTTTCGATACGTTCAAGCGCAAAGTTTAGTTTGCTTTTAATCTCTTTATAATCATAATTTTGCATGTCTTTAAAATTTAGATGTAAGTTAAAACCAGGTAACGTATGATCTACCCACTTGGATAGACGGCCTTTATTAGCATCAGGGTCTAACACTTGCCAAGCATTTATACTGCTATCAAAACCTTTTAATTGATAGGTGCCAGCATATTCGCATTCATAATCGTGGCAGATATAATCATATGTCCTTTGACTAATAAGAATGTCTCCCTTTCCTGCTATCGACTCAAGACGGGATGCAAGATTTGCCTCTTTACCAATGATAGTATAGCTAATGCGGTTATTACTACCAAAGTTGCCTACATGACAGTAGCCAGTGGTAATCCCAATACGCACATACAGCCCTTCAAAGCCCATTAAGCGCCATTCTTGTCGCAAACTACGCATTTCACGGCGCATATCGATAGCCATGGCCACACAGTCCAATGCATCCTGCCGCGTTCCCCGACTATTTGGTTCACCAAAAAAGCATACCATGCCATCACCAACAAACTTATCTAGCATCGCCCCATGCTTGTTGGCAATGACCGTCATACATTTCATATAAGTATTTAAAATATCAGCTAGGTTGTCAGAGCTTAAGCTATCAGACAGCTCAGTGAACCCAGCAATATCTGAAAACATAATCGTAAGCTTGGCGCGTTTGTTATTTACATTTACAGCACTGTCTGACTTCACGATTGGTTGCCAAACCTGCGGAGGTATAAAGCGGGTCAATTTACTAATGACCGATACTAAAGTATTGAGTCGTCCCTTTGCTTTCTCTGCCGTTTTTTCGTAACTTAGATATTTATGATATACACTCCAAAACTGCCAGAATACAGTAATAATACTAGCCAGCAATATGGTAGGTGATATAAGGTCTTCATTACAAACCATCATATCGCTATATAGGGTGATACTGACATAATAAAACATGATCGCGGTGACGACAAAAATCATCATCAATTTAAGTCGATTTTCAGGTTCGCTTAAGATGATTCGAATACCGATCAACAGTGACAGACTCAGTGACAGTACCGTGCAAAACTGCATACTTCCAATGACTGTCGAAAATAGCACCACAACAATATTAGACGTCCAAAAGCTTGGCTGACGCTGATAGTTATAAACCAAAATCATCAAACTTGGTAAGCTTACAATAGCAAACAGCGCCATTGACACAGAATTAAACTCAAAATGCATAGCAACAAGTGCTACGGTAAGCAGTAAGACTAATATCTCTGGATAGTCAAACCGAGCATGTTCTTGTTTTTTCAACAAAGTCGGTGATTTCAATCCACCTGAAAAAGGCATATTTGATGGTCGCTCGGATTGGGAAAAGTGAAAAAAGCGTAAACGAGTAAGCGCTAAGCTTTCATAGAACAATAGAGGAGAATATAGCTGATTTATTATTAGTAAGAATATAGCGTGATATTGTATAAATTACTAACAACATAGGCCGCTAACAATATACGTCATTAGCAATTAAAAAACACTACCTACCTCAAATATAGTCTACTTGCATACAGTAGTATCAGTAGGTAATGTCCTTGTTATAACAAAAGCAAAAACAGAACAATGCAAACGATATAAGCGTAACCACTTACCAAGCACTGTATCTAGCTATTAAGTAACGACTACATACGCCAATCGAATGGCATTTGATGATGGCCTCGCAATGCAATCATCAGTGTCTGCTGCATTTGTGCCAATACATCCTTTGTATATGGTACTGCAGGTACACCCCATACTGGATTTGGCCATTGCAGATCATTTTGATAGCGTACTATATGGTGAAAATGTAGCTGTGGAACTTGGTTACCAAGTGCTGCCACATTCATTTTGTCAGCTTGGAATGTCTTGGCAAGTTGGCTTGATAGCCAGCTTGACTCACGTAAAAATTGTGCTTGATCAGATTCAGACAATTCGTACAATTCTTTGATACCAGACACACGTGGCACTAGAATCAACCAAGGAAACTGACAATCGTTAATCAAACGACATGTCGACAAGGGAAAATCCCCTACTAAAAAACTATCAGCAGCAAGCTTAGGATGTAGTTGGAACATAATAACGGCTTCTCTTGTTATAAAACTTCAATAAATTCAGTTAATAGCTATCTATAATGGCGCTATTTTATCAGTTATCTGTGAAGGCGTGTTGAACATTCACAAATCCCTACTGCTGATCGTACCAGTTTATCAAAACTGTGTACTCGGTTAAGACTAAGTGATAACGATATAGCACCCTTGACTAGAAAGATCGGACTTATATTTAAGCAGGTTCGGCTACTGTATGTTCGCTAAAATAATGTAATAGCTCTTGAATAGCAATGACTCGCTGCTGCGGTGTCTCAAGTTTATCTGCATCGTTATAACGAATACCTGAAGCGCCATTCATACGATAACGCTGACCATCAGATTGAATCAATTTAATGATCGCCAGCGCGTCAACTGGTGTATCAGGTGCAAATTCTAAGGTCACACTATGACTATTAGCATCAATTTTATTAATTTTTAATGGCTCTGTTTGTAAACGCAGATCATGAATGGCAAATAGCTGCTTGGTTTGATCTGGTAACACCCCAAAACGATCTATCATTTCAGTACGAATATCAATCAAAGCTTCTTTACTGTCAGCGTTACTGATCCGTTTATAGAACAATAGGCGCTGATGCACATCGTGCAAATACTCTTCTGGTATCAATGCTGAGCTATGTAAATTGATTTCACTGGTCAGCGACAACGGCGTACTCAAATCTGGCTCTTTACCTGCTTTGATGGCTTTGGTAGCCCGTTCGAGCATATCCATATACAGACTAAAGCCAATTGCCTGCATGTTACCGCTTTGCTGTTTGCCTAGGATTTCACCAGCACCGCGAATCTCTAAATCTTCACTCGCTAGCATGAAGCCTGCACCCAATGTATTGGCGCGCTCAATCGCGTGTAAACGGCGTTTGGCATCACCTTTAAGACCCTTAAGTGATGGTACTAATAGATAACAATAGGCTTGATGATGACTACGACCGACACGGCCACGCAACTGATGCAGCTGAGCCAGACCAAATTTGTCAGCGCGCTCAATAATAATGGTATTGGCATTTGGCACATCGATACCAGTTTCGATAATAGTTGTGCAAATTAACACATTAAATTTTTTATGGTAGTACTGCTGCATGATTTGTTCAAGCTCACGCTCTTGCATCTGTCCATGAGCGACCCCTACACGCGCCTCTGGTACCAGCTCGCGAATGGTCTCTGCCATGCGCTCAATGCTCGCCACATCATTATGCAATAAGTATACCTGTCCGCCACGTAGCAACTCACGCAAGATGGCTTCTTTCATTAAAGCATCAGTCTTTTGCATGACAAACGTCTTGATGGCTAAGCGACGTGCAGGCGGGGTTGCAATAATAGACATATCACGCATACCAGATAGCGCCATGTTAAGCGTTCTAGGTATCGGTGTCGCTGTCATTGACAAACTATCTACATCAGTCTGAATAGCCTTAATACGCTCTTTGTGACGCACGCCAAAGCGATGTTCTTCATCAACGATCATTAATCCCAAATTAGAAAACTTTACGTCAGGCTGTAACAGCTTATGCGTACCTATCACAATATCAACTTTACCAGCATCCAAATCTGCCAGTACCGTATCCTGATGCTTTTTACCACCAAACCGTGACAAAGTCTCGATACGGACAGGCCAATCGGCAAAACGGTCGCGGAAGTTGTCTTCGTGCTGGCCTGCAAGTAAAGTAGTCGGTACTAACACTGCAACCTGATAACCGGCGCTAACAGCAATAAATGCTGCCCGCATGGCAACCTCTGTTTTACCAAAGCCCACATCACCACAAATAAGACGATCCATCGGTTGGTTTTGTCTCATGTCTTCGATAACTGCGTGGATAGCGTTGGCTTGATCCGGGGTTTCTTCAAAAGCAAATTGACTGGCAAATAGATCATACTGTGAGATGTCTATTTTAAAATGAATGCCTACTTTTGCTTCGCGCCTTGCTTGCATGTTGAGCAGCTCCGCTGCCACATCATGAATTTGCTGCAATGCCTTTTGCTTGGCTTTGTCCCATTTCCCGCTACCAATTTTGTGTAGAGGAGCAAGTGCTGGATCACCGCCACTGTAACGACTGATCATTTGTAGATTGGCCACCGGCACGTAAATGCTGGCATCATCAGCGTATTTTAGATGAATAAACTCTTGCTCACCGTCACCCACGTCTAAAATAATGAGTCCATTATAGCGGCCAATACCATGTTCGATATGGACGATAGGACTGCCTTGCGTCATTTCAGTGACACTTTTGACCAAGAACTCTTCTGATACGCCACTTTGGCGACGACGACGTGTTTGCAACACTTGCCTACCGAACAGCTGAGTCTCACTAATCAGCACCAAGCGTTCGGGAACGTAGACTCCGCGCTCAATCGGTGCAACTGTCAGACCAACATGTGGTTTTTGGCTTGAATTGTTGTCACTGGCTTTGTCTGCTGCCAAAAAATCTTTGAAGCTGTCGTAGGTTTTTATATCAATTTTACCTTTGAACAGCTCAATGAGAATCTCACGGCGACCTGCAGTTTCAGCGACGATTAATACTGGCGTACCTGTTTGCGCCTGCATATTCAAAAAATCCAACAGTTCTGCCAAAGGTTCTGCTTTTTGATGATTGACAGCCAATTGTGGTGGCATTTGGGCGCTCAGTGTCACTAGGCCTTGCTTGTTTTGTATTTGAGCAGCTGCAGATGCTGCTGTTCTGTCATTATTAGCTTCTACATCTGTCATAGATGCAAGCTCTTCGCGCGCGCTTAATATTACCCGTGGATATTGATTAAGATACTCATTAAGCGTATTAGATAGTAGATATAATAGCTCTGGTGCTACAATAGGTTTATCAATATCATGACGACGCTCCTCGTAACGGCGCTGGATTTGCGACCAGTAATCCGCTTGGCGCTCATTGATTAGCTCATCTGTGATAAACAAAGCATCTTTAGGCAAATAGTTAAATAAACTACTCTCTTGCTGCCAATCTTTTAAATCAAAAAACAACGGCTGATAATACTCAAGTCCGCTACTTGCAATCCCTGCCATCACATCTTTATGTAGCTCAGATTTACGGCTACTAGCGTTTGGGAACATTGCAGCAAAATTCATGCGAAAAGTGTCTCTGCCCTCTTCTAAAGGAAACTCTTTTGCAGGTAGTATTTGAAACTTCTTAATAGGTTTGGAGATATCAGGCAATTTATGTAATAACGATAATGACTCTTGACCCATACTTTTATCATTACCTGACACCATCGCCTTTAGATCATCATCAGTCAATGTACGCTGAGTTTGCGGATGAAAAAAACGAATCGTCTCAATCTCATCATCAAATAAATCTAAACGCAGTGGAAATGGTTGCCCCATCGCAAAAATATCAATAATGCTACCACGTACTGCAAATTCACCTGGCTCAAATACATTGTCAACTGCGCGGTAACCAGCTTTTGCCAGTAGCTCACGTTGAGTATTAATATCAAATTGATCACCAACGCTTAAATCAAAGTGTTGTCCGATCAGCCAACTGGGCGGTGCAACGCGGTGCATCAAAGCCTGTACTGAGATGAGTAGTACGCCCGATGTTGGCATATCTGTCAATAAGTTGATTCGTTCACTAACAATATCTTGATGCGGAGACAGCTCATCATACGTTAGCGTCTCCCAGTCAGGAAAAACATAAGCATCAACTCCGCAAAATGCCAGCTCAGTCTCTATCTGGTTGAGCTGGTTTTGATCTCGAGCCACAACCACTTTTAAACGATCTGCCACTTCCCATATAGTCGTTTTGACCAAACTTGCCAGCCATAGACTGCCTACTGCACCATGTACGGGTGCAAGCCAGCGTCTCTGCGAGTTTTGAATAGGAAATAGCTGCTCATTAATGGGAGCAAAGGCGTCAGTTAAAGCAGTGATAGACATAGCAGGTAGGATCTATTTAAGAATCTGGCAGTTATTATACGAATATTTTCGCAATTGACCAAAACTAATTTCCACTCTGATGGTCTGCTACGATTTGACAAAACTAAACGGTTTGTTAACATGGCACGCTTTTGAAAATTCTTATTTTAAAGTTTAATTTGAGCTAACTCTCTATTACTCAAAAACATTCATCTTTTAATGAACTTTTGCATAGTATTTTGAACAATCATCTCCTATACATGCTTCTTATTGAGTCTTTAGTGCTCAACTATTAAGTAGCTTGTACTCTTGATAAAGCGCCAACAGTATTTTTATATTACCTAAAATCTAAAGCTTGTAGCTGCCAAAAACTATTGATTAGCAATGAATAGTCGATACTTTGACGGTGTCCAGCTCAGCTAACTCATCAGGAGATTCGTCACCTATGAACGAGCAAAAACAGATTCCAAAGCCTCTTCTCGACAAGTTTCGTCGCAGGCTCTACACCACTGAACATACAGTTGGTGAAAACAATACTGAAATATTGGGTTTAGATTTACACAGACCGGTATTCTTCTTTACCGCTATTGCCGTTGTTGGCTTTGTATTGTTTGCCTTATTACTACCTAATATAGCCAATTCTTGGCTCAATGGTACTAAAGATTGGGTGGTCAATGGTTTTGACTGGCTCTTTGTCAGTACAGCTAATATCATGGTGATATTTAGCCTAATACTAATTGTATCTCCTTATGGCAGCATTCGCATTGGCGGTATGAATGCAAAACCTGATTTTAATCGGCGCTCGTGGCTCTCCATGCTGTTCGCAGCTGGTATGGGCATTGGCCTTATGTTTTGGAGTGTGGCTGAGCCATTGGCTTATGCAAGCGGTTGGGCAGGTACACCACTTGATGTAGCAGCAGACAGTCCTGAAGCTTACCGTGCTGCTATGGGTGCAACCATGTATCACTGGGGCTTGCATCCTTGGGGTATCTACGCAGTCGTTGGTTTATCGCTGGCCTTATTTGCTTATAACTTTCGCTTTCCCCTGACCATGCGCTCCGTATTCTATCCTATTTTTAAAGAAAAAACGTGGGGTCTGCCAGGCCACATTATTGATATATTGGCCGTACTAGCGACGATATTTGGTCTAGCGACATCACTAGGTTTGGGTGCTCAGCAAGCAGCCAGCGGACTTAACTATTTGTTTGGTTGGGACTTTGCAGGTAATTCTCTCGAGATTACTATTATAGTTGTGGTGACTGCTCTTGCCACTATATCAGTAGCACGTGGCCTTGATGGCGGGGTTAAACTTTTGAGTAACGTCAATATGCTGGTTGCTTTAGCCTTGCTATTGTTTGTGTTTTTCGTTGGCAACTCACTTGGACTGCTTAGCAAAATCGGTGCCACCGCTGTTGATTATGCAACCTATATTATCCCCTTGTCTAATCCTGTAGGCCGCGGTGATGATGAGTTTTTTCACGGCTGGACTGTGTTTTATTGGGCATGGTGGATCAGTTGGTCACCATTCGTAGGTATGTTTATCGCTCGTATCTCAAAAGGCCGTACAGTACGCGAGTTTATCACCTCAGTGATGTTAGCCCCTACGCTTGTAACCATCGTCTGGATGACGGTATTTGGACAGTCAGGATTGAGTCAATATAACAATCAAGTCGGTGAGCTGGCAGAGGGTGTTAGTGATGCCTCCTTGACCTTGTTTCAGATGTTGGCAAATCTGCCTTTAGGGACTATTACCTCTTTCATTGCTATTATTCTAGTAATGGTGTTTTTTGTGACCTCATCAGACTCAGGCTCCTTGGTGGTTGATACGATTACAGCAGGTGGTAAGCTTGAAGCTTCCATATATCAGCGTATATTCTGGGCGGTTGCTCAAGGTCTTATTGCTATTGCTCTGCTCTATGGCGGCGGCGCACAAGCTCTAAAAACCATCCAAGCAGGCTCAGTAAGCACAGGCTTACCTTTTACCTCGGTATTGATCGTTATGTGCATCAGCCTATGGCTTGGTCTACGCAGGATTTATAAAGCGCGCGAACAGATGCTCTCAGAGCTTGAAAAATACTGATAAATCATTTACTTCTAACCAAAAAACCCAGTTCTATAATTTGAACTGGGTTTTTTCTTTATAACCACTGACAATATATGCTTATTTGTCCTCGCAACAGCTTGATGACCATAATAATTTACGCTATTAAAGGCTTATGATTTGCAATAATGCCATTGTTATCAGCATAAATGAACATACCAGAATTAAGCGTTAAATCGCCAAAGCTGATTTCAATATCTGTTTGACCTTCATCTCGGCGGGTTGACTTACGCGGAATGCAGCCCAATGCCATCACACCAATATCCATTTGTGCCATGTCATCGACATCACGGACGCAGCCATACACAATGACACCAGCCCAGCCATTATCTATCGCTGACTGTGCAATCATATCGCCGAGCAGCGCACAGCGCATCGAGCCACCACCATCGACGACCAATACTTTGCCTTCACCATTTTTATCTTTACCGTCACTATTCAATAACGCCTTTACACGGCTGTTATCTTCAAAGCATTTGACAGTCACAATCTCGCCACAGAATTTATCTTTGGCACCAAAGCTATAGAACGACTTGCCTTCGATATTTGGTAAGCAGACTTGTGATTCAGGGTTGGCATCCAATAGATCACAGGTGACAAAGTTCTCTTTGTTCATTGCTATTGATTCTGACATAGTTATTTACTCCTTGTTAATGACTATCGGCTATTTTGTGGTCTTACGATGGTTCGTGTTGTTTTATTATTAAATGCTTAGGCTATTACTTCTAACAAAGCATGTTTATAAATTGGTTCAATCAAACGATATGATAGTGTCTTGATTTACTTTTTGACACGAGTCATCGCCAGCATCCTCTTGTTTTCGATAATGTCAGTAATACTAGGCTTTGACTCAGCGCGATATTCACTGTATTTGCGACGTTCGTACATATCATGAGCTGTCATTGCCATTGCATTTGCAACACGCTTAGCTGAAATAGGATGCAGCGGTAACGACTCAGACACTAAAGGTGAAATAATTTTAAAGGCTTTTTGACTGATGCTTTCGAGCGGTCGTCCTTTGTGCTTGCCCAATAATAATGAAGGTCGAAAGATAGCCAAACGCTCAAACCCTAACTCCATGATAGCTTGCTCAGTCTCTGCTTTTACTCTGTTATATAAAAACCGGCTATCGATGTCAGCATTCATCGCAGATAATAAAAAGAAGTTTTTAACCCCTTTATTAATGCATAACTTGGCAAAATTTACATTATAGTCGTAGTCTACTTTTCGAAAAGCCTCATCACTGCCTGCTTGCTTCTTAGTTGTACCCAAACAACTAAACGCATCTGTGGTAGCATCTGCACCAACGCTTGCAAAAACGTCGGCTAAATTATCAAAATCATTGACCTGATAGAATCTCATGCTAGCGTTTATATACCGCGGTGGACGTCTCGCGATTACTATTAATGTATCATAGAGTTCACTAAGCTGTTTAGCAAGATGCTGACCAACCAAGCCTGTCGCGCCAATTAAAATTGCTTTTTGCTGCATATCCTATCCATTTTTCATAATCGTCAACTATTATAAAGACTATTTATGATTGTTAGTTTTATGATTGTTGAGTCGTACTATAGTCGATTCATTTTAAAACCGTTATAGTACATAGCCAGTGACCTCTCGATTTTACCTCGAACGGACTATACTTTGAGGTTAATTATATCTCGGTACCATTATACCTTGATACTATAAGGCAGTATCATAACTAAGTTACCTCATAACTGTCGCTACTATTCATGATTTATTGTAAGAGTTTTTAACAATGGTTCGACTGTCCACCAGCTATTTATCTATATTTTAAACTTTGTACGTATGAGTATAGCGTTACATACAACTTCTTTTCGCTTTGATGATCAAATATATTGTTCTAAGCGCAATAATTTGTTAAGATGTCCGGCTTTACACGTCATAGCTATTTAATTATTCCAAGTGGCTTTGACGCTTACGATGATTCATTAATATTAGAAAATCTGATATTGAACATCGACATCATGTTTGACGAGACGGCTGCTCGTCACCGATGATTGTTAAACCCATTATTGCAATCAACATTCATATTTTTATCTGTCTTTCATAAAGGAGATACGCGTGGCTAATACTGCACAAGCTCGTAAACGCGCCCGTCAAAACACCAAACGTCGCCAAAATTCAGCGTCACAACGCTCTATGGTTCGTACTTATCTAAAGCGTGTTGATGCGGCAATCGAATCTAAAGATTATGACGCAGCTACCGAAGCTTACAAAAAAGCGGTACCTGTTCTTGATCGCATGGCTGATAAAGGCATTATTCATAAGAATAAGTCTGCTCGTCGCAAAAGCCGTCTAAACAAAGCTATCAAAGCTCTACAAGCTTAAGATCAGTTGCGTTAACGCTGATCATAAAAAAACCTTGTCCTAGTGGCAAGGTTTTTTTATATCTATCCAAAATCTCCCAAAATATCATAGTCAAAAAAGCAATATAATCTTTAACTTAGTATTACGTCCATTTCACTTCTGGTGGTAACAATAGCTTGCTAGGATGAAAACCTGCGGCACGGTAGCTGTCCATTAACGTATTAATCGGACGAACATAAACCTCACCGCGCCAGACAAAATAAGCATTGGCCTGCTCAAATGGTTTATCATCAAACCATAAAAATACGCCTTCCATCATTTTGGGCCAGTCATTCCAATCAATCTCAATCACATCAAACATTACCGCCAAAAAAGCAGACAACAACGTATCATGACTCACTGCTAGCATTAAATGCCCAGGCTGTGGCTGGTTTTGATAAAATAGCGATAAAATATCAAGACCACCTTGATAGGCGTTTTTTGTGCCTTCAAGATTCCCTTGCAAGAAGCGATTGATAAAATTGAGCACACCGATCTCTTTAAAGACTGCATTAGCAATCTCAGGCTCTGTAACCAAGCTACCTGGCTCAACCAGCAACGACTGATGTGCAATATCGCGTTGTAACCCTGCTCCTTCTTGCATCAGTTGCGCAGTATCAATACAACGTCCAATAGGGCTTGAGATGCTGTCTACGTCGAGAGAGTATGGCAGATGACCTGCTAACCAGCGTCCCCAAGACTTCGCTAATACGCGCCCTCTAGGAGTAAGTGGCAGTTGGTAGCTGGCAAACCCGTTGCCATCAGAGCGCTCACGTAAAGAGTGTCTGGTAAACAAGATCAAGCGCTTATTCTCAGGTAACAAGCTGACTGAGGAAATCATACTATCAGGCAAATGTGCAGGGGCAGGCGCACTCGTCTTAAGAGCTTTTTGAGCATTGGTTTGCTCAGGATGTGACGAATCAGAAAATTTACTCATGGCAGCTAGCGTAGCAGATTATTGGGTAGTAGTGAACGAAATATGAGCCAACTAGCAATAAAAGCATGATCGTTAAATCATATAGAGGTTAGGACATCAAATAGTCATGTTTTACAATTATTATTAAGCAGCCAGTATTGAACCAATCACATGACTTAAAGCAATCTAATCGACATCTACTACTCTGTCCCATGCAAACTCAATCTGAGTGCTGCTAACTTCATTAGGATAAGCCCGAGGATTAACAATCACACGGGTATTACCAATACAGTAATCAAATGCTTCATGTGTGTGGCCATGGACCCACAGAGCAGGCGCCCAATCCTCATGCATCCAGCTGGATAAATCACTCACAAAGGCGGCGTTACTAGGCAGCGTAGCATACTTCTCAGAGACTGATAAAGCACTGATACTATGATGGGTCATCACGATTGTTTTTTTGCCTAACTGCTGGGCATCAATTAATGCTTGCTTTAACCATTGGCGCTGCTGAATATGCAGATCAATCGACACTTCAGGTGAAAATAGCGCATCACCTGCATATATCTGCTTATAATCACGCATGAAACGTTTGGCAACTACTAGCGTATCTTCATTGGCTTGATATTGATAGTCTGTCCACAACGTACACCCTAAAATGCGTACCTCGCCAATATCGAGATGCTGACACTGTAATACGCGAACGCCTAGCTGCGAGTCGACATTATAGTTATCCCAAGTAGCCAATTTTTTATCAAAATGCAGCACGTCTTCATTGAAGTACTCATGATTGCCTGCGATAGTAATAAGAGGCACCTGCAGACGCGCTGCTTGCTCCTGTAACCATGGCATACCACTATCGCTATTGGCAGTATCTCCCGCTACTAATACCACGTCAGCGTCAGTTTTGGGAATATGCCCTATAGGATGCGACTGACGTGCATAACTGTCAATATGTAAGTCACTTAAAATCTGTAATTTCATATCATCCAATATTATCTAACGACACCAGTTGTGAAAAATTAACGAACGATTACTACAATTAGTAAGCGTTCAGCATTAAGTAGGTTTGATGCTGCTAGGCCAAATTTTGCGACTGGTAATCACATAAAGTTAACTAGTGTAGCACTTTTTTTGTGACCTACAAAAAGGGAAAAGACAGCTGTTTAAGCTGTCTTTCTTATAATACTATAAACATTAGATACTATTGAGTATCGTCTGTAATTTAGCAGTAGGATCTGCAGCCTGCGTGATAGAACGGCCTATTACGAGATAATCAGCGCCATCAGTCAACGCTTGTTTTGGTGTACAGATACGTTTTTGATCATCTGCATTGTCCTCAGCTAGACGGATACCAGGAGTTACAAGTTTGAAGTCTTGGCCATATAAAGCTTTAAGAGTTTTGGCTTCTTGCGCTGAACAAACTACGCCGTCCAGACCGGCTTGCTTGGTTAATTGCGCTAAGCGACTAACTTGCGCATCCAAGCCATCATTGATACCCGTTTGTGTCAGTGCTTGATCGTCCATAGAGGTCAAAACTGTGACCGCAATTAGCAAGGTATTTAAGTCATTGTCCAGTAAGCGCTGTTTAGCTAATGACATCGCTTCTAGGCCTGCGCTAGCGTGAACATTAACCATCCATACCCCAAGCTCAGCTGCTGCCAATACTGCCTGCGCAGTGGTATTTGGAATATCGTGAAACTTCAGATCTAAAAATACTTCAAATTGACGCTGATGTAGCGCTTTTACGATATCAGGTCCACAACGAGTGAACAACTCCTTGCCTACTTTTAAACGACATAGCGCTGGATCGAGCTTTTCAGCCAACTCTATTGCTGCCTCCATCGTCATATTGTCTAAAGCGATAATGACTGGAGAATTAATTACATTATTCATGGTGCTGCCATATCAATATTGAATTTATTAAGTATTATATATAGGTGGATCATTGATTAACCATTACATAATTTAGTTTCGCTTTTGCTTAGTAAGCGTAGCATTCTCATCCACATTGCTTGCTACTGTATCATGTGCGCTAGTCACTGACGAACCATAAACAGCTTCTTCAACTGTCGGTGCATTCGCTTGACGATCAATAACGACGTTGGCCTGGGTTACTTGTTCTTGTAAATTAGCATTTAACTTTTGCAAACGCGATATTTCCCATTTATTCTGTAATACACGGAAAATTAATAACGCTAATAGCATACCAATCACAATACCAAGTATCAGACAAAGTATAAGTAATAGTCCTAGATTCATCGTAGGAGCTTGCAAGAACAGTAGGTTCACGCCAATATCGGTATTATTGGCTATCACCAAACCAAGCGCATAAGCAAAACTTAAAAATAATAAAACGAACAGTATAAAGCGCATGATATGCATACCTCGACAAAAATGTACGAAAACACCTGCTTATTAATATCTAATAAAGGTAAAATAAGTAAATTGAATAACTAATTAGTCATGATAAATCATAAGCACCCATTACTTTATACTTGTTCTGTTAATCATCATCCTTTATCAGCTATGAGGCTACTTTGTCGTTGACCGCTTCACGCAGTGCTTTACCTGGTTTAAAATGAGGAATGGCTTTAGCAGGTACTGGTACGCTCTCTCCAGTCTTTGGATTTCGACCCATGCGAGCACGTCGGTGATGCAAACAAAAACTACCAAACCCTCGAACCTCAACACGGCCATCATTAGCTAAAGTATCTACCATCAAGTTTAATATTTCCCGTACAGCATCATCAACAACCATCTCAGTCATGGTGTCACAGCTCACACTCAAATTACTAATAAAGTCGGATTTATTAATCGCTTGTTGCATCGTTACAGTTGCCCTATTAATTTATAGTCGTCATCTCGGTTGTTTATATAGACAGGTAAATAATTACTTACCCTACTATTAAACCAAGAATAAGATATCATTGTCCAATTCTTACTAACAATTGGTTAAAACATCATTTAAACCAATATTTTAGCTAAAATTACTATTAAAATCACAAAGTATATTTGAATCGATATTATGAATAAAACTAGAACATAAATAGTCCTCGTTTTAAATTATACGTCATCCAAAAGTTCTATCAGTAGTTTACATTTCGTTACTCATAGTTGCAAATAATAGCTGAAATTACTGGCAATAGAAATAAAAAATAAACATTTCTGTACGTCAAATATATTTATATATTATTTTTTTGAACAAAAACTAAATAAAAAAAAGCGACCGAAGTCGCTTTTTCCATACTAAGAATACATTAGTAGCTTAAAGCTTACTGCATCTGTTCTTTGATCAAATCACCAATTGTTTTTGGTTGTGCATCAGAACCTGGAGCAGCAGTTGTATTAGTGCTACCTAGATCTTTAATCGCTTGACGCTCTTCAGCTTCGTCTTTCGCTTTGATAGACAAGTTGATGTTACGAGTCTTACGATCTACACTGATGATTTTCGCTTCAACGTCATCACCAACGCTTAGATGCTTAGTTGCATCTTCAACGCGATCACGTTGGATTTCAGAAGCGCGTAGATAAGCTTCAACTTCATCAGCAAGTTCAATAGTAGCGCCCTTAGCGTCTACTTCTTTTACTTTACCATTGACGATAGCACCACGGTCGTTACTAACTAGGTACTCGTTGAATGGATCTGAG
Organism: uncultured Psychrobacter sp.; assembly: GCF_947495825.1. GTDB lineage: Bacteria > Pseudomonadota > Gammaproteobacteria > Pseudomonadales > Moraxellaceae > Psychrobacter. The sequence continues at coordinate 34,133 of NZ_CANMAH010000011.1, forward strand.
CTTAACTGCTTCACGCCTAGACTGATACGGTTTGCTTCTGCATCTACAGACAATACCATGGCTTCTACGGTGTCACCTTTGTTGTAGTTACGGATAGCTTCTTCACCAGTCTCATTCCAAGAGATATCAGATAAGTGAACCAGACCGTCAATACCACCGTCTAGACCGATAAAGATACCAAAATCAGTGATTGATTTGATCGTACCAGTGATTTTATCACCACGCTCATGTTTCTTATCAAACTCTTCCCATGGATTTGCTAGGGTTTGCTTGATACCTAAGCTGATACGACGACGCTCTTCATCAATATCTAGGATCATCACATCAATTTCATCGCCTACTTGGACGACTTTTGATGGGTGGATGTTTTTGTTAGTGTGATCCATTTCTGATACGTGTACCAAACCTTCGATACCTTCAGAAATTTCAGCAAAGCAACCATAATCTGTCAAGTTAGTTACGCGTGCTTTAACCACACTACCAACTGGGTAAGTGCCGCCAACGTTGTCCCAAGGATCAGTACCAAGTTGTTTTAGACCTAGGCTTACGCGATTGCGCTCACGGTCGAACTTCAATACTTTAACTTTAAGGTCTTGACCAACTTCAACCACCTCAGATGGGTGCTTGATACGGCGCCATGCCATGTCAGTAATGTGTAGCAGGCCATCGATACCACCAAGGTCAACGAACGCACCGTAATCAGTTAGGTTCTTCACGATGCCTTCGATCTCGATACCTTCTTCAAGCTTGTTCAATAGCTCTTCACGCTCAGCTGAGTTTTCAGCTTCCATAACTGCGCGGCGGCTAACCACAACGTTGTTACGCTTTTGGTCTAGCTTGATTACTTTGAACTCTAGCTCTTTGCCTTCAAGATGCGTCGTGTCACGGATCGGACGTACATCTACCAATGAACCTGGTAAGAACGCGCGTACTGAACCCACGTCTACAGTAAAACCACCTTTTACTTTACTAGAAATGATACCTTTAACGATTTCATCGTTATCATAGATTTTTTCAAGGACATTCCACGTCTCAACGCGTTTGGCTTTTTCGCGTGACAGTAAGGTTTGACCCATACCATTGTCAACTGCTTCAACCACAACATCAACACTATCGCCAACTTCAACTTCAAGTTCGCCTTCTTCGCTTAAAAACTCTTCACGAGCGACGATACCTTCAGATTTAAGACCAGTATCTACTGTGATCCAATCACTATCGATGGCCACAACAGCACCTGTAATAACTGAGCCACGCTCAATATCCAGACCCTGCTCTTCAATGCTCGCTTCAAATAGTTCAGCAAATGATTCCATTATGTCTACCTTTGTATAGCCGTATCCTGTCCAGCACAGTACGGATCAAATTTATGATTGCATAAAACGAGAATACTGGTTTTATATCTTATACAACCATATAAAAAAACGTTTGTTGTTAATAAGCTTCTTGCCAATTTTACTTATTAGCAACAACTGTCTTATATAAAAATCTTAATACCTTTTTAGTCGCTACTAACTTTAACTACTATAATTTTATACTAAATTCAATCATCACAGGAAATTTTTTGGTTCGTAATATGTTGTTTTTATTAACTATTAAAATAAATACCTTTATCTTGGCATTGTTTTTTGACTAATTCATAAACCGTATCAGCATCCAACATTGAGCTATCTAATACCAATGCGTCTTTAGCAGGTTTTGACGGTGCTGTGGTTCGGTTTTCATCACGTTCATCACGAGCTTTAATTGTATTCAAAATAGCTTCGAAATCTGCTGTTTGACCAGCATTCAACAACTGAGCTACGCGGCGCTCAGCTCGGGCTGTAGCACTCGCCGTCAAAAAAACTTTCACATCAGCATCAGGAAACACTACTGTCCCCATATCACGACCATCAGCGACTAACCCTGAACGCTTAGCCATATTTTGTTGTAGCTTAAGTAATGCTTGACGAACTTTAGGGAATATCGCTATCTGAGAGGCATAACCTCCGACGGTTTCGTTACGGACTTGCTCACCGACAGCTTCATCATTGACCAAAATATCGACCCGACCTGACTCATTATTGGGCACAAAAACAATATCTAAGCCTTGAGTTAATTGCAGTAGCGCTACTTCATCGATAGGTTGTTTAGCATCTGCACTAACCAATCCAGCTTCAAATGCTTTTAGTCCTACGATACGATATAACGCGCCTGAATCTAATAGCTGATAACCAAGACTCTGTGCTAATCGCCATGTAACCGTGCCCTTGCCTGCACCACTTGGCCCATCAATACAAATAACAGGATAACGCTTAAAACTCGTTGTACCATTATCCTCACTATTAAGTAAAGAGTCATCAGGTGTAGAGACAGTCATAACACTCACTTAATCACAGGTATCATGGAGACAATGCTTCATATACTTACTTGATATTACAGTTTATTTCTCAGGTGTTTAATAAACCAATTAATTGATTAGCAATCAAATAGGGCAATATTATAGCAAACAAACCACGTTATCACTAGTATCAAGACTTATATCTTATCTATTAGCCATATTATTTACTAAAAGCCCTATTTTTATGCTTCTTCATACTTTTTCGACGTTCACGAAAAAAGCTTTTGAGCATCTCACTACTATGGACGCTACACAAACCACTATATATCTTTATGTTGTGGTTATAAAAGCTCTGTATAGGTAGATTCATTTGACTACCAACCATACCAGCGCGCGGCTCATTTGCAGCATATATCAGTCTATCGACTCGTGCATGTATCAGAGCCCCAATACACATTGTACAAGGTTCTAAAGTCACGTATAAAGTAGTCTCAAGTGGTAAGCGATAGTTTTTCAAGCGCGTACAGGCATCTCTTAATGCGACAATCTCAGCATGCGCTGTCGCATCATGGCGTCCGATCGGCTCATTAAACCCTTGACCAATAATTTGATGGTCATGTACCAATAACGCACCAACTGGCACTTCTCCACACTCAGCGCCCTGACGTGCAAGCATGAGAGCTTTTTGCATCCATCTAACATCTTGGGCTGACCAAAACGTACTGTCTTGAATGTTTAAGGATTGATATGGCATTAAGCTTATATTTTGTGTATTTTGCATTTATTGTGGTAATTGCCAGTCAATTGGCGTTTTTCCATATTGTTTTAAATAGTCATTGGTCTTAGAAAACGGCTTAGAACCAAAAAAACCGCCACGATTGGCAGCAAGCGGGGATGGATGAACAGCGGTTAAGATAAGATGTTTGTCAGTATTGATATACTTACCTTTCTTCTGTGCTTTACTGCCCCATAAGATAAATACTGTATGTTCTGTTTGTTCATTAACTACGTCAATAACCGTATCGGTAAACTGCTCCCAGCCTTTATTTTGATGGCTGTTTGGTTCACCTTCTTTGACCGTTAAAGAGCTATTTAATAATAGTACTCCTTGCTGTGCCCAATAGGTCAAATCACCATGCGCTGGGGGTTTGGTACCAATATCATCAGCCATCTCTTTAAGCAAGTTATTCAATGAAGGAGGCTTTGGAATCGCTTTAGGCACAGAAAATGATAATCCCATTGCCTGCCCTGGACGATGGTAAGGGTCTTGACCCAAGATAACGACTTTCACTTGCGATAAAGGCGTTAGATTAAAAGCATTAAACATCAGTTGTGCTGGCGGGTAAATGCTATCGTTTGACTGGTAAGATTCTTTTAAAAAAGCCCGTAGATTGTCCATATTCTCAGAGGTTAATTCATCCGCTAGTGCCGTTTTCCAGTCTTCTGGCAAACGCACATTGTCCAAAATCGCTTGTTTTTGTTCTGGAGTTTTTGTTGTCTGCTCATTGAACAATTCCATAATAAGTCCTTTACTATTTATTATTAATTAGTTTAAAAAGTATACCACTTACCATACTAGCAAAATGTTATGCCAACTTTGTTATAAAGTATAGCAATAGCATAATTGAATATCATAAAAAAACGGCTACCGAAGTAACCGTTTTTATTCAAAGAATGACATGATTAGCTTGCTAATGACTCGGAGTCTGAATGGGGCTCGTGAGTTTCAACCACAGTCAAAATAATACGGCTATCTGCTGAACCTTTATCACTTTGCATGCTAGTACTTGATGTAGTCTCATCCTTATTAAGTGAAACATGTTCAGAAGTATTATCTAACTCATCATTATGTTCTGGCTCTAAAGATATGTGCACCACTCCGCCATTTACCAAATCTCCGAATAAAATCATATTTGCTAATGGCTTTTTGATCTCATCTTGTATTAAGCGCTGCATTGGACGCGCGCCCATTAGACGATCATAACCTTTTTCGGCCAGATAATCGCGTACCTCATCATCAATCTCTAAAGTAACCTGTTTATCATCAAGCTGTACTTGTAGCTCTACCAAGAACTTATCGACAACTGAGATGACGACTGAAGTATCCAGTGGATTGAACTGAATAATCGCATCTAAACGGTTACGAAATTCAGGCGTAAAGACTCGTTTTAGCGCTTCAGTATTATCACGACTATGATCTTGCTGGGTAAAGCCCATCGATGAGCGGCTAATACTATCTGCCCCCACATTGGTCGTCATAATGATAATAACTTGCTTAAAGCTCGCCACACGACCGTTATTATCAGTCAATGTACCGTGATCCATAACTTGTAAGAGCAAGTTGAAGACATCGGGGTGCGCTTTTTCGATCTCATCTAAAAGCAGCACACAATGTGGATGCTGATTGATTTTTTCGGTCAGCAGACCACCTTGATCATAACCGACATAACCTGGCGGTGCCCCAATCAGACGTGATGCAGTATGTGCTTCCATATATTCAGACATATCAAAACGTACTAACTCTACGCCTAATAGACTTGCTAACTGGCGTGACACTTCTGTCTTACCAACCCCTGTAGGCCCTGCAAACATAAATGAGCCAATCGGTTTTTCTGGAGCTTTTAGTCCTGCTCGAGACAGCTTAATGGCATCAGAAAGCGTAGCAATAGCTTCATCTTGTCCAAACACTAAATGCTTAAGATCACGATCTAAGTGTTCAAGAATACTCTTATCATCACTTGAGACTGACTTGGGTGGAATACGGGCAAGCTTGGCAATAATAGCTTCAATATCAGCGACGTCAATTTTTATCGATGGCTTTTGATTATTGATCGTTTGCAAGTCATCTATCGTCTTCGACTGATCATCTGCTTTAGCGGCTGCCGCTTCATCTTGCATTTCATTATCAATATCGGCTTTTTCTGTATTGATCCCTTCGTAGTCTTTTTTACTGACATCTTTTTCTAGATCCGCAATCAGACTGTTTTCTGCATTGATATCATCCGTGTCAGGAATAATTCCTAAGCGCTTATATGCACCAGCTTCGTCGATGACATCAATCGCTTTATCCGGTAAAAAACGCTCATGAATATGTTTAGAAGATAGCTCTACAGCTGTCACTAACGCTTCATCCGTATACTCAACATTGTGAAACTCTTCATAACGTGGTTTAAGACCGCGTAAAATGTCAATGCTATCTTCCACACTTGGCTCTTTTACATCAATCTTTTGAAAGCGGCGTGACAAGGCATGATCTTTTTCAAACACTTGACGATACTCAGTAAAGGTAGTCGAACCAACACAACGTAACTCACCGTTTGCCAATGCTGGTTTGATCAAATTTGACACATCCATATTGCTACTCATTGACGAACCTGCGCCAATAATCATATGAATCTCGTCAATAAATAAAATCGCATTAGGTTTTTTCTTGAGAGCATCAAGCAATGACTTCATACGCTTTTCAAAGTCACCGCGATACTTAGTACCTGCTATCAGTGCACCAATATCAAGGCTATAGATCACACAACCATTTAAAGGTTTTGGAGCTTTACCATTGATAATTAGCCATGCCAAACCTTCAGCGATAGAAGTTTTACCAACACCTGGCTCACCGACCAATAACGGATTATTTTTGCGGCGACGACACAGCACTTGTGCAGTACGCTCAATCTCAGGACCGCGGCCTATCAGTGGGTCAGTTTTACCTTCTGCAGCACGCTGGTTTAGGTTACTTGCAAACTCTACCAATGGGTCTTTACTGGTTTTTTCTGAGGCGCTACGGCGTTCGCCACTAATAGAAGCACGCGATTCAGACGGCTCATCCTTATCTTGTCCGTGCGATAGATACTGAGTAAGCTCTAAGCGGCTAATTCCCTGCTTTTTGAGCAAATATACCGCATATGTATCATGCTCAGAGAACATAGATACCAAAATATCAGAGCCTTCAACCAACCGACCCCCACCGATAGATTGCACATGAAAAATAGCACGCTGCAAAATACGATCAAAGCTTTGAGTAGGCTGTGGAGATTGCTCCATATCCCCATCTATCGTTGGCGTATGCTTATCAATATAAGCTTCAAGCTCAGTACGTAGATTTGAAATATTAGCATTGCAAGCAGTTAAGGTATTAGCAGCATGAGTATTCTCAAGAAGCGCTAACAACAGATGTTCAACAGTGAGATACTCATGCGACTTTTGGCGCGCAAGCGTCATTGCTAAACGCAAAGAGACTTCAAGGTGACGACTTAACATAAGAAATTCCTACGGTTATACAACTCTTTATAATAATTTAATAGCTTAATTGGTAAATCAGGGCAGCAAAAGGATTGTTCAAGGTTAAAACACAACGGTTATTAAAAGGTAACGGCTACGATATGATTATAAGCGTATTTAGCCTCGCTCCTACTCACCTTTATCACAACACGATCGCTATATATAGTCAATCTATTAACACGTACTAAAATGTATCAAAGAGTATGGTTGCTACATGTCATTAAATTCAGAAAAACACAACTTCTTCATCTAATCTTACCCTTGATACTCCTGTCATTCTGAATAAAAGTACGTTACAAGTTGATTCTGGTGAAAGGCTTATTTAATTTAGGTTTAAGGTTTTGTGTGAAAACTAGCAGACAGAAAAATCTTAGTACTTTAAAGAACTAAGCCAATATGTAAATGAATGAGGATGACTATAATTGATGTAAAATGATATATGTAAATAAAGCGGTGATATTTAGAGATAATACCTATATAAGGTTATGTGTGACTAAAATCAAGATAAGGAGAAGTAAATTGGGTATGGAGGTAGGTGTAATATTGGCCGATAAGCCAGTCTATAAGTGAATAGGACGGATTACCCTATTCACCTTGATAAGGTTCAATCTGGGTCAGTAACGGGTAGCCCTCACGATGAGCCAGACTATTTACCTTCTTAGCCTTAGTTTCAGCGATATCTTTAGGATAAATCCCAGCAATACCCTTACTACTGTTATGAATAGTCAGCATAATTTCAACTGCTGTATCGATACTATGGCGAAACTCTGACTGCAAAATGTACACGACAAACTCCATTGGCGTATAGTTGTCGTTATACATAACCACAGCATACATAGGTGGCTTCGCTACTTCAGGTTCTGCAACTAACACATCCGCCTGAGGCGTTGTTTCGTTGTCGGTATCATCATCTTGAGCACGATGATCAGCTGGCTTATTAGGGAAATGCCAATCAGCCACCGTAGGTTTAGGATGCTTTATTACTTGTTTTATGGTCATAATAAGAATGGTTTCAATAAAATTTGATAAAAATAAATAGTAAATTAATAACTCTTTAAAATAGGATTAATTGATATAAATTCTGTGTACAGTCTGCTCAAAGTTATGAGGACGCGGTAAGGACTATCGCACTTATACTATTTATGGCTCAATGGGACTTTGATCAACTTCAGGCAGGTCCATTAATGACAAAGGCATACTATCTACCATATCACCGAGCTTCCAATCGTATAGTTGTTCGACTTTTTCGTCACCTGCTTCTAAACTGAGCTTAACTTGTAAAGGTTTAAACCCACTAGGCATCACAAATCGACCACGAATATGAACAATGCCCTCAATAACATAACGAGCAGGGTCTAAAGGAACTTCTACAAAGTTATCTTTGTTTTGTAGCGTTAACGTCACCTTTAAACTTTTAGCAAGGCCATCCTCGCTGAGCATCCCTACATCAAAACCATATTCAAAAGCATTTTCGGGTAATGGATCAATTTTGGCACCCAATACCTGTAATGGCATGCCTCCTTGTTCGGCGATAAAATCTGCATACAAATCGTTCAACTGTGAGATTTGTCTGTTATCAGTCTTCAAAGCCTCTTGCTTTTGACGCAGGTCATCTAAATTTGCCAGACTGATGGTCAGCTCTTGCTTGGCCGTGGCTACTTGGTTGGTCAGCACCTTATGACTAATGCGTAAGTCTTTGAGCTCGTTAGTAGCCTCTTTACTATTGATCGTTGCCTGTTCAGTTTCTGTCTTTAGCGCATAATAACCACGTTGATAGCCAAGCTTATGCCCAAGTAATATGGCTATTATCGCCGTCACTAGTATCGCTACCACAAATAACGCTAGCAGCAATGTCGATGCACCTCGTTGACTATTGCCAATACGCTGATTAAATTTTATACGATAATCCCTATTTGATAATGGCTGCAACCACACATTAGTTGCAGGCTGACGATGTACAAATGCAGACGCGTGACACGCTGGTTGAGCTGGCTGATAGCGCAAGCGGGAGGCATTCTTAACACGCATCTGGATGATATCTCTTAACAGTAAAGGCGAGATATTATAACGGAATTTAAAGTCAATACCTAGCATGACGCTGTAAGTGTAATGACTTAATAGTAAAGTTTCTGTGATAAGTCAGCACTATATTCTATATAGATATCTCTTCTAATTAGCAGGCTTTAAGGTACGATTGGTGCCACGTTTAACCCTAATGTTTCATCAAGCGCGAACATCACATTCATATTTTGCACCGCTTGTCCTGCTGCCCCTTTGACAAGATTGTCTTGTACCACCAAGACGGTCAACTCGCCGCGTTCATTATTTTGATGTATTGCGATACGCAAACGGTTACTCGCACGCACACTACGTGTATCAGGATAGATACCCTGTGGCAGGACATCAATAAATGGCTCATTTGCATAGCTGGCTTCAAACTCTTGCTGCCAGTCGATACCAGTGCCTGCCTCTGTGAGCGCCATATGAATAGAGCTAAACATACCGCGAATCATAGGTACTAAATGTGGTAAAAAACGTACCTGCTGTGAGTATTGACTGTCTAATAGCTGCTCAATACCCTGCTCAATCTCAGGTAAATGACGATGGCCTCCGATGCCGTAAGCTTTAAAATTATCCGTCGTTTCAGCATAATTAAGCGCAAGACTCGCTTGACGGCCCGCACCAGAGACGCCAGACTTGGCATCAATAACGATATGCGGCTCAATCAAACGCGCTGCTTGTTTATTTTGCCTATCAATAATTGGTTTCAATCCTAAAATAGCCGTAGTCGGATAACAACCAGGATTACCTACAATAGAAGCTTCTGCAAGCTTGTCACGATTTAGCTCAGGTAGGCCGTAAACAGCCGTCTTGAGCAGTTCAGGACAAGCATGGGGCTGTTTGTACCACTGCTCAAAATCTGCCAATGACTGTAAGCGAAAATCTGCCGCCAAATCAATAACCTTCACGCCTGCTTGAGTCAAGTCTGCTGCTTGCTTCATCGCCACTCCATGCGGGGTAGCAAAAAACACCACATCACATTTTTGTAAAGCAGACAGCGTCTCATCGCCCAAATCACTAAAGACTAAGTCCGATATACCACGTAGGCTTGGGAATATCTCATCAGCACGCGTCCCTGCTTCACTTCTTGAGGTCAATAGGTCAATAGACACCTTAGGATGTGCTGATAATAAGCGAATAAGCTCAATACCTGTATAACCGGTACCGCCGACAATAGCTGCTGAAATCATAAGGTGTCCTTTTATTTAATAGTCATTAGATGCACTACATACATTTGTAAAGTGTTTATATAACAATACTGACGCTTGATCAAAACTTGCGTTATCTACTACTCAAATATACCAGAGCTTAAATCTGATAATCATGTACAGCATCGATAAACACTTTGGCCCGATCTGGGTTGACCCACTGAGTAATACCATGTCCAAGGTTTGCTACGTAGCCTGTTTTATCTCCACTAGCATAAGCACCATCAAGCATCATTTTTACTTCTGCCTGAATAGTTTCTGGTGAACCATATAAAGTAGCTGGATCTAAGTTACCTTGAATCGCTTTACTACCTTGGAGCTTTTTATGCTTTTTAGTGAGATGACGCTGGCTTTCAGTCAACACTTGACGCGCGCGATCGAGCGGCATCGTCCAATCCAACCCTAAGGCATCAGCTTCACTGTCAGCTTGAATATCAAGCCAGAGACCACCGCCTTTAGTGAATAAAATCACAGGAATGTTGGGATGGCGTATTTTGAGCTCTGCCACAATACGCTTGTTATATTGATGAGAAAAATCAATAAACTGACGATGACCAAGCGCTCCGCCCCAACTGTCGAATATCTGTAAAATTTGCGCTCCAGCTACAACTTGCGCATCTAAATAGTCAATCACAGAAACTGCTAACTTGTCTAACAACTGATGCAAAAAGTCAGGATTGCTGTATAAAAACCCTTTTGTATAGCGATAATCTTTTGAGCTGCCACCTTCAATCATATAAGTAGCAAGCGTCCATGGGCTACCAGAAAAACCGAATAATGGCACTTGTCCGTTCAACGCTTTACGAATGCTCGTCACAGCGCGCATAACATAATCAAGAGAGTCGTTGACATCAAGTTTTGGTAATCTATCAAGATCTGCTTGATTACGAATAGGATGTTTAAATTTTGGCCCTTCTCCAGTCTCAAAATATAAGCCCAAACCCATCGCATCTGGAATGGTTAGGATATCACTAAACAAAATAGCAGCGTCCAAATCATAACGGCGTAGCGGTTGCAAGGTGACTTCAGTCGCGCGGTCAGTGTCTCTGCATAAGCTCATAAAATCTCCAGCTTCTGCACGCGTTGACTTATACTCTGGTAAGTAACGTCCAGCTTGGCGCATCATCCATACAGGCGTGGTATCAATAGGTTCAAAACGTAGTGCCCGTATTAGCCTATCATTTTTTAAAGGGGCAAATTCTTGCTGGACTGTATTCATATTATTTGAGGCACTCATGCATAAGTCTCCAAAAGAGTACAATATTCATTATTGTAATTATCATGGTTAAAAATAAAAAAATTAAGAAGGGTCTGTTAGCTTATAACTAATTGTATTTTGGTCAAAGCGTATATATGGTATGAAACATACATATAGTTAATGCCATAAAGATAGAATCTATTATGGCATTAGTTTAAAAAAATAATGATACTTACGACTACTTATTTGAGTAATCTTAACCAATAGTCAGCACTATTCATAGACCAGCTATGTATCTATTACTTATGCTACCGTAGACTCGCTGTCTTTAATAGATGATATCACATAGACAATGCTAAATTATCACGATGCACCATGACTACGCGTTCTTCCTTATTACCAAGGATTCTGTCAAATTGTTCAGTACGCTCTCGAGCCACTCGGCGTGCATCATTAGAAGAGAAGTTCATCTGCCCTACCGCTAAACGTTCGCCTGTGTCTTGATGAACAATCTCTACTACATCTCCTTCATCAAAGTCACCGCGTACTTCTACAACCCCAACTGGTAATAAACTTCTATTATTCTCTATCAGTGCTTTAGCAGCACCAGCATCAATGATCAAAGTACCTGACATACGTAAATGCGCGGCTAACCACTGCTTACGTGCAATAATTTTATCAGCATCATTGGTGGTCAATAGTGTACCGACAGCTTCACCAGACACCACGCGAGTGATGACATTGTCAATAGCACCGCTAACGATCACAGTTGGACAACCACCCATTGCTGCAAGGCGACCGGCGCGAATTTTGGTCAGCATACCGCCGCGGCCAAGCTTACCACCGTCTCCTGCAATGTCAAAAAGATAGTCAGCCATTGCACGCTCTTGACGTATCATTTTAGCATTAGGATTGTCTCGTGGATTATCGGTAAACACTCCATCTTGATCAGTCAAGATAATATATAAGTCAGCATTAATCATAGCCGCTGACATCGCACCCAAGGTATCATTGTCACCAAACTTAATTTCATCAATCGTGATGGTATCATTCTCATTGATGACCGGGAGCACATTCCACTCTAGTAGCTGCGTCAGTGCGCCAGTGGTATTCAAATAACGACTACGATTAGACAAATCATCGTGAGTTAATAATAGTTGAGAGCTTTGTATTCCGTGTTGAATCAATGCTGACCACCACGTTTCAATCAAACCCATCTGTCCGATAGAAGCACAAGCCTGTAATGCGGCAAGTTTTTTTGGACGCTCATCAAGGTTCATTCGTACCACGCCTTCGGCAACTGCGCCTGACGACACCAATAGCACCTCAACGCCCTGCTTGTGCAATTTAGCAATCTGTTTGGCCCACTCATAAATAGCAGTTCGATCCAGCCCCCGTCCATTATTGGTTAATAACGATGAGCCAATCTTGACAACAACGCGCTGAATATCAAAATTACGATCTTGTTTGATAAACCTTGCTTCTTCGGTCGTTTGGTCTATGTCACCTGCCATAAAAACTCCTGTAAATTGTGGGGGTTGATTCAAAAATAATAATAGATGATCTATTTTGTCGTACAAAGACCTAATATAGCCTCATAAACAATGACATCAAATTTGTATAAACGTTAGCAGAGAATATCAGTAAACACTACCGTTATCTTCTGCTAATATATTCTAAGAGGTATAGACTACCTCTACACCGTCATCGTCATCTAAGTCGTCATCATCTACAAGATTGGTACCTTCACGCTCAGCTTTGCGAGCCGCACGATAAGCTTCACGCTGCGCCTCTGTATTTAAACGTACTTCTTCTTCTAAACGCTCAAAACGCTCTTTTTGTGCGTCGGCAAAAATAGGATCTTCTATTTCACGCTCGCGCTCACGCTCAATTTCATTCATTAAATGATATTTGACAGCATCAACACCTTCGCCTGTCAAAGTGGATGTGCGAAACACAATACCTGTCCAGCCAAGCTCTGCTACGATATGCGTACATAACTCATTTAAGTCTTCTTCAGCCACTTGATCAATTTTATTTAACACTAAAATTTGAGGCAAATTGGCCAATTCAGGTGAAAAGCGCTCCAGCTCATTTAAGATAACACGAGCGTTCTCTACTGGATCACTACCATCAACTGGCTTTACATCAACCAAGTGTAATAGACGACGCGTACGAGCAACATGCTTTAAAAAGCGAATACCCAGTCCAGCACCTTCAGACGCCCCTTCAATTAGACCTGGAATATCAGCCATCACGAACGAGCGGTGACGACCAATATCTACCACACCTAAATTAGGAACGAGCGTCGTAAATGGATAGTCAGCAACTTTAGGTTTGGCAGCAGAGACTTGACGAATGAAAGTAGATTTACCAGCATTAGGCAATCCTACCAGACCTACATCAGCCACTACTTTTAACTCAAACTTAAGTACCTTTAACTCGCCTTCGAAACCTGAGGTTGCTTTGCGCGGCGCTTGATTGGTAGAGCTTTTAAAGTGAGTATTGCCAAGTCCTCCATCACCACCCTTGGCGACCAATAGTTTTTGGCCAATCTCAACCAAGTCGCCTAGTACTTCGTCTGTCTCGGTATCAATGATGGTAGTACCAATGGGTACTGGCAAGAATACATCATCAGAGCCTTTACCCGCACAGTTTTTACTATGACCATTCTCACCGCGTTTGGCGTCATAGCGACGCGTATAACGATAATCGACTAGAGTATTTGTATTATCATCGGCGATAACATAAACATCACCGCCGCTACCCCCGTCACCGCCATCAGGGCCACCACGTGGTACATATTTTTCTCGGCGGAAACTGGCGATTCCGTTACCACCGTCACCTGCCTTTACCGTTACGACGGCTTCATCAATAAATCGCATCTTACGTTCCTTACTTTCCAGATTACAGTCATCGACTGATTTTATATGTGTGCTTAAAGATACCGTTATACTTAACCAGTCTACTATCAGCTAATCATTATTCAATTACTAAACCAACGGTTATAAGTTAAGTACTTGTAAAATATGCTTACCATAAAGCAAGCAGGCTACAGATTCAAATCAGATACTAATTAGTAGTGCTTTTGTTATCTTATTATAAAGGTATTAAAAGTTTTTTATAACTATTACAGCCATTATACCAGTAGAACCGTTATGGATGTTATCAAACAACAACACCCGATAACCAAATGGAGTATCGGGTGTTGTTCTATATTGCAAACATACTAATCTGCTTAAAATGCACTCATAAGCTGTATCAAACAAAGTAGCTTAATAAAAACACATTTTCAGATAAGTTCTATGCAGGAATTTGGGTATAGCTAATACCGCCCATTTGCGTCGCCAAGCGTAATACTTGCGTGCTATAACCTACTTCGTTATCGTACCAGATGTAGACTGTTGCATGATTATCGGTGACAATAGTCGCTTGCGCATCAACAATACCGACATGCTTCGTACCAACGAAGTCTGTTGATACAGCTTCTGTCGAATCGGTATAAGAGATTTGCGATTGCCAAGTACTACTATTAGCCATCTTACGCAAGAAATCATTTAATGCGTCCGCATCTTGTGGCGCTTGTTTTAAATTTAAGTTCAAAATTGCCAAACTGACATTAGGAGTAGGTACACGAATAGCGTTACCTGTCAGTTTACCGCTCAGCTCTGGTAATGCTTTGCCAACCGCTTTAGCAGCGCCAGTGCTAGTAATCACCATGTTTAATACTGCACTACGACCACGACGATCAGACTTATGATAATTATCAATTAAGTTTTGATCATTAGTAAACGAATGAATCGTTTCAACATGACCGTTTTCAATACCATACTCATCGTTTAATACTTTTAACGTTGGCGTAATAGCATTGGTCGTACAACTTGCAGCACTAACGATAGTGTCCTCACCGACAGTGTCGTTATTGACACCATAAACGACGTTTTTGATGTCTCCGCCCGCAGGAGCAGTTAATAGTACTTTATTTACACCTTGCGACTGTAAATGTTTGCCTAGGCCTGCCTCATCTTTCCATATACCTGTATTATCAATTACTAACGCATTATCGATACCATAAGCTGTGTAATCAATCTCACTTGGGTCATTGGCATAAATCACTTGTACAAAACGACCATTGATAACCATACCATTGTTATCATCGTCAACGCTTACACCGCCTGTAAAGCTACCATGAATTGAATCACGCTCAAGTAACGACGCACGCTTGGCAAGGTCCCCTGCAGCAGCTGGACGTACTACGATCGCTTTTAGTTGTAAACCCTTTTTGCTAGATGCTTGCGACAGCAATAAACGTGTCAAAATACGTCCAATACGTCCAAAGCCATATAACACAACGTCAGTAGTACCGTTTTGTGCAGATTTATCATCACCAACTTCTTGTAAAGCCGCTTGCAAATCAGTGTCATTGGCGATCAATTGACCAACATCCACACGTGCTGATTGAATATCGCTACTAGAAGCCAATTCTTTAACCATTTCTAAAGTATCAGCAATAGCAATAGGTTTACCGTTTTGCTCACGAGTAGCGGCTTTTTGATGTAGCGCTAATACTTGACCAACTGAAGTCGTATCAAGTGTCTCGCCGAACAAAGTAACTTGTACGTCTTTTTCATTATAGAGTTTGTTTAACAGTCCAATTAACTCAATGGCTTGTTGTTCTTGATCGTTGTAACTATTTAGACGATCTTGATGTAATTGGCGTAAGGTATTAGCTTGGCTCACGAGGAACATCCTTATGGTCAGTAAAATGTGTTTGTAAGATACAGAAAGCTATATAAGTACTAAAAACTTGCAAACTGAATGAAACGCTACGTTGAATATTGATACTTACTTATTGATGATTGTATTCTGTAGTAGGTTTATAGGCTCTATGACTGTATTTGTCATAGGTTTTAATTGGGGTATATTTTAGCTCAAAATGCCTGATTTTGCTAGTGATAACCGTTATTACTAACGTTTGATATCAATCATGTATCCTTTTCGACAGAATCTATGTTTATAAATAATAAAAAGACAACCTAATAGATTGCCTTTTTATCTATCTAGTAAACTAAGTTGATATTGACTATGAAGTTCGCTATGAGTAAACAGCAGACTTGCTAATCATGTAATCAGTTTTTATCTGGCATTAAGGGACTAAATTTACTGTTTGATTACGATGGTTTGTCAGTTTAAAGGGTTTTAAATCATAACCTTGTTGCTGAGCAATTTGTCGATAATTTGCATAACTCTCTTGTGAAATATTCGGCGAACGAGCGAGAAGCCACAAATATTCTTTATCTGGTGTGCCAACCAATGCTGTTTGATAATTGGGATCATGTGCCAACACCCAATAATCAGCGCGGCCAACAGGTAACCAGCGAATCCATGAAGGTAAAAAAGTAACATTAAGCTTACTACCTGTATCGTCTACAGGCTTTGCAAGTCCTTCAGCAGTAACTGGTTTGCCCTCTTCGTCAATACATTGATTTAATACTGTAATGCCAGTATCCTCCCCTCTAGGAGTATAAGTAGCAGTCACATCACTGGCACAGTTACGCTGGAAATACATCGGTAAACGCCCGATTTCGTACCATTTTCCACTATATTTCTTCAGATCAAGATTATCTACTGTGGTTGGTTCGGTAGCTGGTTTATAAATAATAGCAGAAGGGTTAATATCTATAGTCGTATTCGTCTTATCTGCGTCTACTTTATCAGCACCTACAACACTTGCATTGGTTTCTGACGCAGGCGGTGTTGCAGCATAAGCAGAAAATGCAGCCAACGGTACGATAATCGCTAGCGCTATTCCAGTATGTTTGATAAGACTATTCATAAATACACGCTCCGGTACTTCATCATTTAAATATGTAGAAGTAAGATCATTATCTATTGATCTTTCGTCCTCTGAGAGCAAATGTCTGGCTCTATTGTAGTTAGCATCGTTACTAGCATTGCTCGCTACTCGTGTATTATCATCTCTTAAACGCCCATCAAACGATTGATGATTTTGCCCCGACTGAGAACCGGCTGCCTGTATGTCAGAATATTCTGACGTAGGTAACTTGTTGGTTTTCATAAAAATACCATGATTTTTTAAGTTAATAATCTTGTTTATTAAATAATATAAAAATATAGTTAAATAAGATAAGATTTACACTAGTTTGCTTATCCTATGCTTTCGACTATTATAATTTTCACCTGTAATATTAAAGATATGACAGCAGTCAAAACAGTGTAGCAATGTAGGGAAAAGCAACCGTTTGTAAATAACATAGTCTTTATTAGTAATACTAAATACATAGTAACTGGTATGTAAATTAGTTAACAAAAAATGATAATCAAATGGTGAAAAATAAAACGATACTATTTCTTATTCGCCCCATTAAAGAAACTGCCGGATACCAGCTATACTCGTGGCACCATACTGCGTTGCTTGCATGAATAACTTTGGCGATAATCCACCTAAGCCAATGACAGGCATGTCTGCAAGTGCTGCTAGATCTGACCATGCTTCCCAACCTAAAGGCTTAGCATCAGGATGCGTTTGAGTGGCCAATACAGGGGATAAGAAAATACCCATTACTGGCGGCTCCTGTCGTTCTAAACGGTGTCTAGCGAGTTTATTGGCTACATAGATGCTATTTGCATCGTGACAACTTATTATTAATGGATGAGATAAATCTCGCAATTGAACAGAAGCGAGATTATCTTTAACTTCTTGGGACCATTGCAGTAATGATGTTTGTGTTAAATGACGGGCCACGATTTGATGATTGGTCGTTGAATAATGATCGTTTAAGCAATGATGACTAACGTCATTAGGCACAATAACCTGAATATCTAGTCGCTGGCTCATTAGTTGCTTTGCAATATTCTCGAAGCGTGTGTCCTTGACTCGAATATAAACCCAAGCATTTGGCTCTATGTGATCTTGATGGTATTTTAACCATGCCGGTGCGGTATCAGGGTATGCATGGAAATATGACAAAGGATAAGTAATCGCTATCTTTGAAGGTAAGCGTAGCCATTCAAGAATCGTTTTGTTGGCAGCTGGCAAGTTGTAATCCCCTGCTAACAGCTCAGACTTATTGGCCCAAGTCAAAGCTTGTCCCTCCAAACCATAACCATGATGCCTATACTTATCATACTGCTGAGTGGTCAGCTCAATACGATAAACTTGTAAACTTACCTTTTTATCACCGTAATCATGGTGCAATCGCCCAAGTTTAACGATCGTATTATTATGAATGTCAATACCTGTCTCTTCAGCGACTTCTCGTACTAGTGCTTGACTCGTCGTTTCGTGGGCATCTATTTTTCCACCTATAAACTCATAGCGATTGCCTTGATGTTGAGACTGGTTTCGAAATCCAAGCAAGTATTTATTTTTGTAGTGAATAACAGCAATGGCGACATTAACAGTGACGCTCGTATTATTGATCGGTTGTTTTGTCGATTGGTTTAGCATAGCCCTGTCCTATATCAATTCTCTTATGTCGTTATTCTCGTAACAGCTCTATCGTAGCGTTTTGCAAAATTACTATAAAAAGCTGCTTACCTAAAAGGCAGCTAAGTTTATTTAAAATTTCGCTCGAAACATCTCTAATCATTATCTGGATCTGGGAAATGGTTAATTTAGATAAGTTTACATAATAACTGCATTTTATTTTATCAATGGCCTTGCAAATTTTCTTAATGTAAATGATAATTATTATCGTTGGAATTTATTAGTATTTACCCCATCATTTAATTGAAAGGAATTCGCTATGAGTATGGTCATCTCTCGCTATTTAAACTACCGTGAAAATCGTTTGCCTACCTTGCAATCGCAGCACTTATTTGCTCTAACCAAAGAGGTACGTATTGAGCATGAAGGCGAGGAGTACCGCTTGCGCTTGACTCGTAATAACCGCTTAATTTTGACCAAATAATTTAACTGCTCCAATAAAAAACGCCTTTTGATAGAGGCGTTTTTTATTGGAAAACAGTGAGTGCTGGTTATTTATAGCAACCTCTTATCATAGTTTACAACCACAGCCATTTTTCAACATAGTATAAAGAGCGCTGCTCTTTAAAATTGCCAGCTGTAGACGACATCTACGGCGTTTTCGGCTGCAGAAGTTGCCTCGACATAAATACGGCGTGTCAATTGATAACGAATAGACAAGCTATTTTGAGCGTTAAACACCCCAACTCCGTAGCGGATGTACAAGTCAGGAGTAACGTAACCTGTGACATTGACGTTGGTATCTTCGCTACTACCTGAGGCATCGACAGTGAGGCCTTGCAGACCAAAGGCCTGACCTATCTGATTGGTTAAACCACGTGTACCGCTCAAACCAAAGCTCAATCCGGCTGCAGCTAAGTTGTTGGTTACCTGAGATTTAAAGCCTTGCTCACTAATTTGCGTCGCGCCTGTGTTGTTAATACGGCCCGTTACCAAGGCGTTCATCGCCCGCTGCTGAGTAAGTCCAGCATTATTAAAGACGATGATATTTGGATTTTCTGTATCTCCCTTAACCCGTAGACCAACTGTCTTACCATCGATAATCTTGACAGCTTCGATACTAAGATTTGGCTTCATTACATCGCCATTGAAACGCACCTGTCCATAATTTAGCTCTAAATTCTGACCGAAAGCATCAATACTGGTACGGCGAGATACTTGCACGACCCCTTTAGCACGCATGATGCCAGTACCGCTCTGATTAATATTGAGAGCTCCGGCTAAAGGAATAACAGCGCCAAAGCCACGGAAGTTGATATCATCACCTAAATCGATACCGATATCAGCGTTAATAGACCAAGGTTTTGACACCGCCAAAACATCTTCAATATTACCGATTAAACGACGGTCGATGACGATAGCATCTTCGGTTTGAGTAATAATATCTTCACTAGCCTCAGGAGGACGAATAGTCGCCGAGGGTACACTGACTGCACCTTCAATATTAACGTAGCGATCGCCTGGGCGTATTATGATGTCAATATCAGGATTGACTTCCGCCAATAATAACGGTGGCTGCGTTAACACCAATCTTTCACCTACAATACTCAGCTTAGCTTGTAGTTTTTGTTGCCAATTAACGGTTCCAATCAATGTACCTGAGCCTGTACCACTATTAAACTTGCCATCGATGGTGGCTTGAGTACCCCGAATTTTGGCATCTATATCAACGTCGGTTAGGTTAACAGGTAAATCAAGCATGGCTATACGGCCATCTGCAAGCTTTACGTCGCCATAAAATTGCGGCTTGGTTAGGGTGCCACCAATGCCACCTGCCATGGTAATATTACCTTCAAGTACACGCATTCCTGGGAAAAACGGCTTTAGAACAGCAAGATTGAGCTCATTAAGTACCAACGCTCCTGAGATTGGTTTGGGCGTTTTGTATGGGTCTACAATGACTTCAGCGTAACCGCGAGCGCCATTGCCAGTATTAATATCTGCGCGCAGCTTTAATCCTTCAGGCACTGATAATGCGATGAGCGACACACGCTCGTAAGTCAAGGTTACAGGTGCAACATCACCATCTTGAATGAGACCTATTTTACCATTGTCAGAATATAGCGTCGTATTGATAGTAGGCGGTTTGCCACGCTGCCAACTCACAACGGCTTTACCGTTGATCTGGCCATGCCAATCGATATCTTCAGGTAAAAATACTGAAAACAATGATGTATCAAGCTTTTGTAAAGCCAGATTCACTTTGCCACCAGCGGCTGAAGCTATCAGGTTTTCGCGCAAACACAACTTACCAGTCTGATCCTCTGCTTGCCAGCAATGTGCTGCCAACTGCACTTTTAGATCAGTTGTACCACTATTCTGCGGCTTTGGTAAGTTGACAATGACCTGCGCAGGCTGTAACTGGTTTAAGGTTGCGTACTGTGATTGAATACGTCCCTTACCTATCACCCCTGACCAACTCAACTGATCACGATCAAAACCACCTTTTAATCGTGTTGAGATGTTTAGTTTTTCATTGGCCATCTTCAGGTTGACGACATGCTTTTGCTCAGTACCATTAAATGAGGCATCGACGTTTTTAAAACTTTGTCCAGCTGCATCTAAGCCTTCTGCACTGATAATTAGTTGACTAGGACTATTGGCTAAATTTACAAGCTTACCGCGTACACGGCCTTGACGTAAGACAAATCCAGGCAATGCGATACGTTCACCTACCAAATCTATATAGATCGTCGGCAACGCCTGACCTGCTGGCTGCGATAAGGTCGCACCGCCAGTAACTTTACCCGTAAGCTTGTCAGAAAGTTGATCGAGACTGGTAATATTGATCTTCGTTTGTAGCTGCTTGGCATTGCCATTGGCCGTTAGATAATTATCTCCCCATCGTAGTACTAAGTTGTTTGCATTTAGATTTTCGATGAGGGCGTTGATTTGCTGATACTGTGACTCAACGTCTTGTGCTTTTAGACGCTCAAAATAGTTGGCTAAATTTTCTGGCAAATTTAATTTAGCTGTCAAGCTACCTTTGGCGCTCAAAGGCTGACCTTTTAGAGTACCGTTTAAGTCAATTTGTCTTAGATTGATAATTTGCTGCGCTTTACGCCAGCTGCCATCTGTTTTTATGCTGCCAGTAATCGTACTTGGGGTATCTTTTAAGAAGTAACCTAGATTAAAGCGATCCATTACCGCACTAATATCCCATGCAACTCCTTTACTCACATCAACCGACCCTTGAGCGTCAATACTACCCGCTGTACCTACATGACGAAAACGCTTGATACGAATGAGCTGTGAGTCTCCATTGGCATCAATGGTCAGTTTGCCAGCAGGTAGCTGTTTGGCATCTAGCACACCATCGAAATTTACAGCAAAGCGTTGTAGTTTGCCCGGTTCATCAGGACGGTTTTTGGACGCAGATTGCCACTGCCCACTGGTGTTCAAATCACCAGTAAGAATGGCAGGGTTGTTCGGTAAAAAATAACCCAAATCAAAATTATTAAAGCGCCCGTTTACTGTCCAGCCAATATCTTGGCGTAGATCAAGCACACCTTTTACATTAACAGCACCTGCTTCGCCAGTATAATCCAACTTACGTACATTGATTAGGTTTGGTGTGCCAGCTGCATCAATCGATAGTCGACCATCAGGTACATCTGCGGTATCAAGCTGACCATCAAAACGTGCATCAAAAACCGACAGCTCACCACCAACGATATCGATGCTCGCATCACCCGTACCTGCTATACCAATATCACGACCATCTTGTGTGGCATCAAGCTGAGCCTGTAGGTCCGTATTATTTAGATTGATAATATGCCGCTGACCTTTAACACCGTTTTTGGTGATATCCAACAAACGGCCATTTACATTGAGGCTTCCTGTCAAACGCTCAAGTGGCAAATCGCTACGGTATTGTTTGGGTAGCAAGCCATTAGTACGTGCATCGATCTGCCATGTCAAGGGGCGCCGCTTAGTTGCTAGCTGTATTTGTCCGTTACCCGATAAATCACCAACAATGCCTTGATAATTAAGGCTATTGATATCAATGACATCGCCAGTCTTACGGACTGCCACATCATAGTTGCCTTTAGGGGCTGCGTTTAACTCATTGATAAGGGCATTGGCATCGACAGACAAACGTGAGCCGCGCACAATAACATCAGCTTGTCCATTTGGACTGTTAATATTACCGATATTAGGGACATTGCTGCGAATAAGATTTTGCCAGCTGGCATCGATATACCAAGGGGCCACTTGCTTAGACTTCAATGAAGTCTTACCACGTACTATATTAGCATTGACGTGTTCACCATCACGCTGACGCAAGTCTGCATCAATCTGCGTATTACCAACACTATTTTGTTGTTGATAATGCATTGATAGTCGACCATTAAGATTTTGCGGTGCATACGCCTTAAAATCAGCATATTCATCAGGAATAGCGCGGCGAATATCAAAGTTACTGCCTGTCGCTCGTACCTTTGCATCAAAGCTATCTTGCCAATCCAAAATACCCTGCAGTATTAGATGACCAGCTGGAACATTAGCGTCTAGGCGATCAACACGCATTTGGCTGTTAGCGATGATAGCGCGGCCTTGGTAATGTCCTGAAGGAATGTCTTTGGCAGTCAATTCAGTATTAATACGCAGGCGTATCTCAGAGATGACCCCATTTGCAGTAGCGGTACCACTTTTTAGATGAATATTTTGGGCGTCGGCATAAGGAATGAGGATATCATCCCATTGTAATTTGGCTTGAAATGGCGAATCGTTATCGAGGCCTTGTACGACAAACTCACCTTGAACATCCCCTTCATTGTAACGACTACGCACCTTACCTACAGTGCGTTTTAGGGTACCTGTCGCTGTAATATTTAAGGGGTCAATATAAGCTTTTTCTAGAGCACTGACTTCAGCGATGGCACTGAGGTCCAATGGATAGTCGCCTTGCAAATCTATGTTGCCTTGTAATGCATTGATTTTTACAATATCTGCATAACGCAAATCACCGCGACCAACAGTGACTTCACTCCCTACCCACGTTAAATCTCGAGCACTAATATCATGGACTACGATAGGATCTTTGGTGACTTGTTTATAAACAATGTTTTTTATTTTGGCTTGATCAAAGCGTAGATTGACTGGTAATTTGAGCGTCTTATAATCAAATGGCTCACCAGTTGGTGGTTTGTTATTGATGATTTCTATGCGTTGGATGTCAGCATCTCGAAGGTGTACTTCTTTAGAAAAGACCGCGCGCCAGCCCACCTTAACATAGGCTTTATCCACCACGACCTCAAGATCTTCAGTCGCTTTGATGTCTATATCTGTGACCCAAATACCATCCCGCAAATTGCCCTTGCCGTATGTAATCTTAATGCCTGTTTCTGCACTGACCTTTTCTAAGACAAACCTCGTCCCTGACTCTGTGCCCATCATATAAAAGAATACTGCAAACATAAGCAGTAGAACGATAATTATCAATATCAATAATTTAAATACAAAGGAAAGTGGATACCAGCGCTTTACTGCACGAGCATCTCTTTGAGCTGGATCTTCATCGGGTGAACGTTTAGGCGGGGTCTTTTTGTTCAACATGATACTCAACTACGTTAAAAGATTGTTTACCGGCAATCGGTAGAATTAATAAAGATGACTTATATAGCTTTTCTACTTTAGTGAGTGTAATCGTCTACATATAGTCACGTCTATAGTTTTCACTAGAGTGGCGAGCCAATAAAGAAGTGTAGTCTAACTGGAACACTATCTTCTGTCACGCCAGCGGCTACATCTACACGTACAATACCCACAGGTGATGCCCAGCGAACACCAACCCCAACGCCGACCTTGGTTTCAGTCTCAAAATCTTTGTCATAAGCATTACCCACATCGGTAAATACCGCACCGCGAAAGCCTGGAATAAATTCATAATTATACTCGGCACTACCGACTGCTAGTACTTGTCCGCCAGTTAGATAGCCATTTTCTAACGGAGACAAACTTTCATAATCATAGCCGCGAATACTTTGGTCGCCACCAGCAAAAAAGCGCAACTTATAAGGTACTTCATAAAAGTCATCTGCCCATATATAGCCTGTATTTACGCTCCCAAGCACTTGATGCTTGTCATCATCACCAAAGCTATAGATACCACTGACACCTGCGCGAACTATGGCCAAGTCAGTATCGCTAAGCGCTTTATCCGCGCCCGCCTCAATACCGTAGTACTGACGTATGCCGCGCGTTGGATTAGTCGCACTGTCAACGTCCGTTTTATTGACTCCATACCCAAATAATAGTGCCTTTTGCTTGGGTCTAGAAGATGTAAAACGTATAGGCAGATCATCCAATTCGGTGTCATCAACACCGGTCTCTAGCTCATCTAGACGATAACGCACAGAATAACTACGGTTCCAACCGTTTTCACGGCGAATATTACGAGCCAATGCAGCCTTTAGCGTTTTGGTTGACAGATCAAAGTTACCTTCACCTTGATCAATCACTTCCTCTTCATAAGAGAGACGTCCCTCTAGTTTATCGTTGAGTGGATGCTTCCATGGTCGACTGGCATAGACAGCGATATTTTTATTAATTCGAGAAATCTCGGTTTCTGCGCCTGCTTGGTAGCCTTTACGATTGATTAAATTGTAGTCTATCTTAGCAGTCGCTCGCACACCTGTGTCTGTGCCATAACCGATACCGACTTGTGCATCACGCGGCTTGTCAGCGTAGACAAAAACATACAGTGGTACTTTTTTGCTTTCTTGAACCTCTGCTGGTGTTTTACGTCCAGCAAGGGTTGGCGGTACAAAATCTTCGTCTAATACACCTTCATTATCAGGAAATATCTTTTTGGCGACTTTACTAATAGAGTCACTGATCTTTCCTAAAAGATTATCGGCTTCTTGTGTTTTTTCGTCGAGCACTCGATCATTTGGCAACCCGCTTAACCGATCCGCCTTACGTTTGATAGCCAGTAGTTTATCTTGCGTTTCTTGATCCACTTCAAACTCAATTGGAGCGACATCCATTGCATCTACAGTAGCGCCACTATTGGCCTCGATACTATCAGCAATATTAGCGTCAGCAGCATTGGCATCTGTACGACTATCATCCATATCATCGCTACTACTGACGATATTAGAAGCATCAATATCAACACCACCACTGTCGATATCATCATCGATAACGCTATCATTGTCAGTATCTACCGGTGTATTGTCGAAAGCTAAAGTGCTATTTTCGCTAATATCATCTGGTGGCAATACTGTCTCAACATTGACGGTATTAAAATAACGAGTCGCTGATAGATCATTACCAAGTTTGGTGATATCAGGACGATAGAACGGGTCGCCTGCTTCAAAGTCAAACATCTGCTTTAATAATGAGGACTCTACCGGCAACTTTTCAGGATCTGTCGTCAGTGTTCCTGTCTCTTCATCATAAGTAAAAAACACCACATCATCGTATTTATATCGATCGCCTGTATTGTAGACCAATGACACATCAGCTGTATTGTCCGGCAAAATAATATCAACTGATTTGTTTAACCAATATTGATCAAAATAACCATATGTATTACTTAATGCTTCCAGTGCCGCTTTACTGTTTTTATAGACGCGGTGATTAAATACCTCTCCCTCTTGCGGGGGCATCTGTGTTTCTAGAGTTTGGAACTCCTGCTGTTCAATACCTTCACCGCGAATATCTACAACGTGACTATCGACACGTACTGGCTCACCAAGATTTTCAATAATAACATCAATGGTATCGACAGTTGGTTGGCGCAAACGTAGGGTAACATCATAGTAGCCCACTGCGCGTGCAGCATCTAGGGCAGTCTGGCGCAAACGTGGTAAAGCTGCGGTAAAGTCGGCGACAGATTGTACAGTTGTATCATCAAGCGCGGCTTTGATATTGTTAATTGGCTGGATATCTTCATCAGCTTTGATAAGCTTTGGCGACGTATCGACTGTATCTTCAGCGCTATTGCCATCTATCTGCTGTAAGTAAACGCTTGTCTCTACGTGTGGCAGCGCCATTGCACCACCATTAAACAAACGATTGTATAAGCGTTTAACGACGTTGCTACTATTACGTACACGTGTGCTAGGTTTGGATGCTTGCACGATACTATCGGTCACTGCTTGGGTTTCTGTTGTTGCTTGATAATCAGGTAAATAATCATCTGGATTTAAAGATTCTGTCTGGTCTGTCGTCTCATCTACCCTAGGCAACTTACCCGTACTTGCATCAACCTTAGTATCAATGACAGTATCGTCAGCACCTGTTACTGGATCGCGTTCTTGCTGCGCAAGCGTCTGTGTCGGGCTCTGTTGGCTACTATCTACACCATCGCTACTAACTGCATCACTAACCTCAATCGGACGTGACATAATCTCATCAGTTTTAGCATTCTTATCGCTACTCTCCAGACGCCCAAGGGTATCGAGATTGGTCGGTGCTGGTAAGCTTGCTGCATCCAGACTTGGATCTAAGCCGATAGGTGTATCACGGCTATCTAAAGTCGCTACTGGGTTATCAAAATCGTCGTCACTGTCGTTATTGTCGTTATTGTCGTTATTGTTCTCATTTGTCACATTGTCTTGATTGTTTTGTGCCTCTACTGCAGCCAGCTCTCGCTCAATCTGCTCAGGCGTCATCATCTGATAGCCTTGCTGCTGTACTGTGGCTGCTTGCTCTAATAAATCATCATCACCTGTGTTAGATGAGCGTTTTTCAATATTGTCCGAGTCAGTCGTCTTACTATTGATAGGTTTGGTCGACAAAGAGTTTTTTGATTCGCCTTTTAATGTTTGCTCACTATAATCTTCTAATACTGACTCATCGATGACACCTTGCTCTACTGCCTTTTTTAGGCGTAGAGCATCTAAAGCTGCATCAAGCTCAGTCTGTTGATCATTCATTAGCGCATTGTATTTAGACAAGCTTGAAAGCTTGGCAGATGCTTCGCTATTGGTATTGGCGTCATCTGCACCAAATGCAGGAGATGCCACACCAAAGCCGACTAACGCACTTGCTAACGCTGTAAAAAGCGTTGAGCGGTTAAAATAGCTACGCGGCAAACCTGACAAGCTGCGCGACTGCGTTGAAGGCTGATGTCTTATCATACTTATTTCCTATCACTTCACGCGGCATATTGATACTGACGATGGCTACACGCCTGCATTAACCGATGAATATACTTATCATATTTAATATTTATTAATAACGCTTGTAATCAACTTTGACAAAACCATGTCAAACTTACAAATCATAGCTTAGTTAATTATCAAATCATAGCATCTAGCACATGTATTTATAGCAAAGCCTTGCTATTATACGGTCTAAAAATAATAAAACCTATCTTATATTTTGATAAGTTTTTGATAATAATCATAATTATATAGCATGCAAGCACCTTATGCTGCCTGTGTTTAGTCCACTTTATGCCTCAGACGCTAGCCACTTGTAGGAGACCACATGGCAAATCAATTTCAGTTATTTAAGCGTCGTCGCTTTAACGCTATGTTTTTTACCCAGTTTTTGGGCGCTTTTAATGACAACATTTTTAAGCAAGCACTGATTTTAGTTTTGACCTATACTGCCGCCAGTCAAATCGGCGTAGAAGTAAGTATCTTAAATAACTTAGCCGCCATGCTATTTATTTTGCCTTACTTTTTATTTTCTGCTCTAGCAGGTCAAATTGCAGACAAGTTTGAAAAGTCTAAACTCACTCGCTTTGTTAAGCTGCTTGAGCTGGTCATCATGACAGTGGCGGCCATAGGCTTTGTGTTTGAATGGTACGCCCTGTTATTCGTGGCGCTGTTTTTGATGGGTACGCATTCTACCTTTTTTGGTCCAATCAAATATGCTTATCTGCCACAAGCAATGCAAAAAGACGAGCTTGTCGGGGCCAATGGCTTGTTTCAGATGGGGACTTCTCTCGCTATCTTACTCGGCATGATAGTCGCTGGGGTATTAACGCAGCTGCCGCAGTCACTATATTGGATCAGCGCAACAGTTGTAGTCATAGCCTTATTGGGCTACATGGCAGCGCGCTTTATTCCTACGACGCCAGCGATGCAGCCCAATCTGACCATTAATTGGAATATTTTTACCACTAGCATAGCTACGGTACGTTACTTGTATTCTTTGCCTTTTTTGTTCTTTGTGATTTTGGGCAATAGCTGGTTTTGGTTTTATGGGGCAACGTTTTTGACTCAGACGCCTGAATTTAGCAAAGTCATCTTACAGGGTGATGAATCTGTCGTTATTTTTCTATTGACTCTCTTCTCTGTTGGCGTGTCTATTGGCTCTTTATTGTGTAAAAGTTTGACTAAGAACCAAGTGAGCTTACGTCTATTGCCTTTTGGCATCGCAGGATTGAGCATCTTTGCTATCGATCTTTATTTTTCTTTATCAGGGTTAGATATCGACTTGACTTCCAATACTCTTTTAGGAATCAGTGATGTACTTGGTAGAAGCGGTAGCTTACGTGTATTTGCTGATTTATTCTTTTTAGGGTTTAGTGGTGGATTGTATATTGTGCCTTTGTACGCTTCTATGCAAGCTTATGCTCCCAAAAGCCATCGTGCACGTATCGTAGGTGCCAATAATATCTTTAATGCTATATTTATGGTCACTTCGGCTATATTTGCCATAGTGGTATTAAACACGCTAAACCTGTCGTTGCCACAATTGTTTTTGGTCACAGGCCTACTCAATATCATCTTCGGCGTGTTTTTATATATCAAGCTTAATAAGCATATTGGTCAAGCCGTTATGCAAACTTGTGATGAACCACTTAGCAGTGAAGGCTAATGTAGTATGACATTTTTTATCAAAAATATATAAAGCAGCAGTTAAATTATAATAACGCTATAGCACGAATTTTCATGCCGATAATTAAGATTGTTTGCTATAGTGATAAAAGATTATTTTTGCAATCTGAATAAGCCAACACCGATACAAAGCTATATCAGGAGCTAATTATGGCACTGCGTTCGTTAACTAAGATAGACAATTTGCTTCTTGGCGTTGATAAAGCGCTACGGGCAGTCGTTCCAAACTCTAACCCCAGTACTCGTCCACTACCAGTCAATGATGATACGATTCCTGAGCTGAGCATTACAGAATCGCGGCACGTGGCAGGTCTTATGCGCATCAATCATACTGGTGAGGTATGCGCGCAAGGTCTATATCATGGACAAGCTTTTAGTGCCAAAGACGAGGACGTAAAGCAAGCCATGCAGCAATCAGCCGAAGAAGAAGTGGACCATTTAGTATGGTGTGAGACTCGTCTGCAAGAGTTGGGCAGTCATCCCAGTATTTTTACCCCATTGTGGTATGGTATGTCTTTTGGTCTTGGTGCTGTTGCTGGTGCTATCTCAAACGAGTTTAGCTTAGGCTTCGTCGCTGAAACTGAGGCTCAAGTTAGTGAGCATTTGCAAGATCATATCGAACAGCTACCAGCACAAGATAAGCGTTCGCGTGCCATACTGGCACAGATGGACATCGAAGAGCTACATCATCGAGAGCTGGCAATTAACAGTGGCGGTGCGGCATTATCTCCCCCTATTCGCCGTACTATGCGCTGGATGGCCAATCGCATGAAAGCCACGGCTTATCATTTGTAGTCTAGCAAAGCTACGCGAGCTGTTTTGACGCTAAAATAGCCTACTAAAATCTTACATTTCGATAAAAGGTTTTAGTCTCTAAAGTCCCTGATGACTTTGACAATTGAAGCTAACCTGTAGGGTTTTTAACAATCCTGCTATTGAGAGGATTTATGCTAATTTGATAGGGTATAAAAAATTTGTACAGTTTCTAACCAGTTAGCATTTACTATATGTGTTTAACACATAGACATTACTTATCAGAAATAATTTATCAATAACCAAGGTAACGATTGCCATGAGCCAACCCATAAATCCCGTCAAACATAATAAATCAGCTACTTTAACTGCTTTAGCAGCGGCATGTACTTTAATGCTTTCAGCGCCTGCGCTAGCGGCAACTCCTGATGCAGCGACTGCACCTACGGCTACCGCACCTAGTGCTATTGACTCAAGTAAACGCATTATCCGTCGTGCTAAACCCAATGCAACTATTAACAGTCCACAATCAAATAGCGCGCAGTCAAATGCTGCTAACGCCATTACTCCTGATTCAATGACCAGTCAAAATGCAGCGCAGCAAGATAACTCTTTGACACAAGCTCAACCAACTCCATATACTCCTGCAGTCCCTGTAGCACCTAAACCTACTGGTACGACACAAGTTTATCAACGCGGCCCTATTACCAGCACTGGTATCGATATCAGTCGTGGTCAGCTAAACGGCATACCAACGCCGCAAGTCCGTATCTCAGATATTAGCTTTGTCCCTACGCTGTTGATTCCACAAAAAACTGGCCTTGGTACAGACAAGCTGGATGTCAGCTTACTTGATGACTTTATTGAAGACGTCTCGCCCAACGCACGCCACTATCCTCCAAACTTCCCCAACCGCTCACAACGTCACTACACTCGTGAAAAAATCAAAGTATTGACTGAATGGATCGAACCTTATGCCAGCGAGCCTGACGCTTCTTATGATGTCTTATTGCGCGCCGCCAAACTTAACGGTATGGGTCGTAACTTAGATTTAGGCTCAGATTATGCAGTTCGCGCTGGTCAATATGTAGATCGCGCTATTAAAGCCAAGCCAGATAGCGGAGAAGCCAACTTTTTATATGGCATGATGCTATCAGAAGGTGGCGGGTTTAAAGAGGGTAAAAAGTATCTGGACAAAGCGGTCGAGCTTGGTTATACCGAAGCTGAGCAAAGCTTAGCGCAGTCTGATTTGTTGAGTGATCGCCGTAATGAAGCCTTAGAGCGCCTACGTCGTCTTGAACAACAAGTGCCGGACAACTCAATCATTCGTCAACAGATTAAACTGATTGAAGATGGCAAGTACTACATTTGGGATTTGCCTGCACCTGATATTGATGTTAAACCAAATACTCCGATTACCTAATTTTATGAGTGGCCATAAATGAGTGCATACCGCTCATTTATATGGTTAATTAAAGCGTTACCTACAAACTCACCTTAAGTAAAGCACGTTCGTTTTATATTGATAATATATCGATAATAGAGCGAACGTGCTTTTTTATGGGCTGGTATATTTGTTATATAAAACCGTCTGTATTTAGCATTACTTTTTTTAAGACCCACTGTTCAGTTATTAAGATTTCAATATTAAGCGTTAATCCATATAGTGTAAACGCATAAGTTACGCTAGACTCATTAGTATATGGGTGTTCGTAATGCAAACAATTATGGAAAATCTATATTTATAAAACTTATTTACTAAGGTCTGCTATGTCATTTGCCACTCTTACTGCGATCACAGCAGCATATATTAAGAAAAAGTCGATGGCTACCACAGTACCAGCAGTACTTGTAGCGACTATGATGCTACTGCCCGCCTGTAGTACAGTCTCAGTCAACACTCAAACACCATCAAAAACCATCAAAGATCAGCGTGGTAGTATTGTTACTGAAAATAAGCTGAGTACGGCTACGTCTTCAACCCTATTGTCTGCAGGTCTCGATGAGCAAGCTTGTCTACAGTACTTTGATCAGTGTTTAGCGCAGTTATCAGATAGCATGCTTGACGAGCACTATAGAGCCGCGCTTGCTGTCTATGCTGAGCTTCACTATGCAAAGGCGCGTCAACTTGTTAATTCAAACGATTGTCAGCAGTCTTTAACCCGGCCGCCCCTTGATCCTTACTACGCCAATGCGCCTTTGACAACTGAGCAAGCTAAGATTCAACAGCAAAATGCTACTAACTGTACCAGCAGCTATCAAGCAAGGCTTTTCGATGCGATTAAGCTCAGTTACAGCTATCTATTTTATGACAGTTTGCTTCATGATTTTGAGGAGACCAATACGGACAAGACTGTCACACATCCATCAAACCGTATTCCAACAGAAATCGATATACAAACTCAAGACGTATATAATGCTGCCACTAACAGCGTTATCAAACAGCTCTACCAGTCAAAAGATAGTGCAAATAATTTGATGGGCCATACCAAAATAAAGCATTTACCAACCGATGCAAAAATTAACAATAGTAATGAAGCAGCAATTGCCAACCAAGCACCATTAAATGGTAAACCTACTGATCAGATTAACGTCATGAATATTGAAGTCGACAACTATGACCTTAATGTTTATTTGCCTAACGAAAATAACTACTTACAAAACGCACATGAGCAAGACTCTGCTCTTACAGACTTAACTTCAGCCTATGAGCTGCGTCTATCGGGGCTAAATTCTGTTAGTAAGCGCCCAGGTCTTGGCGTAAGCTTGGTTGCCTCATTAAACGATCGTTATACGACTACTATTCGCCAATTGTTGGCTTCATCGTTATCGGGTAAGCTATCTACTATGGCAAGCAACGGCAGTATGAACGATAGCGATGTAAGTTCACGTATCTATCCTACTGGCCATCTTCTCCTGACAGGTCTCATAAAACCCGCTGGTGACAGCATTCTTGATGTGCTTAGTAGCAATCAGCTCGATATTCACTTATACAATCCTTACCGTAGTCGTAACGTCCGTATTCTTGGCAATGACTATCCACTTGCTGCCAACTTCTCAGCAGGGTATGGACTATGGCTAGCAGAAAACCAGCTTGATGGGGTCGGTTATCTAAACTTACTGACGCGGCGACAAGAAACCACACTACCTAAGCTATTTATGCTTGAACCTTACGATCCAGATAAGCGGGTGATTGTCATGATACATGGTCTGGCCTCTAGTCCCGCTACTTGGGTCAACTTAACCAATGATATATTCAATGACGACAAGCTACGTGATAACTATCAAGTATGGCAGATATTTTATCCAACCAATCTGCCTATTTTAGAAAATCGCTATCAGATTCAAAAACTACTCGAAACCACTTATCAACAAACAGACCCTAGCGGACAAAACCGCGCTAGCAAAAATAGCGTGATTATTAGTCATAGTATGGGTGCTGTTATTTCTCGTATGATGCTATCTAACGACAATTTAATGGATGATTTAGATAGGCTTGATGACCAAGACATGCTTTCTATGAGTGAAAAGCATAAAATTCGTAATGCACTTAATCAGTCTTTTGGCGGTCAACAACTAAAAGATCGCTTTGAATTACAAACGTTACCACAAGTAGATACAGCTGTTTTTTTGTCAGCGCCATTTAGAGGGACTGATTATGCAGATCGCTGGTTTACTCGTGCCCTGCGCCGTATTGTTTACTTACCAGTAGGCTTGGTAAAAACCATCACAGATAATTTAGCCGCCATTACCATCAAAGGTGATTTGGCACAAAATCCTTTAGGTGCCCTATATTTACAAAATGGGGCCAGTCAATTAAGTAATAAGTCCTCCTTTATTCAATTGACTAAAGACATTTCTATCGATGACGGTGTTACTTATCATTCAATTATCGCCAACAACGATGCAGATATTACTCAAGGCTTGGCGCAGATGCAGCCAAACGGTGCCAAGATAGACTTATCTACAGCAGTATCATCCGATACGAGCGACACATCGGGCATATCTAGTAAACCACTGGTCGCTGCTGTCGTCGTAGACAATGATATCAGTCAAGCACTCACAGAACGATTATCTGATGGCATCGTTCCTTACACCAGCGCTCATCTTGAAGGCACGTCTTCTGAAACCGTCATCAACGGCGGCCATAGTATCCAAGCCAATCCGCAGACTATTTTGACGTTGAGACGCATATTACATAAGCAGCTAAAGCAATAATATATGTTATGAGCAACTATTAAGTATATCTTTATTATCAGTAATTACTGAGGACGGACTCGTAGTCGTTAGGTTAACAACACTTACCATGCACAGCTTGCGTGTGTACTTAGGGTGGCGCATAATATATGCACGTTAATAGATATTAATTTACGTAATTTATAGACAAATGACTTTAATTTATAAGGATATAGGTTATCTACTACAGCTAAATAGTGTTTGTATAAAATATCTTTATATAAGACGCTCTTAGCTAAATGTCGTTTGTAGCTAAATAACAATTGGCTATTGCCCGTAACGTTTGTATTATTGATTACGGACAGTTATTTGAGCGTATCATGGAAGCCATCGCTAGTCAGCTAACAGGTAAAGGTAACCGTTTATGTTCGCTACGTTTATGATCGATCAGATGGATGCGCTTATGCTAGCGCGTATCCAGTTTGCTTTTGTTATCTCTTTTCACATAGTTTTTCCTGCCTTTTCTATCGGACTCGCCAGTTTTTTAACTGTGCTTGAATTTCGGTGGCTAAAGACAGGCGAGCCTATTTATGCAGAAGTTTACAAGCACTGGGTAAAAATATTTGCTGTTGTTTTTGGTTTGGGCGTAGTATCAGGCGTGGTCATGTCCTACCAATTCGGCACCAACTGGGCAGTATTCTCAGATAAAGCCGGCAACGTCTTGGGGCCTCTACTGGCATACGAAGTGCTGACCGCATTTTTCTTAGAAGCTTCTTTTCTTGGTATTATGCTGTTTGGTTGGGGGCGTGTTAGCAAGCGCATGCACTTTGCCTCAACGGCGATTGTGGCCGTTGGTACACTCATTTCAGGGTTCTGGATTTTGGCGGCTAATAGCTTTATGCAGACGCCGCAGGGCTTTATGGTTGGTGCAGATGGTTTGCTCTATCCAACCAACTGGCTTGAGATTATCTTTAACCC
This sequence comes from uncultured Psychrobacter sp., assembly GCF_947495825.1. GTDB lineage: Bacteria > Pseudomonadota > Gammaproteobacteria > Pseudomonadales > Moraxellaceae > Psychrobacter. The sequence goes on from NZ_CANMAH010000011.1 coordinate 69,417, forward strand.
ATCATTCCCGTTCCGCTACGCCCACATGATAACGGCAGCTTTCTTAACCACTGCCTTTGTGATTGGTGGTATCGGTGCCTACTATATCCAATCCAAAAAACATACTGAACATCGCAAACATGGCCGCGTCATGCTAGGTATGGCAATGGTAATGGCTATTTTTGTTGCGCCAGCGCAGGTAGTATTTGGCGATATGCATGGTTTAAACACGCTTGAGCATCAACCTGCTAAAGTTGCAGCGATGGAGGGTCTTTGGGAAGATGAGCGCGGGGCGCCATTAGTCCTATTTGGCATTCCAGACCAAGAAGCACAAAAAAACCATTATGAAGTTAAAATCCCCTATTTATCTGGTCTAATTTTGACGCACTCGTTGGATGGTGAAGTTAAAGGGCTTAAGAATTGGGCGCCAGAAGATCAGCCTTATGTTCCTATTGTGTTTTGGTCATTTCGCGTCATGGTGGGTATAGGTACGCTGATGGTCCTAGTCGGATTGTTTAGTCTCTATAAATACTTTAAAAAACAGCAGTACAGTCCTGAAAGTAAATGGTTCCACCGTGCATGGATGATGATGACGCCTCTTGGTTTTGTTGCCTTACTTGCCGGTTGGTTCGTCACTGAAACAGGGCGTCAACCATGGACAGTATATGAGGTAATACGTACCGCTGAAAGTATGTCACCACTGGCAGCTCAGCAAGTTGCAACGACGCTGATTGGCTTTATTGTTCTATACACTTTTGTCTTTGGTGCGGGCAGTTTTTATATCTTACGTCTGATTGCTCAAGGGCCAAAACCTTACGAAGACCCTGCAGATGACAATTTTTATGAACACTCTATTACTGAAGGACAAGGTCGCACATTGAGTGGTGACAGTAATCCTTCTGAAAACACTAAGAAGGATGACGGAGAAGATCTTGATACACCGACAGATGATGTCGATGACGGAGGGTTACGCTAATGTTTAACTACGGTGATGTATTAGACTTACCTTTGATTTGGGGCGGACTAATCGCGCTCTCTGTCTTTATCTACGTGCTACTTGATGGTTTTGACTTAGGTTGTGGGATTTTATTTCCATTTGCAGGCTCAGACAAAAACCGTAGCCGAATGATGAACTCCATTGCCCCATTTTGGGATGGTAATGAGACTTGGTTGGTATTGGGCGGTGGTGGCTTATTTGCTGCCTTTCCAGTCGCTTACGGTATTATCATGACTGGCCTTTACTTGCCCGTTACCGCTATGCTGTTTGGCCTCATCATGCGTGGGGTTGCGTTTGAGTTTCGCTTTAAAGCCTCCTCACGCCGGCATGTCTGGGACACCTTCTTTTTTGTAGGTTCTGTGATTGCCACCTTCTCTCAAGGAATCATGCTTGGTGCATTGGTGCAAGGATTAGAAGCCAGCAACCGTTTGTACACTGGCGGTCCTTTTGACTGGTTTTCACCCTTCCCAATCATGTGTGGATTTGCACTTATCATTGGTTATGCACTACTTGGTTCTACTTGGCTTATTATCAAAACTGAACATAAGCTACAAGTATGGGCACGCAAAGTCTCTAGCTGGATGTTGATGGCATTAGTGGGTGCGATGATAGTAGTTACAATCTTTATGTTTTTCTCGGATATCGATGCGCTTGAAGGCTGGTTTAGCTTCCCAGGTTTGCTCTATCTTGCGCCGATGCCTATTATTGTATTAGTGCTATTTTTCTTAATGCGTAAAGACTTAAACACTGAGCGCGAATATCGTCCATTTTTATTGACGGTTGCTCTATTTTTGATGGGATATATCGGTGTTTGTTTTGCCATATTCCCTTATATAGTACCGTATCAGATGACGATTTATGAGGCAGCGGCGGCTGATACCTCGCTCTCCTTTATGCTGATTGGTGCCGCTATTATGCTACCGATTATCCTAAGTTATACAGCTTTTGCGTATTATACCTTTAAGGGAAAATCTGATCACAATCCTATGTATTAATAAATAATAGCGATATGTATTGGATAAATTAGAATGACTGTGGCTGCCGCAATTAGATGATGCCAGCCGCAAACAAAAGCAAATGGGGAGGTTCCCATGAAAAAGCTCAGTAAAAAACAATCGCAATGGGCATGGTTCATTGGTCTATATCTGGCAGGTTTTTTGGTTATTTTTACTATTGCTCAATTAATCAAACTGGCAATGGGCGTTTAAAACGTTGTTTATCTAATACAAAAAGGCAACGCTGATCTTATGATTAGCGCTGCCTTTTTTATTTATCAAGTTTTTTATTAATCAAGCACCGTAATGATTATCCACGCCTTTACTTTCAATAAACTCGTTAACTTGTGCTAAACGCTCAGGTGTGCCAACGTCTATCCAATTATTAGTAATAACTTCAGCGGTAATCTGAAACTTAAGCATCGCCTGCTTGAGTAGTGGCGCTAGCGCCTCTGGTTGCCCCGCGACCAAGCCATCAACCAATCTGGGTGACATCACGCTAATACCAGCAAAGGTATATTTGTCCGCCTCACCGATTGGATTCTCACTGGCAAGCCCATTATTAATAGCAAAGTCGCCACTGTCATTATGCTCTGGATTATCAATTAATAATAAATGTGCACGCTGATCGGCGCTCAATGTATAATCTTGTAATTGTGCAAAATCATACGTCGTCCAGACATCAGAGTTGACTAAAATAAAAGGTTCATCTCGCAGTTTACCCGTTTGTAGCGCTTGAAAAATCCCACCTGCGGTCTCTAAAGGCTCATCATCTTCAACCGACCAATGTAAATTCACTCCGTATTGTGACCCATCGCCTAGGGCATCCATCAGCTTTTCAGCGAGCCACGAGACATTGATAGCAATGTCATTGATGCCTGCTGCTTGTAACGCCTTAATATGCCAGACAATTAACGGCTGTCCGCCTACTTCAACTAATGGCTTTGGAGTTTCAAGAGTCAATGGACGCAGACGAGTCCCCTTGCCAGCCGCCAAAATCATTGCTTGTGTTATAACAGCCATGTATGCTCCTTATTAATATTATTATTTTAAAAATTGACTCAATTCATTATTATTTATAACTCATTAGTGTTTATCACGATGCAAACTTATCTCGATAAGCAGGTAATACGCTATCTTTTAACCATTGATTAAACGGCAATACTGCTTGTGTCATAGCATCACAACCTTGCTCAGCCAACCAATCTAACTCAAAGATAAGATCGCGCATGACTTTTGGAATATCAGCTAAATAGCGGTTTTTACCATCACGCTCAGACAAGCGAATAAAAATCCCTAATACCTTTAGGTGTCGCTGTACACCCATCACGTTTAGATCATGCTCAAACTGCTCAGCACTGTCTGCTGTCGGTAGCACTGCCTGCTGTTGCAATTGCCAAAAATCATTAACCCAGCTTGATACCTGACTCTCTGGCCACTCCACATAAGCATCACGCACTAACGATACCAAATCATAAGTATACGCACCGATGACAGCATCTTGAAAGTCAATGACACCTAAGCGCGAATGATCTACTTGATCTTGCATTAAGTTGCGACTGTGATAATCACGATGAACCACGACTTGCGGCTGGGTCAAAATATCATTGATTAAAGCTGCTTTTAAATTTTCCCATAACGTCTCATCAAGGCTTACACCGATATAAGGTATGAACCAATCACGGAACAAATCCATTTCTCGATTGAGCATTGCGCTATCATAATCTGGCAATTCGTGCTCTACGCGAGCTATTTGCACAGGCGTCTTTTGTAGGTCAATCAACGTCTTCATCGCCAATTGATAGCAATCGTCAACTTTTTTAGCTGGTGCATCAACCAATAAGTGCGCAAACTCTGTCGCTCCAAAATCTTGTAATACTAAAAACCCTTGTGCCATATCTTGAGCCACAAGATCTGGTACATTGACTACAGGCGCCATCAGTTTAGTCACATTGACAAACTGCTGCATGGCATCTTGTTCATCAGCAGAATCCATGACGATATACCTTGCCACTGGGATATCATCGCTATTATTGCTATCAAATAGCTGTATGCGGTGATACTGGCGTGCACTGGCATCACCCGGTAAGCTATCAAGCATAAACGTCTGATCTACAAATACTTGCTGCAACCAGTTCTCTAGTTGCTGCTGACGATTAGTCACATTATTATTAGCCATAGTAGTAGTGGTGGTGGTCACTGCACTGGCGTTAAGATTCGTATTGGTATCGGGCTGTAAAGGTATATTGTCTGTCATAAGGGCATCGCAGGTTAACAGGTAGTAAGCTTGAGCATTTGATCATTATAAAACCATGATATTGAGAACATAACTGTCAAATACTAAGCATTAATAGCTAAAGTAGTAATAAATAAAGTAAATACTTGCTAGAATGACGAGCTATTTTTAACAGCTAGACGTTTTAGCTCTTTTAAGCTTCAGTTTATAGGCTGTGCTAAGCTTCAACGCTAAAAGCATCTTACTACGTCAAAAAATTTGATGAATAGTGTAGCTGATTTGGTTTTTTTTGACTATGATAAGTCGTCAATAGTTGTAATATGATGGTATATTCAAATTTATATTACCGTATAGTAGTCAGAAATATGACTACTTTTAACTCGCTTTTATTGTTTCAAACTGGTTTTTATCAGTTCAGCTTAAACATACAGCGAGATTAAAACCTACAACTAAATCAAATACCGCAACCCCATAGGCTTTGCAATCATAGGTGTGCCCTTGTTATATTCTCCGCTTTACCAAAGCATTCGTTTGATTTTGTTTGGTGCCATCAGCTTAACAGGTTTGACTGTAAGCGCTGCCACGATAGATAACGATGATAAGCAGGCAGCAGCGCCGCTAATTTCTGACAGCCCTAGTATCGCCAGTACTTCTACTAAAGACTACCGCGGCAGAGATAGCAACAGCTTGAGCAATACAACAACCACGGATGTTGCTCCTTTGTCTACCGTAGATCCTATAAACGCTAAGCACAGTGCTGATACGGCAATTGGTAACCAAGCTAACGACAACGGCTATCCCTTAGCCCCTAGCGAAAAACTCAATGCCAGTGATGATTTGGCTGCTAATAGTACAGTGTCTAATACTAATAATGCCACCTTAACAATCTCTGAAACCACTCAAATTTCAAACATTGATGTTAAGGAGTCACAAGACAATATCGATAGTAACAATAAAAAAAATACAGAGCAGGCAAAACAACCTATAAAGCAGAGTCCAGCAGTTGAGAATAGCCGTCTTGATATCAATGATGAGAGTGTCCAAGACAGCCTGATGCGTTTAGCAGAGTTTTATGAGCTGACACCAGACACAGATTTATCAACCTTAAGGAACAACAATGCTGCTATAAGCTCTGAACAAAGCGATGTTCGAAATCAACTAACGCCCACAACTCAAAATATCCCTAAAGTAGGTAAAGAATTAAAGCTACTTCCGAACACAGTGGATAGTGCACAGCGCTGTGTAGGTCAATGGGTCAGCCCTAAGCGTAACCCCAATTATCAACGTGCAGTCAACGAAACAGACGGACAGACAAACACCAACCTTAATGGCATTCCCAACGAGCAAGCACCTCTGTTTTCGGAGTCTGACTATGGCTATTATAATAATGTAGATTATGCTAAGCTATCTGGCAATGTCATTATCGACCAAGGTAGTCAGCATATCGAAGCCGATAAGGTGACGCTTGATCTGGCTAATGGCATTGCTGCAGCACAAGGCAAAGTCATGTTTACTGACCAAGCTTCCAATAATAACAATGCTCAAAGCAGCGGTAAAGTCAGTATCACTGATAAAGCTGCAAAGGGCGGTCTTATTGGGGTCGCAGATAATCTAGCATATAACACAGAGACTGGACAATCTACTGCTGATGAAGTGGCGTTTGCCAGTGTAGAGTTGCAGGCACACGGTTATGCTAAGCGTTTGAATCGACCTAATGATACTCAGTATGAGCTTGATGAGGTAATGTTTAGTACTTGCCCGCCAACCAATCGTAAATGGCAGTTCGATGCCAAAAGTATTGATCTAGATACCGAGACTGGACGCGGCGAAGCTTACGATACTACTTTTCGTATTGCAGATGTCCCTGTATTTTACTTACCTTACTTCAACTTCCCTATAGACAGTCGCCGTAGTAGTGGTTTTTTATTACCCAGCGCGAATATCGGTAGCGAGAGTGGTTTAGAAATCGATATTCCCTACTATTTTAACCTCGCGCCCAACTATGATGCTACGCTCAACACTCATCTTTATACCAATCGAAATCCTATGCTATCAGGCGAGTTTCGTTACTTAACTGAAGATTATGGCGAGGGCATCTTTAATGGCTCATACTTACCCAACGATAGAGAATACGATGGGGAGAATCGCAGTAGCTTTTTTTATGATCACTACTGGTCATCGAGTAGCATTCCGCGTTTGAGCGGCGATGCTAAATACAGTTATGTGTCTGATGAAGACTACTTAAACGACTTTGATACACTTGGTCTATCAGACAATACTTTAAACTTACCAAGACGCGGGCGGCTTAACTATTACAATGATTATGTCAATGGTGAGCTAAAGCTTGAAACGTTCCAGACGCTTAGTGCCTTCACAAGTACGGGCGATGCGTTAGAAGATAAAGACAAACCCTACTCACGCCTGCCGCAGCTATCTCTCAATTATCGTCTGCCTTGGTTAGATGCCTTTGACATTACAGGCGTTCATGATTCAGCTTACTTCAAAAAATCCATTGATGACGGCTCTGAGGACGAAAAAAGCGGTATACGTGTCTACAATAAACTCAGTACTACTTACCCAATTGAAGCTGCGTGGGGTTATGTAAAACCAAAGCTTAGCTTACAACATCTATATACCTCTTATGATCAAGACAGTTTAGAAGACAACCAGTTGAATAAAGAAGATGGCAGTCAATCGGTCTTTGTACCGCAAGCTAGTATCGATGCTGGATTGCATCTATATCGTGCAGGCTCACCCTTTGGAGCTTTCGACAATACCATGGGTGGATATCAGCTACTTAGCCCGCGACTGAAATACACTTATTCGCCCTTTGAAGATCAAAACGACATTCCTAACTTTAATACTCGTATTGCTTCTATCAATTACGAACAGTTATTTTCGGACAGCTGGTTTTTAGGACATGATCGCTTGCAGGACTTGCATGCCATCACGCCAGGTATCAATTATCGTTACATCGATGCAACGGGCGTGACACGTTTTGATGGTAGCATTGCAGAGCAATTCTATTATGGTGATGGGCGCGTCACTCTTGATGACCAAACGCCCGTATTTAGCACGTCTTCCTCTGGAATGGTATGGAATGCTAGTGCTCAACCTTACAATAACGTGTGGGTTGATGTCAGTGGCGCGTTAGACAATAGCTATGATCTTAATTACCTTACGACAGAATTACGCTATCAGCCATCAAATAATAGCTTATTTAACGTCGGCTTTGTGAAGCGTCAACGTGATGAAAACACAGATCAGTTGCCATTATCTGCGTTTACAGCGTCTGCTATTTTCCCTGTCAATAATAGCTGGCGTGTGCTTGCTCAAGGTCAGTACGATTATCGTAGCGACAAAATGCTGGACGCCCTCGTTGGTATCGATTATGAAGACTGCTGCATTGGTTTTGCAGTTTATGGTCGTCGCTACTATAATGATCTAAACCTTAGAGAAAAACCCACACAAGCGGTTATGGCAGAGATCAGACTTAATGGACTTGGCAGTAGTAGCAGTCGTCTGACTCGCTTACTGGCAGATAAAGTCTTAGGTTTTGAGCCAGTACAAACAGCGTGGAAAGACTGACAGTTACGCTAACGCCAAGTTTAGCAAAATTAGATGCATGAGCGATAATATAGCAAACTGTGCCGTATAATAAACTGAAAAACAAGTGTGAATAATCACATAACAATATTATGAGCAAAATATCTAGTACACAATTATTTGCACGATAACTCGCAACGTGTCATAAGGATAATTGCTCAACTACCATCCGATGCGATGATATTGATGAGGAGCATCATGAGATTTTTTTCTTTACGCCAGACCAGCCGTGCTGTACTAGTTTCTATGAGTATTAGTGCAGGCATTTTATTAAGCACTGGTAGCCAAGCTGCACCAGCAGTTACGCAAACGGACGCTGTAACATCTAGTCAAGATAATAACGCTCGTTTAACGTCTGCTAGTAGTACTGACGGTATTATCGCTTTGGTCAATGATAATGCTATATTAAAAAGTGACTTAGCAAATGCTATTGCGCAAACACAAGCACGGGCACAAGCCGCTGGCGAACCTATCGCTAATTCAGCACAATTGCAGTCTGAGGTACTAAATGCGCTGATATTGCGTGAGCTACAGTTATCATTGGTCAATCGTGTCGGCCTAAAGCCTGATGAGGCTGCTATCAATCAACGTCTTGCACAAATTGCTCAGTCTGAAGGCCTTAACAGTATTGGTGCACTACAGCAGCGCCTAGATGCCAGCCAAGCAGGAAGCTACGCGGCTTTACGTGCTCAACTGATTGAAGATGCCGCTATTCAAGCACTACAACAGCGACAAATCACTAACCGTGTACGCATCAGTGAACAAGATATTGATGCATTTTTGAGCTCTCCTGAAGCAAAACGCCTAAATCAAAGTGAGTATCAAACCATCCACATTCGCGTACCTTACATAGATGACTACAGTCGCTTATCAGAAGCTCAGCGTAGTGAGGCACTAAAAGTTGCGCAGGATTTGCGTACTCGCCTGCAAGCACCAAACGCCGATGTCGAAGCTGCAGTCGCTGAGGCTCAAGGCAGTTATCCTATCCTATTGCAGGGTGGCGACATGGGTTATCACAAAGCTGCGGCATTACCTACAGAGCTCTCTAGCGAAATTACCAAGCTTGAAGTAGGTGCTGTTAGCGCTCCGTTGGTGACCCCTGAAGGTATTGATATCATCAAATTAGCTGACAAAAAATCAAGTGATACCATGATTATACCGCAGTGGCATACTCGTCATATCTTGGTTAAAGTTGATGAGCTTCAAACAGATGCTCTCGCTGAACAGAAGATTAATGATTTATATAATCAGCTACGTCAAGGAGCGAGTTTTGCTGATTTAGCATCGACTTATTCTGATGATCCAGGCTCAGCAGGACGTGGTGGCGATCTTGATTGGGTCAGCGAAGAAGATATGGTTGGTCCATTTGAAGATGTTATGAAAAACACTACTGTCGGTGATTACTCTGCTCCTTTCAAAACTCAATTTGGTTGGCATATTCTAAAAGTAGAAGACAAACGTCAACAAGATTTCAGTGATCAATACCGTCGCAATATGGCTCGTCAAGCGCTTTATCAACGCTTAGCACCGCAAGCGCAAGAGGACTGGTTACAAGAATTGCGGGCTGGTGCTTATATACAAGTCCTTAACTAAGGTCAGTTGCCTTACCATTTATTTACATAATATTTATTAACTCATAAGGGCGTATATATTTATATACGTCCTTTTTATTTTCTTAAGTTTTATTGATAGTGCTTAGAGCTTATATATTATAACTATAAAATATCAACACTTTTACAACCTGCAATCAACTTCTTATGTGCTAATATCAATATAGCAAACTAGGGTTTGGCTTCATAAATTTTTCATTTATTCAAGTTTCTTTATAGTTGTTTGTACTGTTTCTAACTTTTATTCACAATAACTGTAACAATCAGCTGATGTTTAGTAAATATAATGCTACGACAGTTTGCTAAGTCCGAGGAGTCCTTCCTCGATGGTTTTATTTTGAGTGAGAACATCACAATTTAAGGTCTTACAGACTATCGAGGATATTATAAAGGTGAAAGGATGTATCGCCGTGCATTTTTTATAACTCCATAATCATAATTGATATTTAGGATACATAAGCGTGAATAATACATTAACTGGCAGTGACTTAACTCGAGCAATGCTAAATCGTGGCGATAAAAAGATTTGGTGTGCTGTAGATGACGATAGCGATGCACGTGCTATTAGTGATCAAATTGACAATGATTTTACCGCTCGTATCGTATCTTTCCGTGATGGAAAGTTTTATTGTACCGCTGGTATGACTTGGCTATATGCTGTACCTATCAAAATCGTTCCACTGACACAACAAGAAGCCAATTTGTAATTAAAGCTGGCTTTATGGCTTGTTAGAATAAGTGTTATTATTCTAAAGTTTTACTATGAATAAATGATTTTTATTTAAAAGCATATATAGATACATATGCTTTTTTGTATTTGCAGCTAGCGTGGTAAAGACAATAACATCTTATTCAGCTATTTGTTTCACAAAGAAAAGCCCCGAACCTAGGGCAATTGGTTCGGGGCTTTAGCGCTTCATGTTATTATTATTGTTCTTCCTTAATGACCCATCCTAAGTCTTAAACAATAACCTATAAGACAGCGGGCTGACCTGTTCTCATAGCATTATTGTCTCAACACTGCATCCTTGCCTATCCTTGTGTTGATGAAACTATTGTATGGTAAACGGATATAGGTAGATAGAGGCTAAAAACTCTATTTATTGTACGTTTTTGCTTACATTTATCCGCTTAAGTGAATAAAAAGAAAAAGAGTGTTTTGGACATTGTTTCAATTACAATCTGCATGTTCTTTTGTTACTTTATCTCCTTCCTTTTTACCCTCTTCGATTTTGCTTTTTGTCTCTTCAATGTCTTCAGTTTGAGCGGTAGGCGCATTCTGCTCTTGTTTGTCAGCTTCCTCCGGTTCGTACTGCAAAATTGTCATGACAGGAAAATGATCAGAGCCTACAGATGGCAGGCGCTGAATATCAACCACAGTAAAGCAAGCACTATGGAATAAATGATCTAATGCCCAGCGCAAAAACGGATAATCAGCATGAAAGGTATTGATAAAATGTCGACCAATACGTGGGTCTAGCAAGCCTGAGATACGCTGAAAACGGCGCGTGGTCTTCGACCATGCCACGTCATTTAGATCGCCTGCCAGTATGGCGGTTTGATTGTGCTCTTTGATGTGCTTGCCCACCATCAGCAGCTCGGCATCGCGAGTGGTCGACTTGTCGGCCTCAGTGGGACTGGGCGGCATCGGATGCAAGCAGTACAGCCAAATCACTTGACCATTTTGCAGACGCAGCTGCGAGTGGATCGACGGTATGTCATCTATCATCAAATACTTTACTTCAGGGTCGATCAGCTCAAGCTTAGAGTACAAATGCATGCCGTATAAATTATCCAGTGGTACTTTTACCGTATAAGGATAATCAGGCTCAATTTGATTAAGAGCCTTTTCCCATTTATCGTCAGTTTCTAAAGTGATCAAAATATCAGGCTGTTTTTGTTTGACCAAATTGACCAGTTTTTGTGTCTCATCATTAGGAGTCAGAACGTTTGATACCATTATTTTAAGTTGATATGCCTGCCCTTCTGGCTTGTCTTTTGCATTTTGGACTTCTTTTTTCCAAAGTTTAGTATAAGGCAATACCATTCTAAGCTGAAAAGCCAGCGTAATACTCAAGACAATAAATAACAGCCACTGTCCTAGTTGCCACTCTGGCCAAAACATCAACATGCCGACCCAAGCGACAATACCAAGAATCATGATTTGAATACGTGGAAACTCAACACCTCGTACCCACCAATTATCTAAAGGTAACCAGCCCCAGACTGTCAAAAATGCGATGAATCCTGCTAACCACTGTATGCCGTAATATAATAGGGATAGATCCATAGTTTGTGTTAACCGTTTATAAGTTTGTTGGTTAAGTTTATGATTATATTTAACTTAAATTAAATGACAAAAGCTCGTACAGTTTACTTTTAAGATATCTGAGCTTTTGTGCTACGTGCTTACACGAGTAAGTATATTGAATATTTATATCAGGTACACACTTTAGCATCTCATAAGACTATCGCCTATTGCTAAACATTACTCAAGCCTAAACTATCATAAAATATTACAAATTCAATATGTAAAGCATTGAAAGCAAAATTCACTTAACCTCATTTAAATCATCATAGTCGAATATCGATCAATCTAATAGCTAATGGTTCTACTCTCCACTGAATACCATTCCTATAGTAATAACCAAAAGTTATAATAAGCACAGTAAATATTGTGTGAAAAACTTCGAAAAACGATTAAAATACCTTGATTTTTAAGGATATTCACGGCATTGTTACTGGTTGACGATGTAATAACTGATTGTAAATAGGATTAGATTTCATGAGTAATTTAACAGTAGGCTTGGTGGGCTGGCGCGGTATGGTTGGCTCAGTATTAATACAACGCATGCAAGAAGAAAACGACTTTAATGGTATTACGCCTGTGTTTTTTTCGACCAGTAACGCAGGTGGCGATGCACCAAGCTTTGACGGTATTAAAACCAGTCAATTAAAGGATGCTCATGATATTGATGCGCTAGCAGAGTGCGATGTAATTATTACCTGTCAAGGCGGCGACTATACCTCTAAAGTACATCAACCCCTACGTGATAGCGGCTGGAATGGCTACTGGATCGATGCAGCCAGCACCTTGCGTATGGCAGACGACAGCATCATTATCCTTGATCCAGTTAACCGTAACGTCATCGATAGCGCGCTGGCCAGTGGCAAAAAAGACTTCATCGGTGGTAACTGTACGGTATCATTGATGCTAATGGCTATCGGTGAGCTGTTCAACAAAGGCTGGGTAGAATGGGTCAGCGCCATGACTTATCAAGCAGCCAGTGGTTCAGGCGCAAACAATATGCGTGAGCTTATCGAAGGCATGGGCGTGCTACGTGATGCAGTCAAGGACGAGCTGGCTAATCCAGCAAGTGCCATTCTTGATATCGACAAAAAAATCGCGCAGACCCAGCGCGCAGACAACTTTCCTAAGCAGTATTTTGGCGTACCGCTCGCAGGTAGCTTGATCCCTTATATCGATGCGCAATTAGAAAACAAGCAATCACGCGAAGAGTGGAAAGGCGGCGTCGAAACCAACAAAATCCTTGGCAACTCTGAAGCTGACAACATCGCTATTGATGGTATGTGTGTACGCATTGGTGCCATGCGCTGTCATGCTCAAGGCTTGACCATCAAGCTCAAAAAAGACATCCCGCTAGAGGAGATCGAAGCGGCGCTAAAAAATAGCGGCAATAAATGGTTAGATGTGGTCGAAGACGACAAAGAAGCCACTATGAACCGCTTAACGCCAGTTGCCGTAACAGGTACCTTAACTGTAGCGCTAGGACGTCTACGTAAGCTAAATATGGGACCTGAATATCTCGGTGCATTTACCGTCGGTGATCAGCTACTATGGGGCGCAGCTGAACCCTTACGCCGTATGCTAAACATCATCCGCGAGCAAAACGCCTAATTTTACAACTCAACTATGAAGTACAAGAAAGGCAGCAAATGGCTGTCTTTTTTTTATGGCGCTTTTAGGTTCACTCCTCAAAACGCGCTATGAGCCGCGCATAATATAAATGGCAACAAAATTGAGACTGGCATCCATATCCAAAAAAACTCCTAACAATGGTATAATTAGCGCCATTTTCATAGCTTACATAGCGGTTATCATATGCAATTTGTCTTACACAAAACGGCCAGCGGCGAAACGCGTGCGCGCCGTGGCACTGTCCATCTCAATCATGGCGACGTACAAACGCCTGCCTTTATGCCTGTCGGTACTTACGGCACGGTCAAAGGTATGCTGCCGCGCGATATCGAAGCCATTGGCGCTGATATTATCCTTGGCAATACGTTCCACTTATGGTTACGTCCTGGTACTGAGGTCATCGACAAGTTCGGCGGCCTACACAAGTTTATGCACTGGGATAAGCCTATCTTGACCGACTCAGGCGGCTTTCAGGTCTTCAGTCTCGGTGCAATGCGCAAAATCACCGAAGAAGGCGTCAATTTTAAGTCGCCCATCGATGGTGCCAAGGTGTTTTTGTCGCCAGAAAAATCGATGCAAATTCAGTACAGCTTAAACTCAGACATCGTCATGCAGTTTGATGAGTGTACCCCCTATCCTGCCACTCACGACGAGGCCAAAAAGTCTTTAGAGCTGTCGCTACGTTGGGGCCAGCGCTGCGTCGATGAGCACAACAGACTGGGCAGCACCAATGCGCTGTTTGGTATTATTCAAGGTAGTATGTACCCAGATTTGCGCCAGCAATCGCTCGAAGGCCTGCTTGAGATTGGTTTTGATGGTTATGCCATCGGCGGCCTATCTGTCGGCGAGCCAAAAGATGAGATGATGGATATACTAGACTATATTCCAGATGCGATGCCAGCAGACAAACCGCGCTATCTGATGGGCGTTGGCAAGCCTGAGGACATCGTTGAGGCGGTACGCCGCGGGGTCGATATGTTTGACTGTGTTATGCCCACTCGTAACGCCCGTAATGGTCATTACTTCGTCACAGGCGATACAGACAATGCAGGCGTGGTACGTATCCGTAATAGCCAGTATCGTAACGATGAAGGCCCACTAGACCCTGAGTGTGACTGCTATACTTGCCAAAACTTTAGCCGTGCCTATTTATACCATCTCAATAAGTGTAAAGAGATGCTAGGGGCGCAGCTGGCTACCATTCATAACCTGCGTTATTATCAGCGCTTGATGCAAGGCATCAGAGACGCAATCGAGCAAGATAACTTCGATACCTTTGTCAGTGAGTTTTATGCCAAGCGTGGTCAAACGGTACCTGAGCTAAACTTACGATAATTTAAGTACGATTTACTTATAAAGCTTTTAGCAAAACCATCAAACATAAAAAAGCCAGACAGTTTCTTACTGACTGGCTTTTTTCACATGCTCACATTTTTTAAGCAATATGGTTTTTTATCACTGTAAAAAACTTACTGTCCTTAAACATGATCCTTTGGCAAATCACTCATTGGAATATCAGGATGTTTTCTTAAGTGCAAAATTGCAGCGATCAAACCACCCCATATAAGTAACATTGAAATAATCATAAAAATAATTGCTGATGTTGTCATAATAAATTCCTATTAAAATTTCAATTTGGTTAGTGGGCGTCATCAATCAAACGAGACTTGTCATCTTCTTCATCATGACGACCTCTTATACGAGAAAGTATAAACGCCCCTAATCCAAAGAATACTACAACACCCCAGCCAAACAATAATAGGATGGTAGTAGAGTAACCCTCGTAAGGCTCTTGGACCAAATTGATAAGCTTCAATCCTAAAGCAATGGTAAGTACAGTTGGCGTAATAACGGTTAGCATAAATACCCAAGCGCCGCCTAATTTGACACTTGAGATACGGTTAATATGTTCTAATAAGCCTGGAATCTTATGGCGATTAAACCAAGTTACCCATACAATCGACATTAAGCCACCGGCAACAATACCAATGTTATTCGCAAAATGATCGATGACATCTACCAATACCAGCGAACTACCAGTAGAGAACGCCGCAATCGATATTACGGCACATACACCGCCTATTGCAGCAACTGCTTTTTTACGAGACCAAGCAAACTTATCTTGAAAAGCTGAAATAGGTACTTCAAGAATACTCACTAAAGAGCTAATACCAGCGACTACTAAAGAACCAAAGAACAAGAAACCAATAAAATCACCACTAGCACCCATCGTTGAGATGATTTTGGGGAATACAAAGAACGCCAGTCCTACGCCGCCACTAGCAACCTCAGAGACTTCTTGACCTGTTGACATCGCCATAAAACCAATAGCGGCAAAGATACCGATACCAGCAATCAATTCAAATGATGAGTTAGCAAAACCTACAACCAAGCCTGCGCCAGTTAAATTGGTATTTCTTTTTAGGTAAGAGGCATAAGTCACCATAATACCAAAACCGACTGACAATGAGAAAAACACATGGCCATAAGCCGCTAGCCAAACATTAGGATCTTTCATTCTCTCCCAATTTGGTTCAAAAAAAGCATTCAAACCAACTTGTGCACCTGGTAAATTGACGGCTTTAAACACCATAATGCCAAACAACACTATGAGTAGTGGAATACAGATTTTGTTAGCAAGCTCAACACCCTTACGAATGCCGCCAAACATAATTAAGATGGCCAATGCCCAAACGATAAGTAGACCTGTGAACATCTGCGGTACAAATACAGAGGTCAGATCTCCTGTATGCTGTACAAAGTCACTGACAAAGAAGGTTGTGGTATCTTCTCCCCACCTTTGTCCAAACGAGAAAAGCATATAACTGCCTGCCCATACAATGACGGCAGCATAGTAAATAGCAATGACAAAAGATACGAGCGTCTGCCACCAGCCTACAAACTGGGCAGACTTTACCATCTTCTTATAAGCACGTGGTGCGGCGGCGCGGTATTTATGTCCTATAATGTAGTCTAAAAACAACAGTGGAATACCTGCTGTTAATAAAGCGATAAGGTAAGGCACCATAAATGCCCCACCACCATTGTCATAAGCCACATAAGGAAACCGCCATATGTTACCCAATCCTACTGCTGAACCGACAGCCGCTACAATAAAACCAGTCCTACTCGACCAATTCTCTCTTGGTTCCGCCATACACTCCTCCTAACATTACAATGGTAAGCTACTCAAATCTCATAAACCAAGAGATAGCTAAATTAGCAAAAAAAATGTTATAAATTATCTATTAATTAAATATTTCTTAATTAAATTAAGTTACTATAATCTTACTGAATAACTCTAGAAAGTTTCTGCTAAACATTATAAAAAGTCAAGTACTCATAAACATAAAAAACCATAACAATTAGTTATGGCTTTTTTAAATGCTGACATTTATAGAAAAATATAAGAAAAGAGTACACAATATCAGAAGAGGTTTATCAGACTTTAACGTACCACACCTCGTTTGCTATACTGTAAAGAATTAATAAGCAGCTGGATTTTTGGTTCTTTTGGTAATAAATCCTCTTGTAAAATCTTGAGAGCCTGAACAGTCGTTAATCCCGATCTAAAAATAGTCACATATGCTTGGCGTAATATATCGATGGTTTGTTGTGGCCAATCTTTGCGGCGCATACCTTCAATATTAAGCCCATGAGCATGTGCTGGATTGCCTGAAACCATAGTAAAAGCAGCGACATCCTTTAAAATTAGACTAGCACCGCCAACTAGGCTGTAATCTTCTACTCGGCAAAACTGATGTATGCCTGAATTACCACCAATAATAGTATGATTACCAATCGTCACGTGTCCTGCAATACCGACATTGTTTGCAACCACATTGTGATCACCTATCATACAATCATGAGCAATATGAGTGTTCACCATAAATAAATTATGGTTACCAACTTTGGTTAACTTGTTATCTTGCACAGTACCACGGTGTAAGCTACAAGCTTCACGAATGGTGTTGTGATCGCCAATCTCAAGCCATGTACGCTCACCTGCATATTTTAGGTCTTGTGGGTTTTCACCGATACTTGCAAACTGGTAAATTTGGTTATGCTTGCCAATCCGAGTGAGTTTGGTCACTACCACGTGTCGATGCAAAGTAGTATAGGCACCGATCGTTACCTCATCACCGATGATACAATATGGTCCTATAATAGCTGTCTCATCAATCTTGGCAGATGGTGAGATGAGCGCTGTGGGATGAATCTGACTCATAATATAGGCCTTTGTATCATTTAATGCGAGTAAATGGTAAAACAGAATACCAATAGTTTAGCCTCAAGGCTAATACCAATTATAACCAAAATTATTGTTGATGATGATTCTCATCGCGAATGCTAACATAATTCTCCAACAAATCTAGCCTATTACTTATTCAAACGCCTTCATCATCAGCTCTTTATTGCTCTTGGCGAGCGATCATCACTTGAGCGCTGGCGGCCAACTCATCTTCGACGTGTACGGTACAGTCAAACTTATAAATGCCTTGCTTTTGCATTACAGTTTTGGCACGGATGATGAGCTGATCACCAGGAATCACTCGGCGCTTGAAACGAACCTTATCAACCCCTGCAAACAAATACAAATAACCATCTTCGGCAGTTAGACCTGCACTAATAAAGCCTAATACGCCTGAAACTTGAGCCATAGACTCAACCATCAATACACCTGGCATAATAGGTTCATCAGGAAAATGGCCATTAAAAAACTCTTCATTAATAGTCACATTCTTAATGCCAGTAATACACTCACCAGGTTTACAGGCTGTAATCTTGTCCACCAACATAAAAGGATAACGATGTGGCAAATAATGTTTGAGCGTATGATAAGTTAGCGGCAGCGTCAGACCTTGCTCAGATAATGTTTTGATGTCTTCGTCGTTTAAAGTATCTATGTCTGTAGCACTCATAAAGGGGCTTCCTTGCTTTTATTACATATTGTTGATAGTAGAATTGTTCTCATGTTAATAATCTTATAGATAACTTTAAATAAGTATATTTAGCTGTCACCCAATTGGCGGAAGCGTACTGCTGCTCGCCGCCATTTCGCGGTTGGCATGGCAGCCGTTCCTGAAGAGTATGAGCCGGCAGTCTTGATAGACTTGGTCACCATCGTCATACCTGATAAAGTAACATCATCTGTGATATCGATATGACCATTGATACCTACTGCGCCGCCAATGATGCAACGTTTGCCTATAGTAGTACTACCAGCAATACCTGTATTCGCAGCAATAGCAGTGCCAGCACCGATACGTACGTTATGAGCGATTTGAACCAAATTATCAATAATGACATGATCATCGATGACGGTATCATCGATAGCGCCGCGGTCAATACAGGTGTTACTACCAATACGGACATGACTGCCAATGACCACGCGGCCTAGCTGGGCGATACGCTCCCATCCATCAATACTTGGGTCTTGAGTAGGTGCAAAGCCAAAGCCTTCAGCACCAACGCTAACACCAGCGTGTAGTCTAACATAATCGCCAATAACACAATCATGTCCAATGACGACTTGCGACTTAAACACACAATCAGTACCAACATGACTGTATGCTTCAACGACTACATTAGCGTCTAGGCAGCTACGGTCACCGATATGCACATATTCACTAATCACGCAATAAGGACCAATATGAACATCATTGCCAATTACTGCACTCTCAGCGATAATTGCTGTCGGATGAATATTATTGGTTTTTGTAGTATGACGGACAAAAAGCTGACTACTGCTAGCATAAGCCAAATAGGGTGACGCGACGACTAGAGCAACAGACGATGGCAGTACTTGCTCACGATACTGTTCAGTGACGAGCACTACGCCTGCCTGAGTATGGGCTAAGCTGGTTATATAATTTGGATCTGCCAAAAAACTCAGCTGCGTACTATTTGCGCCAGTCAGACTACCGACACCGCTCATGGTTAGAGTTAACTGATCGGTAGTAAGCTCAGCTTTATTCAATACCGGCTGACGCTGCTCAATCTGAGAGATAAGTTGCTTAATCGTTATCATAATTGGCGTTAATACTATTAATAAAGATAAAACTGGTGCCAAACTGATGTTTCAGTTTAGCGACCAATTAACATAATAGGTATAAAATAATACCAAGCTTTTAAAGTTAACTTCGTAATAAAGCGACTTTAAGTCCATAGACTTAACTAGAACGTGCTACCAATCTGGAACTGCACCTTCTCAGTCTCATCGCCTTCTTTATCACCGATAGGTACCGCATAACTTAATGAGATAGGACCGATAGGTGTATACCAAGTGACCCCTAAACCAGCACTAAAGCGTAGATCATTATCCTGTATCAATAAGGGTACATTCTTGGTTTTGTCTGGATTATCAGGATCACTACGGTCTGGAAACTCATCAGTACCACTAATCGGATCAACAAAGTTACGATCTTCTTTATCTGTGGTATCAAAGACCTGACCACCTTCAGCGAACAGTACTGGACGCACTTGATCAGCCCAGTCACCTTTAAATGGCATTGGCAGGATCAGTTCAGTACCAAAGGTCGCTAACGCATTACCGCCAACCTCTTCTTTTTGTTTACTTTCAAAGCCCTTTACTGCATTGTAATAAGACTCAGAGCGTGGACCGAGCGTCGACGCTTCATAACCACGTACCGAACCATAACCACCAGCGTAGAAGTTTTCATAGAAAGGCAAGTCATTACCATAGCCAAGCTTGGTATAACCACGTGCGATCACATCTTTATATACAGGATAGTACACATTACCCGTATAAAGTAGTTTCTGATAATTCGTATCGCCAAACCCGAAGGTTGCATTAACATTATGGCTCATGCCTTTAGTCGGAAATACGGGGCGATCTAACGTACTATAATCCCACCCTAAAAGTAGGTTGTAGGTGTTATAGTCGTTTTTGAAACTAGTTCGACCATCAAACTCTCCACTAAACTCTTCAGTAGTACCGCCATCATCAATGATTTGTTGAACGTTTGATACGCCAAGCCAGCGACCACCACGTACGGCAGTGTTATCAAAGTTTACCCCAGCACTGACGCGCTTGGTCTCATCTACAGGGTAGCTATAGTTTAGTGTTGCGCCATAAGAGTCGGTAACATAGTTACTAACGTTACGATCATCGTATTTAGTTTCGCGATAATAAGCGCTGACGCCTTGAGATACGCCATTTTCTGTAAAGTACGGATCTGTATAACCTAAACTATAAGAATCACGTGTCTCTGAACGTGATAAAGCAGCTTTAACGCGGTTACCTGTACCCATGAAGTTGTTTTGAGTAAGATCTAGCTGGAACGTCACACCGCCACTTTGTGAATAACCCGCAGCAATGGTCGAGCTACCAGACGGTTGTTCCTCAACCGTATAGTTAATATCTATTTGGTCTGGCTGATTGGGTACTGGTTTTACATCGACATTGACCGCTTTAAAGAAACCTGTACGCATCAAACGAGTACGTGATAGCTGTATCTTATCATTAGATGCCAACGCCCCTTCTAACTGACGCATTTCACGACGTAATACTTCGTCTTGGGTTTTGATGTTACCATTGAAGTTGATACGGCGTACATAAATAGGGCGTGCAGGATCAATATAATAATCAATATCAACAACTTTGGTTTCGTCATTAATACGTGGTACTGGACGTACTTGTGCTAAATAGTACCCTTCATTGCCATAACGACTTTTTAGAGCAGCGGTAGATGCATCAAGCTTGGCTTGCGAGTATTGCTCATTGGACTCAAAAGTAACGAGTTCGTTCAGCTCATCAGTAGCAAATTTTGGGTCTCCTAAGAAGTTTATTTCACCAAATTGATACTGTTCACCTTCGCTTACACTGACTTCAATGAACACACTACGCTTATCTTCACTAATATTTAGTACAGCGTTATCAACATTAAAGCGTATATAACCGTCGTTTTGGTATAGAGCTTTTAAGTTCTCTAAACTGGCAGCCAGCTTTTCTTTTGCATAGCGATCAGATTTAGATAATAGACGTGTCCATGAGGATTCTTTTACCGCAAAAACGTCTTTAATATCTTCATCAATAAAGTGCTTATTACCAATGACATTGATATCGACCACTTTAGCAGGCTTGCCTTCGATAAAGCGCACATCTAGTTTTACACGGTTGCCATCAAGTAAGGTTTGATCCACCTCGATATTACTATTGTAATAACCTTGGCTAATATATTGTTGTTGTAGCTCGTTGGCAACGCCTTGTAGAGTGGATTGTTTGAGTACATCACCTGTAGATAATCCAGCATTTTCAAGTCCTTGCTCTAGACCTTCTTCGGGGATAAGCTTATTACCTTCAAAATTCACTTCAGCGATAATAGGGCGTTCGATGACATCAAAAATCAGCTGACCACCTTCGACACGGCTTTGGATATTTGCAAAATTGTCAGTGGCATACAGTGCTTTAATACTGGCTGCAAGACTACTGTCGTTGACCGTATCACCTACTGTGACAGGTAAGACTGGATACAAGCTATCAGGGGTTAGACGTTGTAGACCAGTAAAGCCAATATCAGTGACTACAAAGTTTGCCGCCTGTACAGGCATACTCATCATTGCTACAACTAACGGCAACCCAGCCGCACTCATAAATAAAGGCGTACGCATAAACACTATCCGTCAATAAAAAACTTGCTTAAGTTAAGGTAAAAAGCGTGTTTTGTCTAGTCCGATTGGTACGCAATTTGCGATTCAAACATGAACTGACAGAGGACACTTTATATAAAATGCATCATAAAATAAACTAAAAATTACGATTAGTACAGTTACATCGATGCGTTAGTAATAGTAAAACGACCAAATAACTAGGACACAATGTCTATATAGACGTTAGTTTGTCGTACTTTACTTGATAAATGACTTATCCTCTAATCAAAATAGCCTACTAATATCATTACCAATCGCTAACACCATGAAACCTGCCAGTAAGAGTAAACCAATATTTAATCCTACAATTTGAACCCCTTCTGATAAGGGCTTGCCACGAATTAGCTCAATAAGATGGTACACAATATGTCCACCATCTAACACAGGAATCGGTAATAGATTTAAAACTGCAAGGCTCAAACTGATTAAGGCGGCAGTAGATAGCACCATCTCCCAACTAATATCAAAGCTTTGCTTGGCAACTTTAGCGATGGTAATAGGCCCAGATAGATTGTCCAAACCTATCATACCTGAGATCATCTTGCCCATTGAACTGACTGTCATCACGGCCAGCTGTTCCGTCTTTTCAAACGATTTTACTATTGCTTCGCCAGGACCATAAACTATGGTGGCTTTATACGCATCAGGAATGACGATTTCGGTTTGTTCAACCATAGCGCCGATTTGACCGTAGGCATTACCTAGATTGTCTTTCTTGCCTTGTGGCATGATCTGTAGCTGTACTGGCTTGCCATCACGCGTGACAGTAAAGTTGAGTAACACTTCAGGGTTGTCACGAATAATTCGTGTGGCACTAACCCAATCTTTGATCTCTTGATCATTAATCGCTGTTATACGATCGCCTACCTCTAGACCTTGACGTATGGCTGCCCCATCCGCTGATAAGTCACCAACGATCGGTACAATCTGTGGTTGCCAAGGTAACATACCAAAGCTGGTTAACGCATCCTTACCTTTATCATCACCTTGCATAAATTGTATAACAGGTGCTGGATAGGTTTTTGCCGCATCTGTAGATGATTTGTCTGATTGTAGCGTAATACTGACATTACCCGTCTCACCCATTCGTCCTGCTAAACGGTAATTAATACCTTCCCACGTCTGTACTTCGTGACCATCAATTGCGATGATTTTATCCCCAACTGGCAATTGTGCCATCGCTGCTGGAGTGTCTGGCAGTACTTGACCAATCTTCGTCGCTAATTGTTCAGATGGGGTCATAAACAATACCCAAAACAGCGCAATCGCGATGATAAAGTTCATAATTGGACCAGCAGCGACGATAGCGATTTTCTTCAATGGGTGCTGACGATTAAATGCCAGATGTAGCTCATCTTTTGCCACTTCACCTTCACGCTCATCAAGCATCTTGACGTAACCACCTAGCGGCAGCATAGAAATACGATAGTCGATGCCGCTTTTTTTACTGGTCCAGCCCGTCAGCTTTGGGCCAAAACCAATAGAATAGGTTAGCACTTTGACACCGCACAATCGTGCCACTATATAGTGACCCCACTCATGCAGTGCAATTAAAGGCCCTAAAACAAAAATCGCTGCGAGCAGTGTTAGTAAGAACGTCATGATCTTTTCTCGTTTAGGTTACTCTTCATCGTGCTATGCCATCTCAGCGACAAGCGCTTCAGTATGACGCCTTGCTAGTCTATCAATCGCTAAAATGTCATCAATATCAGCATTTTCATCTAATAGTGGTACTTGTATCTCGGTTAACGCTTGCTCATTGATATTGGCTATATCAGTTAAACGTAACCGACTTGCTAAGAATGCCGCGACTGCTATTTCATTGGCAGCGTTCAATATAATGGTCGCTTGCGTACCCGCTTGCATGGCTTGACGTGCAAGACGCAGACAAGCAAACTTATGCAAGTCTGGTTTAATAAACTCTAAACCGCTTAGCGCATATAAGTCCAATGGTTGAGAGCCACTATCAATCCGTTCAGGATAGCTCAAAGCATGCGCAATCGGCGTTTTCATATCTGGGCTACCAAGCTGCGCTAAAAAGCTACCATCGCTATATTCTACCATTGAGTGGATAATACTTTGTGGATGAATGACCACATTTATCTTACTTTCTGGCAAATCAAATAAATGACAAGCTTCAATCAGCTCAAGTCCTTTGTTCATCATTGTCGCAGAATCAACCGATATCTTTTGACCCATCGACCAGTTTGGATGTTTGACCGCTTGAGCAACGCTTGCCTGCTGCATTTGTTCAAAAGACTGCTGCAAAAATGGTCCACCTGAAGCGGTCAACCACAGTCTGCGCACACCATGGTTTGATTCATGAATATGGGTATTGTTTTGCTGAATAGCAGGTGGCAAACACTGAAAAATGGCATTGTGTTCAGAGTCAATGGGTAATAAAGTAGCGTGATGGCTTTTAACCGCTGCGATCATGACTTGTCCAGCCATGACCAATGCTTCTTTGTTGGCAAGTAAGATACGTTTGCCCGCGCGTGCAGCAGCCAATGTAGATGGCAGTCCTGCTGCGCCAACTATGGCCGCGACCACAGTATCTACTTGGGTATCAGTGGCAATATCTATCAGACCGCTATCACCGCTTACCACATCAATGGACAAGCCTGCCTCATCTAAACGCTGAGCAAAGTCATCAACAGCCGCCGCTGGTACACAAACACGCATCGGCTCAAACTGCTGACACAGCGCGAATAGTTTATCCAAACGCTGATACCCGGATAGAGCATAGACGTTATAGTCTTGCGTATGCGCCGCTAGAATTGCTAATGTGCTGTCACCAATAGAGCCCGTTGCGCCAAGTACAGCGATGCGTTGCGTCATAACTATTAATGCCCATAAATATTAATAAAAAAGGTAACGTTGAAAATAAAAATCGTCTAGCTAAAACGCCAAGTCAGCAAAGAGTTGCTGCTGACCTTATAAAACGTAGCGTTAAGATAAATAGATTGCAGTAGATGCAAATTTAGACAATGAGTAATCCTAAATGTTGCAGACTCCAAAACCCGAGGGCAAATATCGGAGTGGCAGATAATAAGGAATCAATACGATCTAGAATACCGCCATGACCTGGTAAAATAGTTCCTGAGTCTTTCACTTTGGCACGACGTTTAAGCATAGACTCAAATAGATCTCCCAATACTGAGGCAAGAATCGTCACAGCTGAGAGCGCGACAAAAGCGATCAATGCCATACCTGTCAGTTGCAGTTTAAAGACACTAATAGCGATAACCACCACTAAGCCTGTGATCAAGCCGCCAGCTAACCCTTCCATACTCTTATTAGGAGAGACATTGGGTGCCATCTTACGTCGACCAAGCTTGCGTCCAACGAAGTAAGCGCCACTGTCTGCACACCATACCAATAAAAATACATACATTAGCCACCAAGCCGACAGCTGCCATAAATAAAACATAGCTGTAATAGAGGCAGTCAATATCACCACTCCCATCAAACTCAGCTTTTTACCATACCAATTTGTATATGTTGGAAAACTACGTACCCAAGATAATGCCAGCAGCCAGATGATTAAAGAGGCAATCCACCACATCACCCAAGTGATTTCAAGCAGTAAAGATATTAGAGTAATTGTCAGCACCATCATGACAAAGACAACAGGTTGACGCCATTTAGGCATCAGCTTCGTCCATTCGTGCGCAGCAATGGTGACTCCGATCGCTAATAACGGTGCAAAAAAGATGGGCGTTTGGCTTGCAAACAATGCAATTCCAACAATGATAATTAAAATAATTGCTGTTTTAATCCGTTGCCACATACCAATCAGACCTTATAGTAAAAAGAGACATTTGCTCAATATTGCATTATAGCAGCTAATACAAATGCATGAACTAGCGTAATGCTTGCGTTTCAACCTGTTCGCTGGTTTTGCCAAAACGGCGTTGACGCTTGGCAAACTCTGTAATCATGTCTGCAAGCTCATTTGCACAAAAATTGGGCCACAACGTTTGGGTAAAAAACAGCTCTGCATAGGCTGCTTGCCACAATAAGAAATTGGAGATCCTATATTCACCGCCTGTTCTGATTAACATATCCACCGCAGGCGCATCAGCTAACTGAACGTATCGACCCAGCAAATCATTGTTGATGTCTTTAGCACGTAAATCACCTGCCTCAACTTGTAGAGCAAGCTGTTTTGCAGCATGTGCAATATCCCATTGGCCACCATAACTGATAGCAATCACCAGTGTCATTGCTTCAAAGTGTGCCGTTTTGGCTTCTGCATCGAGCATTAAGGTTTGTAAATCGTCGTCAAGCTGACTGCGATCACCTATAAAACGCAACCGAATACGATACTTATTCATGCGCGGCATTTGCTCATGAATGGTTGAGGTCAGTAAGCGCATGAGTAGCGCCACCTCACTTGGTGGTCGTTGCCAGTTTTCACTCGAAAATGCAAATACCGTTAGCATCTCGATGCCAGTATCTAAACAATACTCAACGATAGGATCTAGTGCATCTTTACCAGCGATATGCCCTTCTCCGCGACCTAAAGCATTGGCTTTGCCATAACGGTTGTTGCCATCCATGATGATGGCGATATGACGAGGGACAATAGTAGAACCGAGAGGGGGTAAAGTAGACATGGACTATACTGCTTATTATCAAGGTAAATTTATCAGCGATACGGCTTTGAGAAGATGCTATTGAAATGCTGCAAATGTCTTGCATCGTTGGACATAAGATATATAAAAACAGGCAGCCAATAATAACGGGCTATTGACTACCCATTTGATAAGTCTGTTAGTAAACCATTATCAAAAATAGTACGGCTTATACAACCATCAATTCAGTCTCTTTAGTATCGAGCTTTTTATCAATGCTCCCGATAAACTTATCAGTGATTTTTTGAATATCATCACTAGCACGGCGCTCATCATCTTCTGAGATTTCTTTTTCTTTTGCCAAGTCTTTGATGTCATTCATCATATCACGGCGGATATTACGAATAGAAACGCGGCTGTTTTCAGCCTCACTACGTGCAAGCTTTTGCATATCGCGGCGTGTCTCTTCAGTCAAAGCTGGCATCGGTACACGAATGACATCAGCAGTCATTGGATTTAGACCCAAATCTGCCTCACGAATTGCTTTATCTACCGCTTGTACCATAGTGCGGTCAAACGGTTGCACCAGTAGCGTACGTGAGTCTTCGACGTTGACACTAGCGACTTGGTTAAGCGGTGTATCAGCACCGTAGTAGCTGACCATGATGCCTGACAACATACCTGGATGTGCACGCCCAGTACGAACTTTACTAAAGGTGTTCTCTAGCGCCTCTAATGTCTTTTGCATGCGTGATTCGCCGTCTTGCTTAATCTCTTTAATCATTATATATCCTTACTTATCAATATCGATAATGTTCTATATTATTACATTATGAGAGGTACATGACCTATTATGCTACTGCCATTTAGAGCAGTGGGTTATCAACTGTCTATAAACAATTATCTTTGGTTAATGATAAACGCGTGTGCCTTCGTTTTCGCCCATCACGACATTTAATAAAGCGTTGGGCTTGGTCATATCAAACACTTGTAGCGGTACGTTATGCTCACGGCATAGCGCAATAGCAGTCAAGTCCATCACGCCAAGCTTTTGCTCTAACACTTCATCAAAGGTTAGACCATCGTATTTGGTAGCGTCAGCGTGCAAGCTTGGGTCTTTATCATAGACGCCATCAACCTTAGTCGCTTTCAAAATCAAGCCTGCTTCAATCTCAATACCGCGCAAACAAGCTGCGGTATCGGTCGTGAAGAAGGGGTTACCGGTACCCGCGACAAAGATACAAACTTCACCATTTTTAAGGTAACGAATCGCATTTCGGCTACTATAGCTTTCGGTTACTTCACCGATTGGCAACGCCGACATCAAACGCGTCTTAATATTACGGCGCTCAAGCGCATCACGCATGGCAAGTCCATTCATAACCGTTGCCAGCATGCCCATTTGATCACCAGTGACACGGCCCACCAAGCCCTCTTGTTGCAATTGTGCACCGCGATATAAGTTACCGCCGCCAACGACAATACCGACTTGAACCCCAAGGCCACGCAAGTGTGCAATCGACAAGCTCATCTTATCAAGCACTTCAGTATCAATACCCATATCCTTGCCACCGGCTAAAGCTTCGCCGGAGAGTTTGAGCAGTATGCGCGAGAAACGAGGGTTTTTGTCAGACATGAGGGCACCTTTTTATCGTTAAATTTATCGTTAAATAATGGTTAAAACCAATAGAGTTGGAACACAGGCTAGAACCAATAGTCCAAAACAGGCTAGTAGGCTAAATTGCGCTAATTGTAGCAAAAACTACTCACAATTGGGCAATTTTCATCGGTAATCCGCGCCAGTTTTTATTTAGTCACTCATTGGGCACCGATGTCCAACACTTATGTCCTGCTTTTTATGGATTTGGTTAGCCTTGATAACTGGCGAATAAGTCATACTCACTAGCATCATCAATAGTGACGGTTAAGAACGACCCAACTTTGACTTTGGCGGTAATCTCATCAACATACACATGCCCGTCAATCTCAGGGGCATCTGCGTAGCTACGACAAATAGCAATGTTTTCTTCATGATCAATCTCATCGACCAACACCGTTAAGGTCTTACCGATTTTCTCTTGTAGCTTTTGTGCTGAGATGTCTTGTTGTAATGCCATCAAGCGCTCATAGCGAGACTGCTTTACATCTTCAGGCACATGATCTGGCAAATCGTTGGCAACCGCGCCTTCTACTTCTGAATAAGTAAAAGCACCAACACGATCCAAGCGTGCCTCAACCAGCCAATCAAGTAAACATTGAAAGTCTTCTTCTGTCTCGCCGGGGAAGCCCACCACAAAGGTTGAACGAATCACGATATCAGGACAAATATCTCGCCATGCTTTGATACGTGCCAAGGTATTCTCACTATGCGCGGGGCGCTTCATGGCCTTTAAGATACGATGGCTTGCGTGCTGAAAAGGTATGTCGAGATAAGGCAGAAGTTTTTTCTCACTCATGAGCTCAACGACTTTATCTACGTGTGGATACGGGTAGACATAATGTAGACGCACCCATATATCTAAGTCATTCAATGCTTGGCATAAGTCATAAAACTTTGACTTAAGCGGCATACCATTCCAAAAACTGGTCTTATACTTTAGATCTAGCCCATAAGCAGACGTGTCTTGCGAGATGATAAGTAGCTCTTTTACGCCAGCGTTTTTGAGCGCCAACGCTTCATTCATCACATTGTCAATCGAGCGTGACGCCAAATCGCCGCGCAAGCTTGGAATGATACAAAAAGTACAGCGATGATTGCAGCCTTCTGATATTTTTAGATAAGCATAATGGCTTGGGGTCAACTTAATACCCGCCTCATCGATCAAATCTATCTTTGGGTCGTAGTTTGCATCGAGACTACGGTTTGGTTTGGGTACATGCTGGGAGACCGCCGTGATTACTTCATCATAAGCATGTGCACCAGTCACTGCTAGCACTGCTGGGTGCATTTCACGTATCTTTTCAGCCTCCTTACCCAAGCAGCCCGTCACGATGACTTTACCGTTTTTACTGATAGCTTCACCGATTGCATCAAGCGACTCTTGTACCGCTGACTCAATAAAGCCGCAAGTATTGACCACCACTAGGTCTGCACCGTCATAGTCGCTTGCCACTTGATAGCCATCGCGGCTAAGCTCTGTAATAATACGTTCACTATCTACTAGAGCCTTTGGGCAACCTAAAGACACAAACCCAATCTTTGGCGCATTGATTGCGGGAGCATCAGCGCTCGCTACGTTGGTAGTCGCGTCGCTACTTTGTGCAATGCTACGGTTTTGATTATGATTGGCCTTATGATGGTAAGGTTGGATAGTCGCAGGCTCTTGCTCTTGTTGCGTTTGAGCAGGATTAAACACCGTTGCAGTATCTTTTATCGTCTGTATCTTTGTTGCTGATACATCAGCACTTGAAGCGACTGTATCTAAGTTTAAGTCTGAATTTGAGTTTGAGCTATCGATTGAAAGCGTAGAATCAGAAGACTGAGTAGAAATATTGGGCATGGCTAACCTTGCTAAAGATAAATTGGCTGGACGCATTGTACGTTTTTTTTATGACAATCACCAGTTTTGCCGCGCTAGAGTATTGATTTATGGTTAAATATTCACTTAAATTTGATTTGTGACTAGGCTTCTTATATTTATGGCATCTCCAGTAGCACCTAATGACGCATCAGACTCGGCTTTTATTGTGCAGCATTTATATACTGCTGTCTTATGGGTCAATGATGATCTAACGATTACTTGGCTCAATGCCCAAGCTGAGCAGCTATTAGCGGTCAGTCGTGAACGGTTATTGGGCCAGTCTATACTGACATTACTAGCCCCTGAAGAACTCAAAAAAGATGAAAGAGATAGCATAGACAATCTCTCAAACAAACCTTTGCACAACCATTTAAAACCTTATGCTGTAGAGCAAAAACGTCCCATTTGCTCTTTGAGTGAACGCTTTAATCAAGCGCAAAAATATCAACAACCTTTCATCGACCATGATCATAAAATAACCCTACAAGCAGGCGACATAGCCGTGACAATAGACTATAGCGTCACGCCTGTTGTGTATCAGCAGCAAGCTCATTATATAATTGAGATGTGGGGCAAAGACCGACAAAGCCGCATCTCAGAAGAACAACGCCAACAGCAGCAATATGATGTCGCGCGTCACATGCTGCGCTCAGTGGCTCACGAAGTAAAAAACCCGCTAGCTGGTATCCGCGGCGCAGCACAACTGTTACAGCGACAGTTTGTCAAATTCAGTGATGCTGCTGCTAAGGGCAGCCAAAGCGCTACTCACGATCATAAAAGTGCTGACAATAATTTTAAAATAACCGTCCAAAAACTACGCAGTTATACAGATATTATTATCTCAGAAACTGACCGTTTAACCCAACTCATCGGTCAGCTTCTCGGCTCCAATCAATTGCCAAATTGGCAATCTATTAATATTCATGAACCATTGGAGCATGTGTTAACTTTGGTGATGAATCACTATCCACAAATAACCTTAAAACGTGATTATGACCTTTCTTTACCTGAGTTGGATGCCGATAAAGACCAGTTAATTCAAGTATTTTTAAATCTAATTAATAATGCTTGTGAAGCAATGATAGAGCAATATGCAGCGAATGATTTTGACACTGCCTGTGCAAAAGCGGATGACACTCAAACAGATAACGGTAATGCAGGCTATAAACCGCAGTTGCACATTCAGACGCGTGTTGCTTTTCAGCATACTATTGGCAGCCAGCAACACAAACAAGTGCTGCAAGTCGCTATCACTGATAATGGTCCAGGCATAGATGATGCGTTGATTGGGCAAATATTTTTCCCGATGGTGACCAGTCGTGCTTCGGGCACCGGCTTAGGGTTATCTATCGTACAAGATATTATCAGCCGACATCATGGTATGATTGATGTTAGCTCCACTGCTACTAAAAATCATAATCAGCATAAACAGACACAATTTACGCTGTATTTACCCTTTAATCAGCCAGTACTTGACACATGAATGTAATAGCGAAATAAAGATTAGAATAATTCTACTGAATTAAACCATAATCCTGAAACAATTGCTCATCAGGCCTAACACATGACTAAATATAACCACTACCCCAAATCTCAAAGCGCTACTCAGATGTCAAATGATGAGTCGATGAATAACCAGACGATCAAAGTGACGGTCGATAATGTGCCCGATGCAAACCCTGCGACTCTATGGTTGATCGATGATGATGCAGCACTGCGATTGATATTGGCGGATACTTTTGAAGATGCCGGCTTTATGGTTGTCAGCTTTACGCAAGCACAGGCGGCATGGACTCAGCTTAATGATATATTACAACAGCACGCATCAGCGACGCAGCTACCAGATGTGATTTTAACCGATATCCGTATGCCGATGATGGATGGCTTATCATTTAGTGATTGGGTACATCAGCATTTTTCTCAGCTGCCCGTTGTCATTATGACTGCTCATTCAGACATCAGCTCTGCCATAGACAGCTATCAGACGGGTGCTTTTGAGTATCTGCCTAAACCCTTTGATTTGGATGAAGCAGTCGCAACGATTTATAAAGCCATTAACTATCAGCCGATTAATCAGATAAATAATAAACAAGCCGAAACCGATGTCAAAGCTCAGGTAGAAAAAGCAAGCAAGCTAAATCCAAAAACCAAACCAATGAACCGCTTTGACAGTTCAGTAGAAAAGAAATCCTTGGATACAGACAAGACTAATAAGCAAGCTGATAATAGCTTTAATGGTATTATTGGCCAGTCACAAGCTATGCAAACGGTCTTTCGAGCCGTTGGACGACTGGCGCACTCCCCCATTACGGTACTGATTACAGGCGAATCAGGTACAGGCAAAGAGCTGGTCGCAAGCGCCCTACATCAGCACTCACCAAGGCAGCAAGAGTCTTTTATCGCGCTTAACATGGCAGCCATCCCCCATGATTTGATTGAGTCTGAGCTATTTGGGCACGAAAAAGGCGCTTTTACCGGTGCTACCACGCGCAGACAAGGACGTTTTGAACAAGCAGATGGTGGCACACTGTTTTTGGATGAAATCGGTGACATGCCCTTTAGTACACAAACGCGCTTGTTACGAGTATTGGCAAATGGTGAATTTTACCGAGTTGGCGGGCAGCAGCCTATCAAGGTTGATGTACGTATCATCGCTGCGACTCATCAAAATCTAGAGCATCTTGTACAGCAAGGCAAGTTTCGTGAAGACTTATTTTATCGTCTAAACGTCATTCGCTTGCCATTACCACCACTGCGCTCACGCCGTGAGGATATTCCAGCACTGACCACTCACTTTATGCAGCGCGCAGCTAAGCAAATGAGTACTGCGCCTAAACAGTTGCATCCTGACGCGCTACGCCTCATGCAAGCGTTTGACTGGCGAGGCAACGTGCGCCAACTTGAAAACGTCTGCTTATGGCTGACAGTTATGGCAACGGGCGATACTGTCTTAATTGAAGACTTGCCGCCTGAGCTCTTGGATAATCATTCTTTGCAGCAACAATCTAATCAACCACATAATGACGTTTATGATAACGAGCTTCATCTTAATGACACAATGCAGACTTTAGAACCTACCTCCTACTCAGTTGCTACATTAACTTGGCAAGAGATGCTTGCACGCTGGGCAACAGAAACACTACAGGCTGGTGAGACCGACATCTTGCAAACAGCTACCCCTGATTTTGAACGCGTACTACTAAGTGCAGCACTTACCCATAGTGGCGGAAAAAAGATTGCGGCTGCCAACTTATTAGGCTGGGGACGCAATACTTTAACCCGTAAGCTTCAGCTACTTAATATTGAATCTTTAGACAATCCCTTAGAGCAACCATAAAAAATAATGACATAAGTCAGTGATAACGCTGTTATATCAATAAAAGCTTGATTTAAATTTTGCAAATTTATCAACGACTTACAAACTCCCGTGCAAAAAAATGCAATTAATTTAAAATTAATTGCAAAAAGGGGTTGCCAAACTATTTAAACTCTATATAATAGCCAACCACTGAGACGCACTACCGAATCAGTTAACTATCTAAACGGTGTTTGAGTTTAAACGCCTTTAATGATAGAGTTTTGATAATGGGGCTGTGGCGGAATTGGTAGACGCACCAGATTTAGGTTCTGGCGCCGCAAGGTGTGAGAGTTCGAGTCTCTCCAGCCCCACCATTTTCGGTTAGTACATCTTAGACCAAATATCAAAGCCTGCTTTTTAGCAGGTTTTTTTGTGTCTGCAATTTTTTTTGACTCAAACACTTTCCAAATCTTTCAATATCTCATTCATACTTCTATACCGCTTCTCTACTCGTTTTGCCAAAGCCTTATTCAAAATCCTCTGATAGCTCTGGTACTCTGGTGGTAAGGCTGGAATAGACTGCTGACAATGCTGAATTGCCCACTCTCTTGACGGCTTACTACTTTGATTATTAATTTTAAACGGTCGCTCGCCCGTTAATATTTCATACAACATTATTCCAAATGCATAAATATCACTTTGTACCGTTGCGTCCTGCCCTTGCCAGCGCTCAGGTGCGAGATAAGCTGGAGTGCCTGCAGGGTTTGCTACGCTGAGTTTGTCGATATTCTTCGCTAATGCAAAATCAGTCAGCAATAAATTAGGCATGATGCTGCTATTATCCGCACTATACGGTAAAAAACTATCTAGCAAAACATTACTCGGCTTAATATCATTGTGTAGCCAGCCAGCTCTATGAAGATTGGCTACTAGATGCGCAATCTGCTTTATGAGTTGCTGTTTTGTCTTATCGCTTAATAATAAATACTTCTCATTACTTAACTGCTGTGCTAAGTTGCCATTTTCATAGTAAGGCATAGCAAGGAGATTAAGCTGCGTTTTTTGCGCTAAAACTTCCATATATACGGTTTCGAAGGCTAATACTGGTGGTACTATAATTTGAGGAATGCTATGAGTCCCAGCTGACTGGGAAATATTGACAGCGGTTAAGACAGCAGCTTCATGACTTGATGAAGACAGCTCATGATTACTTTCGTGACTGAGCTCCCATTTAATCATGACACGACCAAACTGCGA
This sequence comes from uncultured Psychrobacter sp., assembly GCF_947495825.1. Lineage (GTDB taxonomy): Bacteria > Pseudomonadota > Gammaproteobacteria > Pseudomonadales > Moraxellaceae > Psychrobacter. The sequence continues at coordinate 104,106 of NZ_CANMAH010000011.1, forward strand.
ATGGCGCGTACGCGTTAGTCCTTGGTAGTTAATGATTTTGACATACGGCCTTTGGTCATTGTTTTGTTGGCTAATACGTTGATGGGCTATCTCATCATAGCCTAGCTTTGTTAGCGCTCCACTCAATTCTGGCAATAGCTCTTCCGCTTGCCTACGCAAGGCTTGCTTTATCGCTTGTATTGTAGACGGATTGCTGGCACTATTTTTCATGGTACGACCAAGCCTTTATAGAACTGTTATAAAATGAATTAAACGTAAACTTGATTATTAGAGTCATTATGTCCCAATCAACCAATTCGTCTACTGATAAGCTGTCCACTGATTACGCTTTGCCCGAGCCGTTATTGAACTTATTAACTCAATATTTACAACAACACGTGACCCCATCCATTAAGATCGATCCTGAGCAACTAGCGTATCGCTGGGTTGGTGGTCGCACCGGACATTTAGAGCCGTTGGCGGTTAACTTGTTTTTGAGTTTGGATGACTTGCATGGTATCGACACTCAAAAATTAAAGCTGGTACAAAACACGCGCCAATTTCTTAACGGCTATCCAGCCAATCACGTATTGATGACAGGGACACGCGGCGCCGGTAAATCATCGCTGATTCGAGCATTACTGCAAGCCTATCATAGCGAAGGCTTACGCGTTATTGAGATTGCCCGGGATGATTTGTTGGTTCTCGACAAGATTCGCGCAGCCATCAACGAGCTACCAGCTGATTGTGGTAGTCGCTATGTGGTGTATTGTGATGATCTTGCATTTAACGGTCAAGATGAAAGCTATCGTACGCTAAAAAGTGTGTTAGATGGTTCGCTTGATTCTGAACAAGATAAGCTTTTGGTCTATGCAACTAGTAATCGCCGACACCTATTGCCCCAGCTGATGAAAGACAATGTCAATATTTATGATGGAAATACCGATGAGGTCAATCCTTATGAAACCATTGACGAGACGGTATCGCTATCTGATCGCTTCGGCTTATGGCTGTCTTTTTATCCAATGAATCAGCAAACGTATTTACAGATTGTTCAGCATTATCTAAGCTTGCAGTCAGCACACAATTTTAATGATGTTAAGCATGCTGGTAATAACAGCGACGAGCAAAAGATCGACGAAGAGCTTGATAAGGAAAAGGAACTTGATGGAACTGTGAGAGCAGCGGCGTTACGCTGGGCATCAGAGCGTGGCGGGCGTTCAGGGCGTGTCGCTTATCAGTTTAGTCGTTACTGGATAGGACAATCCCAATTGGCTGCCGCAGATAGTCAGTCTTAACTCATTTGCTATCGCGTGCAGATCCTAAACACTGTACGCGGCTGTCTGCTTGACCCTCAACTACTTCTGCTGCACCATCGACCCTATATTGCGCAAAATCTTCAGCTAGCCACAGATTACCATGATAGACGCTTTTGGCATCTAAACGGATATGTCCCATATTGAGCGTCGTGCTATCTAGGTTATCAAAGCGCTGATAACGGGCACTAAAATGTGTCAAAATGAGATTAGACAGGCCAATATCTTGGGCAAACTTACCAACTCGCTGTGCGCTACTATGCATGGGATCAAAGTCTGGGTTTTCGACTTGAATTTTATTTAAGACTTCATCGGTATAAGTCGCCTCATGCACCAATAAATCGGCATCTTGTAGCGCTGAAGTTAAAAGCCTTGGCGTATCGTTGTCACCCGCTATCACTACCCTTGTACGTAGCTTTTCATTATCGACATAATCTGCTGAGCGTAGCTGCTTACCGTCCTCGGTTATGACGTCTTTACCCTGCTGCAACATCCCCCATAGCTGACTGGCCGGAATACCAGCTGCACGCAATTTATCAGTATTGAGCATGCGACGACTAATAGTTTGAGTAATACCAAAACCATAAGAGGGCACGCGATGTGATAGGCGATGGATATCTATCATAAGCTGTTGCTGATTGTCCAAGCTGATAATTACCTGACTTTCATTATCTGGCTGAGACGGCAAATCTTCTATTGCCATAAAATTAATAGCAAATGGAAAATGCAGCTCAGTAGTTAGGGTTACAGCATCCAACAGTTTGCTAATGGCTTTGGGTGCGATAAGCGTTAGCGCCTCTTTACGTCCTGACATGGCAGCACTAGCGAGCAATCCTGGCAAACCATAACAATGATCGCCATGCACATGCGTAATACAAATGGCGGTAAGTTTGTGCAAAGATAAGTGAGTATGTAGCAACTGATGTTGCGTGCCTTCACCGCAATCAATGAGTATCCAAGGACGTGACTTTTTACTTTGCTGTTGATTAGATTTTGATAGATAAGGATTAAGGCACTCAATTGCTAGCGCAGTGACGTTACGCTGCTTGGTCGGTACGCCAGCTGAGGTTCCCAAAAAGGTTAATTGAAGCATAGGTCGTCATTCGTAGCAAAATTTATTCATATCTAATAAGAAGTTATGACAATTTACAAAGGATGGTTTTATCACCTTCAACAACTTGTCCACCATTAGCAAAACATTGATTAACCATGCTAGATTCGTGCGACTTCCATCCTCCATAGAAACTGGCTATACATAATAAAACGACTAATATCTTTTGCGACCATGCCTTAACGGTTACTTGCTGAGAAGCAAGCTGCCGCTGTGCAAGCTGATCCTTATCGAGACTAGAGGGTTTATTCAAGTTATTAGAATCTGTCATTATCTTACCTTTTATAGGGCGAGTTATGGAAGGACATATTAAAATGAACATGTCTTAAACACAATCAACATACAAATATATAGCGTCTGTGAGCGCACTAATATATTTAGTGGTCCTAAAACTGGACACGGCCACCTTTGACTTCAGCTTGCTTGAAAGCTGCACGAGCTTCACAGCGCTTTAACCAATTTAGTATGTTGGCATATTTTACTTTGTCGAGTCCACTTCCTGCATTGGTAGCGACGACCACAAGATGCATTTGAATGTCTGCAGCACTAAAGGCTTCGCCTGCAAACCAATGATTGTGCTGTAGTTGCTGCTCCATCATGTTTAGCATCGTTGTCAGACTATCATTGATCATATTATTTTCGACTTGCTTACGAATGCTTTTACTCACAGGCTTGATAAGCATTGGCGATTTTTCGACCACTTTAGTAAACACCAAACGCATGACCAATAGCGGCATTATTGATGCTTCGGCAAAGTGTAGCCAAAAGGTAAAAGATTCCCATGCCTCTTCATTATCATCAGTAGGCTTAAACTGCTGTTCTTTATCATAATGCTTGAGTAAATACTCAATGATGAACCCTGACTCGACCAACGCACGCCCGTTCACCTCCAAGATAGGAGTATGACCGAGGGGATGAATTTTCTTTAGGCTATCAGGTGCCCGATAAGCGTTGGTACGCTCATAACAGGTCAGCTGATAGTCTGCGTTTAACTCTTCTAAAAGCCATATAATACGAAACGAGCGTGAGTTCTCTAAATGATGCAGATGTAACATGGATTCATCCTAATGATAAGTGGTAAATTAAGCAAAGTAACTTGTTGATGCTATTGATGATAGCGCACTTAGCCATGCTTTAATACAGTCAGATCATCCAATGACAGTCAAATGCAATGGCTATGTGGTCAGTTTTGTGCCTCGTATCTTTGTGGACTATCTTGAATATAGCTGATCAATTTTATGCGAGATCTTATTCATTTTGGATTGATAACGTCTAATCTTACGAAACCGATGCGCAGCTAAGACACCTTTGATACGGCGATTCTTTAGACGGCGACGTGGTGGAAAACTGCCAACTTGTGGTTCGTTGTAACCATGTAGGCGATTGTCACGGCGGCGTGCTAAATAACCAAGTCCACTATCCATAATCATAATCAATAATGCAACAAAGATCATGCCGTACATAAATAACGAGCCACCCTCCTCAACGCTTTGATGCAAGATAGTGACCGAAAATATAAATAAAAATATGGGCTCAAGGTAGCATAATGTCCCAAATAATGAGACGGGCAATTTTTGACTGGCCACCATAGTCAATGACATAGCCGCAGTACTAATCACACCCAATAGCGGCAAAAAATACCATAGCTTGTTGGTGGATATGGCCAACTCAAAACCGCCACTCATATACAATGTGACCAAGACGATGGGTAATAGCAAGACAAGATCAGAGATAAGACCTGTAATAGGCGGCACAGCCATTTTTCGGCGTAGCAAATAATAAGGCGGATACCCCAAACAGACGAATAATGTCGCCCAAGATATTGCACCGTATTGAAAAACATCATAAGCAATACCTGCTCCTGCAAAAAGTATCGCAACCCACTGCAGCAGGCTCATGCTTTCATGATAAAAAAACCGACCAACTATGATCATAATCATAGGATATAAAAAGTAGCCTAAAGTCACCTCTAAACCAAGATCGTTCACTGGTGCCCACATAAATATCCAAATTTGTGCACCTAAAATAGGCGTAGGAACAATAAATAAAAACCACTCTTTCGCTGTTTTTAGCGTCTTTAGATAATCAAAAATATGTTGCCATTGCTTTAATACACTGACCAGTAGCACTAAACTAAACAACATCATAATCACACGCCACGAGGCAACCTGCGTGCCTGATAGCGGCTGCATAATTAAGCCAAACAAAAACAATAACGAGTATAAAAAATTTGCAGCTACCGCGATGATCGTGCCCTGCGACGTTTGGTTGGTAGGGAACATAATAACAGCCTTAAAAATTAGAGCGCTTCCTTGGCAGTTTTAAAAAAAAACAAAAGCCTCCGACGTCTACGTCGGAGGCTTTTGTTTATAAGATTATCGTACAGTACTATTGTCGTACCATACCAAGATACATGCTTTGATAAATACTTTGAATTTATCTTGCTTACGTCATGACGATATTATGTCAAAATCAAGTCATATAAGCAATATATCTGCTCAACTGACCCGTCAATTCTGATTCTTGAGAACTGCTTACTTTGCATCTAGCTGCTCTATTTTTCGCTGCATTTTATCTATTTTGCTTTGATACTTTCTAATTCTGCGAAAACGATGGGCCTTTAGCACACCATCTATACGGCGATCTATCAGACGGCGACGCGGAGGAAAGCCGCCCACTTGTGGCTCATTATAGCCATGGAGTCGATTGTCACGGCGCCGCGTTACGTAACCCAAGCTACTTTCCATAATCATGAAAACTAGTGCCAAAGTAATCATACCATACATAAATAAAGAGCCGCCCTCATGAAGACTTTGACCCAATATTGTAATAGAAAATACAAACAGTAGCATAGGCTCAAGATAGCTTAGCGCGCCAAACAATGAGACAGGCAGTTTACTACTAGCAACCATGGAGAGCGACATTGCAAGAGCACTAAAAGCGCCAAGCAACGGTAACAAATACCAAAATTTACTGGTCTGTAACGCAACGCTAAAACCACCGCTGACATAAAGCATGATTAATACCACAGGCGTCAATAAGGCGAGATCAGACAACAAGCCGGTGACGGGCGGTACTGCCAGTTTGCGCCGTAGTAGATAATATGGCGGATAACCCAAACATGCAAACAAGGTTACCCATGATATCGACCCGTATTGAAATATATCATAACCAACCCCCATCGCTGCACATAGCGCTGCCACCCATTGTAGGATACTCATACGTTCATGATAAAAAAAGCGCCCAATTACTATCATGATGAGTGGCAATAGAAAATAACCCAAAGTCACATCAAGACCATAACCGTTGACAGGTCCCCACATAAATAGCCAAATCTGTCCACCGAGTATTGGTGTTGGTAGTATAAATAACAACCAATCTTTAGGAGTTTTTAGCGTTTTTAAATAATCAAAGACATGCTGCCACTGCTTGGTAAAACTGACCAATAATACCAGACTCAATAGCATCATTAGCACACGCCATGACGCTACTTGTGTACCTGATAAGGGCATCATAAATAACCCAAACAAGAACATAAACGCAAACAAAAAACTTGATGTTACCGATGCAACGGTTCCCTGAAAAGTTTGGTTGGTCGTGAGCATAACAGTAGCCTTAAAAAATAAAACTTTATGGGCATGATTGATAAAAAACTCAAAATATATAAAAACAAACAAAAGCCCCCAACGATAACGTCAGAGGCTTTTTTGTAGAAAAGTTACAAAGAACTAAACTAAAAAGCTATTCAACTAGACATCCATTCGTTCCGCTTACTCTTCATCGATAACGTCATTGCTATCATTTGCTGTACTATCATCCAATGTATGATCATTTGCAATATCAATAGACTCGCTTATGTCAGTATTCGCTGTATCGTCAGTTGTACTACCTGTATTCACTTGCTCTTCTGACTCAAACGTTCCGTCTTGTTTCATTGCATCAATTAGCTCATTGTCATTGTCTTCGTGCTCAACGCGTGCCATTGCTACCAGTTTTTCATCTTTAGATAACCGAATAAGGGTCACACCTTGAGTATTACGGCCCGCACTTGCAACATGTTCTACTGGCGTCCGTACAAGCGTACCTTTGTCTGAGATTAGAATGATATCATCTTCAGGTTCAACCTTTGTGGCACGTACTAAAGCGCCATTACGTTGACTGGTCTTGATGGCGATAACACCACCGCCGCCACGATTTTGCGTATTAAATTCATCAATAAAGGTACGCTTACCAAAGCCATTTTCACAAGCAATCAGGATCTCACGCACATCATCTTCAATGACAACTAATGACTTGATAAATTCATCATCAGCGAGACGCATACCGCGAACACCTTTTGCTGTACGGCCCATTGAGCGTGCATCGTTTTCATCAAAACGGATGGCTTTACCACTTGAAGCAAACAGCATGACATCTTGGCTACCATTGGTAATGCGCGCGCTTACTAATTTGTCACCGTCATCTAAACCAATCGCAATCAGACCATTAGAGCGAATGTTGGCAAACTGCTCAAGCTCTACCCGCTTCACTGTGCCATTGGCTGTGGCAAAGAATACAAAATGGCCAGTTACCTCGGACGTGGTCTGCGGTATTGGTAAAATAGTCGTCACCGTTTCATCACCATTTAGACCGATCAGATTAACCAGAGGACGACCACGAGAGCCGCGACTAGCAATAGGTACTTCAAAACCGCGTAAACTAAAGACACGTCCAGTATCAGTAAAGCACAGTACTGTTGCATGCGTCGAGGTCACGACTAAATGATCAATCACATCATCTTCTTTCATCGCGGTTGCAGACTTACCTTTGCCGCCACGTTTTTGCGCGACATAATCATCAATCGGCTGAGTCTTAGCGTAGCCCGTGCGTGACACAGTCATGACGACGGTCTGTTCAGGAATGAGATCTTCACGGTTAAAGTCAGTACGTGAATCAATAATATCGGTACGGCGCTCATCACCAAAATTATCACGGATTTCAATCAGCTCATTAGAGATGATGGCCATCAGCTTATCAAAGTCGCCAAGGATAGACTCTAAGTGAGCAATCTCACGTAACAGATCTTGATATTCTTCGGTCAGTTTGTCCTGCTCAAGACCTGTCAAACGATGCAACTGCATGTCTAAAATTGCATTGACCTGTTCAAGCGATAAACGATAATGCTGCTCACCTTGTCTCTGCCCTTCGATTAAACCAAACGGCGCTTTTGGATCTTCACCCTCAATGAATTCTGGCCGTACTGACTGACTACCAGCAGCTGTTAGCATTGCAACGACACTACCTGAGCCCCACGTATTATTGAGTAAGCTCTCACGTGCCATACCACGGTTTGCAGACGCTTTAATCGCAGCAATGATCTCATCAATGTTCGCGAGTGCAACGGTTAGACCTTCGAGCAGGTGTCCACGTACGCGAGCTTTGTTTAGCTCATAAATCGTACGGCGTGTCACTACTTCTTGACGGTGGCGCACAAAAGCAGCAATCAACTGACGCAGTGTCAGTAATTTTGGCTGACCATTATCCAGCGCCACCATGTTGATACTAAAGCTTGTTTCCAGTGGTGTTTGGAGAAATAGGTTATTTACGATAACCTCAGCAGTCTCACCGCGGCGCAAATCAATGGCGATACGCATACCTTCTTTATCAGACTCATCTCGTATCTCAGTGATGCCCTCGATTTTTTTGTCACGGACAAGCTCTGCAATACGTTCAATGAGTTTTGCTTTATTGGTCTGATAAGGAACTTCAGTGAAGACGATACGTTCACGGTCACGGTTGACACCAGTATCGCTCATTGGCTCAATGATATAACGACCGCGCACATGTAGACGGCCTTTACCCGTACGATAAGCATCTAAAATACCTGCGCGGCCGTAGATGATACCACCTGTAGGGAAGTCAGGACCTGATATATGCGTCATCAACTCTTCAGCTGAGACTTGCGGGTTCTCTGCATAAGCCAAGCATGCATTGATGACTTCGGTTAAATTGTGCGGTGCCATGTTGGTTGCCATGCCGACTGCGATACCTGTCGCACCATTAACGAGCAAATTAGGAATGCGCGCAGGCAAGACACTTGGCATGCGCTCAGAGCCATCGTAGTTATCTTCCCAATCAACTGTGTCCTTATCTAAATCGGCAAGCATCTGATGGGTAAGCTTGGTCATACGTACTTCGGTATAACGCATGGCAGCCGGAGGATCATCATCGATCGAACCAAAGTTACCTTGACCATCAACCATCGGATAACGCAAGCTAAAGTCCTGCGCCATACGTACAATCGCATCATAAACCGCACTATCACCGTGTGGGTGATATTTACCAATGACGTCGCCGACCACACGCGCTGACTTCTTATAAGGCTTATTATAATCATTAGACAGTACGTGCATGGCATACATCACGCGGCGGTGTACTGGTTTGAACCCATCACGCACATCAGGCAGCGCGCGCGAGACGATCACGCTCATCGCATAATCCAAATAGGATTGCTTTAATTCATCCACGATGGCAATAGGACTGATCGAGTCGCTCATATACACTCCTTCACTCACATTCTTTTTCTAGCATTTGACTCAGTTGAAGACGCTCATAATCATACAAAAATAAAGGCGCATAAAAGCATCAATATTAACGATAAACAAACTATAAAAAGCATCATCAAGCGTGTAAAACAGTAAGAAAACAGTGATAGTTTTAAGGTTTAATAAAAGAAGCTATTTTAGCACAAATTTGCTGATTTAGGGGCATTTCACGGTCATTAAAATCTAGTAAAAATGACGTTTGAGCGTTCATAACAGTATTTGTTTTTTAACGATAAAACAAAAAAACCACACCTAAGTAGATGCAGTTTTTATGCGTTTTTTATCATCGTTTATTCATCGTCTACGTGTGAACAAATCTATTACGTGCGTCCTATTATGATTGTCTAAAGTTTTGCTCAAAGAACTCACGCGCAGCTTGAGTACAAGAGGCGCTAGCTAATCCGCCATGATAGCTGGCAAGTACCGCAGCGCTTGCTGCTTGTGTTAGCAACTCTGGGTCGGTGACTCCTGCTGACTGCGCATCTGCAATAGCCTGATTCTGAACTGCCGTCAAAGTCGTGGCAAATCTATTTTGGATATTATCGATTGTATCTGTATTCATCCAAGCGTTGCTCATAGCAGCACTGCCGATCGATGTCACTGTGTTTTGATCACGATCATCATCATTGGTTGCGTCCACATCTAATACAGTAATGTTTAGACTGGCAGCTGGACTCATACTCGCTTGTTGCAGTATCGCCGACATAGAGCCTGTATTTAGGTCATAGTATACGGTTGGATCTTGATTACCACCGCATATTAGCGTTGGTATTTTGGGAATATAACCACGTAGATCATTAGCTTTTAGGGCTTTACGTAAGTTGTTTTGTGGACTGTCTGCTGGAAGCGCACCCGTTCCAGCAAGCAGACTATCAGGATTTTGTAGCGCATCAGCTACATAAGTGGTGCGAAAATCCGTTTTGATAAGATAGTTATCATCCGCAAATCCCAAGAACGCAAAAGGGACAGTCGGTGGCGGTAACATATCAAGTGTAGGGTTGTTTTGGGGATTATCCTCAAACAATGCGTTATCTGGCAGCTTGTTAGCCGCGACCAGCTCTCCAAAGCTCAACAAGTTTGGTAGCTGAGTATTAGAATAATTTGTCGTAAAGATATCTGTGCTATTTCGATAGATGTTTTTATACTTTTTTTGCAGGCCTGTTGCCAATAGCGGTGCAAACCGAGTCGCGCCAATATTGACATTGCCTGAGAATATAGCGTCGCCAAAAGCCGCCAAAGCATAAGGTCCGGACGATGGCGCTATCGCTGTCACAGGTTTGCCTTGTTGCTCCAATAACCTTGCTGCGGCCATGGCCACATAGCCACCTTGTGAATATCCGCTAATAAACAGTTCACCAGAGTCGTCGATATTAGTGTACTTAGTATCATTGCTGCGCTGCTGCTTTTTGATTATCACACGCGCATTATCTAAGGCATCTACCATATCAGTCGACTGTTGATCTGCCACTAGGTAAGGATGATAATCAAGCTCAGAGTCATCATATCCAGCATAGTTGGGCGCGACCACGATATAACCTTGCGCCGCAAAATTCGCGGCTATAAGGGTTGCCTCTGATCCTGCTGGATTTTGCGGATTACCTACTTGACTAAAATCGTAGGATTTTTCAGTAGTGGTGCCATGAGCATAGAGCAATATAGGTCGATCACCTTGACAGTCGGCACTATCACCACTTGGCAACATTAGCGCCGCTGTTGCATTGGTACGCTCGCCTGCAGCTCCCACTGTCGGATAGCTGACTTTTTCTATTTTGATGTCACACTTTGCAGCAGGTGTTGCAGTGCCCTCCAGACCAAAGCCACCATTTATCTGAGCTTTATTAAATTCGTTAACAGTCTGGACGGATGTAATATACTCAGTAGTGACCGTGGTGTCATCGTCTCCGCAGCCGGCCATCAGTAGTAAGCTACTTGCTACAGCGACTGATAGCACACATCGCACCATAGTTGGTTTGCATGATTTTGTTGGGTTACTAATAGAGTTTGTTTGCTGAACACCCATAGAAGTGACTGGAGCGATCTTGCTATCTTTATTAAGGTTGGATTCAAGTTTAGACATAATTGCTATCCTTAGCAGTGATAAAGCGAAAATTGTCAGACGTCCTTGGCAGTTGACCAAAACCTACTTTATATAGAGATAACATAACTATTGTTATCTCTTATACTCTATTGTTTATACCGTAAACGGTGACGAAAAGCTACCGAAAACCATGTAATCTGCTGTCACACAATTACTTGTTAATTGCCCATATCTGATGCATACACTCAGACCAAAATTTGACGCTGATGACATGAAAATTAAGGTTATGGTAGACAAAAAATTTCTACTCGTTACACTACCCTCTTATATTATAAGTCCTTGTTATAATCTTTCTTATTAATCCCTATAAAATAGGCATTTATCGTTATGGATATCATCCTTGTTATTGTCTGGATTTTGGCTATGATACTGTACAGTTTTTCTAGTGACTACGCTGTCAGCTTTCCAAACCATCATTATCGCGCGCTACCCTTTGTGCGCTGGGGCTCACTACTGATTGCGATGGTGTTATCTGGTTACTTAGCACAAGCCTACCAAGACAACTTACAAGGCAATGGTATTTGGGTGTTTATTGTCGTGGTGTTTGTCATTATCACCTTAGCAAAACTGGTATTCAAATGGGTTATTAATAGACGACGATAAAGCCAATGACAATTGCTACATCCATAAAACATCACCTTCTACAACCATAAATAGCAGACTCAAAAGTAATGATAAATGATGACAACCAATTGACAGCACTAAACGATGAACGTACCGACCGCAGCTTCGATGCGATTGCCGATCATTTTGAAAAAAAGGTGTATGGTGGTTTAAAGGGTGATATCCGTCTGGCTGTCTTACGCCGTGACATCTTTGGTTATGTCAAACAGCTGAGTCAAAAGCTGGGACGAGCGTTGCGTATTTTAGATGTAGGCGCTGGGCTTGCCCAGATTGCAACAGAACTTGCTATTCAGGGTCATACAGTCGTCATCAATGACATATCTGCTAACATGATCGACAAAGCTAAAGCAAATGCAGAACAGACTGGTAAAAACCTCGATATAACGTGGTATGTCTGCCCCTATCAGGCACTTGAAGCTAAACTAGCGACAAATTCTGCGGATAAATTTGATGTAATACTATGTCATGCGCTACTTGAATGGCTCGCAGACCCAAGAGCGGTGATGGACTTCTTTGACAAGCAGCTTGCGACTGATGGCATCTTGTCATTATGTTTTTATAATCCAGCAAGCTTTGACTATCGAAACTTGATCATGGGTAATTTTAATTTGCTTGATAAAGCTGATTATCAAGCGGACAATAACAAAAGTCTGACCCCCAATTATCCCGTTGCCAAGCAAGAAGTTGAGTCATGGTTACAACAACATGAGTATCAAATCGTATTAGAGAGTGGTCTGCGCGTATTTCATGACTATGCACCATTAAAGCGTGGCGGACATAACGACCCTGAGGCAGTCATTAGAATGGAACTACGCTACTCACAACAAGAGCCTTATAAATGGCTTGGTCGTTATTTGCATATAATGGCAACTCAAAAAACTGAGCTGTAATAGCCGTCTTCTCGCAGCTTTCTTATCATATTGAAAATATGAATTAATCGTAATATTGATTAGTAACAATTATGGCTTTGTTTTTATAGCCTTGTGTCTATAACTATGTCTCTTCGGCTCTAGTTGATCTATCATATTCTGACCAAGTAGTGGCGTTAATCTCTTTTTCATCAAACACGACCACATGTTCTAACAACGGTAGTATGCCAATATGTGATCCAATCTCATGATTGTGATGGCTTGCGACTAAGGACAAAACCGTCTGTCCATCATCAAGTTGCAAACGATATAAATAGTTGGCACCGCGAAACACACGTCCGATTACTAATGCCGTCTGCGTACTGTCATCATCATGAATAATGTCGTCAGGACGCACCAGTACTTTGATCGGAGTACCATTAGGATAATCATATTCGCAGTACTGCGGTTGTCCCAATTCATCATAGACTTCCATACGTCGATAGATATCACCAAGCGCGGTCTCTACGTGCCCCTCTTTGATGATTCCATCTATCATCGCTCCTTCACCAACGAACTCAGCAACGAATGGACTGATTGGCTCATGGTATAGCTCACTTGGCGTGGCCCACTGTACCAGCTTACCTCTATGCATCACCCCTACTTTGTCTGCAATCGCAAAGGCTTCGTTTTGATCATGAGTCACCAGTATCGCTGTGGTGTTGGTACGCTTAAGAATATCACGTACATTCATCGCCAGTGATTCGCGCAGCACTACATCAAGATTAGAAAATGGCTCATCAAGTAACAACAATTGAGGCTTGGGCGCTAAGGCGCGGGCTAAAGCAACTCTCTGCTGCTGACCGCCTGAAAGCTCACTTGGACGCTTGTTGGCATGCTCAGTTAATTCAACCAAATTTAACATCTCAGTCACGCGTGCTTTTTTGTCAGCGGCTGACCAACTGTTTAGACCAAAAGCAATGTTTTTTGCCACACTTAGATGTCCAAATAATGCATAGTCTTGAAACACCATCCCCATACCGCGCTTAGCTGGCGCAACGGCAAAAGATGTGCGTGCTGTCTGTTCTGTTAGACGCTGACCATTTAAGCTAATAAAGCCTTGGCGCGTAGGCTCTAGCCCAGCGATGGCACGTAACGCTGTGGTTTTACCGCAGCCACTATAGCCCAAAAAGCAACCAATCTCCCCTTGCTGCAGCGTTAGAGACATCTTATCAACGACAGTGGTATCATCATAACCGACGACTAAACCTTTAACATCAAGATAAGGCTTATCTTGCGTCTTTATCGATTCATGCTGCTTGGACTGCGGCATAATAACTGCACAGGTAGAGGCTTGCCTAATATTGGTAGGCATGACTTTTTTGCCCGTAGGTTTTGGTCTGGATTGATCTGTTCGGTCTGCTGAGTCTTTGATCAGGTCGGTATGCATAGATGTTACCAATGAGCGCTAGAGATAAAATAAGTGATACGACAAAAGCAATGATGAATGTTAATTGAATATAGCTATATATAGTACGCTACAATACATAGTACATTAAATCAAAATGACGATATAGCAGATTTAAAGAGTATGGCCACGCTAGCTATTTTTGTCACTTTGACGTAGCAATATCCATACTGGAATCAGTCCGACAAGTACGATAAGTAAGCTTGGTAACGCAGCCCTTGCCCACATCCCCTCACTAGTCATTTCAAACACGCGTACTGCCAGCGTATCCCAGCCTTGACGCCGTGTCATAAGGGTAATCGGCATCTCTTTCATGACTTCCACAAAACCCATCAACAAAGCGGTCAACATGCCTGGTTTGAGTATTGGCAATACTACCTGACGCCAACGCTGTAAAGGACTGTCACTGAGTAGCTTTGCAGCCGCTTCTTGATTGACCGTTAAACGCTGTAGCTGACGATCGATAGGTTGGAAGCTGACCGTCATAAAGCGGGTTGAGAGCGCAAGTAGCATGACAATAACACTTCCTGATAGCACTTGCTTTGAGGTAATTCCGATAGCGATCAGCTGATTATCAAACCAAGCAATCGGAATAAAAATCCCTACGGCTAATACGGTGCCTGGTACGACATAACCCAAATTGGCTAAAGTAATCATCAGCTTCGTTGTTTTGTCAGAATATTGACGCTTAATCCACGCAATGATAATCGCAAGAAAAGCAATAAGTAGCGTCGTCATACTAGCAATCATCAAACTATTGATGACAAAATCAATATAACGTGCATCAAAATCTTGACGAAAATTCGTCGCTGTCCAATAGAACAGTTGTAAAAATGGTATGAGAAAGGCAATTGAAAATACGAGTGTACACAGTAGCGTCATTGTAAGCTTTGCAGGTGTACTGGCCTCAAGACGGCGATTGCTCCCTTGGGTGACTGCATTGCCACGCCTTGCTTGCCAATACTGCTCAAACAATACCACAATAAATACCACGCCGATCAATAAAGCGGCTAATTGTGCTGCCGTGGTTAGACTAAAAAATCCAAACCATGCTTTATAAATAGCAGTGGTAAAGGTATCGACATTAAATACCGAGACGGCACCAAAATCTGCCAAAGTCTCCATCGTCGCTAACAATAACCCACCGATGATCCAAGGCAAAGCTTGCGGTAGAGCCAAGCGAAATAATACTCGACTACGACTAAGTCCCAGCATCTGACCTGCTTCTATCGCACGCCGACCTTGAGATAAAAACGCTTGTCTTGCCAGCAGATATACATAAGGATAAAACGCCAGTGACAATATTAGCCCAGCACCCCAAACATTACGTACCGAAGGTATCGCTGTGCTGATGCCCAAATCACGTAGTCCCGTCTGTAACGGCCCACTAAAATCAACCATTCCCACTGTCACAAACGCTAGCACATAAGCGGGCATGGCTAATGGCAACATTAGCGCCCACGAAAAAAACCGCTGTCCTGGGAAGCGGTACATACTCGTTAACCACGCCAATGCCGTACCAATACTACCAGCAATCACGGTCACCATAAGCAATAAGATGGCCGTATTTTTGAGGACTTGCGGTAGCACATAATCTGTCATGTGCGACCAGATGTCCGCAACTGGCTGCGTCCATGCAAAAAGGACAATTAAAATTGGGATGAGCATAAACGACGAAATCAGCCCTAAGACTGATTTTGAAATAATGCGCTTACCGACTATACGCTCTTGACGAACAACACGAGTGTCACTGGCAGGGCTATCTTTGACAGTACTGTCTTCACTAGCAGACGCTTTTGTCATTGTCATAATATAGATATTACCCTGTCAGACATGTATAAACCAAACTACCCAGTAACAGATTATTTATAACCCGCTTTATCCATCATCTGGATTGCTTGTGTTTGTAGTTCGCCAAATTTTTGCACATTGATATCATCTTGTTTGAACGTACCCCAAGATCTGAGCATGTCTGACTCATCAACGCCTTCTTTTACAGGATACTCTTTGTCAGAGCTGGCATAAATACCTTGAGCTTCATCAGAAGACAACCACTCTATTAGTTTAAGCGCACCATCTGGATTATCTGAGTTGGCGGTCACGCCAGCGCCAGAGATGTTTACATGCGTACCTGTTGTACCTTGGTTTGCCCAAAATATCTCAACAGGGAAGTCAGGCTTTTCATCAAGTATACGGCCATAGTAATAACTATTAGCAATACCGACTTCACATTGACCCGCAGCGATAGCTTCTAACATGCTGGTATCATCACTAAATACGTCAGTCGCTAGATTATCTACCCAGCCACGAATAATCTCTTCTGTCTTTTCTTCGCCCAAATGCTCCATCATACTAGCGACAAGCGATTGGTTATAGACCTTTTTAGAGGTACGCAAGCACAGTTTACCTTTCCACTTTGGATCAGCCAAATCTGCATACGTTGATAACTCATCAGCACTGACTTTGCTTGGATCATAAAATATCGTGCGTGCACGCAGCGACAGACCTGTCCACTGACCTTTTGGATCTCGGTATTTAGCAGGAACATTGCTTTCAAGTACCGTAGAAGCCACTGGCTGCAATAACCCTTGCTGCGCAGCTTGCCATAAGTTCCCAGCATCGACTGTCAATAACATGTCGGCTGGTGTGTTCTGACCTTCAGCTTGCAAGCGTGCCATTAATGGACCTGTCTTATCAGTAACCAGCTCGATTTTTACGCCTGTCTCTTCGGTATATTTATCTAACAATGGCTTAATAAGCTGCTCGTTACGTGACGAATAAATCGTCACCACTTGATCATCACCTGCAGTCGCCACGGTACTATCATTACTGGCCTCTTCAGTGGTCGGCGTTTGCGTCTCTGCGTCTTCAGCTGGAGTAGATGCGTTATTACAACCCACTAGACCCATCATCATGCCAAAGACAGCAACAGATAAGGTAGCCTTAACAGGGCGAGTTAGCGACAGACGTTCAGCAACCGCGTTCGATGACATGGTCTTCTCCATAATAGTATAAAAGATAAATGAGATAGTTTAGATGATAAGCAATTAGGTAGGCGTTTATACTGCTAAAACAATGATAAAAACCAGAAACAATATACTAATAGAAATGAGATTAATTATCAATACATTATTTCGACTGGTTTTGCCCCCAAAAAGTACAGTTTATAGAGAGTTTTATTCTATTCATTTTATATTAGCCATTGACCCAAAATCACGTTTACAGCAGCTTCTGTGCGTAAGATTCGAGGGCCTATATTTACTGCTTTGCATCCCTGCTTACATAGCAGTTCAATCTCATAATCAACCCAGCCCCCTTCAGCTCCGATGCAAACCACATCTGGCCGCTGAACTCTTGCAAAAGATATAGACTCTACAGGCAGTTGTTGTAGATATTGCGAAAAGGCCAGATCGCTATAAGGATGAGCGATTATAGCGTCATGAGTAATCAGACTGGGCAGCTGATCTTCGACGAACGGTTTAAAACGTTTTTGTAAAGAAATGCGCGGCGCTATCGTATCGACCCCTTGCTGCAGACCTTCTAATACAAATTCATCAAGCCGCATCAGTAGCGGACTTTGCCAATAGCTCTTTTGGGTACGGTAACTATTAATCAGAATAATATGACAAACACCCAATGCGGTCATGTCCATGATCAAGCGCCGTAGTACTTTAGGCCGTGGCAATGCCAAAATCACAGTAACCTCTAATTTGGCTGGCGACGGAGTATCGAGCTGTACCTCACGTAGCTGTATGTTACTAGGTGACATATCGTCAATAACTGCTGTACCAAGATTGCCACCAAGCTGACCGATTTTGAGCGTCGCACCAACTTGTAGCTTTAATACCTTATTGATGTGTTCGATTTGTACAGGCGAGTTAATCTGTGCATAAGGCGGTGCAATATCAGATGCAGGCAACAAAATACAATTCATAGAGCAGATCGCTTAAAAAAAATGAGAGTGAACGACGATTAGAGTTATGGCTGGTCGGCCTGAGGATACACGCTAGAAAACTTTTCAATTGTCTCCTCTATCATCGCTAGCTGACGGGGTAATACTGCCTGCTCCTGAATGGTCATCTGCTTACCTGCCTGTCCCGCTCGTTTGGCAGTCTCTAAATGACCCAGCCAAAACTGTAGCTGTTGATATATCATCTCATCATCGCTTTTAGAGTCGTTTATTAGATGCTCGTCACTGCCGATTGCTTGATAAAAATGATTGTTTGGTTGATATAAAGCACCAGCGCTTGCCAGCTTATCTACGACGCTTTGACATGATTGAGTATACTGCCCCATAAGTACTGGCGTGCCCACACTCATAGGCTCCACAGGATTATGGCCGCCGATGTCAACGATAGAACCACCAACAAGCGCTACATCTGCTTGTGCATACCATCGCATCAGCTCACCCATACTATCAGCCAGATAAACCTGCGTTTTTGTAGTGATGTCTTCGTCCTGACTACGCCTTGCCATTTGCAAACCTGTTTCGCTAATGAGCTCTGCCACCTCATCAAAGCGCTCAGGATGTCTGGGTACGATGATAAGTAGGGTCGTAGACAGCTCCGCTATATCTAATAGTTGCTGGTGCAGCGCTAACGCCATACTTTCTTCACCTCTATGAGTGCTCGCCGCTATCCAAACTGGACGGTCTATAAACTGCAAATCAGACAGATTCGACAGTTTATTATTAGCACCATCTTCTTCGACCTTATCAGTTGCTAGTTTGGAATCAGTGACGTTTTTGAAATTGGTAGTTTTAGGCGTATTGATGACCCATTTAAGTGAGCCTGCAACGCGTATCTGCGCACTATCTGCTCCCAACTGCCGGAAGCGTTTAGCAGAGTCACTATCTTGCGCGATGATTAAACTGAGGTTTTGCATCATGCTAGCACTTACGGCACTTATTTTTTGATAGCGAGTAAAAGATGCTGCCGATAGTCGCCCATTTACAAGAATGCTAGGAATGTCTTTTTGCGATAAAGTGGCTAAAATGTTTGCCCACAATTCAGTTTCGACAAACAACGCAGCGACAGGCTGTACATGCGCCAAAAATGTCTCGATAACGGCGGGCGTATCTACTGGTACATAGCTGTGACTCATCCGACCTTGAGCAATCTCCTCAGCGAAACGACTGGCACCGCGCGCGTGACCCGTCTGTGTGGTGTTGGTTAGCCATATATTATAGCCTTGTGCCAATAGAGCGTCGAGCAAGGGCGCGACTGTATTGGTCTCCCCTAGCGAGACGGCATGACACCAAATTGTTTTATCATTACGAGTATCGCTCGTTACCGGACGCGGTGGATACTGCTTGCCAAAGCGCTGCGCAACTTCTTGTTGATAATTGTCACGACTGCGCGAACGACGCCAAACCTGCATGCGATACAGTGGCTTTAGTAGCGTGATAGCAAGCTGATAATACCAAGGTGGCATACGAGTAGTGCGTTTGATTGGCGCAGTACTACTTAACGCATAGTTATCTAGCGTATGATTGTCCAGCGTATCGTTATCAAAATCTTTTTGAGCTGCTGATGGCTCAGACTCAGTAGAAGGCGGTACAGAAGGTGATGGCATGGAAAAGCCCAGTTTTGTGATAGATAAAATGACAAGTTAGACAGTCAACCGTTGATAAATTCTACCGTAAATCATAAAAAAGCCATACAACTTAGTGACTAAGTGCGCATAAAATCGTATGGTCTACTAATTATCGTCTCATGACATCGTTAAATAGCCAGTCTAAAACCTTACAACGCGATAAGTGAGTGCTTGATTATCATACAAATACAATGAGCAATATTGCACCAAGTACCACTACTCCTAGCAATACTCGATAACGCTTAATACTATGCTGTTCTTGTTTTTGCGATGTGATTAATGTTTGAGCTTGTTGCCACTTAGCCACCAGATCTGCTGCTTCTGTATGGCCATTTTTAGCCGCTTCCTCTAACCAATACTGACCGCTACTCACCTCTTGCGGCACGCCGATACCTTGATAGTACATTTTACTAAGTAAACGCTGAGCACGGACATCTTTCTTGTTTGCCGCTTGTTTGACCCAGTCTGTCCCTACTACTTTACTGGCTTCTGCATCGGCTATTTGCCCCTCATTGAGTAACTCGTACATAGCCAATCGTAGCATCGCAGTTGTATTACCAGATTCGGCAGAATTTTGCAGTCGTGTTAAGGCTTGCTGCCGTGCTACCTGATGCCGCTCTGAAAACTTTACTTGGTCACGCGGTTTATTTTGCCGATCAATATGGCGCTCGAACTGATCCAGTATTTTGCACGCTTGCAAATAGTCATCGTGGCCCGTAGCTTGTGGCACTTCGATCTTATCTAACTCTATAAGCAACTGAGTAAATATTTCAGGCGTTTTGGCTTGTGCTAGAGGCTTAACCTCTTGAGCTTTGTGTTGATGATGCTCAGAGGTTTTGTCTTTAAGAGTCGCTACTTGTCCAATATCTAACGGTTTAGAATAGCGCTCTAAGGGCGCCTTATCTAGCGTCTTGCTAGCGATATTAGTGGCTTGTGGTAAACGCGCGTTTACCGCTTGATAAAGTCCGCTAGCAATTTGCCCACCTTGTACCGCCTGAAACTGCCGATCAATATGACCAAACAAACGTAGCCCTATCGGCTCCAATGCAAAGAATATATTAGCGTTATTATCAGAATGGTCTTCGTACACCACAGCCATGGATTGATAAAAATCATCTGCAATCAACGGTAGCGTGTCAAAACGCTTTTTTAGCTCAAACTGTTCATACCAATGTGGTTCGCTTTGCCACTGGTGCGCCAGCACTCGCCCTGCATAAAATGCCAAAAACAGTAATAAGTTGCGATAACGCTCATCAGTCAGCAGTGCAACCTCATTTAAGCCTTCAGATTGATCTTTTGCCTTTGTAATATCGCGGCGTATCTGTAAAATCAGCGTATCTACTCGCTGTAAGCTGGCGAGCGATTCATCCAATCGACACTCATGCAACTGCTCCTCATAAGCGATACCACCTGCAATAGGACGAACTGCTATAAAATCTTGCCAGTAGCCTTCTGCCATATAATCAAGTGACGTTTTAGGGATCTTAGCTAAAGTAGCATCTGACGTAGCAAGCATGGAGTGGGCATATCCTTTTAATAAAAATCACAAATGGCATTATTAGATTAAGTAACAGTTATACAAAGATAATAGCGCCTACAATAAAGGACTAAACAGACGTACCACATTGTCAAATAAACGCTCGGAACCGCGGCGCTGCTGCCACTCTTTTAGACTTAAAAATCGGCAGCTTTGCAAATAAGTATCTTGGCAGTCAGCGACTTGAGCAACCATCTCAGGTGTATAAATAGCCAAACTGACCTCCATATTTAAATAAAAGCTACGCATATCGATGTTCACTGTACCAAACAGACAATAATCATCATCGATGACTACCGTCTTGGCATGTAATAGTCCACCTTGGAATAATGCAATCTTTACGCCAGCTTCAAGCAGCTCTTGATAATACGCTTGTGACGCATGCTGCACTAAAAAGGAATCTACCTTTTCTGGGATAATCAAGGTCACATCGACACCGCGCTTTGCTGCTGTTTCTAATGCTCCTGACAGCGCTTCATCTGGTACAAAATAAGGCGTCGTAATTTGAATACGCTTATTGGCTCGGTGAATAATAGTCACTAAGGTATTGTAAATAACATGAGCGGTCACTTGCGGCGCTGAAGGAATCAGCTGCGCAACGACATTATCCACCATAGGCATTTGAGGTATCGCAATCGACTTCGACCCTGGTACGGTAGGTATATAATTATCCAAATCATCAACGCGCACCTGAATGCGGCTGTTCATATCATTGATGGTTGGATTTAATACATACAACTTACGAGTATAGCTATTTACCCGCTTATCTAGCGCATCTAGATTGTCATTGTTTTCAGCGCCGATATCAGTAATGACCACTTTGGCCATGGCCGTAGCTATGCTAATTGGCTGCTGACTAACGCTGCGCATCATCACATCAACCCACTGCCCAACGCCTTTGTCTTGTTTAAAAAACTTGGGATCCACCAAATTAAAACTACCGGTATAACCGATATACTCGTCGATCACCACAATCTTACGATGATTGCGCAAATCAGAGCGCTTAAATAATGTCTTAAACAACCCTACTGGTAGCGACTGGTGTACAAACACGCCTGCCCGCTCCAATGATCGATGCTCAGAGCTATTAAAAAAGCTGAAACTACCGACACTGTCTATTAATATATGACACTCTACTCCGCGTTTGGCGGCAGCAGCTAGAGACTCTAGCACCTCTAAGACTTGGCCTTTGGGATAAATAATATAAAACTCTATGAGAATGGTACGCTTAGCATTATCGATATCACTAATAAGGTGATTAAAAAACGCTCTAGATGAAGTTAGCAGTTGCATCCGATGTCCAGCGAACACGCCAAACCCTGTCCAGCGTGTACCGATACGGCTCACGCCCCGATAGTTAATCGGCAACAAATCTTGTCCTTGATCGAATACCATCCGCTCACGTGCTGCCATATCGTTCATTAGCAAGCTTGCTTGATCCACACGCTGGCGATAACGACGACCAATCATCGGTTCGCCGACCAGAACATAGGCTATAAACCCAAACACTGGTAGCGTGTATAGAACGGCTATCCATGCAATAGCCACTCCAATATTGCGCTGTACCGAAACAACACGCAACGTCATAACCACCATTAGTATGATGTGTAACAACAGTCCTAAACCTGCAAAGTTACCCCAAGACCACGATGCAAGGTGCTGCTCAGTCGCTAAAGATTCTATAACCGCCTCCCTCACTCTACACAGAACAGAATATGGATATAAAGTACTAATAACTACTCTCTATGGCTTAGTAGTATAGTAGTTTTTTATTATCAAACAATGGATAACGATAACAAGCCACTTTTAATACGAGCAATTTAATAAATCATCTTCATGTTGTACTATGATAAAAACCTTTGCTTAACATATATTTATTCAAGGTGTTTTAATCACTTATTATTATAAACTGCTGCTACCAGAGCTCATGATTACAATCTATTTTGAATTATTTGAAATTTTTATAAAATACTATTTGACAGGCAGATGTAAATCTATATAATACACACCCACAGAGCGGGTGATTAGCTCAGTTGGTAGAGCGTCTGCCTTACACGCAGAATGTCGGCGGTTCGAATCCGTCATCACCCACCACTTACTAGCTTGTGGTGAAAAAGCTAAACGACCTAAGCAGCGGTAGTTCAGTTGGTTAGAATACCGGCCTGTCACGCCGGGGGTCGCGGGTTCGAGTCCCGTCCGCTGCGCCATATTTTGTAAACAGCTAAAACAAATTTAGACTATTAAGTTTAAGCAAGTTTCGCCTCAAGTATTAGTTTACTTGGGGTTTTTTTGTGTCTGGATTTCATTACGCTATACATATTTACATAACATACCTTAATTGAGATTTATAGGTAACAAAATTGGCGTACATTCATTGTTTACGCCCAAAAAGCGAACACTCACTAAAAATCAAAAGTGCTTACAATGAATCAAATTAGCGAGTGGATACTGGCTATCATGGCAAAGTTTGGCTATTTTGGCATTGTATTCGCTATGTTTGCCGAAAATGTTTTTCCGCCTATACCTTCTGAAGTCATTATGCCAGCCGCAGGTTTTGCCGCATCAAAAGGTGATTTAAATCTTATAATAGTCATACTGGCTGGTACGCTTGGCGCGACGCTAGGTGCCCTACCTTTATATTATCTAGGAAGCCTATTTGATAAAGAACGACTGATGACGTTCGCAGAGAAATATGGCAAATACGTTTTTGTAAAGCCTGATGATATCTCTGCTACCAATGACTGGTTTGATAAACACGGTAAAAAAGCAGTTTTTTTTGGAAGAATGGTACCTGGTATTCGCTCATTTATCTCAATCCCTGCTGGGATGAATAAAATGTCACTTTTACCTTTTTTAACCTTAACGGCATTAGGCTCTAGTATCTGGACGACCATATTGACGCTTGCAGGTTATTATCTTGGCGAAAACTATCAAGTGGTTGAAACGACGCTAGCACCTTACTCTAAAATTCTTGGTGGATTGGTCGTGGTTATTATCATTGGTTGGTTTATTAAGCAACGATCTTCTGATTAGCTTCTTTAAACCCTATTAAATATAACCATTCGCTTATTAAATAACTAATTTTTGTTCTCCTTCTAAAGATATTACCGTTTAATACTGACTACGCTTCGAGACTTTGTCATATTCGTTCTATCACGCTAGTATTCTTAAAAGCCCCTCTGTATCTCCACACTCAAAACAACACCCGCCAAACAGTATCTCCCTTCTAATTATCTATTTTAAAACCAATAATAACCGTATTTATACCATCGACTTTATCCCTGTTTATTGCTACAGTAATTTTTCGTTGTTGGCTCATAACAGCTCTTAGCACCGATACTTTATGACCTCAAACTTGTTTTAAATTTGACCTATTTTTCTACTACTGTTTTAGTACTTACTGATATTCGAGACCTTTTATGATGTTAAACAAGCAATATGCGATCCTACTGCCTATACTACTAGCAGCTGGTTGTGCCACTCAACCGACAACGCAGCAACCAACTAAGCCTGTGCGCCAAGGCAGCGTTCAGGTGACCCAGACCCAAACCATCAAAGTAAAGCCTGCTCCTGTCATCGTTCAACAACAGACGGTCATCACCCCTAAGCCTAGCTACCGCAGTTTTGCAGAGTGGAAGTCGGACTTCTCTATGCGTGCTATGTCTGCCGGATACAGCTCCTCAGATGTACAACGTTTGCTCAGCTCAGCCTACCTAAACGAGCAAGTTATTTCACTCGATTCAGGTCAGCCTGAGTTTTCTAAAATGCCATGGGAGTATGCAGACTCTGCGGCGTCCGATGCGCGAATCGCAACTGGTAAACGTAAATTTGCAGAGCAGCGTTCGTATCTATCAAGTTTAGAATCGCAATATGGTGTCAATGCAGAGATCATTGCCGCAATTTGGGGTATGGAATCATCTTTTGGTGCGGTCACTGGCAATAGCTACCTACCAAGTGCACTTGCAAGCCTTGCCTATGATGGACGCCGTCAAGAGTTCGCTGAGACTCAATTACTGTCACTCATGCAGCTATTACAACGTGGCGATGTGTCTTGGTCACAGCTTGAAGGCTCTTGGGCAGGTGGTATGGGACAGACGCAGTTTATTCCTGATACTTGGGTAAAACATGGTGTCGATGGCGACAGCAATGGTCATCGCAATCCGTGGTCAACAGCTGACGCGCTGGCATCAACTGCCAACTACCTGAGTAACTCAGGCTGGGTACGTGGTCTAGCGCCATTCTACGAAGTCACCTTGCCAGCATCTTTTGATTACTCTACGGTCAGCACCAAGCAGCCTGCTGCTAGATGGGCCGCTCTTGGTCTCGATACCATTGATGATGTAAGTTTAGATGCCAATACGCAGATGGAGCTTTGGCTACCTGCTGGCAAAGATGGTCCAGCTCTACTGCTTAGCCCTAACTTCGATGTGATAAAAGTCTATAACAACTCATCAAACTATGCTTTGGGTGTCAGCTTGTTAGGTAACGCAATCGTTGGAAAAAGTGGCCTACGTAAGTCTTGGCCGCGTTATGAGCGTCCGCTATCAACAGCGCAAGTGACCCGTTTACAACAGCGCTTAACCAGTGCAGGCTATGATACCAAAGGCGCTGATGGAATTATTGGCACCAATACTCGTAAGGCATTTCAAAGCTGGCAAGCCAACAATGGACAAACGCCAGACGGTTTTATCAGTCAAAGTAGCGCCTCGTCATTGACTTCATGGTGAGGCTATTTTAAATTAACTATTAGCAATATATGGCTCGATATAGTCGGCCTATTAATAAAATAAAGGGAGTGACGGTATTAGATACTGTCGCTCCCTTTTGAATATCCATTTTATGTCTCTTCAGTCACATCTTCTAAACTGGGTCTTTTAGACTTAGGATATATTAAATGGATCATCTAGAGGCTGCGTAAAATTCATCCTAGTAGCACTGTATCTATTTTATAGTGAATCGACTATAGCAACTCTATATATTCTAACTACCTATTTGCTTTGCTAACCAAAAACATAAGCCGCTACTAAGAAGTCCAAACAAGCACATACCTAAGTGTAACGCATATAAAACAAACCATTTATGATGGCTTTTAAGTAATGAAACTGCATTTTTTTCGTCCAAATGAGAAAAAAATAAACCATGCCCTTTTTTAAACATGGGTAAATAACCCTTTTTTTTATATACAAAATGGTATTGATAAAATAAAGGGATGTCTAAAGTTACCTTTAGTCCTTCCGTAGTCTTAACTGCTTTGTTTTGTCGTTTAAGCGTCTCTATGCTAAATGCCTTTCTATCTAGTCCCAGCTCTTGGTTGCCGATACCGGTGAACTCTACGACAAGCTCGCTATCATCGTTCCACTGACTTAACGTTATTTCTATTTGTCCCGATAAAATTTGTCTAAAATCAGCAGTGTTTGTTGCAAATTTAGGGTTAATTTGTATCTCAGTCAAAGCCAAGAAGTAAGCGCGCATGTCTTGCTCAAGGCTACTCATTGCCTGTATCTTAAACGGATTATTGGGATACTCGCTATTTAGCATAGCCTTATTGCCAAAGACGCCAGCATCTAGCCAATAGTGAACGGGCAGGATATTACCTTTGTCATAGCGAAAGGCAATCCATTGAGCGATTAGGCTGACGCCCCAAGCGACTGCCATAACACCTACGAGCCAAGGCATAGTAAAACCTAAAGCAATCGCTGCACCTGAAACACCTGCTGTTACTGCTGATAATTGAGCTATGCCAGTAGCCGCTTCACTAATACCACTATTACTTTCAGCATGCCTTTCACGACTTATATTTAAACTATACACCTCAAATCCTGCACCGACTGCACCAAGCACACCCACGCTTAAACTAAGCCTTTCGACCCATGCACTACGCGCCGCTTTCATCTGTAGTCCCGCATTGGCGACATCTAGGCTGGCAGTCGTGAGCGCAAGCGTCGTACTGGCATAAGCGGTCATAAACTCAAGACCTGCCCGATCGCCTCGAGCTGCCATACTACCAAGACTGCTCTTGCCCATCCAATTACTACGCAACTGAAACAGACCAACACCTACTGATACTAGTGTCGCTTTGCCTGCTGATTGGCGCTCAAGCTGGCTGTATTGACCGCTGATGGGATCAAGATCACGATTAAGTTGTGCGACCTGTTTAGTTATGTCTTCATTAATGGTTTGCGTGGTACGTGCGATATCTTCGCTTGCATACATAGTGACTAAAGTACGAGCATGCTCATTACCATTAGCTGATTTATCAAATATATCTAGAGCTGTTTGATTCACACCATGTGAGTTTACTAAATCTATAGCAATTGGCGTTTGTACAGAGGAGGCGCTACTGACAACTCTATTGTCGATACTGGCTGGTAGTAGCGTGGCATGGGGTTTGGCGTTATTAACAGAACGGCTGAGACGCTGCTCACTCCATTTAAGTACGGCTTCTGGGCTTGTAGTTTAGAACTCTTTTCGCCAATTTAAAACCTGTAGATTGATATACACTCGCTCTTTGCCATAAATCAAGCTTATATAATAGCTTGTTATTATCTTTAATATGGCTCATGTTGCTGCTCATCGTTTGGACAATTTGAGCTTTATGATTGGCAAGTTTATTAAGTTGCTCAATATCCAGATTAATTTTAGCAGTGATTTGTCGCTTTTGTTTTTGTGCTTTGAATGCCACCACCCAGCTTGTCGTCGTACCGACAAAGTCACTAGCACGCGCTAGGTTTTCATAGGCGGGTGGATTTTCTAATCTATTGAGATCTTCTTTGTTGAGACCAATCAACGCCTTCATTAACCAATTATCTTCAATAGGCTGCTCACCTGAAATACACGGCAGTAGCGATTGTTTAAACTCTTGCTTTGCGGTCATGCCTGTCGCTTGCTCTGGTTCATAATCAGCCCATATGGCATCTGGGATGCCGATGTTACTCTCATCAATACCGATGCCTGCTATAGCTTCGGCTATGATCTGACAATATCCAGCATGACTGTCTTCGTCATCTTTAATAAAGTTAAGTTTTTATCCTAATGCTACTACTCTACTCGCGTAGCTAACCAAATAAACAAACCACTACCTATAAACCAAAAAGCCATAAGAACAAACGTTAAAAACGAACCCATAAGTAGCTTATTATGCTTTTGGTACATCTTAAGCGCACTCTTGTCATTAATTAAAGGATACCAAGCCAATTGTGGTATTTTAAATGAACCATGTTTTTTATATTTTAGATGGTAGTTCATATAAATACCTGCCATTGCGATAATAAAAAAATGTATATCATAACCATCCATTTTTTTATCATAATACTTCCTATCTGAATAAAGAATATAGCCAATATCTTTCTTATTTCTTCTAAAATAAATAACGCATAATTGGTACGTTATCATCCAGATGATCATGCCCACCACGAAAATAGTACTACCAATACCCATTAATAAGTTATAAGTCATCATTTCAATCTACCTGATCACCAATCCATACTCCAGCAGACTCACCAGCAATTCCACCATAATACTCTCCAACATCATTAACCCTGCCGCAGCCTTACTGCCCTCTACCAGCCTCTCCTCTTGAGATTTTGCTTGAAAGAATGCACCGATCAAAAAGACACAAGCGACCGTTTTTAGCATTGCTCCAAAATAATTAGTTCTGACGGCCTGATCTATTCGTCGATTGGTTATATCTTCAAAACGTTTATAGTCTTTGTAACCTTGGTCATATAATTCGGGTGTAGTATAGATAGAACGGTCAATTGCCTGCCTCAATATATTCTTGTCCGCATAATTTCTATTGCTACTTTGATAGACATTCATACCCGCTTTTAGCTCATTTTTGTCAATGTAGTAGATGAAGCTTTGAGCAAAGGGTTTATTCAATCGTGCCACTTCACCTGAGGTTTTGAGTGCTTGATCGACACTTTCGCGTATTCTAGTCGGTAAACTGCCACTGCCAACGACATTCATAACGCCATTCATGAGTGCTTTTCTGGCATCTGCATAGGTTCCTTGTCCTTTGACTATAATCAGCGCCTTTTCGTGATGATAGCCAAACAAATACTCTTTTTGTGAGATCATAAGACCAGATAATGTCTGACCTGTACGGTAGTTTTTCATAAAGGGTAGCGCAAGCTGTTCTGCTAGACTAACCGTTGCGCCTACTTGGTTAGCAATAGCATCATACTTTGCAAAGATTCTGGCTGACCCTGTGTAGAGTAACCCTGACCATGAGTTGGTTGCTATCTCGTTTGTGCTAACCTAAGTCTGTATCTATCCTAGTAGGCCTCGCTTATAGTTGACTTTGAGCTTTAAAAACAATCATTAAATCTAAATTTACCGTATAAAAAAGTAGCTACTGAACAATAATATAGTTATCAATAATTGAATAATTAAAATAACGAGTAAACCTCTTTTCCTATCTATAATTTCATTGACTAGCTCTATATGTCTTATATCTGTTTTTCTATATTCTTTTTTTAAAACTTTTTTTCTCAGCTGAATACCAACGTAAGCTCCTAAATTGTAGAAAAGTAAAAAAGATATGCGCAGATAATCGTCCATTTTGAATTCTTTAGTAGTACCGCTTGTAAAGTTATTAAAGAACTCATAATCTCTACTAACTTCATACTGCAAAGCTAGGCTCAACAAAGGAGCTACTGCAAACATCAAATATACAATCGGCATTGCATAAATCTCACTATTTGATTTGCTATCAATAGAGAATAGCCAGTAAACAAATAGAAATGTGAAGAATACAAATGATAAGAAGTGTAGGATTGATTTTTTTATCATAATTTAATTGTTAGTATCTACAGGCTAATCACCTATCATATAGCCAACCAAATAAACACGCCACTACCTACAAACCAGAACGCCATTAAGCAAAATGTTATAAAAGAACCTGCTAGTAATTTTCTATGTTCCCTATATAGCTTAAGCGCACTCTTATCATTAATTGAAGGATACCAAGCCAGTTGCGGTATTTTAAATGAACCATATTTCTTATATTTTAGATGATAGTTCATATAAATACCTGCCATTGCAATAATAAAAAAATGTATGTCATAACCGTCCATTCTTTTATCATAATATTTTTTATCTAAATAAAGAATATAACCGATGTCTTGCTTATATCTTCTAAAATACATGACGCATAGTTGATAGGTAGTCATCCCACCTATGCCTATACTTATTGCAAGCCATTTAAATATATTTGGTGCATTAATCATATGTAGATTAACTCCCAATTCGCTTCGCCCACCATATAAAAAAACTACCACCGAATAACCAAAAAAAACCTAAACCAAGCGATATGACATTTAAAACTAACCACTTATAATTGTTCTTGATTAGTAAAAGGGCTGTCTCTTCAGTGAGATTAGGATACATTGAACCTTTTCCTTTTTTAAACATAGGAAAATAACCCTTCCTTTTGTAGATTATATGATATTGTAAAAATATAACGCTAGCTATAGAAGCCATAAACATCATCTCGTACATATTTAATTTTCTCTCATAACGACTTTCATAGCCATAAAGAGACTTATATATAGGCTTTAAATTCTTTTGCGTGTGATTAATTACCATTTGATGCGAGATCATCCACAAAATTAATCCTATTACAAAAACTAAAGCACCAATTTTTGATAGTAAATCATAGGTCATAATAGTTTGTTTACCTCATCACCAATTACATCTCCAGCGAATCCTCCAAACTCACTACCTAAAATACCTCCAGCCACTCCGCTACCAGCAGCAACTACCCCAATCACTATAAGCCCGATTCCTCCTGTCCCTGCACCTATGACAGCAGTAGCTAAAGCTGCACCACCTGCTCCGCCTAGCCATCCACCTGCCAGACCTCCTTCTAGTTTTAAAGTTTCTGTAATAATAGTCTTCCTAGTGTGATCGCTATCCCCAGAGTCATAAGCATCTTTCACAGTCATAGTTGAATCGGCGACACTGACTGCTACAAGAATATTACCTCCACCTTCTGTTATTTTAGTCATCTTCCCCAGTTTCATAAAGTTTTTAGCATAGGCTTTGATTCCCCCTTCATAACGCGAAGACCTTATCATCACATCATTTTTGACTTGTTTTCTTATGTTTTTGGCAGTGAGACCTGTTTCATATTTAAAAAAACTCTGCGCGAATGCATTATCAAAATCTTTAATTAGCTTAGGATAGGTTTGTCTGAATGAATTAAACTTTTTAGGATTGCCAAGTTTAGATTTAATTGGCTTGCCAGAACTATCGTAAGTTGTTTTTCTTACGTCTTCATAGGCTTCTACAAGTCTTGTATAAGCCTCAGTAACCTTAGCATTGCTAGTTTCAGCAAAGTTTACAATACCTTGAGAAGTTCCTGCACTCATTGCTGCAATTAGTCCAAGATCAACACCTTTGGATGGTTTATCTACATTTTTTACTTTATCCTTAGTCAAACTTACGTAATCTACAGTTCTTAGCATACTATGTAAGAAGTCTGCATTGGAAGCAAACATTTCAGGGTTAAATCCAAACTCTTCCTTTACTTTATTAAACTCAGCCTTAGCTGCTTTAGCATCCTCCTTCATTTTTACTAATTCTTTGTTACTACTATTGGAAGTATTGGATAATATTACGAAATCACCTGCATGTATTGCCATTACAGGTGTCAGTAGGTGTGCATTATTAGCTCTAAATATCTGATCTTCTTTATCTGTAGGCTTTTGCTCATAGATTTTATTAAGAAAACTTTTAATTGATTCATCTTTTTCTGCTATCATCCACCCAACTTCAGTTGTATCGATAATTGTCTTCTTAATAGTATTAGGATCTTTCATAACTGAGGCTTTGGTTGTTTTTAAATTAAAGCTACTAGCTACTCCTCTTTTAGTCAAAGCTTTAGCAGAAACTCTTTTTATTAAGGCACCTTCAGTATCTCTGATATAGTATAGTTAAATCTTTATAAAATCGATACAGCCCATATCATGAAACAGTTTAGGTAGATTATTCTCCATCCATCCTTG
>NZ_CANMAH010000012.1 GCF_947495825.1 uncultured Psychrobacter sp.
CTCAGCAAAAATCCACACAAGTTGTTCTTTAGTTCTGCTTTTAAATAATGCCCTATACTGTCGTCCAGTAGTAGGTTTTGCAAATCTTTAACCAACTATTAACAAGTTAATTTGCTTCTTCTAATTGGTAAGCTACCTATTGTATCATTAGTTGATACCATGTCAAGCTTTTATTTGCTAATATTTCAGTAAGTTAGCTGCTTCGTTATCAGTGAATATTTCCACTATTTACGCCGCGCTTCCTTTGCTGTGGGGCGTATTATAGACTCTTTATATTCAGTGTCAACTGTTTTTCTAGATGTTTTTAAATTAAATAAAGAGGGTAGAAAATAAGGTATATTTTTCAATAGTTTAGACAACTAGGGAGGTTTTATAGTTTTTATATAACATAAGAAAACGTTGGTAGTTCTCAAAGGATAGTCAAATTACTCTGTTTAAAGCTTTAAGCCTTTCCTGTTTTTAGTGTCTCTAAGTCTCTTTGTCTGCCTATTCACTCTTAAGACTGCACTATTGATATTGATACAAGTAGTCCTTATATATGGATACTGCTTATAATATAGTAGCACTATTATAGTAGGCATCATTCATGAAGCCATTTAGATCAAAAGTCTATTATCAGAGAACATGAATGACTTATAGCCTTTGATGCAGTTGGATACTTTTTTTGAATATACGTCTATGTAAGATATGCTGTTACTCCCCCGCTATCTAGTGTTTGTAGATGGTTTTTGTTATAGTAGTTGCCCTTATGGCATTACTTATCTTACGTTGTTAGCCAACGCTATATAAGAGGTACTTTGCTATGTTCGGTGATGTATTATAGATCTACTTCCAATATAAGTAGTAGATTGAATAATTAGATGATCGGTCATATGCTAAGTACGTTTGATTAATGCCTATCTCTTTTGATGTATCACATCTAACGTATATAACTTATTTGGTCTTACGGTCATATGATTGATAGTTGCAATCATCACTGCTAGCGGACCTAAAACAGGTGAACAGATTATGGTAGCGATTACTTTGCCCGATGGAAGCATAAAAGACTTCGAAGGCAATACTACAGTCATGGAAGTGGCGCAAAGCATTGGGGCAGGTCTTGCTAAGGCTACGGTCGCTGGACGTGTAGATGGCCATTTGGTTGATGCTTCTGATCCTATCACTCATGATGCAAAGGTCGAGATTGTTACTCCAAAGGACGATGATGGTGTTGATATTATTCGTCACTCATGCGCACATCTACTTGGTCATGCGGTCAAACAACTTTATCCTGATGTAAAAATGGTTATTGGGCCTGTCATTGATGATGGTTTTTATTATGATATCTATAGTGAGACGCCATTTACACCTGAGCATATGGAAGCTATCGAAAAACGTATGATGCAGCTGATTAAGCAAGATTATGACGTTATCAAAAAAATGACGCCACGCGATGAAGTCATCAAGATATTTGAAGAACGCGGTGAAGATTATAAGCTCAAACTGATCAATGACATGCCAGGCGAAGAGGCTTTTGGCCTGTATCATCATCAAGAATACGTCGATATGTGCCGTGGTCCGCATGTGCCAAATACGCGCTTCTTAAAAGTATTTAAACTGACTAAAATGTCGGGTGCATACTGGCGCGGTGATGCCAAGAATGAGCAGCTACAGCGTATCTATGGCACAGCTTGGGCGGATAAAAAAGACCTAAAAGCTTATATTCAGCGTATCGAGGAAGCTGAAAAACGCGACCACCGTAAGATTGGTAAAGCGCTCAATCTATTTCATATGCAAGAGCAAGCGCCAGGTATGGTGTTTTGGCATGCCAATGGTTGGACGATTTATCAAGTGCTTGAGCAGTATATGCGTAAAGTACAATATGATAACGGTTACGAAGAAATTAAAACGCCCCAAATCGTCGATCGTAGCTTATGGGAGCGTTCAGGTCATTGGGGTAACTATGCAACTAATATGTTTACCACATCGAGCGAGAATCGCGACTATGCGGTAAAACCAATGAACTGCCCGTGTCATGTGCAAGTATTTAATCAGGGTTTAAAATCTTACCGTGACCTGCCACTGCGTATGGCAGAGTTTGGCTCATGTCATCGAAATGAGCCTTCAGGATCGCTACATGGCTTGATGCGTGTCCGTGGCTTTACTCAAGATGACGCACATATCTTTTGTACGCCCGCACAGATTCAGCAGGAAGTCGCCGACTTTATCAAGCTGACTTTGGCTGTTTATGAAGACTTTGGTTTTGATAATATCATTATGAAGCTCTCGACTCGCCCTGAAAAGCGTGTCGGTAGTGATGAATCATGGGATTTTGCAGAAAAAGCTTTGGCTGATGCACTTGATAGCTCAGGTCTTGACTGGGATTACTTGCCAGGCGAAGGTGCATTTTATGGCCCTAAAATTGAATTTAGTCTTAAAGACTCGTTAGGACGCATTTGGCAGTGCGGCACCATTCAGGTTGACCCGAATATGCCTGAGCGTCTCGACGCTGAGTTTGTCAATGAACAAAACGAGCGTGACATACCTATTATGCTTCACCGTGCAATCTTAGGATCGTTTGAGCGTTTTATAGGTATATTGATTGAGCACTATGCTGGTTGGATGCCTGTTTGGCTTGCGCCGCAACAAGTGGCAGTCATGAATATCACCGATAAACAAGCAGAAAACTGCCAAAACGTCGTCAGCGAGCTAAAAAATGCAGGTTTACGTGCGGTTAGTGACTTGCGTAACGAAAAGATTGGATTTAAGATACGAGAGAAAACATTAGAACGTATTCCCTATATGCTAGTATTAGGGGATAAAGAAGTTGAAACAGGCAGTGTCAACGTCCGAACCCGTGAAGGTGAAAACCTAGGCGTGATGACTGTCTCTGAATTTATTACCTTAGTACAGACTGCCGTTGCCAAAAAAGGCCGTCAGAATCAAAAAACAGATCAGGAGTAATACCTATTAAACAGTCAAACCGTCTAAACACCAATGAAGATATCAGTGTTAAAGAAGTTCGTCTTGTCAGAGAGGACGGCGAACAAATGGGCGTGGTCGATATCGATACCGCGATGAAAGCGGCACGTGATGAAAACCTAGACTTAGTTGAATTAGTGCCCGATGCCAAGCCGCCAGTATGTAAGATCATGGATTACAAGCATTTCCTTTATGATCAAAAGCAAAAGGCGAAAGAGGCTAAGAAGAACCAAAAGCAAACCCAGCTTAAAGAGATGAAACTACGTCCTAGTACTGAAGAAGCCGACTATCAGGTAAAACTGAAAAAAATCATCAGCTTCTTAGAAGATCAAGACAAAGTTAAAGTTAGCATCCGTTTTCGTGGTCGTGAAATGGCGCACCAAGAAATTGGTCGTAAGCAACTTGAGCGTATCATAGAAGATACGGCTGAAATATCCAATGTCGAGCAGCCTCCAAAGATGGAAGGTCGACAAATGGGTATGTTGCTTGGTCCTACTAAGAAAAAATAATTGGACAGTAAACCTTTAAGTTTGTCATATTTACTTATTTTTGTTTTTGACCATCAATATGCTGCGGGGTATTGATGGTTTTTTACTATTAGTTATTGTAATTTTACGATACCAACCTCCATATAGTTTTACAGAGTCAGTCTTTATAACCTCCTGATTACACGGTAATCTTAAAATCTACTTTGCATTTCCTATTAATGATAATTTAATAACCGTAAGTCAATTAATAGATTTTTAGCGATTATGACACTTGCTTAAACTAGCAGACTGGACGTTAACTAACATTATTGAATAACCCAAACATTTTAATCTATCATTTATCGACAGGAATAATTATGCAAGAACTTACACCGCCAGAAAATACAAATACACCGAGTATCTCTCTGACTCCGCCCGACCCTGTAAAAGAGATAGAAAAAAGCGAAGCGGATCAGATGGTTAAACTGGATAAAAGTCAGATCCCAGAGCTCGACGCCAAAGTCGATGCTTTTGTGGATCATGTCATTACCAATCCAGTAAATAGTCCTGACTTTCAAGAAAACCTACAGTCGATTCATAACCTAGGTACCAAAGAGATCCGAGAGTCAGCTCAGGTATCTAACCGGATGCTAGAACTTCCTGCTAAAAGCATCAATGATAGCTTGTTTGATAATTCTCCAATTGCCAAATCACTAACAGAATTGCGCGGTATCGTAGAAGATTTGGATCCAAGCAAAAAAGAGCTGACTAACTCACGTAAGTTGTTTGGCATCATACCGTTTGGCAACAAAGTCCAAGATTATTTTCGTCAATATGAATCTGCGCAGTCGCATATCAACGCGGTGGTGACCAGTCTTTATAATGGTAAGGATGAGCTGCTTAAAGACAACGCGATGATTGAGCAAGAAAAAGTCAACATGTGGGATTTGATGCAATCCATTCGCCAGTATATATATGTCGGCAAAAAGATTGATGAGCAACTTGAGCAAAAAGTCTACTCTTTAGAAGCGACCGATCCTGAAAAGGCGCGTATTATTAAAGAAGAGATGCTGTTTTATGTACGCCAAAAAAACACTGACTTTTTGACGCAGTTGGCTGTCAACGTACAGGGTTATTTAGCATTAGATACCATTCGCAAAAATAATTTGGAACTTATCAAAGGTGTGGATCGTGCGACCACGACTACCATCTCAGCATTACGGACAGCAGTAGTGGTTGCACAGGCCATGACAAATCAAAAACTGGTTCTAGATCAGATTACTGCATTAAATAAAACCACTAGTAGCTTGATTGAATCAACCTCTGCGATGCTCAAACGTCAATCTGGTGAAATTCATGAACAAGCAACCAGTAGTACTATTGAGCTTGATAAACTACAAAACGCCTTCAATAATGTCTATGATACGATGGATATGATTAGTAATTACAAAGTTGAAGCCTTAGAAAATATGAAGCAAACAGTCAATACTCTAACGAGCGAAGTAGATAAAGCACAAAAGTATTTAGACAAATCTAACCAAACGACTGTCCTTGAAGTATCAAAAGAGTTAGATAGTAAAAAGATTACAGACAAATCTAGCACCACTGATATCGACATTTGATTAAACAGTCTATCCAAAACAGTCAGCTATCGAATATATATAACCTCATTGACGTCGGGTATTGAAGCGTCGTTCGTGTTAAGATAGCCATTATTAATAATTTTAAAAATAGATACGGTAATTTATGAGTTGGAATGATCCAAACGCCTCAAGTGAGGCACAAAAATATGAGAATCCTATCCCGAGTCGTGAGCTGATACTTGCCACGATTAATGAGCATGGCGAAGTCACCCATAAACAGTTGGCGCAGATCTTTAAGATTGAAGATCCAGAGCAATTTGATGCCTTGGGTAACCGCCTAAAAGCTATGGCTCGTGATGGACAAGTAAACCGCGAAGGTCGCCCTTATCGCTTTCGTGCAGTCACGCAACAAGATGTGGTCACTGGCACAGTATCCGCCCATCCTAAAGGCTTTGGCTTTGTCGTATTAGAAGATATGCCAGACCTGTTTTTGCATGAAAAACAAATGCGCTGGGTGTTTAATGGTGATATGGTCAATGCTGTGGGTACTACGACCGATAATCGTGGGCGTACAGAAGGTCGTATTGTTGATGTGACTGAACGTCATCAAAACCAGTTTATTGGTACGCTTGCTCGCGATGAAGATGGCTACTGTGTTGAGCTTAGTAGTCCTAATAACCATCAACCGATTACAGTCACTGATGATAATGTACAAGCGGTAAGTGCTAAGCTGGGTGATCCAGTCAAAGTCGATGTGATCGACTGGCCTAATCAGCATGAGTTTGCTACTGGTAAGATTACAGAAGTACTAAACGACGACAATGACCGTGAACTTATTATTGAGACTACCCTGCTCAATTACGATATACCGTCTGAATTTAGTGCAGCAGCCCTTAAACAAGCCAACGATTATAGGGAACCTAGCAAAAAAGACTTTAAAGGTCGTACGGACTTACGTGACTTGCCGTTAATTACTATTGATGGGGAAGATGCGCGCGACTTCGATGATGCTGTGTTTGCTGAAAAACGCTCTGGTGGTAACTATCGAGTGTTGGTTGCTATTGCTGATGTCAGTCACTATGTCACGCCAAACTCTCCACTTGATCAAGACGCTTATGAGCGTGGCACGTCTGTTTATTTTCCACATCGTGTAATTCCAATGCTACCTGAAGTGTTGTCAAATGGCTTGTGTTCATTAAACCCTTCAGTTGATCGCCTATGTATGGTTGCTGATATTAAAATATCACGTGCAGGCAAGGTAACAGGTTACGAGTTTTATCCTGGTGTTATGCATTCACAAGCACGCTTAACCTATAACCAAGTAAATGACTACTTTGCTAATCCTAAAGATAAAAGCGTGCCAGAATCTTTAACAGGTAATAAAGATGTCAAAAAGTCTGTCGATACACTTCATCAACTATATGAACTGCTTATCAAAAAGCGTGAAGATCGCCACGCAATGGAGTTTGAAACGGTTGAGACTTATATAAAGTTCAATGAAGAAGGCGGTATTGCGGACATATTACCACGTACACGCGGTGATGCTCATAAGCTCATTGAAGAGTGTATGCTGCTTGCCAATACTTGTGCAGCAAACTTTGCGCTAAAACATGAGCTGCCAGTTTTGTACCGTAATCATGATAAGCCTGATAGCGAAAAATCAATGCGTATTCACGAATATGCGAAGAATTTCGGTTTAAGCTTCCCTGAAGAGAACCCTACGCAAGCCGATTATCAGCGTATTATTGATGCGACAAAAGATCGTCCAGATGCAATCAGCATCCATAGTATGCTGCTGCGCTCCATGATGCAGGCTAACTATGCACCTGACAATATCGGTCACTTTGGTTTAGCTTACGATGAGTATAGTCACTTTACCTCACCGATTCGTCGTTACCCTGATCTTATGTTACATCGCGCGATTAAAGCTAAGGTGACCAATAGTAAGCAGCCTGTTATGGACTTTTCTTTGGATGAGGCAGGTACCCAAACCTCAGATACCGAACGCCGTGCTGAAAAGGCTTCACGTTTTGTCGAGTCTTGGCTGAAGTGTCACTATATGAAAGATCACGTTGGCGAAGAGTTTAATGGCGTGGTCACGACAGTAACGAACTTTGGATTATTTGTGACGTTGACTGACCTATATATTGATGGTCTGGTCCATATCTCAAACGTCGGTGATGATTTCTTTGTTTATGATGAGAATCAGCAGCAGCTCATTGGTAAAGACAAAGGGACTTTGTTTGGACTTGGCGACTTGGTTAAAGTGCAAGTTGCTGGCGTGAATATGGATTTGCTTCAGATTGATTTTGACTTAAAAGCAAAGTTGCAAGCCAGTCAAATGAACCAAACAAAGAAAGATCAGAC
Organism: uncultured Psychrobacter sp.; assembly: GCF_947495825.1. Lineage (GTDB taxonomy): Bacteria > Pseudomonadota > Gammaproteobacteria > Pseudomonadales > Moraxellaceae > Psychrobacter. Next base: position 7,379 of record NZ_CANMAH010000012.1, read on the forward strand.
AAAAAAGAGCTCGGCTAAAAAAAATAGTGGCCGAAGCAATAAAGGTTCAAGCAAGAAGAGCTAAATAAGACGTTAGAAATAATAAAAAAGGCTAAAGTTAACTTTAGCCTTTTTTTATGTTTATACTTATATTTATGTTCCGTTCTAAGATAGGTTTACATAAAAAAAGCTTATTCTTGTGGACTATTTCTATCTAATAAGTCAGTCTCATCAGAATTCTCTGCAATCTCCTGTTCAACCTTTTCCATCAGCTTCTCATCAGGTCGGGCATCAAATATATCCTCACTGTTATTTGCATTCAAAATTTGCTTTGCTCGTGCCTTCGCTTGCTGTTTATCCTTATCATCTGTGGTCTGCTTATTTTCTGCGCTAGGAGTCATCGGTGTGACCGTCATTTCAGAACTAGTATTACCCTTACCTTCTTGCATATGCTCAAAAGCGGTTTCTAACTTATCGTTGAAGCGTAAACGATAAATAGGCTCAGGCAAGCTAAAGCCTTGGTTTTCTAACGCATGTTTAGTTGCGCGAATGGCGATACTGCGTGCTTTGGCAAAATCAGTCTCTGATTGATCTACCCATACTTGAAACTCAAGCACGATGTTGGAATCGCCAACATGAGTAATGATAGCGATGGCCTTGGGTTCATCTAAAACAAAATCTAACGTACCTATCGCGTCTAAACCGACTTTGATTGCCGCTAACGGATCATCATTGGCATCGACACCCAATTCAAATGTAAAACGGCGCTCAGGATTTTTTGTGTAGTTCAAGATAATACCTTTAAAAACCTCAGCATTAGGGATACGTAATTGATTGCCATCCAACGTCATCAAAATCGTCGCCCGTGAGGTCAAGCGTACTACAATGCCTTCATGCTCATTGATTTTTACCTGATCGCGGGCACGAAATGGCTGACGAATACTAAGCATAAGTGACGCTATATAGTTTTCGATAGAGTCTTTTACGGCAAAACCAACAGCAATACCAATCACCCCTGCACCGCCAAGCAATGTACCCAAAATAGTTTCTGCACCTATTAAACTTAACGCTAAAATTAGACCAAAGATAATAAAGATCACTTTGATCGTTTGCGATAACAGCTCGGCTACAAAAGGATTGGGAGTTAGACGTTGCCATATGCCCTGACGTTTGGATAACCAGCTACCAAACCAAGCTACCAAGCCAAACAAAACAATGCCGACTAACAATAGTGGCATGGCTTTGATTAGATTTGTACCTTGGGCCTTAAGTCCTTGATATACTGTTGAGACATTGTCTTGCACATCAAGCGTTCGATTAATGTTATCTTCAACTGTTACTACATCTGTTAAGCGATTGGTTAGATTAATCGCCTGCTGCGCTTTTTTTTCGTTTGGTGTCTCTCCGCTTAGCGTAACGACGCCTTGAGTAACCGTTACATTGACCGCCTGTAAGCCATCAATCTCGGAGAAAATACCGCTAATGCGTTGACGGATATCATTGTCTTTTTGCAAAGTAGGCTTGGTTTCAATTTGAGCATTGTTGGTACTTTCACCACTGATAACTGGCGGCGCCTCTATCGGTGTTGGCGCTGTCGGTAGCGTACCACCTTCGGCTTCCACCCCAGGCTCTGTACCTGATTCTGCTTCTGAACTCGTTAAGACACCACTATTTATATCCGTTGCAGCTGCAATACTTGTCAACTCTTCGCCAGCAGCGTAAGCAGGCAAACCATAAAAGATACTTATTGATAAAAATAGCTGACCTAGAACTGGCAAATATTTGCGTAAAGGTAGATAGTCAAAAATAGCTATCATAAGTATCCTTGATTAAGGTAATGAGCAATCATTGTCTTTATAAAAAATCCAGACAACCTTATATACAACCAGTTAACTGTCTAGGTAACTTTGTGCTTCTCCAAGATCTAGCGTGCCCTCGTAAATCGCACGTCCTGTAATGATACCTTCAATACAATCACCATAAGGCTTTAGAAGCTCGATATCTTGCATATCAGTCACCCCGCCCGAGGCTATGACGGGCAAACCGCCTTCACGTGCAAGATTGACCGTTTGCTCGATGTTGACGCCTTGCATCATGCCATCACGGGCGATATCGGTATAAACGATGGACGACACTCCGACATCAGCGAAGCGCTTGGCAAGCTCAGTCGCTTTGGTGTCCGTGACATTCGCCCAGCCATGGGTGGCTACCATACCGTCTTTGGCATCAATACCAACGATGATGTGTCCCGCAAACTCGCGGCAAGCTTCAGTGACAAAATTGGGATCTTCGACCGCTTTGGTGCCAATGATAATATAGGTGAGACCTGCGGTAATATATTGCTCGATGGTGTTCATATTACGCACGCCGCCGCCTAATTGGATAGGCAAGTTTGGATAGGCTTTGGCAATATCATTGACTACCGATCTATGGACTGGCACCCCGTCAAATGCACCATTGAGATCAACCAAATGCAAACGCCTCGCTCCCTCTTTCACCCAGCGTCCTGCTACTGCGACAGGATCATTAGAGAATACAGTATCATCCTCCATACGGCCTTGTTTTAAGCGTACACATTTGCCATCTTTTAGATCGATAGCGGGAATAATCACAGGCGCAGCACACATATAGCACTCCTTATAAAACGTTTTATGAATAGCGAAAATACAACAGAAACATCAATAATTGAAAAATGGGAAGAAAATACTATAGAGTATGCACTTAACTAAATATTAGTATTTAAGAACAACTTAAGTTTATCTTTTGGATCAGAGACATTATAACCATCCGAGCTGTTTTGATGATTGATAACTATAAGTTTCAGCCTCTAAGTTAGGTACTACAATTAGATAAATTCAATTACTAACTGGCAATTTTAGGTTAATTTAGCGTATAATCCTAGGTAAATTTGTATTTGTTTCTATATCTTAGCAATGCACATTAAGCTTTTACATAGATTGATCATGTTTGGCTATAATACTGCTCAGTTATAAAGGTATGACAAAAAAACAGACAACAGGACGGTAGAGTATGCACCGTAACCCTTGTCTATCATTTTGACAGATTGATCATAAATAGATTGGTATGATTTAAAATTGTACCCTATTTAATTAATTGGTTTGTCTTTAATCAAATTATCATATATTGCGTCTGACAGTCTTTTGATTGTCGCAGAACCCATTTACATGATACTAGTATGACAATGTTATAAATTTCAATAAAACGTATTGTAGGCCCATCTATGACTTAAAGTGTTCACTCTAAGCGGTTGGTTTTAGAGACTCACTTTGGTTTGGTAGGCTTATTATGCATCTTGGTAGCCGGTCGCCACTTTGGTAATTCGAATAAGACGTTAACGTGTTGTTAAGGAGTCTAAGGTCAGCGTTAATACTCTTACTTGCAGTAATACTTAAGCATTATGTTTAAGGCAATTAATCACAGCTCTGCCCTAGGCTGCTGCTGCTTGATGGTCTTTCATAATGCTTTTGGAATACTGCTGTCGTACCAAACAGGACGTCTGGTATCGTTTTAGACTATGGACTAAGTTTTCGCTTATGATTACCATCAAGAAAGGTTTGGATTTGCCCATCACAGGTGAGCCCTCCCGCGAGATATCAGAGCACAGACCAGCACATGTGGCACTTATTGGTTACGATTACGTAGGTATGAAACCTACGATGAACGTCACAGAAGGTGACGTTGTAGCTAAAGGTCAACCTGTTTTTGAAGATAAAAAACGAGTTGGTGTTATATACACGGCCCCTGCAGCTGGTAAAGTTATTGCCATTAAACGTGGCGAACGTCGTGTCTTTGAAAGTCTTGTCATTGAGGTTGACCCAAACGGTGAAGAAGTAGAGTTTCAGCGCTATGACTCCCAGCAACTTGCTGACTTAGACTCTGAAGCTGTTGAAACCCAATTGCTTGCTTCTGGTGAATGGACTGCATTTCGCACACGTCCCTATAGCCGTGCTCCAGAAATCGGTGCACGTCCGCACGCTATCTTTGTTACTGCAATGGATACCAATCCATTAGCGTTCGACCCAATGCTGCTGATCAATAAAGAGCTGCAAGCGTTCAATGACGGACTGGCTGTATTGTCTACACTCAGCCCAAAAACCTTTGTCTGTCATCATGGTGACGCTAAGCTGTCACCAGTTGCAAAGACTGCGGCTAACAATGTCACTGAATATCATAGCTTTGCAGGCAAGCATCCAGCTGGTCTTGCTGGTACGCATATTCACTTTTTACACCCGATCAGCCGCGGCGTGACTGTGTGGACGATTGGTTATCAAGACGTGATTGCGATTGGTAAGCTCTTTACGACTGGACGCTTATACACGCGTCGTCTGTTAAGCCTTGCAGGTCCTGGAGTTAAGGACCCACACTTGGTGGCGACTGAACGCGGTGCCGATATGACAGCACTGACAAAAGGTCAATTGGTCGCAGGCGAGAATCGTATCATTTCAGGATCGGTACTTTCTGGACGTAAATTGTTTGATAATGTGGCTTATCTTGGTCGCTTTCACAATCAAGTTAGTGTATTACCTGAAGGCCGTGAACGTCCAGCGTTCCACTTCTTTACACTAGGTAAAAACCGCTTTTCTAAACTGCCTATCTATATTTCACAGTTTTTTGGTGGTAAAAAATACAACTTCACCACTACCAGTAATGGTTCACCGCGAGCTATGGTACCTATCGGGGTGTATGAAGAGGTCATGCCACAAGACTATTTGCCAACACAGTTATTACGCGCTTTAATCGTTGAAGACATTGTCTCTGCGGTGGATTTGGGCGTGCTTGAACTGGATGAAGAAGATGTTGCATTATGCACCTTCGTATCTCCTGGCAAATATGAATTTGGTGATATCTTGCGTGATAACTTAACGCGCATTGAGCTGGAGGGCTAACCACGATGAAATTTTTACACAATATGTTCGATCGTATGGAGCCGTCTTTTACCAAGGGTGGCAAACACGAAAAGTATTACGCCATTTTTGAGATGTTTGATACGTTTTTACGTCAGCCAGGTACGACGACTTATGCGTCATCGCATGTACGTGACGGTATTGACCTCAAACGCATCATGATCACAGTATGGATGTGTACGTTCCCAGCGATGTTTTGGGGTATGTACAATATCGGCCATCAAGCTTTAACTGCTATTGCTCAACTTGGCCTACAACCAGAAGGCTGGCGTACGATTATCACTAGTATGGTAGGCTATAATCCAGATAGTATCTGGGCAAGCTTTGTCTATGGAGCGATGCAGTTTTTACCGATTTATATAGTCACCTTCGCCGTGGGTATTCTCTGTGAAATTATCTTTGCAGTCGTGCGTGGCCACGAAGTCAACGAAGGTTTCTTTGTGACCTCCGTTCTTTATGCACTATGTCTACCGCCTGATATTCCTTTATGGCAAGTTGCTTTAGGTATTATCTTTGGGGTGGTCGTTGCAAAAGAAGTCTTTGGCGGTACTGGTAAAAACTTCCTTAACCCTGCCCTATCTGGCCGTGCGTTCTTATACTTTGCTTATCCAGCGTATATGTCTGGTGACTCAGTATGGACGGCAGTTGATGGTTTTTCAGGTGCAACACCACTTGGCCTTGCAGCACTTGGCGTGGTTCCACAGGACTTCGTCGATGTCTACGGCAATGCCATTACGTGGAGTGATGCATTCTTAGGCAACATGCAAGGCAGTATCGGTGAAGTCTCTACGCTTGCCATTTTAATGGGTGCAGCAGTTCTATTATGGACGCGTATTGCATCTTGGCGCATCATGGCAGGTTGTGTGGTTGGTCTGATTGCTACGTCTCTTATCTTTAATATGATTGGCTCTGACGATAACCTCATGATGAACTTGCCGTTTTATTGGCATTTAGTGATCGGCGGTTTTGCTTTTGGTGCCGTCTTTATGGCGACCGATCCAGTCTCAGCTGCGCATACTAATAAAGGCCGCTGGGCTTATGGTATTTTGATTGGCTTTATGACAGTACTGATTCGAGTAGTCAACCCAGCTTTCCCAGAAGGCATCATGCTCGCTATTTTATTTGCCAACTTATTCGCTCCATTGTTTGATTATTTTGTGACTCAAGCAAATATCAAACGCCAAACAGCTCGGAGGGTTCGTTATGTCCAAGCCCAAAAGTAATAATACAAAAACCATCAGTGTGGCATTGACGCTATGCTTGGTGTGTTCCGTATTGGTATCAGCAGTTGCGGTCGGTCTTAAACCATCACAAATTGAAAATGCACGCTTAGATCGTAATAAAAACATCCTAGTAGCAGCTGGCATGTATGATGCTGAGTCTGATACTCCTAAAGATGTTGCCGAACGTTTTAAAGATTTTGAAGTAAAAATTGTTGACTTAAGCAAAGGTAACTATCTTGATGATGATGCCTTAAACGAGGCTGGTATTCCTGATCGCAATGCTTATGACGCCAGTCAAGCAACTAAGAATCAAGCATTGAGTGAGGATTTAGGTGATAACGATCCTGCTGGTATTGGTCGTGTGCCTAAGTACGCAAAGGTCTATGTTAAAAGTGATGACGCCGGACAGCCTGAGATGGTGGTCCTACCGATTCAAGGTTATGGATTATGGGGTACTATCTACGGTTTCTTGACGCTTGAAAGTGATATGAATACCATTAAAGGTATCAGTTTTTATGAGCACAAAGAGACCCCAGGTCTTGGCGCTCGTATCGAAGAGCCAGAGTGGCGCGCAAAGTGGAGCGGTATCCATTCTTATGATGAAAATGGTGATGTTGCTACTGGTGTGACCAAAGCTGGTAACCCAAAAGAAAACTGGGTCGATGGTATCAGTGGTGCGACGCTTACTGGTCGCGGTGTAAGCAATATGATTCAGTTTTGGTTGGGTGAGCAAGGCTATAAACCTTACTTAGACGCGCTACGTGAAGAGAGCGGTAAAACGATTGATAATACTGATACACAGGCTAGTCAGTTAACACAACCAGACAACCAGACAGCTCAACCTACAACCGAACTGGCAGCAGCGCTACCAGTAGCAAACGGCAAGGAGGCATAACATGGCTGACACAAAAAGTATTTTAACCTCGCCTATTTTTGATAATAACCCTATCGCCTTACAGATATTAGGTATCTGCTCGGCGTTAGCGGTAACGACGAGTATGTCGAATGCCTTGGTAATGTGTGTGGCATTGACATTGGTAACCGCTTTTTCTAGTTTCTTTATTTCAATTATTCGTAAGCAAATTCCATCAAGTATTCGTATTATTGTACAGATGACAATTATTGCTTCGTTGGTTATTTTGGTCGACCAGGTGCTAAAAGCCGTCGCTTATGATGTGAGTAAAGGCTTATCAGTATTCGTTGGTTTGATTATTACCAACTGTATCGTTATGGGTCGTGCTGAGGCATTTGCTATGAGCAATCCACCAGTACCAAGCTTTTTAGATGGTATTGGTAATGGTCTTGGTTACTCTGCAGTATTACTGTTCGTTGCGACTATTCGTGAATTACTAGGTTCAGGTACGTGGTTTGGTATCACTATCTTACAACCAGTCACTGATGGCGGTTGGTATCTACCAAATGGTCTATTGTTGTTGCCACCATCAGCGTTCTTCATTATTGGTTTATTTATCGCCATCGTTCGTCTTTGGAAGCCAGAACAGATTGAAGAAGCCGAGTTTGTAATGAAGCCGCAGTCTAAAGGCATGGCACATGGAGGCGGTCACTAATGGGACATTATATTAGTTTATTTATAACCTCAGTCTTTATTGAGAATATGGCGCTTGCCTATTTCTTAGGTATGTGTACCTTTTTGGCTGTGTCCAAAAAAGTCTCAACTGCCATAGGTCTTGGGGTTGCTGTTATTGTCGTGATGGCGATTACTGTGCCACTCAACAACCTGCTGTTCCAGTTCATTCTGAAAAATGGTGCACTAGCATGGGCAGGCTTTCCTAATATCGACCTTAGTTTCCTAGGTCTACTAAGCTATATCGGTCTTATTGCTGCGACTGTACAGATTCTAGAGATGTTTTTGGACAAGTTTGTCCCAGCTCTATATAACGCGCTTGGCGTATTCTTACCGCTAATTACGGTAAACTGCGCAATCTTAGGTGGCGTCTTGTTCATGGTTGAGCGTGACTACAACTTTAGCGAGTCAGTAGTATATGGCGTTGGTGCAGGTTTTGGTTGGGCAGTTGCGATCACTGCGCTAGCAGGTATTCGCGAAAAGCTTAAGTATTCAGATATTCCAGGACCGCTACGTGGTCTTGGTATTACCTTTATTACGGTTGGCCTTATGTCTCTCGGCTTTATGTCGTTCGGTGGCATGTCCATTTAAACCGCTAAGCTTAGACACTTATTTAGCGATTTGACATATTTAATTCATTTATTCGGTAGGTGTTCGGGTACAGCAATAAATTTATGCGCCCGCACCCCTACCCCATAGATTAAGGATACATATCATGGATTATGCTACGGCGATTGGTGGCGTTGCTATGTTTACCTTGATCATCATGGGTCTTGTTGCCATTATTTTGGCAGCACGCTCAAGACTGGTCAGTTCAGGCGATGTTACTATTCATATCAATGATAATCCCGATAATGATGTGGTGACTCCAGCAGGCGGAAAACTACTGCAAACCCTTGCTAGTGAAGGTATATTTTTATCTTCTGCATGTGGTGGTGGTGGTACGTGTGCTCAATGTCGCTGCCGTGTTATTGAAGGTGGCGGTTCTATCCTGCCCACCGAAGAAGGCTACTTTACTCAAGGTGAAATCCGTAATCATATGCGCTTGGCTTGTCAGGTATCTGTTAAGCAAGACATGCAAATCGAGATTGATCCTGAGTTTTTTGATGTGCAAAAGTGGGAATGTGAAGTTGTCTCTAACGATAACGTCGCAACCTTTATTAAAGAGCTGGTGCTTAAAATTCCAGAAGGTGAGGAAGTCAATTTCCGTGCTGGTGGTTATGTGCAGCTAGAAGCACCGCCGCATGAAGTACATTACAAAGACTTCGATATCGATGAAGAGTACCGCGAAGACTGGGAAAAATTCGGCGTCTTCAAATACGTCTCAAAAGTCGATGAGCCTGTCATTCGTGCGTACTCGATGGCCAACTACCCAGAAGAAAAAGGTATCATCAAGTTTAACATCCGTATCGCAAGTCCACCACCGCGTGGCCCTGAAGGTATACCACCGGGTAAGATGTCGTCTTGGGTGTTTAGCCTAAAACCAGGTGATAAGGTGACCGTATCAGGCCCGTATGGTGAATTCTTTGCCAAAGATACCGAAGCCGAGATGATCTTTGTTGGGGGCGGTGCTGGTATGGCACCAATGCGCTCGCACATCTTCGATCAGCTTAAACGTCTAAACTCTAAGCGTAAGATTAGCTTTTGGTACGGTGCGCGCTCGATTCGTGAGATGTTCTATGTCGAAGATTACGACCAGCTCGAAGAAGAGTTTGATAACTTTGAGTGGCATGTGGCGCTGTCTGATCCATTACCAGAAGATAACTGGGACGGTCCGACCGGCTTTATCCATAACGTGCTACTAGAGAATTACTTAAAAGACCATCCAAACCCAGAAGACTGTGAATATTATATGTGCGGGCCACCGATGATGAACGCGGCGGTTATCGACATGCTACATAGCCTTGGCGTGGAAGATGAGAACATCATGCTTGATGATTTCGGTGGTTAAATTGGTTAGCAACCATAGTTAGTTGAACAAATAATTTTTTATTTTGACTAACGTTTATTTTGACGGTCAACATGAAAACATAAAAAAGAGCGTCAACAGTGGCGCTCTTTTTTTTTAATCCATTTTCGCTGTTGGATAAATTCATAATGTTTAATAAAAATAAACTTCAAACACGTTTTTTTGCTATTAAGTCTCAAGATAGACGAAAGATGGCAGGTAACACTCTATTATTTACGGTATCAGCATTTAGTTTAGCTGGTTTAACCGCCTGTCAACAGCCGCCTGATTATAATTATTTGATCGGTGAGACGATGGGTACCAGCTATCATATCAGTTATCAATTACCAGAAAAGGTAACTGAGGCAGATGTCCAAGCTGCAATTGATGAGCGTTTACAGCAAATCAATGACAGCATGTCGACTTATCAAAGTGATTCTACTATTTCCAAGTTTAATCAGTTGGGCAAAGACACACCTATTACGATCGATGCTGACTTTAGTCACGTACTCGATATCTCAAGACAAGTCTATGCACAGTCTGGTGGAGCCTTTGATCCAACTGTCATACCGCTTATTAATACTTGGGGGTTTGGTAGTACCATGACTGTCGAACGCTTACAAAGCCCACCAAGTGCAACTGAAATTGCAAAAGCGCAAGCATTGGTAGATTTTGATAGCGTCGTAAAGCAAGACCAAACTCTCTATAAGACCAAAGATGGTATTGGTCTGGATTTTTCGGCAGTAGCGAAAGGCTACGGTGTCGATGTCATCGCTGATGTCCTCAAAGATCGTTACAACATTCGTAACTATATGGTTGAGATCGGCGGTGAGATTGCGACCTCGGGAGTTAATAATAAGCAGCAGCCGTGGCAGATTGCCATTGATGCGCCTATTGAAGGCAGCACTGTTAGCGAACGTCAGACAGTTACAGCTATTCGTCAACCGATAAAAACTGATAATCAAATGCATCTAGCAACTTCAGGAAATTATCGTAACTCTGTCATATTTGATGGTAAGCACTATAGTCATACTATTGACCCTACGACCGGCAAACCTATTATCGGTGGCGCCCCTTCGGTGACAGTAGCAGCAGACTCGGTAGCACTAGCAGATGCATGGGCAACTGCGCTGACTGCCATGCCTTATCAAAAAGCATTAAAACTTGCTGAAAAGCAAAATTTAGCAGCATTGTTTGTCGTATTGGCCGATGGTGTACAGATCAATGACTCTCTAGACAATGTCGATGATTGGCAAGTAGTCCAGACTCCTGCGATGCAAGCATTACGTGCTGATAAGCAACCTTAAGTTTTGTTTGTAGTGTTTTGAGAATGTATTAACAACAAACGCAAAGCGTAAAAATTTGCTATACTATTAGATAGTTATCACTAAAGATGACTCTATTTTCTAAACTTGAGGTCTCCTCTATGCTTAGCCAACTGCTTCCTATGCTCGCTATTACCTTTACTGTATTTATACTGTTTTTTGTATTTATGGGTATTGGTTATATGGTCAAGAAAAAACCACTCAGAGGCTCTTGCGGTGGCGTTGCTAAATTAATGGGTGATGAAAACTGCTCGTTTTGTGGCAATGATCCTAACAAGTGTGACTCCATTATCGCGGAACAACAAGAAAATGCACTAAAAGCGGCTCAATTGGGTAAATCGGTATAAATTATAAGCTTGTTACCATACGCTGGTAGTATTTACTCATCATTTGTTCCTATAATAGCGTTCGGTCATTTAAATATGATCGAACGCTATTTTTAGTTGTGCTATCAAATTTTTATGAGTCATTTTGTATAAGAATGACTTATCATTAACTTTTCGAGTTCATTACTCGCATATTGTACTTATCCTGTCTATCAGGGTAGTAAGCTCGCGTGTCTTGCATTCTGCAAGTATTTCTTAAGTTCTGATTGACGATTTTAGCCACCCTCAAGGTGCGTTTTCTTCGGTGTTATGTGCAAGCGACGACTCTATCGACGCTGTTCAATGACGTGTCTTTTTTCTTATTCTAATGATAGTCGTGCTGCTATGTCTACTTCATCCAATTTGCAATCAAAGTCTCATTTAGATACTTCGCCCGCATCTAAGTTGCCCTCCTCACGTTTTACCTTTTGGCTCGTACTATGTGCCATGGTTTTGCTCGCCACCAATATGCGTGCACCAATCGTGGCACTTGGTTCTGTTGCGCCAGTGGTACAGGATGCCTTAAATATTTCTGAAACTCAGATTGGTTGGTTGGGCGCTGTGCCTATGCTAACTTTTGCAGTGGGCGCGCTTATCTCGCCAGCGATTGGTAAGCGTTTTGGACTTGAAAATACATTGATTGCGATGATTGCACTATTAACAGCGGGTATGATTATTCGTACTGTTATACCCACTTGGATTGGGTTTTTAAGTGGTACGTTATTATTAACGTTAGCCATCGGCTTTGCCAATACGCTAGCGGCACCAGTGATAAAACAGCGTACACCCAATCATATTCCACTGATTACTGGTCTATTTAGCCTGACGATGACGGTGTCGGCGGGTATTGTAGCAGGAGTTGTATTACCACTATCTGAGCAGGTAGGCTGGCAATGGGCGCTTGGCGGTTGGTCGCTATTAGGTATCTTTGCGATTGTTATTTGGATATTTTTACGCTTGCGCCTTGGCTCATCTAGCCATCAAACGGCCGCCCTACCCACGTCAGGATCTTCAGAGATCTCTATGTGGCGGACGTCTTTTGCTTGGCAAATCGCTGTCTTTATGGGCTTACAGTCATTGCTGTTTTATACCGTTGCCAGTTTTTTACCGTCTATTTGGGTAAGTCAGGGACTATCAGCCGTTAAAGCGGGACAGATGGGTTCGGTGTTTCAATTTATGGCACCTATTTCTATCTTAAGTTTGACGTGGCTAGTCAACCGTGGCCGTCCTATTCAGGCGCTGGCTGTACTTGCTGCTGCGCTCAACGTCGTTGGCATTTTAGGGGTTAGTTATTTTTCTACTGATCTTGCTTGGTTATGGTCAGGGATGATGGGTATCGGCTGCTCTGCTATTTTTACTTTGAGCATGATGTTGTTCTCGCTACGAACTTATACAACCAATCAATCTAGCGAGCTGTCTGGTATGGCACAATTCGTTGGGTACTTGATAGCGTTTTTTGGTCCATTAGGGACTGGTTGGTTACATGAAGCAACTGGTGACTGGGATTTATCGTTGCTTATTATGCTAATTTTAATGATTATCAACGTTGTGCTTGCTTGGACGGTGAGTCGTCCGGTGATGGTCGATGGTCGTCCGGTTTAGCTTAAAACCTATTTGATGTATTTTTAGCTATTAGCAACCATTAGCAATGCCAGCTTGTCATTTATTATTAGATGCACTTTACTACTGATAAACTCAAAGGAATGAAGATGAGCGACTCTATTAAGTACAACAAGGCTGATGCTAAAAACCAAGTCGAACTGCTACCCGCTGTTACTGATTATTTAAAAGTATTAAATGAACAGCTGCTGCCTGCCTTTGTGCAAACAGGCAGTGTCCCTAACGCTATTAACGCGAGAGACGGTCTGGCAAATTTAACCCATACCTTTGTCACCGAGGCCGTGAATGTGGCGCTAATAGTCGATGACATCATCGAATGTGAAGCGTCAACTAACGACGCTTGTGAGGTGCTGGCCTATCATGTACCGGTGCGCCTTTTTTATCCCAGCTTACCAAATGCTTCAACAGACCAAACTGAGTCAACGCCATTACCTGTGATGCTGTACTTTCATGGTGGCGGTGGTACAGCAGGTAGTGTCTCTGTTTATCATCAAATTTTATGCCGTTTAGCGAAGTATACAGGGCACATTATTGTTGCCCCAGAATACCGTCTTGCGCCAGAAAACCCTTACCCTTGTGCTCAAAACGATGCTTGTACCGCTTTACTTGGCTTGAATAAACTACTCGCTCGCCAGCAAATCCATGCTGACAATATCGTGGTGGCAGGTGACAGTCATGGCGGTGCATTAGTCACCAATCTGCTACGTGATCTTAGAACAATAGAGTCAGGCGTAATAAATGACATCAGCGCTCAAGTACTGATATATCCAAGCGTCGACTTTACCACGAGCTGTCCCTCTATTGAGAAATACGCCAATGGTTATTTGCTTGGTCAAGCACGCATTGACTGGTATTTTGACCAATACTTTCAGCACGGTGAAGACAGAAAGTCAAAATCTGCTCTGTTCGCTAGTTTGGACGAGCTAGCGCATCAGCCGCCCGCCCTTATTATCAATGCAGCGGTAGATCCTTTATACGATGAAGGTGTCGCTTATGCTGCCAAACTTAACAAAGCTGGCGTCAATACGCAGCACATCACTTATGATAAAGTCATTCATGCTTACCTTAATATGGAAAATCTTAATCCTGATATTTGCAAGCAAACCTATCAGGCAATAAATGCGTTTTTGGCTAGCAAAAGTTCTGCATAACACTAACCAATCTTAGACAGCCAGCTACCAGCAAAATTGCTACTATAAGCGTCATAATACAAAAATAGTCATGCGATGGGATTACTATGCCGTTACCTTTAATAAAGCCTTATTTATCTAAATTTTTATCAAAGAAACTTAGCTTGGCGCTACTGACTAGCTTAGCATTGGTGGCTTGTAGTCCAGCCGATGATGCTGATACCAATGCTGAAGACCCTGTGACAGATGCGCCTCAAACGGAAGCCATTAACAATGCTACTAATGAGGTTTCACGTGAAACAACGGCTGAGCAAAATGACGTAGCGCCGATTGAGCAACCTATTACTATCTTGGCACTTGGCGATTCTCTGACCGAAGGCTTAGGTGTAAATTCTAATGACAATTACCCTGCCCAATTGGAAGCAACGCTAAAGGACATGGGCTACAAGAACGTCAAAGTCGTCAATTCAGGACTTAGCGGTGAGACCAGTACGGGTCTTGTCAATCGTTTAGACTGGGTGGCCCAAACCAAGCCTGACATTACCATTTTGACCATCGGTGCTAATGACGCTATTCGCGGTATCGATGTGGCAACGGTTGAGGATAATATCCGTACCGCCGTCAAACGCTTACAAGATAATGGTAGTGAAGTCATCTTGGGCGGCATGCAAATTTATGACAATCTTGGCTCTGACTACGTAGACTCGTTTGCCGCGATTTATCCACGCGTCGCTAAAGATATGAACGTCACGCTGATTCCGTTCTTTTTAGACGGTGTGGGCGGTGACCCTGAGCTCAACCAAACCGATGCCATTCATCCAACCAAAGATGGCTACACGATTATCGTTAATGATAATATCCTGCCAATCTTAGCGCCTAAGCTTGAAGCCCTTGTAGAAGAAGCACTTATAGAGAATGAAAGCAATTGATTTGACTGATTAACAACACTTAGCAAGCCAGCGCAAGTAACAGACAATACGTCAACTGAGACCCTGTAATGACCTTATCAAATTCGACTGTACCATCATCAACACCAACATCAGAATCTATATCAAATTCTGCACAGCAAGCCTTACTTACTGCCTCGCATCTCACTAAAACCGTACAAGTCGGTGAGCAATCGCTGTCTATTATCAAGGACGTTAGTATTCATGTCGATGCTGGCGAGTTCGTGGTCATTATGGGTAAGTCAGGCTCAGGTAAATCAACTTTGCTTGGTTTGCTAGCAGCGCTAGATTATCCAGATAGTGGCTCGGTTGAGCTGGCTGGACAGACATTAAGCAGTCTTGATGAAGATGCTCTCGCTGTGATTCGTCAACGTGATATGGGCTTCGTCTTTCAATCGTTTCACCTATTACCAACTTTGACGGTGGCGGAAAATATTGCCTTCCCACTTGATATCGCTCGACGTCCGAATAAAGCACGCGTCAACGAATTGATTGAAGCTGTCGATTTGGGTCATCGACGTAACAGCTTACCCAATCAACTATCAGGCGGTGAGCAACAGCGCACGGCGGTGGCTCGATCACTGGTATCGCAGCCAAAGATTGTATTTGCTGATGAGCCAACAGGTAATCTAGATGAGCAAAATGCTGATCAAGTAATGAACCTGCTATTAGATTTACGCCAGCAGACGGGTTCAGCACTCGTCGTTGTGACTCATGATCCTGCGCTTGCTGACATGGCGGATCGCGTTATTACCATGCATGACGGTATGATAGATGGATCGACACTTAATGGATAATATGGATAAAGAGTCAAATTATTCCGGTGGTATGATAAGCCAGCTTTTTACTCGCGATCTAGGCTCGCAAGCGTTAAGTCGCAGCTGGTGGCGGCGCTGGGTATATCCAGTGCTGTATTTATTAACGCTCACACTATCGCTTGCCACCTACCTCACTCTTGACTCTATCCAGCAGTCTGTTGATAGCTACATCACTGACAATCAGCGCGCGCTAATCGGTGGCGACCTGATACTTGAGAGCAATCAAGACTGGCCAGCGGACATTTTAAAGCAAGTCCAAACCCTACCTGACGACCAAATCGTCTACGATCATCAGTTCAGCTCTATGGTCGTCACCGACGAGCAAACCTTACTGGTGCGCGTCAAAGGTATCACGCCTGCTTATCCGCTATACGGAACAGCAGAAACGGCATCAAACAAACCGTTATGGCAACAGCTCAAGCCTGACACCGTGGTCGTCGCGCCAGAAGTCCTGCAAGGTATCAATGCCAGTATTGGCGATAGCATTACTATTGGCGAAGGGCAATTTACCATCAGCGATGTACTGACCAAAGAGCCGGACCGTCCGCTCAGTGCCTTTGACTTTGGCGGGCATGTACTCATGCAAGCGGACGCACTGGAAGCAACCAACTTACTCGGTCAACGTAGCCGCGTGCGTTATCGCATTGAGATGGCAGGAGACGCTGAAACCATAGAGCCACTACGTGAGAAGTTAGAGCAAACCCTGACCAGCTACCCTGATATTAGACTATCTGATATCGATTCAGAGGACACGCAAATATCGCGTATCTCTGACAATGTATTGATGTTTTTAAAACTACTGGTCATCGCGGTATTGCTATTATCTGCAGTGGCAATGTATGGGGTCATCACGGCTTTTGTGACCAAGCAGCAGTCTAATAATGCGATTCGCTTGGCCTTAGGTGAGCCGCTCAATTCTCTCAAACGTAGCTACTATCAGCTACTGATAGCGACCACTGTTATCGCTTGTATCGCAGCGAGTATACTGAGTTTCGGCTTACTGCAAATTGATCAGCCGTACCTTATTGCCATCCTGCCAGCAGACGTTGGCTTAGCCATCAACCCTGTCAGTATAATCAAAACCATCATAATCGCTCTCGTACTGACCTTACTGATTGCCCAGCGCGGCTTAAGCACTCTTAGCATTACTAAGCCTGCAACCTTACTCAATCAAGGTGCTAGTCAGCAATCACAAAACCTGCCTTGGTATCGACGCCTACCCCTACTATGGTACGGGCTGATGCTGGTAGGACTGTATGTGTTTTTTGCTTATGAAGTTGGCTCATTAACATTCGGCGCGCAGCTACTTGCTGGTTTAATTGCCTTTGTGGCGATATTTTGGCTATTGGCACGCGCTTGGCTATGGCTGCTGACCAAATTGGCGATGAATACTGATATCAGTTGGATGAAGCGCATTGCTATTCATAACCTTGCGCGTAAAGGTAACCAGTCTGCGCTGTTCTTTGTCACCCTATCGCTATCAGTCGCTGTCCTCACGCTCATCACCACACTCAATCATAGTATCAATGCCCAGTTTATTAATGCGTATCCTGAAGATGCGCCCAATTTATTTTTGCTAGATGTACAAAGCGATCAACATGAAGATATTAATGACTTAATCGGTGCGCCAGTGAGCTACTATCCGGTCATTCGCGCACGTGTGGTCACCGCGAATGATGTACCCGCACAAGATATCGAGCCTGCTGATGGCTTTGATGAGCCCACCCGTGTCTTTAACTTAAGCTACGCAGATACGGTGATGGACACTGAGTTTATCACTGATGCGGTAGAAGACAATGAGCT
Source organism: uncultured Psychrobacter sp. (assembly GCF_947495825.1). Lineage (GTDB taxonomy): Bacteria > Pseudomonadota > Gammaproteobacteria > Pseudomonadales > Moraxellaceae > Psychrobacter. The sequence continues at coordinate 25,047 of NZ_CANMAH010000012.1, forward strand.
GTACTCGCCTATCGAGGCTATCGAAGCTGATGGTCAACAAGGCCAAACGCCACAGATTGCACCACTGTCTATTTTAGATACCGCGGCAGGTATGCTCAATGTCGGCATGGGTGATCGGGTGGTCTTTAATATTCAAGGTATCGAAATCGTCGGGCAGATTACCAGTATTCGCTCACGTTACGAGCGTGGCCCAAGTCCTTATTTTTATTTCTTGTTTGAGCCATCGGTGCTATCTGCTGCCCCGCAAATCCAATTTGCCACCGCGCATGTGGCAGAAGATGCTATCCCAGAGCTGCAAGGCAAACTGGTACGCGAATTCCCTGCCGTCACTACCATTGACGGTACGGCAATCGCTGAGCAAGTCCAAGAGCTGGTGGTACAAATGAGCCGCTTGGTCTATGTCTTTACGCTGCTAGCATTGCTGACGGGCGTCATGGTGTTGATTAGCTCGCTCCTGTCCACCTCGCAAGATCGCATGACGGAGAGCGCCTCGTTTAGGCTATTAGGGATGCAAAAGCGCGACTTGTATATGCTCAATATCCTAGAATTAAGCGTGCTTGGTATTAGTGCGGCGACATTTGCGGTGGTTATCGCCAGCGTTGGCGCATGGGCTGCGATTACCCAATGGTTTAACCTACGCTTTAGTGTGCCGTGGACAAGCTTAGGCATTGGCGGTGCAGCATTAGTTGCCTTGTTATTTGGCATTGCTATTATTTATGTGCGCTTGGTGATTGGACGTGGGATTATGGCAAGGGTTAGGGCTATGATTTAGAGGTCGGAAGTTTAGTAAATTTTAATGCGGGATTATTTGTAGCGGAAACCTACTATCCGCTATTATCTGCTTAGCCAATAACATGCGGACTACAGTAGCTGGTAGCGTTGCTGTTACCTCGACACCACCTCCAGCCAAGTCCGCATCGCCATTATCGTCAGCAGGATAGCCGCTACTGTCAGGGTTAAACCGCACCCCAAGGCGACTATTCAAACAACTTTAAAGAAGATATAGAGTATCCAGACAGTTCATTTAAGAAAGAATGATCTTTAAGAGCGTTACAGAAACGTTAAGTGGAAGGAGGATGCCTCAACATCAGGTGTGTGGCACACAATACTGCTATTATATGCGCTCAGGAAGTTGCTCATGAAAGGTCGGCAAACCCACATAAACCTTATTATAACGATTTATTTCTGTTTACAACTATCCGATTTGCTCGAAAGCTCAATCTAAAACACTATAGACGAAGCTGTTTCAGAGGGAAAGTAATATTGGCATGATCCCCTTCTACCTAGAAAGATAACCCATTAATATTGTAATTTCAACTCATTACGCTCTATAAGTCGTTTAATATTAAAATCTCTCCAATTTACAAACCAGTAGCTATCTTCAAGCACGTTGACACAAGATTCAATCGTATGGGGTAGTTGCTTTATATCATCATTAGCTAACTTCAAAGCTCTTACTCTTACATCAAAAGGAATGTATGGACAACATAGTAAATCTAGTAATAAGTGAACTAACTCAGAATCATCCTTAATTACATTATATGAGCTAAGTCTACTCATAGCTATACTGATAACTTTATTCTTAATTTCGATATATTCACTATGGTTGTTGAAATAATAAAGCAAAGAAATAATCTCAAAATAATTAAGGTCATCACTACTATTAATTAAGCCTTCAAAATAATTAGGTGGAAGTCTAAAGTGATCTCCAAAGTTACTAGTTATTAGCACTACATTTAGCTTTTCAATAGATATATACCCTTTGCGCCTCTCACTTTTATATCTATCAAAGCTAATTTCTTTTATTGTATTAACAACAAGACTCTTTATTCTTGGCGAGTAGATTTTAAGATTAATATTAGATTCAAGAAAATCTAGTAAAGATATTATTACTTTGGCTACTTTACTTGAAGCGTTGATAGTAGGATAAACTTTGTAATAAAAAAATATCAGTTCTATCATTAATTCTATGTTACTAATAAAAACTTCATTCGAGCCTTCATTAGTAATATATTTATCATAAAATTCAATAGAATAGCTTATCCGGTTTGTAAAAAAGGATACTAAATAAGATGAAACTTGAGCATAGCCGCTATTACTGTTTGATTTGACAACCAGTCTTACTTCATCCATAAATTTGTTCATGAACCTATCTTTTCTATAGATTTTACTATGCAAATACTCACGTTTTTTTAAGTAATTTTCCTGAAATACTTTACTTTCAAAATAATTTAAACACCTTGTTAAAGCTACTATCGTTTTAGATTTTTCAGTAAAAAAAGGTCTTTCAAACTTAGATAATTTTTCGTTATTAATATAAAGATTATAATCCGATAAGCGGTCACTGATAACAGCAGAAACTGTTTTACAGATTTCATCCGTCATCCCAAAAACAATATAATCATCTACATATCTCAGTACCTGATAATCTTCTTTATTATAAAGTGAGTAAACAGTATCCAGCTCTTTCTCGATATTCGTATCAATATCTTGAAATATTATTTCTGCGAAAATACGGCTAAATTCTGATCCAACTGGAATACCGTTAGTTTCATTAGCGTTACTTCTCTGCATTATAGTATCTAGTTTTTGAGAAAACTGATTACTCCATCTGACATAACTACCTTTTATATAGTCTTTATTTTTAGAAGCCCAAGAGATTGTATGTGTATATATACTGTCAAAACAATTAGCAACATCTAGCATATACATGTGTGAGAACTTAGCCTCCATCTCTCTATAGAGAGGAGACGTGTAGAACTTGTATATACGATCGTACCCTTTATAAGAATAGAATGAAGAAGAATGTTTTTTAAAAATTTCTTCCTCAATAGTATCTATTCGAACCTCTTTATAAGACCTTTGTAATACTTCTGGCTCTTTTTTATTCAGATAAAAGGAATTACAAATTCTTATAGGACTTCTAATTGAGAAATTATTTTTATCACATAATGATAATAACATGTCAGAATTCTCTCTATACACTTCGAGGTAATTCATTTGTGATCTTGGATGTACTAAAGACAATGTTCTAAGTCTAAGCTCATTCTTGATTATCTTATATTTAAATGGTTCAGACTTACTCTTTTGAAGTTCGTTTCTTTTTTTAACTGATAAATTCTCATCTAATTCGGGTCTAATCAGCAGATCGTATAAGTACTTAACAACTTTTGTTCTTTGGCTGTCTTTATCATTTTTGACTATATGACTATTAATATATAGTCCAGCATTACTAAATATTATAGGTACATCGGATGGAATCGTATCTGTCAGCAAAGCTCTAAAATAATCTTTTTTATCCAACTTTATTGGTTTCATTTAGTATCTCCAAGCGTCTTTGATAAGTCGAAGTCTGTCTGGAGAAAATCTTTTATAGTTGTTATTCAGAAATCCTTTTTCAAAAGAATAGTTGAGTAGTAATCTTTTTTGACTATTACTCAGAGTATGACTGTTTGCAACTCTACTACTCATAGGCGCTTTAAGTATCAACCTTCTTAAATAAACATCTATTTTTTTAAGGCTTTCAGAACTACTATCTATATTGACATTGCTATAGTAAAGACCTGTTGCAAACACTTTTGTTGTTTTCTTATCTTTCATTAATCTATTCGAAGTTAAAAAAGCTAGCCTGTCTTCTAGTAACTTATAATCACCGGTCTTTAGATAACAGTAAATAGTTCTATAAATTCTAGTTTTTATTTTTTTTATTTTGGATTGAGACAGACAAACTCGAACCTCCCTAAATATCGACTGATTAGCGCTCTTACTCTGTAATTGATTATCTTCTACTTTATACTCATACCCTAAATATTCGAAAACTGCTACTTCAGAATATATTTGTTTCCTTTTTGGTACATCTATTATTTTTTGCTTATTGTAGTTAAAAGAAAGCTCGTTAGGTAGGAAAGACTTTATAAGCCTTAGAAACTTTTTCTTATCCTCAAATCCCGATGAGATAATTATTATATCGTCTACATATCTTGAGTAGAAAAAAACGTCATTTTGAACACGAACCTTATTATCGAAGTCTTGAAGAACTAGTTCTGCAAGTGATGGACTGAACTCAAGTCCTCTCGGTAACCCAATTCCTCCAGAATTTTGTACATCGTCTATAATTCTTTCAGTTAATATCTTAGTCTGATTACTAATATTTTTGTGAGTCAAAGCCTTTCTGATAGTATCAATATTAATGCTTTCAAAGAACGATTTGATGTCTAGGCGATATATTCTGTAGCTAGTACCTTCTTTTAGATGTTGTAAAAGCTGACGAGATATTTCATTTCTACTTTTATTTTTCTTTAATGGTAACCTTATATTTGATGTTAAATTGCGAGCTAGTGTTACTTGATGAAAGCTCTTCAAACTATAATAAGGTTTGTTGTTTTTAATTATTTTTTGGATTTCAAAACATTCAGTTAATGAGTTGGAACAGTTAAAAGACTTATCTAGAATTTTCTTTTTCTCTTTCGATTTTATTGAGTTAGTATGTTTAGACATATCACTACTATAGATATGCTTATCGAGTGTCTTGTGTGTAATTGCCTGTCTTGTCATATTAAACTCAATTTTTCTCGTGTTTTTTAGATTATATCTATTTACCTACATAATTTAGGTTTTACCCTAAATTAATCTAATTATATGAAGTATTTGTTATTATTGATATGAAAAATTTATATTCTACTTTCCCCTAAGACCTGAGCTCATACACCGTAACTACTCCCTAAAATCCAATCGTCATTTTTCAATAAATAAGCCCGGCACTCATGCTAAAGAACGAGCCACTGGTAGAGTTAATTACGATAGCAAACATACGACTCACCAAATTATATCTAAGTTTACTGAACATAATAGTGGAGATTATTCGGTGAGTTACACCTTACCTTCATTCTCTACGAGAATTTGACAAGCTTAACGCACCCTACCGTCCAAACTCGAGTTAAGGTTTTAATTATCATAGTGAACTTAGCCATAGTAAGGTTTTTTAGCCCTGATTGTAGCGGTAGCTTGGTGGACTGTGGCGCTTACAGCACCTTGCACAGGAATGATCGCTCGGACGTTGGAACGCTACTGTGCCTAGGTGCTGTGCGCCGCAGACTGCCAACTACAAGCGAAAAGCAGGATTAGCTCCAAAACATTAAGCCCTTAAAACCCCAAGTATCAAACCCTCTCAATTCACATCTCAGTTATTTTAATCCTAACTATTTTCAATAAAGTCATTGATTTGCCGAGTGATTATCTTCCATAGTTTGACTTGCGAGGCTCGGCTGCCTGCACCCATATGCGGGGTTAGAATGACGCGAGGATGACCTTCATTGGCAAGCTGGACAATCGGGTCATTTTCGCCAGCAGGTTCTTGTTCAAATACGTCAGTAGCATAGCCGAGTATTTGCTCTTGTCTGACTGCGCTAGCTAGGGCCTCGCTATCGACAATCTTGCCACGGGCGACGTTGACCAGTAACGGTTTTTTGCTCATTTTGCTGAGGGTATCTTGGTTAATGAGATGTTTGGTTTCCTCGGTGAGCGGACAATGTATGGTGATGACATCGGAGTTGCTCAGAACGGTTTCAAAATCGGTGTAGTCGTCATTACGAGGCTTGCGACCTTGGCGCTCTGCCCACAGGACATTCATGTCATAGGCTTTGGCAAGCTTGGTAATCCGCTTGCCAATGTCACCGATACCTATCATACCGATGGTTAAGCCCTCAAGATCAATGGCCTCAGCATCGATGATATCGGCTCGCCCCTTCTGCTTCCATTCGCCACTTTTCACTTTGTTGTGGTAATTGATACTGGCACGCATGGCGCTAAGTAGTAGCATCATGGTGTGCTCGGCGACGGTGGCGCTGGCAAAACCTGGTGCGTTAAGGAGCGTGACGCCATTGTCTTCGCAGGCTTGTTTGTCGATATGGTTGGAGCCGACAGAGAGGAGCTGGATGAGTTTAAGATTGGGTAGCGCCTCAATCACTTCACGCTCGATACGTAGGGAGCCATTCATCATGATGTCGGCATCTTGACAGCGCTCAATGATGGTTTGGTTGTCTTGTGGGGTTTCTTCAAAGGTGACGTAGTCGGTTATTTTTTCGGGGGTAGGTCGCGCAAGGTCGGCGACAAATCTTTTTTCATCGAGTAATACGGCTTTCATGAGGGACTCCTTTTTTTAATCGTAGTAATCCATTTAGTAGTGGTCCATTATTTAGCAAGTACTATATAAGGATTGCGGCTGATGGTGTGTTAGCGTTTGTTGGGTATCGGACAAGCTCTTGTATAGTCAGGTCAGTATAAAAAGAATACAGTTAGACTGGGATAAATTTTTTGCAGCCTCTATCTGCGCAGGCACAGCACGCAAGAAAAATTTATCCCAGTCTAGCGTGTTAATGCAGTGTATCTATTTTATTTAGTATCGACTATATAGTAAGCGCTGTATCAAGCCAGGTTGTTTACTCCCCTTACCTTCGACATTTGTTATACTAGCCTAAATTTATCGATTAAATCCTCCCTTACACTTCTTTAAAACAGCACGGTAACCTTATGAAATTCTCCAAGTTTGGTCAGAAATTTACCCAGCCGACGGGCATCTCTCAGCTTATGGATGATCTAGGCGATGCGCTCAAAAGCGATCAGCCAGTCAATATGCTCGGCGGTGGTAATCCGGCGCGGATCGATGCGGTCAATGAAGTGTTTTTGCAGACCTACCAAGCGCTTGGGCAAGATATCCTCAATGCCGAACGAGATGCCAGCATAAAAGAGAAGCATTCGGACAACACTGCGCTTAATAGTATGAGTAACTACTCAAACCCTCAAGGTGATGCGGCGTTTATTGATGCGTTGGTCGAGTTCTTTAATCGTCATTATGATTGGAACTTGAGCGCGGACAATATTGCACTGACCAATGGTTCCCAGAACGCTTTCTTTTATTTGTTCAATTTATTTGGCGGAGCCTTTAGTGATAATAAGCTTGATGAGCACAACTCGGATGAACAAACGGTTGATAAGTCTATCCTGCTACCACTCGCCCCTGAATATATTGGCTATAGTGATGTACACGTCGATGGTCAGCACTTTATGTCGGTGTTGCCGCATATTGACGAAGTCAGCCATGATGGCGAAGAAGGCTTCTTTAAATATCGTGTGGATTTTGAGGCGTTAGAGAACTTACCAGCGCTCAAAGAAGGTCGTATTGGGGCGATTTGCTGCTCACGTCCGACCAACCCAACGGGCAACGTCTTGACTGATGAAGAAATGGAGCACTTAGCCGAGATTGCCAAACGCTATGATGTACCGCTAATCATCGATAACGCTTATGGTATGCCCTTCCCTAATATCATTTATTCTGACGTGCAGCTAAGCTGGGATGACAATACCATTCTTTGCTTTAGTCTCTCCAAGATTGGCCTGCCGGGGGTGCGTACAGGTGTCATCGTGGCAGCTCCTGAAGTGATCGCAGCGGTCAGTGCCATGAATGCAGTGGTTAACCTAGCCCCTACCCGCTTTGGTGCTGCTATTGCCAAGCCATTGGTAGAAAATGACCGTATCAAGCAGCTATCTGATAACGACATCAAGCCGTTTTATCAGCAGCAAGCAAAACTGGCTGTAAGACTTTTAAAAGAAGCGCTGGGTGATTATCCATTGATGATTCATAAGCCTGAAGGCGCAATATTCTTTTGGCTGTGGTTTAAAGACTTGCCGATTACCACCCTTGAGCTGTACGAGCGTCTTAAAGACAAAGGCACGCTCATTGTACCAAGTCAGTTCTTCTTCCCCGGTGTCGATGTCAGCGACTATCAGCACGCGCATGAATGTATTCGTATGAGTATCGCCGCGGATGAGCAGACGCTCACTGATGGTATTGCAGTGATTGGTGAAGTGGTGCGTGAGCTGTATGATAAGGCTAAATAAAAAGCCCTAGCCTTAAACGTAAAAAACGGACTAGCTAATAGTCCGTCTTTTTTTGCTATGTATATTTACAAACTCTTTAGCTAAGCTCTTTTAACAACGCTTTAGCACTCATCTTCCCAAAGTCATTAGCCGCTAGCGGGCCATCACCTGAAATGAGCTTCCTATCTTGATGTGTCTGTCCTGAGGCGAGTTTATTATCAATAGTGACGCCTAATTCCTCTAGTTTCTCCCCAAAGTACCACGGCATCGTACCGGGCAGATAACCTAACTTTGGCATTTGCTTGTCCATTCCCGTTGGGAACGCCACTATCTTATAGCCACTAAAAATAAAGTCGCGCTCAGAGTTGCTGACTTCATCGGAGCCATCAGGACTTTGCAAATTAGCAGCCAGTAAAGCTGCAGGTCCATGGCAAATCGCTAAGGTAAATAAATCCTTATCATAGCCCCAACGAAGCAGTTCACCAAGATTTTTGTCTTCAGGTAAGCCTAGCATTGCACCATGACCACCCGGAATAAAGATCGCTGCATAGTCTTTGCTATCTGCCATGTCGTTTTCGACAAAGTCGGCAATACTTTTTGGATTTTGCAGCTTTGACTCATACTCAGCGTAGATTTGGTTGACGTCATCATCTTCTTCTGGCATCGCCCACTGTTCGACTTTGACAGACTCTCCTGTTGGCGTAAAAACGTCCACATCAAAACCTGCTTTTTTAAAATGCAACAAAGGTACCATCATCTCAACGGGGTGGTTACCAGTATCGAACTTATTGCCGTTTTCCATAGTCATGTATTGCTCTTCAGTGCAGACCATGAGAATTTTTTTATTGCCTGTGTACGGTGTATCGTATTCAGTATTGTCGTAGTTGGTTTTGTTCGGTGCTGCTAGTTTTAGCGATGATGTCGAGGGTATATAAATTCCTGCTTCGGTCTCTTGTGGCTCTAATCCTAACGTGTCTTTGGCTTTGTCTAATATTTCTTGGATATTCAAGTCTTTAATATTCATAGCTTTTCCTATTTTATTATTGGTTATACTGTACGGATAACGAATTGATTAATAGTCAAAATCTACAAATCAAAGAGACAAGTAAATAACGTTACCCTTTAATTTTAAGGTAACAAACTGAAGAAGCGTTAAACAGATAAGACTTTTTAACTTTCGTAAACTTTGTAAAGCGCGGGTTGCGAAAATGCTAAGCGGTTGAATGCTAATCGGCTAAATAGTGAGGGCTTTAGTTAATTTACTTTAAAACCGATACAGTGCAGCTGGTATGAATTTTGCGAAGCCTCTGTCAGCGTAGACACAGCAAGCAAGGAAAATTTATACCAGTTGCACGTTAGTATGAGCGTATCGATTTTATTTCGAACTGACTATAGTTAAGTATTAGCTATTTTTAACGGGTTTTCTTTAACAGTTTACTCGGTGAATTGGTAGCCTGAAAGATGGTCGTCCATTTACTAAGCGCAAACAGCACAAAAGGTAGCAAGCAGGTATTGACCAAATCATGCAGGCTTGCCTTTATGTCTATCATTCCTAATGCAAAAAACCCTCTTGGCCTAATAATATGGCGGTTGTCTAAATACTCACCTGCTATGGCAACACCGATCACGACAATAAGAGCGAGAAAGGCTCTGATATTCTGACTTTTAATGATAGGGCGCAATATAAACAAGCAAAGCAGATAGACGCCGACACCGATATAGATATGTAGGGCGTCTTTAGCGAGGCCTGTCATATCAACGATGTTTAGTTTAAAGGTCGTAAAGTCCACTGAGTTTTCCGCGCATAATAGCTAACAATAGCTGAGGCCAATAATAAAAGGTGAGCTACGTTGACGTTAACTCACCTCTCAAACTTATATACTGTTTTGTCCGACTACACATCCCACTCAACGAAGTTCTTTAGCAGTTGCAAGCCAGCAGTGTGACTCTTTTCCGGATGGAATTGGGTGGCGAACAGATTGTCTTGAATAATGCTGGCGCAAAACGGCTGACCATAGTCGCAAACGGCCGCCACTTGTGAGCTATCGGCAGGCGCGCAGTAGTAGCTGTGTACAAAGTAAAAGTGCGCGTTATCCTCGATGCCTTGCCACAATGGATGACGATTATTCATTTCGGTAATAGTATTCCATCCCATATGCGGCACTTTAATCGTCGCGCCTTGCTCATCCGTCCACGATGGGTCAAAGGCTTCTACGTTGCCATTTAAGATGCTCAAACATTTGGTACCGCCATTCTCCGCGGACTGCTCAAACAATGCTTGCATACCCACACAGATGGCCATGACAGGCTTGTTAAAGATGGCGTCACGCACGACGTCATCGATACCAGCTTCACGCATACCAATCATACAGTCGCGCATGGCGCCGACACCAGGGAAAACAATCTTGTCGGCAGCAGCGACGACTTTTGGGTCATTGGTGATAGAGACGTCTGCACCTACCGCTGATAGTGCTTTGCCAGCTGAGTGCAAATTGCCCATGCCATAATCTAATAATGCTACTTTGGTCATTAATTGGTTCTCATTTTTGAATCGCTTTAATAGTACGCTCAGCTTGGCTGACACTCTATAGAAAAGCCTTAAGTGCGCTTTAGAACGCCTCTTTGGTCGACGGTAAGGTATTAAGCGCACGCTCATCATATTCACACGCCATACGCAGTGCACGCGCAAAGGCTTTAAAGGTAGATTCAATTTGGTGATGGCTGTTTTTGCCTTTGAGATTGTCTAAATGCACGGTCATCCACGAATGGTTAACGAAGCCGTAGAAAAACTCGCTAAACAAATCGACATCGAACTTACCTACGTGTGAACGGGTAAAAGGAATGTCCATATGCAAACCCGGACGACCTGAGAGATCAACGACTGCGCGCGTTAAAGCTTCATCAAGTGGCGCATAAAAATGCCCATAACGACGGATGCCTTTTTTATCGCCTAGGGCTTTATTAAAGGCTTGTCCAAGGGTAATGCCAGTATCTTCAACACTGTGGTGATCATCGATAAAGGTATCGCCCGTACATTTAATATCTAAGTCAAACAAACCGTGACGCTTGATTTGATCAATCATGTGATCCAAGAATGGCACACCAGTATCGACAACCCCTTGACCGGTTCCATCAAGATTGACTGTGCAAGTGATTTGCGTCTCAGCAGTATTGCGCTCAACGGTGGCCGTGCGTGCTGGGCGGCCGTGTAGATTTAAGTTTGAATCAGTTGTCATGGCTACTCTCTATCAATGAAAAGCAAACAATAAAAACAGGCCTAAAAAAGCCCGACGGGGTCCAAATGTGAGAACGATAAAACACAAATAGTCAAAAAAGCTAGTTATCATTAATAACGTTAAAAAATAATAACCTTATCATAGCAAACCCTACCATTTACCGCCATGACCACGCGTTAAACCACGTACAAAATCATCCTATTCTGCTAAAATACTGTATCAAGTTTTATCAATCATGATTACCCACGCCCCATCAAGCAATGCTATATCAAATAATAGCAATAGGAATTTGTCATGCCTTTAGAAGCCATCGCTATCAATAGTTTGGACGCGCCCCTTATCAAAAAGCCTGCCCGCGACAATGAGCTGTCTGAGCGCTTGCATGCCTTATACGATAGCGATGATACGCAGCCTAGTGGCGTAGAAGTATTAAATATCGTTGCGCAAGGTTTTAAACGTGGGCAATATTTATACGTCGGTATGTTTAATGATAAACCCATCGCCGCTGTTGCCTGCTTCGATGACGGGCAAACCAATGCCAAGCGCTTGCAGTATTTGACCGTACACCCGCAAAATAAAGGCCGCGCCATTGATGCCAAGTTTATTAAATTGGTCTATGATGCTGAGGTTAAAAAAGGTGTTCGTGAGTTTGTCCCTGTTGATACAGACATTCATCGTATTATGAGCGAGTATGAGCTACTGCGTGTTAAAGAGTGAGCAAAAGTAACATTGTCTTTATTTTGACTGCTTATACCCACCCATTTTTAAGCTTTTCTCATAATTATGCAAAAATAGCTTGACAGCAACGCGTATATTTAGTTTAATAGCGACCTCAACGAGACGGCTCGATAGCTCAGTAGGTAGAGCAACGGATTGAAAATCCGTGTGTCGGCAGTTCGATCCTGCCTCGAGCCACCATTCGTTTGACGAATTCTAAAAAGCCCCGAACAGCAATGTTTGGGGCTTTTTTTATGTTTAATTTTTGGTTCGATCTATTCTTGATACAACCGGCCGCGTAAGAGCAGCTGACAGCGCTCACGCGAGTCTAGGTCATAAATCGTGGCACGGTAATCAATACCGTGACGCCCTTCAAAAAATATCACCCGATCGCTCACTGCTAAAAAACAAGACGTACGGGCATCATAGATAAAACCATCAATCACGAATGCCAAATCACGATCTATCTCGCTCACGGTATAACTCTCGCCTTGCGGTATCAAACGCTCAAACCACGCGCTATGAGCGGCATTAGTGCTTAGCACACTTACAAGCATCAGCGCTGATAGTATGAATGCGCGCTTTAATGACATCGTAAAAGTCGAGCTAGCTAGACTGCTTTTATTTACGATATTTTTACTAACTGTCATGACATCTACCTGCTGAGGCCTGCCCAATGATTGTTTCTACTAACGACGCTTCTCATGCTAAACGCTTACTGTCACGGTTACATAACATTTTTGTGCTGTTTTTTAGACAGGGGTGCTCAGTATACTCGATAGTCTTGATAATGATAAATTTGATAGCTAAATACTAAAAAGATGACTACGAATAGGAAAAAACGATGAGAGAGTTTGATTATGATTTGGATTATAAAAACTTAGATTTGCGCGCACAGCCTGAGCTGTATCGCGTCGGTCGCGGTGAACAAGGCGTATTACTGGTAGAGCCTTATAAGTCCGAAATCCTACCGCACTGGCGCTTTGCCACGCCTGATATTGCGACAGAAAGCAGCGAGACTATTTATCAGATGTTTTTAGATTATCTGGCGGATGATGACTTTGTCGGTGCAGATATGGCGCGCAAATTTATTCAGATGGGCTATACCCGCGCCCGCCGCTATGCCAATCATAAAGGCGGCAAAAAGTATAAAGGGGCGGTACCTGATGATAAAAAAGGTCAAAGCGGGGCCCATGGTCGAGAAGAGCTACCACGGCAAGAGGAAGATCCAATTAAAGCAGAATCTGCCCGTATTTTTAAACAAAAATGGGATGAATGCCGCAAAAATGAAACCTATCTAAAGATGAAAAAGGAACACCACGCGCGCTATAAAGAGGTTGAATAAGTCAGCGTAATATATATTCTAATCTTAAATCTTTGCTATGCTTAGTGGCTAGGACCTAGATAAGGCGCATTCAAAGACATTTTATATACACACTGATGAGTAAAAATTTTATGCAAGACAAACAACTGCTAATTTTTGATTTCGATGGCACCTTAATTGATAGTGTGCCCGATTTGGCTGATGCGACCAATGCCATGCTGACCACGCTTGGCAAAGAGACCTATCCTCTCGACACCATACGTAATTGGGTCGGTAATGGCTCAAGAATGTTGGTTGAACGCGCGTTAGTAGGGAAGATCGAAGTGTTAGAAGGTGAATTGAAGATTGATGAAGCCGATCATGCAGAGGAAGTATTTTTTGCCGTTTACAAAGATATTAGCGGTAGCAAAACCGTCGCCTACCCAGATGTAGACAATGGACTAAAAAAGCTAAAGGCAGCAGGCTATACGTTGGCATTAGTGACCAATAAACCTGTACGTTTTGTACCGAAAATCCTGCAAACCTTTGGCTGGCAGGACTTATTTAGTGCCGTGCTCGGTGGGGATAGCTTAACTCTCAAAAAGCCGGATCCTGCGCCACTATTACACGTCTGTGAGGCCCTAAATGCTACTCCAGAACAAGCGATTATGATTGGCGACTCAAGAAACGATATATTGGCTGGACAAAAAGCCAATATGGACACCCTTGGCCTGTCTTATGGTTATAACTATGGACAAGATATTCGGGAGCTAAATCCTACTCAAGCATTTGATGATTTTGCCGCTTTGGTTGATTACCTTTTAAAAAATAAGTAAATAGCTCTCTTTATCCTACACTACCCTTTAAAATTGTGACGAGACCTTTGATATGATCGTACCCAGCGATATTGCCATCGCCCAAAATGCTACCTTACACCCTATCAACGACATCGCACAAAAACTTGGTTTAACCGCCGCTAATATCGAACCATATGGACACTATAAGGCAAAAATAAATCCAGCCGATGTGTTTGCCATGCCAGCTAAAAATCAGCAGAGTAAATTAATACTGGTTACTGCTATTAACCCAACACCCGCTGGCGAAGGCAAAACCACGGTCACTATCGGTTTGGCTGATGCTATGAACCGCATTCATAAGCAACAAAACAGCGGTGAGAGAACGGCAGTTGCTATACGTGAGCCATCCATCGGTCCCGTGTTTGGGATTAAAGGCGGCGCAGCTGGCGGTGGTTATGCACAAGTACTGCCGATGGAGGATATTAATTTACACTTTACCGGTGACTTTCATGCGATTGGGGCGGCAAATAATCTATTGGCAGCACTATTAGACAACCATATTTATCAAGGTAACGAGCTAGATATCGATCCAAAACAAGTATTTTGGCGTCGTGCAATAGATATGAACGACCGTCAACTGCGCCATATTATCAGCGGTATTGGCAAAACCACTGATGGCGTAATGCGTGAAGATGGTTTTGATATTACTGTCGCTTCTGAAGTCATGGCTATCTTTTGTTTGGCGACAGATTTGAATGATTTAAAACAGCGCCTAGGCAACATTCTAATAGCCTATAATAAAGCCAAACAGCCAATCTATGCTAAAGACCTCAACGCTCATGGGGCAATGGCAGTACTCCTAAAAGAAGCCATAAAACCCAACCTTGTACAAACGATTGAGGGTACGCCTGCCATCGTCCACGGTGGCCCATTTGCCAATATTGCCCACGGTTGTAGCTCCGTTATCGCAACCCGAGTTGCCATGCATTTGGCAGACTATACACTCACCGAAGCAGGCTTTGGCGCTGACCTTGGGGCGCAAAAGTTTTGTGATATTAAGTGTCGTTTATCAGGATTGACACCAGACGCAGCCGTTATCGTCGCCACCATTCGCGCATTAAAATATAACGGTGGCGTGACTAAAGACAAGCTCACCGATCAAAACTTAATCGCACTTGAGCAAGGTCTGCCCAATCTTATGAAGCATATCGAAAATATGCAAGAAGTCTATGGGCTGCCCGTAGTCGTCGCCATTAATCAGTTTGTCAGTGATACCGACGCTGAGATTGAGCTGGTGAGGCAAGCTTGCCTAGCCAAAGGCGTAAAAGTTGCGCTAACACAAGTATGGGAGAGAGGCGGCGCTGGCGGGGAAGATTTAGCAAACACTTTGCTAAATTTTCTCAGTAATAACTGTCAAAAACCCAGCCAATTTCGTTTGGCTTATGACAGTGACCATAGTATTGCAAAGAAGATTCGCACGATAGCACAGCGAATCTATGGAGCAGATGATATTGATATTAGCAGTCTGGCCGAGGCCAAAATACGCCGCCTAGAAGCACTCAATCTCGATAAGTTGCCGATTTGTATCGCCAAAACCCAGTATTCACTTAGTGATAATGCCAAACTACTGGGTCGGCCTACTGGTTTTAAACTCCATGTACGTGATATTAGCATCTCTGCTGGCGCAGGCTTTATCGTGGTGATCTGTGGCCCTATTATGAAAATGCCTGGCCTGCCCAAAACCCCTTCAGCTGAACTTATCGACTTGGATAATGCTGGTAATATTATTGGGCTGTTTTAACTGAAACATAAATCACTTACCACGATAGCTTAGTGCCTCAGATACGTGAGCACTGGTAATATCAATACTATCGGCAAGATCGGCAATGGTACGCGCGACCCGCAATACCCGATGATAGCCACGAGCAGATAGATTTAAGCGTTGCTGCGCCATCTGTAATAGCTGCTGCTCGCCCTCTCCTAGCTGGATGTATTTATCAATCTCGCTAGGGCTCAGCTCATTATTTACTTTTTGCTGCCGCTGTAATTGCTGCTTATGCGCAGCTACTACTCGCGTGCGTACTTGTTCGGAGGCTTCGCCAGCCTGAGCGTTTTGCAAGTCTGCAATCGGTAACGCTGGCACGGTAATATGTAGATCGATCCTATCTAGTAGCGGGCCTGATAGTTTGTCTTGATAGCGTTTAATCTGTTCAGGTCGACAACGACAACGGCCTGTTCCATCACCATCGTAACCGCATGGACAAGGGTTCATCGCCGCCACCAATTGAAAGTTTGCCGGAAAGGTCATTTGTGAGTTGGCACGGCTAATGGTGATTTGCTTGGCTTCTAGCGGCTGGCGCAATACTTCTAACACGGTACGATCAAATTCTGGTAATTCATCAAGGAATAATACACCTTTATTGGCAAGCGTAATCTCACCAGGTTTGGGACGCGAACCTCCGCCGACCAACGCTACCGCTGATATGGTGTGATGCACTTGTCTAAACGGCCGTGTACCATAATCGTAGTCACTGTCTGCAACTGAATAGGTACTCGCCACTTCTAGCGCATCTTCATCACTCAAATCAGGCATGATAGTCGGCAGCCGTGATGCCATCAACGTCTTACCTGAGCCAGGTGGCCCTGTAAATAACAGCGAGTGACCACCAGCCGCGGCAATCTCTAGCGCGCGCCGAGCATGATGCTGACCTTTGACATCCGCCAAGTCTACCGAATAGCCAATGTGCTGCTGTGCCAGACTGGACTGGACCACCTCTAAACGCCTATCTGTAGCACTGGGGTCTGTTAGCGATTGCAGATGATCACAGACAGCCTTTAAGTTTTGGGCGGCCAATATCGTGACACCATCGACACGGCTAGCCTCAGCTCCATTATCCATCGGTACTATTAACTCTACGGTTTGTGGCTCTTGCCGTTGTCCATTCAGTGGTAGCTCATTACTTTTTGACGATTTTAAGGCCAACGCTTCCGCTTTTATTGCGCGTGCTACTGCTAAGCTGCCTGTCACCTGCCGAAGCTCCCCATTGAGCGCAAGCTCGCCGATAAACTCAAACCCTGTCAGTGACGCTGGATCAATTTGATCACTGGCAGCCAAGATACCGATGGCAATCGGTAAATCTAGCCTAGCACCTTCTTTTGGTAGGTCTGCTGGGGCAAGATTAATAGTTAAACGGCGATTGGGAAATTGAAAGCCTGAATTTAGAATGGCAGAGCGCACTCTATCTTTACTCTCGCGTACAGCGGCTTCTGGCAAACCTACGATAGTCAATGCTGGCAGGCCTTGTGACAAATGCACTTCAATGATGACCTTGGGGGCATGTAAGCCCACGACCGAACGGGTATAGACTTGGGAAAATGACATCGGCGTTTCCTAATAGAGGGAATATTGATAATAAAGTATTATTAATCAACGCGCAAATGTTGTGTTTTATCATTATTATAGATAACCAATACTGGTATATACAACCAATACTGTTATATGATGAACAGATGCTCTTATACTTGGTTTTGTCTGATTGGTACAAGACATCTATCAACAGTAAAGAGTATTGGCAATAAAAGGATTTTATTGATCATATAAAGCTCGTTGATGGCTTTTTTCTGAAATTTTGTACTAAAGCTTGTTACTGAGACTTTATATTAAGGTTTTCTACTAGACCCGTTAACCATGGATGGATAAGCTTATGAGCAATGATGTGTTCAATCAGCGTACGCCCAAGCTTGCGCTACTTGCAGTGGTCATCTCTCTTGCACTGTCTGGTTGTTTTAAAGACAATGACAATGATTCAGTCAACTCTCAACTTACTTACTCAGCCGATATTCAGCGAACTGAATTTGGTATTCCCCACATCACTGCCAAAGACTATAAAGGCTTAGGTTACGGGGTCGGCTATGCTTTTGCAGAAGACAATATTTGCTCACTGGCGCGTGAGATCGTCGTGGCTAGTGGTCAAAGCATGCGGTATCTAGGTGAAGAAGGTGATATAGCAAGCGATGTTTTTTATACTTGGTACAATGCTTCAGATAGGCGTGCCAACTTTTTGGCTGCGCAAGACCCAGAGGTTATCGACGCAGTGACTGGTTATGCCGCTGGCTATAGCCGTTATCTACGCGATACGGGTATAGACAATATCGACCCTGACTGTGCTGGTGCAGAATGGGTGCGTGAGATCACAATCGATGATCTAGTAGCGCTCTATGGCAAAGCCAACTTACGAGGTGGATTGTCTAACTTCGTGGGTCCAATCGTAGCAGCAGCGCCTCCTGATCCAAATACAGTGATGAGCAGTAGCAGAATGCGTACTGTCAGTCCAGAGTCTGACGTTGAGTTCGATACGTCTACGATCAATGCGATGAAAGGCGGCAGTAATGCTTATGCATTTGGTAGTGAGGTCACCGGTACAGACAGTGGTATCTTGTATGGCAACCCACACGAGCCTTGGGAAGGGGTGCAACGTTTTTATGAGTTTCATTTAACCATGCCAGGCAAGCTTGATGTGATGGGGGCCGCTCAACAAGGACAACCGTTCATCAATATTGGTTTCAATAAAGATGTGGCTTGGAGTCATACTGTCTCTACCGCCAAACGCTTTACCCTTTATCAGCTCAGTTTGGTAAATGGCAACCCAATGAAGTACCACTATCAAAACAGTGACGGTGTGTTTGAGCAGCGTGATATCGAGCAAGTCGATGTGGCCATTCAGTTGCCTGACGATCAGACATTGGTACGTCCTATCTATTTATCACATTATGGACCGATGCTAGCTGTGAACTTACTGAACGACAAACTGCCAGCATGGGGCGCAAACAACCTAGCTTTTACCATTCGTGATGCAGCTTCTGAGAATCCGCGTGCACTAAATCAATGGCGTAGTATGAACCAAGCGAGTAGCGTGGAAGACCTAAAGGATAGAATGCAGGACACACTAGGTCTTGGGTTTGTCAATACCATCGCCACTGACCGCCATGGCAAGGCATTATATGCAGATATATCGACCGTACCGCATGTCACTAAAGATAAGCTAGAGGCCTGTAGCAGTGCTAATTTTGGCCCAGTCCTTGGTGCTCTGATTGCAGCAGACTTACCAGCTCTTAATGGTAGCACAGCCGCTTGCGAATGGGGCAATGATGCCGACTCGCCGCAGGCAGGTATTTTTGGACGCTCAAACCTACCTTATTTGATTCGTGATGACTACGTTGCCAACTCAAACGATAGCTACTGGCTCAGCAATCCTGAGCAGCCATTGACAGGGTTTTCACCACTCCTACGTCGCCGCCTAGCTCCATTCTTAGGTGCCAACGCGGTAGATGGCGTACCACTGCTGCTGCGCTCTCGTATGGGTCTGACACAGATATTAGATCGCCTTGACAATTCAGACGGTCTAGGCGGCAATACCTTTACCTTAGATAATATGCAAGACGTCGTCTATGGTAATCGCAGCTATGCAGCTGAGCTGGTGCTTGATGATGTATTGGCAGATTGTACAGCCAACCCAGTACTGCCACTGTCCAATGGAAGTACCATCAACGGCACAGAAGCTTGTACTATCCTAAGCAGCTGGGATCGCCGTGACAATCTTGATAGTAAAGGCGCTCATGTGTTTAGAGAGTTTTGGCGTAACGTCAACTTCGATGAAACCACTGATGATGCATTTAGGGTAAAATTTGATATTAACGACCCTATCAATACCCCTCGTGGCCTTATTATTGATGAAAATACACGTACAGCATTGGGAAATGCTATTGTCTTTTTCAATGACAAAAACATAGCCCTTGATGCATCATTGGCAGATTTACAATATGTCATCGACGCTGGTAATAACGGTGAAAAGATTCCTATGCATGGTGGACCTGGCCGTGAAGGCATATTCAATGTCGCAAGCTCAAGCCAAAACGACGATGGCACATATGGGCCAATCACTCATGGTCCTACGTACATGCAGACAGTTACCTTTGATGATAAAGGGCCAGTCGTAGAAGCGTTACTAGCTTATTCACAAGCTTCAGATAGCACGCGACCTTATCACCGTGATCAAACACGTTGCTACTCAAACAAAGATTGGATTCGTTTGCCTTTTAGCGCTAGTGAAATCTCCACTCAAGCGGTTGGTAATAAGATTCAATTAAGAGAATAATCCTTAGATAAATTGAAGTAAGTATTGATAAAGACATACATAAGACCTCAGATAAATGCTGGGGTCTTTTTTATTAAACAAAATAGGCAACCTTTAGGTGATTAAAAAACTTAACGAGTCCCCACTATGAGTAAGGACTTGTTATACTAACGTCTGTCTATTTATATGCAAACGTTGCGATAAATAACTACCATCTTAACTGTCGTCAAACTTGCATAAAATAGGTACATAGTTAGCGGTTAACCATGTAACAGCCAGCAATATTATGGTCAAAACGAGGAGTGTCGCATGACGGACTATTCAAAACAAAACACCCAGCAGCCTTACAACCGCGCTGAAGAGCAGCCAACGACCACACGCCCTGTCATGCAACCTGACAACCCGTATGCCAGTACGCGCGGTAGTATTACTAGTAAACAGCTACCAACATTCGATGAAGCGATGATCTATAAATACAATCGCTCAGGGCCGCGTTATACCTCTTACCCGACCGCGTTAGAGTTCACGCCAATCCCAGAGAATCTTGAGACAAAAATCCTGCAAAACCGTGAAGCCTGTGCCCCTCTATCTTTGTATTTTCATATTCCATTTTGTCGCCATCTTTGCTATTACTGCGCTTGTAATAAAATTATCACCAAAAAAAACAGCGACTCAGGCGACTACTTGCAGTATTTGATGGCTGAAATCAAACATAAACGTCGCTTATTATCTGCGCCAGATGATGGCAGCAAGCCACTTGTCAAACAGTTGCACCTAGGCGGCGGTACGCCAACGTTTTTACGTGACGAAGAAATAATACAGCTGTGGGAGTTTTTGCAGACCCAGTTTGAGTTTTTGCCTGAAGACGAGGGCGATTACTCTATTGAGATTGATCCACGTGAGTTAAGTGACGACACCTTAAAAGTATTGCGCAACCTTGGCTTTAATCGCATAAGCCTTGGCGTCCAAGATTTAGATGAGGCCGTACAAATCGCAGTCAATCGCGTGCATTCAGCAGAATTGATTGCAAATGTGCTAAATGAGGCGCGTGAATTGGGCTTTCACTCTATCAATATTGATCTGATCTATGGCTTGCCGCATCAAACCCCTGAGACTTTCGAGAAAACTGTCCACCGTATTATTGAGATGGCACCCGATCGTTTATCGGTGTTTAATTACGCGCATCTGCCAGAGCGCTTTAAGGCCCAGCGTCAAATTAAAGATGAAGACCTACCAGAGCCAGCGACTAAGCTCACTATGCTTGGTAATACCATCAATACACTCACCGAGGCTGGCTATCAATATATTGGTATTGACCACTTTGCCAAGCCTAATGACGAGCTGGCTGTTGCACAGCGCGAGGGCAAATTGCATCGTAACTTCCAAGGGTACACCATTATGGGCGACTGCGATTTATTAGGTTTTGGTGTCTCATCGATCAGTCAAATTGCCAATGCCAATACCCGCTATATCCTACAAAACGACACGGATCTTCAATCCTATCAAGACAATATTAATGCTGCAAAAAGCGACCCGACTGTCATGCCTGCGGTAAAATATATCAAGACTTCTATCAAAGATCGCTTGCGTGAATATGTCATTATGAACCTGCTCTGTCATGACTATATCGACTTTAAAGATGTCAATCAGAAGTTCGGTATTGATGCGATTACTTATTTTATTGATGAGATTAGACAATTAGGCGAGATGCAAAAAGATAGGCTCGTCGATATGGACGCTGCTGGTATTCGTGTCTTACCAAAAGGCCGCTTACTTGGCCGCAACGTGGCGATGGTGTTTGATGAATATCTTGAGACAAAACATAAAGATCGCTTTTCAAAAGTCATCTAGGCTCATGAGACATTGGGGCAATTATTAGTTATAAAAAAAAGACCTCACTTGAGGTCTTTTTATGATGTTAGAGTTTCTGCGCAGGTAGAGTCTTTGTACAGTTAAACCTTTAACTTATCACCGACCATACCTTTTACTGTATTCAAAATATCAGCTGGTAATACCACCATTTTTGAGTTGTCAGACTCAGCCAGCTGACGAATCGACTTGATATACTGCTCGCCAAGTAAGTAGACGATGGGCATCTCTTCGTCCCCCATCGCAGCAGTAATAAGGCGAATGGACTCCTCTGAACCCTTAGCAAGTACCACTTGCGCTTCTGCATCACGGCGTGACGCTTCTAGACGGCCATCGGCTTCTAAGATAGCTGCTTGCTTTTGACCATCAGCACGGGTCACTGTTGCACGGCGTAGACGCTCTGCCGCTGCTTGCTCTTCCATTGATGCTTGCATGGTCGAGGAGGGATTGATGTCTTGGATCTCAACTGTCTTGAGGGTAATACCCCAGTCGGCAATGTCTTCTGAGATCGCTTGCTTGAGTAGTGCTTTGATCTCATCGCGACTAGATAACGCATTATCTAAATCCATCTCACCAATGATCGAACGCAAGGAAGTCTGTACCAAGTTACGGATACCATGCTCATAATCTTCGATACCGTAGACTGCCTTGTCTGGACGCATGATATTGATATAGGCCACCGCATTGGCGATGATGACCACGTTATCGCGAGTAATGACTTCTTGTGAGGGAATATCGAGCACAATGTCTTTGGTCGTAACTTTATAAGCAATCCTGTCCACAAAGGGAATAATGACACTAAAGCCAGGCTCTAGCGTTTGCTGGTATTTACCCAAACGCTGCACCACCCATTTGTACCCCTGCGGTACGATACACACGCTTTTAAAAACGGTAAAAATGACTAGGGCAATCAATACCACCATCACAATACTAAGCCCATTCATACTATTTATGATGTTATTCATAACGCTCTCCTTGAACCATTGCTATAAATGGAGCAGCAACGTCCTATTTATTTAATATTTACAACTCCGATGTATCGTATGGTATGGCAAGTAATGACTATGATAAAAAGGAGATAATATTCTATGCTACTAATTAAATGTGAATAATCAAACCGTCCGATAAATTATTTATCCATAAACTTTTTTTTCAAGCGATCTCTATCAAGACCAGGCTTATTAAGGTTTAGTCTGCTGGACTTTGCTTTAGCTGCAACAGAACGGCTCTCAACAGTAGGAGCGATGTTGGGGCGATTGACCGTTTTGGCTTCTATGCGCTTAGTTGGTGCAACAATCAGCTCATTACCGCTTATATCTGTCACCACCACCCGATCACCCACTTCAACCACTTCCTCATTCGTCCGGCACGACCATTCATCTGCACCCACAATTGGTACATTGAATCGTACTACCCCCAACTTGCCTGCTTGCGGCTTGACTATAATCATACCAGTTTCACCAATGATTACCCCGCCGCCCAATCCAGCTTTGGTACGGTCTACCGATAGTGGCTTGATATACTTAATCCAAGCAAACATGAACAATACTGACAACGCTAACCAGATAACGACTTGCCCTACTAATGGGACAGGTAGTAGCCATGACAAGGCAGCAACGATAACAGCAGCAGCACCAAACCAAAGACTTGCAAAGGTAGGAATAAATATCTCAGCAATCATTAATAAAAAACCCAATACCAGCCAGTGCCAAGGTTCAATCATCCAAATAGTCTCAATCATCAGCATATCCTCCTTTGCAGTTCTAACTTTTAATGTAGCACATTTTAACGATAAATAATCTCTTAAAAATCAATATGATACCATTAGTTTTCATTATCAATGATGTACCAAACATAATTTTATATTAAAAACTATAACCAAAAAAAAACGACCACATAAAGTGATCGTTTTTTCATTCTACTAAGATTTAGTAACTAGTTTTCTAAACTTATTTCTTGAAAAGCTTAGAATTTTATGTGTGCACCTACTGTCATAAGGTCAGCATCGCTACCAGTTACCGCATATTCAGCTTCAACATTGAAATCTTGGTTGACTGCATAGCCTAGACCTACGCCGCCTGCAAGACTGGTGTCATCATCTGAGAAAGAACGACGTACTCCTGCAGTTGTATAGTCGCCTTCTACTTCTGTTTTAGCAATACCTACTTTACCTTTGGCATATAAGGCAGTATTTGGGAAAGCATAACGGTAAGTACCGTAGGCGCCATAGGTTTTGGCATCGATGTCACCGTTTCTATAGTCCGCATCATCTGAACCTACATACTCAGCTTCGATACCGAAGTTAGGATCAAAGTTGTAACCACCGTAGACACCATATGCGGTAGGATCATCAGCACCATTAACATCTAAATCAAATTGGCCAACTTTCACACCGACGTACGGTTGACCAGTATAGCCATTACCATATGATACAGCGGCTTGTGCACTTACGCTTAATAAAGAACCAGCTGCTAGTGCAAGTAACGTTTTTTGTAGAGTTTTCATTGTTATCTCCTTCAAACAAAATTGACAAACAAGTTAGTTATTAGTGTTGGCTGTTATAGCCATATCGCCTTGTTTGCTAACGATGAATATATAGTAACAAACTATTTCGAACACTCTGTCAGAGTTTAATGGTGTGAGAGTTAAGATTTGAAAGTGTTTGTCATTGCATGGGTTACAAACCACATGATATGAAATTTTTTGTTACAAGTAGCGATTTTGTGCAATACTTCTCACTTATTAATCAGACAACTAAAGTCAAAAAACCAACGGCAAGGTAAAGGAATATCTATATATGACAAGTTCTATCGTAGGGCAACTGCACGAAACACTAGCGCATCTAAAGTCTCAGCAGCAATATCGACATCTGCCAAACCTAGAACATCAGGGACGCTACGTTGTGCATAATGGTCATACTCTACTCAATATCGCCAGCAACGACTATCTTGGTTTGGGCAGTGATAACGAACTACAAGCTGAATTTTTTGAGCAGTTAGCACAATTGCCAGCGGCACAACTGCCTAAGATGAGTGCGACCTCGTCAAGGCTACTCACAGGAAACGATATCCAGTTACAAGCGTTAGAGTCTGAAATGCAAGAGTGGTATCAACATGCCGTATGTCAGCAAGGTATGTCTGCCTCAAAGTCGGTACTATTATTGAACAGTGGTTATCATGCCAATATTGGTATTTTACCTGCCCTGACTACCCTTCCTGTCAATACCCTTATTTTGGCAGACAAACTGGTGCATGCCAGTATCATTGATGGTCTACGCCTAAGCCAAAGCAAGCTTGTCAGCTATCGCCGCTACCGTCACAATGATTATGAGCATTTGGCTAAGTTTATTGAGCAGGCAGGGCCTACTGTTAAGCGCATCATTATCGTCACCGAAAGCGTTTTTAGTATGGATGGTGACCGCGCGGACTTACCTCAGTTGGTAAAACTAAAAGCCAAAGATGCTCGCATTGAGTTATATGTCGATGAGGCGCACGCGATCGGTGTATTAGGTGAGACGGGCTTAGGGCTGGCGGAAGAGACGCAGACTTTAGCAGACATCGATTACTTGGTTGGCACATTTGGCAAAGCCTTTGCCTCAGTTGGCGCTTATATTATGTGTGATGATATCGTCAAACAGTGGCTGATCAACTATATGCGTCCTTTGATATTTAGCACCGCCCTACCCCCGATCAACCATGCATGGACACGCTTTATTTTAGCAAAAATGCCAACACTTAGTGACCAACGCAACCACTTAGCCCAGTTGTCTACAAGACTTAGCCAAGCCATCAGTCAGTTACAGCACACCGCGCCAATCCAACAAAACTTAAGCTATAAGTCGCCCATTGTGCCTTACATATTAGGAGACAATGCGCGCACGATTGCTAAAGCACAACAGCTACAAACAGCTGGCTTCTACGCATTGCCTATCAGACCGCCTACTGTTCCTGCCAACACCGCTCGTATCCGTCTGGTTATGAACGCCAAGCTGACAAGTGAGGACTGTGAACGACTGATACAGCAATTATGAGTTAGAAGATACTGAGGACTAAGGTTTGACAGACACTCTACTCCAGTCGGTTCAAAATAATTTGATGACAAGAGAGGCGAGTAAAAGTATGCTCAAACCGTATCTAATTTTTATAAGACCGACTATATCAAGCAATAATTGACTGACTTGGATGTACTAAGCCATATGGAAATACTTGCCACCCCTTCACGATTTAGCAGCAGAAAACAAACCATCGCTCGCCATTTTGCCAACGCATGTGACTATGATCAGCATGCTCATATTCAACAGCAAGCGTGCCGAGCTTTACTGGCTAATATTGCTTATGATAAGCAAGACAGTGTATTAGAGATTGGGGCAGGTACTGGTCAAATGACACGCCTACTAGCTGCCCACATTCAAAGCAGGCATTGGCTGATCAACGAGTTATGTACTGAGCAGACAGCGACCTTGCAATCAATCCTACCCACCGCTCAGATTGTCATTGGCGATGCCGAAACCCTAGACTTTGAAGGAGCTCATAGCTTGATAGTTAGTGCCAATGCGGTGCAATGGTTTGATAATCCATTGAGCTTTGTCACGCAATCGGCACCTCGATTAAAAGGTGGCGGCCAGTTACTGTTTAGCACTTTTACCGCCAATAACTTTTTGCAAATTAAGACACTTACTGGTCAAGGACTTAATTATCCAGATAATGATAAATGGCAGTTGGCATTGGATAGTGCTGGCTTTGAAAATATTGAGCTTTCAGTTCAGCGTTTTGATTTGTTGTTTGCAACCCCTTATGCAGTATTAAAACATATGAAGCTCACAGGAGTGTCAACCAATCGAACCCAAACGCAATCATATAGTGACCAGCCCTTTATATGGACAAAAGCGCGTTTACAAAAATTTGAGCGAGACTATTGGCAACATTTTTCAGCCACCGATGAAGAAGGTCATGCTTGTGTCAGCTTGTCTTATGAAGTACTGACAGTGAACGCTTTTAGACCTTAATCTTATAATCTACAGTATTAATGATAAAACTATGGCCACAAAAAAACGCACCCCGAAGGATGCGTTTTTTATTTAACTACTTATCGATTTGTATCGTTTCTACCTTTCTCAAAAACTTGAGTAGCAAGGAAAACAAGTATAAGTACTACATAGAGTAGACTAAGCGAGCTTGCCACAGCTAATCGCGTTTTTAGGTTTGGTATTATTTTTTGTCTTCGTCTACTTCAGTAAACTCAGCATCGACTACATCATCATTCGCTTGGCTAGCATCAGCTGATTCAGTCTCTTGTTGGAATTGACCTGGGTCCATACCTTCTGCGCCTGCGCCACTATTTGCGTAGATCTTTTGGCTGATTGGCAAGAACGCATTGTCTAGTGCTTCAAGCTTGGCTTTGATGTCATCATGATCATCTTCTTTGGTCGCTGTTTCAAGCTCAGAGATAGCAGCTTCTACTGATGATTTTTCTTCGTCAGTCACTTTATCTCCTGCTTCTTTCAATGCTTTTTGAACAGCATGGATACGACCATCAGCTTCGTTACGAACTTGTGCTAAGTTGGCAAACTTCTCATCTTCAGCAGCGTTTGCTTCAGCGTCACGCACCATTTGTTCGACTTCTTCATCCGACAAACCAGAGTCCGCTTTGATTTGGATGCTTTGTGCTTTACCAGTACCTTTGTCAGTCGCTGAAATATTCATGATACCGTCAGCGTTGATGTCAAAGGTTACTTCGATTTGTGGCAGACCACGTGGTGCTGGTGGAATGTCTGTCAGATCGAAACGGCCAAGCTGTTTGTTTTGGTTAGCGATTTTACGCTCACCTTGATAGACCTGAATCGTTACTGCTGGCTGATTGTCTTCGGCTGTTGAGAATACTTGTGATTTCTTGGTCGGAATCATCGTGTTCTTCTCAATGATTGGGGTCATGACACCGCCCATCGTTTCAATACCGAGTGTCAATGGCGTTACGTCAAGTAGTAGGACGTCAGTTTTGTCACCAGACAATACGGCACCTTGAATAGCAGCACCTGCAGCTACCGCTTCATCAGGGTTTACATCTTTACGTGGCTCTTGACCAAAGAACTCTTCCACTTTTTTCTGTACTAGTGGCATACGAGTCTGACCACCGACTAAGATTACATCGTCGATATCGCCAACTTTGATACCAGCATCTTCAAGAGAAATCTTACAAGGACCCATGGTACGCTGAACCAAATCTTCAGTTAGGCTCTCAAGTTTTGAGCGACTGATAGTCACTACCAAATGCTTAGGACCACTGCTATCAGCAGTAATATATGGTAAGTTTACTTCAGTGCTTTGCGCGCTTGATAGTTCAATTTTTGCTTTCTCTGCCGCTTCTTTTAGACGCTGCATCGCAAGAGAATCGCCTTTTAGGTTAACATCTTGCTCTTTTTTGAATTCAGCAACTAGGTATTCAATCAAGGCTGAGTCAAAGTCTTCACCACCAAGGAATGTATCACCATTGGTCGCTAGTACTTCAAACTGCTGCTCGCCGTCGACATCAGCGATTTCGATGATTGATACGTCAAAGGTACCACCGCCCAAGTCATAAACAGCAACTGTGCTATCGCCTTGTTTTTTATCCATACCATAAGCAAGTGCAGCTGCGGTTGGCTCGTTGATAATACGTTTTACGTCAAGACCAGCGATTTTACCAGCATCTTTGGTTGCTTGGCGCTGTGAGTCATTAAAGTAAGCTGGAACAGTAATAACTGCTTCACTCACACTCTCACCAAGATAGTCTTCTGCTGTTTTTTTCATTTTTTTCAAGATTTCAGCAGAAACCTGTGGCGGAGCTAGTTTTTTACCGTTAACTTCGACCCAAGCATCACCGTTATCTGCTTTAGCGATTTTGTATGGCACCATACCGATGTCTTTTTGCACCACTTTGTCATCGAAACGACGACCAATCAAACGCTTGATTGCAAACAAAGTGTTGCTTGGATTGGTAACTGCCTGACGCTTGGCTGATTGGCCAACAAGCGTTTCGTCATCTTTATAAGCGACGATAGATGGCGTTGTACGTGTACCCTCAGCGTTTTCGATAATTTTAACTGAATCGCCTTCCATTACGGCTACACATGAGTTAGTTGTACCTAAATCAATACCAATTACTTTACCCATAATTAATTACTCCAAATTTATTCTAAATTACTGATTATAAGATTGTTACTCACCCACACTAGCCGTTTAAATAACGAGACTATATTACCGGTTTGAGTACTAGTCCAAGTTACTCACATAAGCCACTAGTTTTGGGGTATCAGACCTTAACTGGTCACTTGTTGCTTTATATCGGTTTATGTTTGTGTTTTTTCAAGTCAGTGATACTACAATAACTTGGTTTTGTGTGAAGTTTTGTGAATATCCCTACTTTTAATAAGGCTTATTCGTATATCGGCTTTATTTATTGACCAACACGTACCATAGCTGGACGTAATAAACGGCCATTTAAGCTATAACCTTTTTGTAGTACTGTGCCAACAGTATCCGCTTCAGCGTCAGCATCTATACCGACTGCTTCATGAAAGTCTGCATTGAATTTTTCGCCTTGTGGATCGACCACCTCTACGCCATGTCTATTAAGCACCGCAAGTAGCGCTTTATGAGTCAACTGCACACCTTCAGTCACCGGATCGTTATCAGTAGCGCTCTCGATAGCGCGCTCTAAATTATCGACGATCTCTAGTAGATCTTTGGCAAATTTTTGCAGAGCGAATTTTTTACTTTTATCGGTTTCTTGCTCCATACGCTTTTGTGCATTATAAGCTTCAGCGTTGGCACGAGCCGTACCTTCTTTGGCTTGTTTTACTTCACCTTCAAGCTCAGCAATACGCGCATGAAAAGCATCGATATCAATATCATTTTTAACCGTATTATCTGCACCTGAGTTATTTTCTGGATCAAACTCGTTCATGGTTTCCTCTAAAAGACTTTCTTCACGCTCAATATTACTCTGAGCTGCTTTTGGATCATTTGTATCAAATTCGTGATTGGGTGCCTGTTCAGTCATAATAGCTCCTTATGATTTTAGTAATGAGTCTTAAACTTAATATAAGATAAACCCGTGAATCTTGGATTTCTTACAAATAAACGCTCAGTATAATTATGTTCTGATAGCTGCTTGATAAAGACCCTAGGCGTAAATTTCAAGCCTAAATGAGATGAATTTTTGGCTTTTGATGAAATAATGAGTTTTCATAGATAATGACAAGCATAAAGGACATCAAAAACCAACGATAAGTAGCACGTAGCACTATGATTTTATTATCCGCTATCCTGTATCAATCCACTTTCTATAAGCTGTCTTTCTTTTATTAAATTTAATAAGGAATACCATGCCTGTTCTACCAAAATTATCTAAGAATGTAGTGGCAGATAAAGCAGTCAATGCTATCAAGACTTTGTGTAAACGGACAAGCTGTGACACAACAGAACACCATTTATTAAACGATAACCGACTGTTCACTAATCAGCTAAATAAACGTTACCATAATGAGTTTCGTCATGTAACAGCACCTTATAAAAAGCATCATCTCCATCATGTATTAAAAAACCTCGAGGCACTACCTACGCCTTTGCTTGAAAGATTAAACACTCTTTTTCATGGTGCAGATACTCAGCAATATCCCCATGCTGATGCTCACATGCGTTTGATTATGGCGCTAAGTAATAAGCTTAAACGCCCGTTAAGTCTCGATAGCTTGCCAACACTGCGTCACAAATTTGTAGCTGATACGGTCGCTATGCAAGCGCCGGACGTCTGGCAACAGATAGATAAACAGTCAAAGCCGCTGACTAAAGCTAATGCAGAAAATAGCGCGACGGTTCGCTGGCAAGATAACATAGTAGCTAACGCTGACGGTGGTGATATGACAGTGCGCTGCTATCAACAGCATAAGCAAGGTGATGATGAAACTAACCGCGATAAAACAGTCATGCTGTACTTTCATGGCGGCGGATTTTGTATTGGCGATCTTGATACTCATCATGAATTTTGTCATGCAGTCTGCAGACAAACAGGCTGGCCTGTGGTCAGTGTCGACTATCGATTGGCGCCAGAGCACGCTGCCCCAACCGCCCTTAGAGACTGTCTGGCTGCTTATGAATGGCTAGCTGAGCACTGCCATACTTTGGGTGCACTGCCATCGCGCATTGTATTATCAGGTGACAGCGCTGGTGGTTGCTTGGCCCTCTTGGTCGCCCAGCAGATCACTGCGCCGGACGTTAAGCAATGGCTTAATCTAGAGCTGGATGCAGAAGATATCATTGATAAGTTGCAACGTTTGCCCCGTCCACTTGCTCAGCTACCTCTTTATCCTGTCACCGATATTGAGACAAATTACCCTAGCTGGGCCTTATATGGTAAAGGCTTGCTACTTGATTATAATGACGTCGAAGTGTTTGATAGCGCTTATATGCAACATAGTACTTTGACGGGCTCACACCCGCTTACATCGCCTATGCATGGTCACAACGCACACATGTGTCCAAGCTATATTGTGGTGGCTGAATTAGATATTTTGCGTGACGAGGCGCTGGCATACGCTGAACAACTACAAGAGAATGGTATAGAGACTCAGACACGTACTGTGCTGGGCGCGCCGCACGGTTTCATACATTTAATGAGTATCCATAAAAGTGTTGGTCATGAAACGGCTGATATTATTGACAAGTTTGCCAGCTTTGTCCGCCAACTACTTACCGCTAAGAGTGATTAACCAAATCTCTGAGCGCGAACCCAAGCGAAACGGAATACCCCAAAAACCATAGCCGGATGACACCACAAAGTGTCCATGACCGATGGCTTCATAACCGTAACCTAGACGGTTAATCGCACTGACGATAAAGTTAGCGGGAAATACCTGTCCATTATGAGTATGTCCTGACACTTGTAAATCAACGGGCAGCTGGCTATGTTCAACGATATCGCTAGGGCGATGGTCTAGTAATATGATAGGCTCATCTACATTTACTTGCGCCAGTAGCTCTGTCGTCGCTACGCGCTCACGTTTGTGATTATCAAAACGACCAACCAACCAAATCGGCTGCCCTTGGTGCGTCAGGCAGTACACATCATCGTTCAATAAATGCACGCCAGCACTACGCAGCGAATGACTAATAGGCTGCTCGTGCCCGTACAAATCATGATTGCCTAATGTCGCATAAACCCCATAAGGTAGGCTGGCACATAGTTCAGTTAAGTTTGCCTGCATATCGTAGGCAATAAATGCTTCGGTATTGTCATCCATAATATCGCCCGGCATCAATAGTATATCCGCTTTAGATTGGATGACGAGACGACGCAGCCTGTCTATCGCACCACTACCAAACAGTCGTCCGATATGTAAATCACTGGCCACCGCAATACGCAGTTGCCCTACCATCGGTTTATTAATATGAATCGTTTTTCTACGCACAACAGGTACGTAGGCGCTATATAGAGCATAAATAAATAGACCAATAAAGATAAGCAGATCGAGCACTCGCAGCCCCGTTACCACTACCGAAGGATTAAGAACAGGGTAGTCAGTAAAGGTTACTATTAACCAATAACCACCGTATAATAAGCTGGTCAATAACGCAGTAAGTACAAGAAAGTGCATGAACAACATCCAACCACTGATCCAGCGATAGCTATTGGCAAAAACTCTTTTGACACTTAGTACTAGTAAGCCATTGGTAATAGCAAATATAGCAATCCATATGGAAATTTGTAGCGTGGTATTACCCCACGGCTGTAACCACCATTGTAAACTTAGGGCAGCCCCTACGCTAAAAAGCTGCAACAGTACAAAAATGGTGATAAAAAACGCATTGCGCATGGGTGATTCCAGAATGATGTTGGTATTTAAAAAATTTAGACCAGACAAAAAAATTTAAGCGAAAGTTTGGTAACGTATAAAAAACCCCTACTATTTTTATATAGTAGAGGCTTTTAGTATGTACGTTAGGTCATTTATTGAAGCAGTTTATAGCGCAGATTGTAACCTAATCATCCATATCTCAGCACGCGTGCCTAACCTAAATGGTACTGGCCCAAACCCATAGCCTGAAGACACCAAAAACTGTGTGTTCCCTATATTTTTGGTGCCGTGCATTAGCGGTTGAAACCACTGCTTTAACAGCGTCAACGGAAATATCTGTCCGCCATGCGTATGCCCCGATAAGTGCAAATCTACGGGTAAATCGCTGATCTCTTCTAGCGCTGTAGGACGATGCTCTAAAAACACAGTCGGCTTATCGGTATCGACCTTCGACAGTAATTCAGATGCTGATAAGCGCGTCGAATCTACATCGTCCGAGCGTCCGACTAACCATACCGAGTCATCAAGCAGCACACTCTCATTATCAAGTACGGTGATACCTGCATCTGTTACCGCTTCTGCGATTGCTTCTTCGTATCCCAAATAATCATGATTGCCTAAAACTGCGTACACGCCAAGCGGTGCATGTAGTTTTGATAAATGCTCATGCATGTTGGTTTTGTCATAATAGATAGTAGTATCATTCATAACGTCGCCTGCCAGCACCACCATGTCAGCATCCTGAGCGTCGATCAGACTGACCAATTTGTCTATCTGTCGATTGCCAAACCATCTACCTAAGTGTGTGTCGGATACTAAAGCAATATCTATCGGCTTATCTAATGGTTTGGTCGTCGTAACCGTCAGTTGATGAACCACTGGCGAGTAGGCATTAAATACGGCTAAGCTTACAATGCCAATATATATCATTATTCCAACGCTATGTATAAGCGTAGGCCTGCGCTGAGCTTTCAATAACTTATCATATATCAGAGCAATAAATACGGTAATCAGCGCAGCATAGATCATAAATCCTTGCAAAATACCCACGACTAGATAGACATGAAAAGGGGCAAGCCAAAAATCACTCAGTCCATAAATAAGCACCACATTATTAATAATAAAAACAGATGCTATAATTGCCTTTTTTACTATTGAACGTTTTGGTTTAATGAGCCACCATAAGATGACACTAGTCGTTAACGCTAATAGTTGGGTGAGAACAACAAAGAAAAACCACATAGTAATATCTGTTCAAATAAAGATGTGGCTATCTTACGCCAGTATTCTTACGCGCTAGATACAGATATTTTATTTCATTAAATCTCATAGGTTTTACATGTTTATTTGGGTTAGCCATACTATTTAGATAATTGTCCTCTTAACCCCCTATGTTTCACATGAAACATTATTATCTTTTATAACTTTTGCTATTTTAATTAATTTTGCTCTTCTAACGCCTGCTTTAGCGTTGGCTGTTTAAACGTATAGCCCGCATTCTGTAGAGCTTGCGGCAATACCTTCTGTCCATCAATCAGTAGTGTCGACATCTCACCAAACATGAGCTTAAGTAAAAACTCTGGTAACGTAAAAAACGTTGGACGATTTAACCATGACCCAAGCGTCTTGGTAAAAGTATGATTGGTCACTGGATTGGGCGCCGTAAAGTTATATACCAGCGCTGGCGTATCGCTTGTAGTTTTTAACGTATTGTCCTGCGTATCTTGGCTGGTCATGTTATCAGTAAGATGCTTTTCAATAATAAATATCGCAGCCCCCACCCAGTCTTCACGACTTATCCAGCTCATGACTTGCCTACCATCACCCAGTTGTCCACCGACGCCCATTTTAAATGGCGTTAGAAGTTTGCCCAGCATACCGCCATCAGGATGAATGACTATCCCTGTACGTACAATAGCGACTGGTACACCATATTGAGTGGCTTTGAGCGCCAACTGCTCCCAATCATCACATAATTTATGAGCAAAATCTGTCTCAAAACCACTATTTTCAGTTAATGGTTTATCGCCTTGCGTGCCATACCAGCCAATGGCTGAGCCGCTAACCAAGAGTTTGGGCTTAGTGCTACTACGTGCAATAAATGCTAATAGTGACTCGGTAGGCTTCACACGGCTGGCTAGCAATTGCTCTTTGCGCTCATCACTCCAGCGCGAATCTGCAATCCCAGCGCCTGCTAGATTGAGGACCACATCAAAGCTTTTGTCAGTATTTGCAAGCTCATCATAAGTCATCATAGTGACACCGTCAGGGTGTGTTTGGCTGCTATCGCGGGTCAGCCAAGTAATATGTACCTCTTTATTTTGTGCGCGGTAACGTGTCATCAACTCACGACTAAATGCACTACCCAAAAACCCTGAGCCCCCACTGATTATAATATTCATACCCGACTCCCTAAATGTTTATCACATAGCAATCAGTGTTGCAAAAAATAAGCTACAAAAACAATAGCATAATTGTAGAAGTAACTATTTAAGTACAGATTTAAAATATGGAGTTTGGCAGATGCAGAGTAAGAAGCATAGGATAAGACAGACTTCATTTAGGTAATTAAGTCTTAGGTAATAGGTCGGTAGAAACATGTCGAAAAAAAAGCAGTAGTTTATTTAAATACTATCTGATTATTGCCCCCGTTAAGGCATCTCCGATCTGACTTGGCAACTTATAGCCTAGTGTATCTCCTATCAGATAATGCACTTGCTTGTCCAGATCGCTGTGTTTATTGTCATCAAGAAAATAGGCCTGTGCTTGATTTAACGTTAGTGCTGGGGGTTTTCCTGAAGGGTTACAGCTCGTCGATACAACAAAGCCATAAGGATTATCTGGTGAAACCATCTGCGTGCATAGCTGCTGGACCAAAGGGTGGGCGATAATACGTACGGCTACACTATTATGGTCTCCTGTAATCCATGACGGAATAGGTACCGTCAGCTGTTTGGATAGAGGCAATAACCAAGTATGAGCCTGCTTTGAGATAGTTTCTGAGTGCATATGCCAACTCTCAAGGACCGTTCGTCGTTGACTATCGTTTAGGTCATCTAATAACGGCGCTATACGCTGAATATCATCAGTAACTACAATCATACCTTTATGTATTGGACGCTGTTTCATAGCCAGTAATCGCTGCACTGCCATTTGGTTAAATGGATCACAACCGATACCCCAGACGCTTTCGGTTGGATAAGCGAGTAGCTGACCTTCTTTTAGCCAACCAGCAGCTTGAACGACAGAATCAGTAGTAATGGAGGCAGATTGTTTCATGGCTTGAATATTTCAGAATAATAGAAGATGAGACATTAATAATAACACAGAAGAAAGAAAACCTAGGGCGACAGAATTTAAAAGTTCCTAAGAGCGTGCTGATCTCGACATGCTTTGCTTTGTACTTTATTGAAAATATAAGCGCTTAAAAACCCCCTCTAAACGCGTAGATAGCGTCCGCCTTGTACACTGATGACACCTAATAATTCAAGCTCCATCAACTGTCCGATTAGCTGCGGTGGGGCTAACTTGGTGGTCACTAGCAACGCATCTAAATCTTGTCCATGCCAGTCGAGTTGATCATAGACCGTCTGTAAATGTTCAGCGATGTCTATAGTGCTACTAGAAGGCTTAAGGGTAGATGGTGGTGAGTGATGAGTAGCGATAACGGGACGGCTGTTTATATCCGAAGAGTGAGAAATAGGACTAATATTTGATGCGTCTTTCTGTGTCATTTTGAGCGCGCGACTGCCATAATCTAGCTGACTATTGACATCTTCTATAACTTGTTTGGGATGGTAGATCAACGTCGCGCCTTCTCGTATAAGGTGATGGCAGCCTTCAGCATTACTGTTATCAATATGACTTGGAATCGCAAAGACTTGCTTGCCTAGTTCAGAGGTTAGACGCGCGGTAATCAAAGAGCCACTTTGAATAGTCGCTTCGGTCACAATCGTCGCCAAGCTCAGTCCAGCGACTAGGCGGTTACGACGCGGAAAAGTATGTTTATGCGGCGGCGTATGCGGTAACAGCTCACTGATAATACAACCACCTTGCTCGACAATTTGAGCAAATAACTTATCATGATGATTGGGATAATGCACATCAATCCCTGTACCCATGACCCCTATCGTACTGCCTTGAAGCTCAATGTCTGTTTGGGACAGTGCGCCTAGATGAGCGCGCTTATCCACACCCATGGCAAGACCGCTTGTCACGACGTAACCTGCTTGCGCTAAGTACTGCGCGATGTCAAAAGTAATCTTTTGGGCATGTGCTGTTGGCTTTCGGCTACCGACGATAGCGATTTGGGCTTGATGCAAGCGTGCGCTATTACCACGATAAAATAGCAATGGCGGCGGATCATATATCTGTAAAAGTTGGGTAGGATAATCGGGCTGGTCGGCGAATAGTAGACCATAGCGTTTCTCTATCAGCGCTTGCTGGATGCTGTCGATACTGGTGAGGGTTTGCTTTGGCTGCTCGTGACGTTTGAGATGAGTATGATGAATACCCAACTGCCGCCATGCTTCTACTGTCGCCTGCCAAGCACGCTGCGCATCACCAAAGGACGTGACAAGCTTATGATAAGCAGACAATGACGCATTGACCTCATACCATAACGCCAAGATTGCACGCTGTTCGATTGATAGAGGAGGTAGATATACTGACATGACGGTTTTACTCAATATAATGATATAAAGGACTACAGGTAAGGCGGTGGTAACAGTTGATCGCCGACATTTAAAGGCAGCTCTGAGCTTAAAATATAAGCATAGCTGATATCATCAAAAGTATTAAATACCATTGCCATACCAGCAGGCTCGCTTGGCAAGCGTACAGGCATATCATTGTCCATGGTATCGCGTACTAAAGGTCCTTTTCGATAGACCGTCAATACATCACCAGGTTTGGCACCTTGGTTGCTACCCAAGTTTATAGCCACCACACTACCCTTCGCCGCAGAGTTGATTGAATCCATTACTCGAACGATCAATCCGCCGCGGCTCACAGTGGCAGGCGCGGGATAGAATACAGGTGGAATAGAATCATCTAACTCGACAAATACACGGTCACCCTCCCGTACTTCTTTGCCATAAGAATCCGTCAATTGCAGACTGCTCACACCGTTCTCTTCGACATTCGTTACCAAGCCGGTGGCCACTTGCGTCACTTCAAGACCAATGACCTCTTGGGTTCTAGGTTCGACATACATCTCACCTTCACGATAAACGCCGTAGCGTTGTCCAACGATAAGTGGTATTCCTTTGGTATAAATCTTATCGCCACTAGCAGTGATCAAGTTACGATTTTTGGACGCCAACACATAAGGAGTAGTATTAAAGTCTTTTGGATTAACGATAATTGTCTTGTCTAACCAATGCTGAATCGCTGCACGTGGAATCGCCGGAATACTATTAGCGACTGAAGTGACTGTGACTGTACTGGCTACCACATTGCCTGTTACTTGTTTTTCGACACCTGCGCAGCCCTCACCGGTATCAACACCGATCAGCGTCTTACCTTGAATCACACATAAGATAAGTACATCATTGGGATAGATTAGGTTGGGGTTTTTAATTTGTTTATTGGTGGCCCAAATCTCTTTCCAGCGCCATGGACTATCTAAATAGCGACCTGAGATATCCCATAGCGTATCGCCTTTTTTGACGATGTAGCGATTAGGTGCATCGGCTTTGATAGTTGGCAGTGGGTTATTAGCGTGAGCAGTATTTATTAACATTGCACTACTAAAAGCAGTAGCAATCAGCGCTTTTGCTATAGAGTTTAGGCTCGTTTTCATGGTTGTATCCACAAGTTTTAAAGTACAGCGTAAATAGGATTGTGTTTTACTACTTATCCTTGCAAGATTGAATCCAACAAGTTGTCAGAATAGCTTATTAAGTAATAAGACAGTTATGATTACAATTATATACACAATAGCATATAACTAGACATCTATTTACAAAAATTCAAGCTACTTCAAACGGTATAGTTATGCAGTTCAAATCTCATATAGTCCAAAGGATATGGGTTAACAAGTCCTATTTAAGAAGATAAAAAAAAGCCTCACTATCCGATGTACGGAGAGTAAGGCTTTTCTTAATATATACGAAGTTTCACGTGAAACCAAACATCTAAGCTTATGTTTATAAATTACGACAAATCAGCCGTTACATGTTGACGAATCTGCTCAGCGACCAACTCTGCTTTATTATCCAACACTACGACATGCTGTGGTAAGTCTTCTAGTCCTTCAGTATGAACAGGACGCTTAATGTCTATTTGACCAACAGCTTCAATGATCGTATCTGCGAATTTGACTGGCAAAGCAGTCTCAGCACAGATGATAACTTCGCCATCTTGCTGTAGCTCTTTGGCAACTTTGATACCATCAGCGGTATGCGGGTCAACCAATTCACCATATTTTTCGTATAAAGATTTGATCGTTTGTAAACGATCAGCGTGGGTAGACTTACCAGCAGCAAAGCCATAACGAGTATTAACAGCATCTAACACATCCGATAGATCAAAACCTTGACCAGACTTTACGCCTTCAAATAGCTCATGGACGCGCGCGCTGTCCCTTTCTAGTAACAAATAAACAAAGCGCTCAAAGTTTGACGCTTTAGAGATGTCCATTGAAGGGCTTGAGGTCACATAAGTTTTATCGGTCGCACGTGGTTGGTAAGCACCTTGATTAAAGAAGTCATTTAGCACGTCATTTTCATTGGTTGCAACGATAAGGCGGTTAATTGGCAGACCCATTTCACGCGCAATATGTCCTGCGCAAATATTACCAAAGTTGCCAGACGGTACGCTAAAGCTAACTTGCTCATCGTTGCTATTTGTCACCGCAAAATACGCTTTAAAGTAATACACAATCTGCGCCAAGATGCGCCCCCAGTTGATGGAGTTGACCGTGCCTAAACTGTAAGCGGCTTTAAATTCCGCATCTTGTTGTAAGGCTTTGACGATGTCTTGGCAATCATCAAACATCCCATCGATAGCGATATTATGAATATTATCATCGGTTAAGCTATACATCTGCGCACGCTGGAATTCGCTCATTTTGCCATGAGGTGACAGCATAAAGACTTCGATATTTTCTTTACCGCGCAGCGCATATTCTGCCGCACTACCTGTGTCACCGCTGGTCGCACCGATGATGGTAATACGGGCATCTTTTCTTTTAAGCACATACTCAAAAGCATTGCCCAAAAACTGCATCGCCACATCTTTAAACGCGAGTGTTGGGCCATTGGACAGCCCTAAGATATAAAGATTGTCCTCAAGCTTGCGTACTGGGGTAATTTCCGCACTGCCAAATACCTTAGTCGTATAAGTACGCTCAATAATATCTTTTAAATCAGCATAAGGAATATCGGTAGCAAAGCGCTGCATAATGGCTAGCGCAAGCTCTGTATAGCTAAGCGTACGCCACTCATCAAGTACAGCGCTATCAATACTTGGATAGTGCTCAGGCAGCATCAAACCACCATCTGGCGCAAGACCCATCAATAGCACATCACTAAAATCCATTGGTGCTGTCTGACCACGGGTACTGATATATTTCATAGTGCATCCCTACTTAAAACGTCTAAAGTTAGTCTTCAGTACTCAAATCTCAAAATCGTACGAGCTGTCATAGGCCAATATAATTGGCTTAGCATATTGCTTTTGCAAAGGTTTATATTTAGCTAAAAACATAGCCTACCGCGATACGTTTAGAAGGCTGAGAATAAGGTTCTGTCATTGTATTTTATTGAGCAGTCTTTTGCAGCAGTGCATAATAAAAGCCATCACCGCTTGCGCTATCAATCGGTAAACATTGGCGACCGATCGCCTGCTCGATACCCCAGTTACACTCTTTCGTAAATTCGATAGCAGTTGCATCGGGGTGGCGTGCGGTAAAGTCTTGCATTTGCTCAACGTTTTCTTGTTTTAAGATTGAGCAAGTCACATATAGTAGATAGCCGCCTACTTTTATTTGTGGCCATAAGTTGTCTAAGATTTGCGCTTGTAACTGTACGGTTTGGGCGATATCTTCTTCGTGACGTAACAAGCTGATATCTGGATGACGACGAATCACTCCCGTCGCAGTACATGGCGAATCAAGTAACACAGCATCAAAGATTGCTCGGTCTTGATTTGATTTTTGCTTTTTGGGTTCAGAGTTGCCTTGCCATGTTGTCGCATCAGCGCAGACGATATCAAGCTTGATATCAGTATTGGCTGAGTTTTCTAAATTTTGTTGCTGTAAATTCAGGCGTTCTAAGTTTTCATGAATCCGTTTAATACGCGGAGCTTCATTATCTATAGCAGTGAGCCTGATACTATTCGCTTTATTTACACTATCATCAGGTTTCACATGAAACAATGATGACTTATTGTCTGCTGTTAATAGCTCTAACCAATGGGCAAGCTTACCGCCTGGAGCGGCACAAGCATCCAACAATTGGATTGTAGAAGTCTCTTCATTTCGACTGTCTTTATCAGTTATCTGAGTGTCTTTAGCCAGCTTATTAGTTAGCGCAAGCTCTATCAGCGGAGCAGCAAGCTGGGCATGCATATCTTGCACACTCGCCACACCTTCTGCAAATTGAGGTAAAAAACTGACCGCTGTGCTTTGTTCTAAGCGTAATGCTTGAGTCAATAGCGTAGCAGTTTTGACGGTATCAGTTAATTGCAAACCACTAGATAACTCAACCAATTCAGTACTAATATCGGCATCGGTAAGTATTTGCTGATATTCATTGGTTGATTTCACGGCTGTATTTACGCGTAAAAACATCGGTGCAGGCTGGCGTAGGCCTTGAGTTAATGCTGCATACTCATCACTCCAATCTTGTTTAAGCTGGTGTGCTAGCCAATTAGGCAAACTATGGTTTTTGTCGCATTTTTTACGGAATTTATTGGTGTTTTTGGCAACTTTACGCAAGATTGCATTGACAAGACCAGAGGCCCGCGCAAATTCAATCTCTTTGGCTGCTTCTACCGTTTCGTGAATGGCGGCATGGTCAGCCACTTCTAAATAAAGCAGCTGCACTAGGCCCACTTGGATGGTGGTGCGCACTTCTATCTCATCAACAGGTTTGTCAGCTAAGCTATCAAGCAGTCTTGCAAGTGCGTGCCATTGACGTAAAGTGGTCAACAACAATGCATGTGCAAAGCCTTTATCTCCTTCATGCAGACTATTTAGCAAGGGATCAAGTACGCTTGAGAGTGACTGACCTTGTTGAATGGCAAGTAAGGTTCGGATGACGCGTACGCGCACGCTACCCGTCATTTTAAGGTTACTGGACGGCTTGTTCTGGTTGTTTCTAGTGTTAGCACTTTTAGACGCAGTTGCGTTATGTCTCATTAGTATTGATATCCTGTACGCATTGGAGCGTCTGCATTAATTAATGGGATTCGGGGCCGAACTGGTCACCATCATCGAGCTGATTGCCATGACAGATTTGCTCAGCGGTGACAGGTTTGCCACCTGCAAGCTGTAATTTGGTTATTGCAAGCGCGCTAGCTGCTGGTGTTTTATCGTCTGTAGGCTCGCCTTTACCACAAGCTACCAAAATGGCTTTACGTCCGACACTAATAACCGTGCCAGCAGGCTCATTGGTTTGCTGTGTTGGGTTTACCGGCAAGCTATTTAATATCTTGACGCGCGCACCATTCAAAAAAGTATAAGCACCAGGCCAAGGCGTTAAACCTCGAATTTGGCGCTCAATAGCGCTAGCTGATTGCGTCCAATCAATCTCGCCCTCAGTCTTTACCAGCTTTTCGGCATAGTTGGCTTGACTGTCATCTTGGGCAACCGCCTGCGCTTGATAGTGTGCTAAGTCTTTTAGTACGGTGCTAATCGCCGCCGCGCCTAGTTCAGCCATTTTATCATGTAGGCTGGAGGCCGTATCATGAGTCTCGATAGGAGCGCTGACTTTATAGAGCATATCGCCAGTATCTAGACCCTTATCCATCTGCATAATAGTAATACCGGTCTCGGTATCTCCTGCCAATAGTGCGCGATGAATAGGTGCAGCGCCTCGCCAGCGCGGTAATAAGGAGGCATGAATATTGAGACAACCATAAGTAGGGATATTCAACACACCTACAGGTAAAATCAGTCCATATGCTGCGACAATCATGACATCAGGCTGATAGCTTGCCAATGTCTGTCTAGCAGCCAATCCTTCAGTGTTAGATTTTTTGAAAGTGACAGGCTGTTCGATGGCAATATCATGTGCAAGTGCTACTTGTTTGACAACAGATGCAGATAGCTTTTGACCGCGTCCTGCTTTGCGATCTGGCTGCGTATATACTGCAACAATGTCTATATTAAGTTGCTCTTGCTGAGCAATGAGTGCCTCAAGGCTAGCAGCAGCAAATTCAGGTGTGCCTGCAAACACCACGCGCAATCGATTGGTTTGTACCATATTATTAAAAACAGCATTAGTTGTGGTCATAGCACCATATTATATATTATGTGATTGATCGTCACATTATAGGTGAGTTTACAGTGTTGCGCCATAATTGCGAGCTGTGTTATTCATCTATCGCTGGTTATTGAGGTAACTAGTTCATAACGACTATCTCCATTTAGTCTGTATTGACATAATGTTAGTACTATTCGCTATGGCTCGGTACTTGTCTAGTCGTTAGTTAGTTTAGTATGTTTAGATGATTTAACGAATAGCTATATCGTGCATAACTTAAAGCTCAAGTAAACATTGAAATTAGTATCATTGTCATAACCGCATTGGTGGTTAATTTGTTACTATAAGATTCTACGTGACTGTTTTATTAATAACTTAACCCTCCAACATACAACTAAAGGTTTGTAGATAAAAGAGCCATCAACACGTACTATCCAAAAAATAGTTTATTTTATTTTAGCTTACCATCGCACTGCATTGTCG
The DNA here is from genome assembly GCF_947495825.1 of uncultured Psychrobacter sp. GTDB lineage: Bacteria > Pseudomonadota > Gammaproteobacteria > Pseudomonadales > Moraxellaceae > Psychrobacter. Next base: position 68,722 of record NZ_CANMAH010000012.1, read on the forward strand.
CGTAGGTATAGGAACATACCCACATGCAACAGTTTCAGACATTAAAACGTCTGCTTTTCTTTTATGTTTTGTCCCTGCTGATAATGCTAGCTTTGTACTACGCTATGATGTTTTCAGCACTCAAAACTCGAAGTCAGATGCACAGCCAAGTTGTCTTTGCAGCGTTAGAGCATGAGACTATGGATCATGCCGTACCGACAGAAACTGAAATCGAAAGAATACTTACCAAGCCTTTTTTCCAAGACATCAGCTATCAGTTAATCTTTATGTTGCCGTCTGGACAAACCTATGTATATCGTCATATACAGCCTCAAGAAGCCAAGTTTACTAATGTGACTTTTCCTACGCTTACCTCAATATCTACTACAAGTAGCAGCTTGTATCAGATAAATAACGATACGCTAACAGGTAGAATCAAGCTTGAAAACGGACATCAAATCTATGTCGTACTACGCCATCAACCTCTTGATATAAACTGGATATCTTATCGCTTCTGGCTGCCGTTGATGACAGCGATTATGTTATTTAGTTTGGCGTTACTTTATGCGCTTAAACGCCGTACTAATTGGGAGCAATTAGTACAGTATACGGACAATTTAACGATAGACTCCAAAGAGGCTTATATACCGCCCCCATTTGTGACAGAAAAAACTACCCCTGAGTTTTTACGCATAGGTCATGCCCTTAGCCGTGTTAGCTATCAGCTACATGACCATCATCGCCGCATTAAAACCCTCAATCAGCGTTTAGAGCATTTGGTCAATCAGGCTCCATTACCCATGCTAATGGTCATGCGCCAAGGACATATAAGTTTTTTTAATCAGCGCTTTGAGCAAGTTTTTACCACAGCATTTCAGCGTGATAACAATTACAGCTTAACGGACTTTTTGACCGGCAGTGACAAAGCGACTCAGCAGCTGTTACAAAAGCTCTCTACTCTACGCGTTACTCGTAACCTATTGGTTTATGGACTAGAAGATAAGCAGGCCTATCAGCTACACATCACTCCGTGGTTTGGGACTCATGGACAAGTTCATGGGTTTACGGTGATACTTAATAATATCGATAATCTCATCACGCAAGTTGATGACTTGCACCTACAAAACCAACAATTACAGCTGCAGATAAAAGAGTTTACCAAGCTTAGATCTATTATTGGCCATGAGTTACGCACACCTTTGAACGCTATTATCGGGACCTTAGAGCTGATAGAGGCGCATCGACTAACGCCAAGGCAGCAAGAGGTGCTGTCTATGTTGACCCAGTCTAGCCAGTCAATGTTGGCGATGCTAAACGATATGCTCGATATGGCAAAAATAAAAGCAGGGAAGGCTGATATTGTGAATGAGCCTACTGATATCTTTAAGCTTGGGCAGCATGTTAGTGATTTAATGGTTGGTAGTGCGCGTCGGCAAGGTATCAATCTATTGTATTTTTTTACGCCCAATAGCCCGCGTTATATCAGCACTGATGGCAACCGCTTACGTCAAATCCTTCTCAATTTACTAGATAACGCCATCAAATTTACCCCATCAGGTTATGTGGCATTGGTTATCGAGCCTATTACTTATGAGCAGATGCAGTCTATCACTAGCCTTGATAGTAAGCGCACCCTAACCACTATTGCACGTAATCAAAGTTTAGCCCCTGACAATCGCTTACCCCATACTGTCGCCGATCATCAATGGATGCGCTTTAGTGTTAAAGATACTGGCATTGGTATTGCAGATTCGGAACAAGACAAACTGTTTTCTTACTTTAATCAAGCAAACAGACAAATCAGCCAAAATTTTGGTGGAACAGGACTGGGGCTTGCGATCTCTAATAGCTTTGCGCAGTTATTAGGCGGGTTTATCCAATTAGATAGCGAGCTTGGGGTAGGTAGCAATTTTACTCTTTATTTACCTTGTCATCAGGCAACTTACCAGCCCATCTATCACTTTCATAGTAGCCTGACACATATCCGTTTTATCGTTGTTGTAGAGCAAGACATCTGCGCGACCTTTTTGCAGCAATTATGCTCACATTTGTCCCTGCCAGTTAATATCTATACAAACTTGGACAATACGGCTGCCCAAAAGCTATATAAGCAGCTAGAGCTTGAAGCAAAGACCCTACAGCCAATATTGTTGTTAGATTATGAGTACTATGAAACCCATACTCGCCTAGTTCCTTCTACAGTCGCTACTAATGGCTCACGCATAGATAGCCAGCAAAGAATTACTAACAATGAACAAAGTCAGGTTATTCATAAATTATTGAAAGATACCTCTTTGCCAAAATTGTTATTAAGCATGAAACCAGAACGCAGTATTACATCCTCATTGTTAGGTAAGTTTAATGGATTTTTGAATAAACCGTTAGATGTGGCCTTGTTGCTATCTGAGCTAATACGCCTATCACAGACTACGAGAGTTACTTCCAAACACGAAGATACCAGTAGTAATTCTAAAAGTGTAGAAAAACCAACGATAGATAGTAATACAACAGAGGGTTCGATCGCTCCTACAATATTAGTTGTCGATGACAATCTCACCAACCAAAAAATTACTTGTAAGATGTTAGATAAGTTGGGCTATCCTAGCCTAGTGGCAGACAATGGCCGACAAGCTTTAGAACGACTTGATGCGCAGCGACAACAAATCTCTTTAATTCTTATGGATTGCCGAATGCCAGTCATGGATGGTTTGCAAGCCACTCAAGCCATACGCTCGCAAGGGAGTAGTATTCCTATTGTGGCATTAACTGCAAATAATACAGAGGAAGATCGCGAAGCTTGCCGCCTAGCGGGAATGGATGATTTTTTAGCAAAACCTATCAATAAAGATAAATTGCAAACCGTTTTGCAAAGCTTAATGACAACTGAATAAATCACTCAGGTTCCGTGAGAAGCTGTCATTAAGTTTTATTGTTTTATATCGTTCTATCAGATACACCGACACTGGTCATTTCATAAAGCCATTATCGGCTAAAAAATCCTCAGTAATTTGGCTTTGCGGGCTTGGTGCGTTCATGCTGCCTGTTTGCGACTTATTTAGCAAGCGTTCCAAATAGCGAGCCACAATATCCACCTCGATATTGACCTTACTGCCAACCAGCCAATGCTTGGCAATATTGGTCACCTTTGCCGTATGCGGAATAATATTGAGACAAACGATATTGTCACGCACCAAGTTGGTGGTCAGACTGATGCCATCGACGGTGATAGAGCCTTTGGTCGCGGTATAATGGGCGAGCTCCTTGGGTATCTCAATCTCGATATAGATAGAGCGCGCATCTTGTTGTAATTTGCTGACGCGCCCGACCCCATCGACATGACCTGCGACGATATGACCACCAAAGCGCGTGGTCGGTAACATCGCTTTTTCTAAATTGACAATGTGACCCGCTTTTAGCTCTTCTAAAGCAGTTCGAGCTATTGTTTCACGTGAAACATCGACAGAGTAAGACTTATCGCCAATCTCTACCACAGTTAGGCAGATACCATTTGAGGCAATAGAGTCGCCCAACTTCACATCACTAAAATCCAAGTCATCCGACGCTATGGTCAGGCGTATGTCACCGCCTGTAGGCTGCATGGACGTGACCTTTCCAACACTTTCTATAATTCCGGTAAACATATGACCCTCATATCTGAATTGTTTCGCTGTTATCTAACGTGGCACTCACTCAACGATGGTAGACTGCTCTACACTAACCTTAAGAGTAATGATTTTTAAGCTTATAAGGGGATAAGTTGTGGATAAGTAAAGATAAATCAAGTCACGTGTCAATAAAAACCTTCTTTAGACTAAGTTATCCACAAAGACGTCCTTTTCCCTTAACCTTATACATTATTTGGTTTCTTAAATATAAACTACTGATTTTTATAGGTTATTTATAATAGCACAGTAAAGGATTCTACTTCCTTGTTTCACATGAAACAGAGTTATACACAGTTTCATGTGAAACAACCCATCATCCAAACAGTTATTTACAGGTGATATGTCTTTAATCACAATGACTAATCGCTGTGGATAAGATGTTTACAACTTATGGTCTATAAAGGATATAACGTCAGTTTAAGATCAGGGCCAAGTTGCTCGTGGCCGCTTACCTTAAAACGTAATTGTTCAGACAAAGACAGCGGATGAAAACTCACCATCGGCCGCGCCGCTGCACCCAATAGACAAGGCGCTTGATAGACAATCAGCTCGTCTACCAGTTGTTGACGTAAAAAACTACCCGCGACGCTAGCGCCCGCCTCTACCAATACATCGTAGCATTGATGCTCACTGACCAGATGCCCTAGCAGCTCGGTTAAATCGTCCTTGTGCCAATAAAGCGTATCTACGCGGCGGCATAGTTGGTATTCTGATTGCATACTGTGCGCTAAGCGCTGACGCCTATCGAGTACGACCACTTTAGGCGTGGGGACTTGCTCAGCTGGCACGCCCAACTGAGTAGAGCGCACGTTGAGCTGTGGATCATCAGTAACGATGGTCTCACTGCCAGTGATAATTGCCCCACTTAGGGCGCGAAGCTTTTGTACATCCTCACGAGCCGCGGTAGAGGTGATCCATTTTGACTCGCCTGTCGCCATCGCAGTACGGCCATCGAGACTGGTGGCAATCTTAAGCCGAACGTAAGGCATTTGAGTGCGCATCGCCTTTAAAAATCCGCGATTTAATGCTTCTGCTTGCTCTGTCAGGACGCCCACTGTCACGGCGATACCGGCCTGCTCTAACAGCTGTACACCGCGTCCCGCTACTTGCGGGTTTGGGTCAAGGCCAGCAATCACCACCCGCTGTACGCCTGCTTTTATCAAACCTAAAGCACAAGGCGGTGTACGCCCTGTATGACTACAAGGCTCCAAAGTCACATAAGCAGTGGCACCGACCGCTTGCGCACCCGCGTCTTTAAGTGCAAACACCTCTGCATGAGGCTCACCTGCCTTGGGATGAAACCCTTGCCCGACCACCATCCCTGCCTGAACAATCACGCAGCCTACAGCAGGATTGGGTCTTGCGGTATATAGTCCTTGCTTGGCTTGCTCAATTGCAAGCATCATAAAGTAGCGGTCTTGTGCATCTTGTGCGTGGTTAGAAGTAAACATAAAATTGGCTTAATTTATAAAGAATATGTGGCGATAAAACTATTTTTCATTGGGGCGGATGTTAGCAATCTCTTGATGAAACGCATCGATATCCTGAAAATCGCGATACACACTGGCAAAGCGTACATAAGCGACATCGTCTAACGTTTTAAGCTCACTCATGATGATCTCGCCCAGCACCTTACTGCTAATCTCGCGCTCTCCCATCTGTCTGACGCGCTTTTCGATTCGGCTGATCATCGCCTCTTGCTCGTCAATGGTGATGGGGCGCTTTTGTAGCGGCAACAAAATAGAGCGGCGCAGCTTTTCATTATCATAAGGCTCAATCTTGCCACTCGATTTGATGATACGCGGCATCACTACCTCGACCATCTCAAAGGTGGTAAATCGCTCTTGGCAGCTATTGCACGAGCGGCGGCGACGCACTTGTGCGCCTTCTGCTGCCAGACGTGAGTCAATCACCTTGGTATCTGACGCATTACAATACGGGCAATGCATAGCGTTTCCTTATTTTGCTATTAAGAATAAATGGCGTCATTTATAAGACTAAGTTTGATAGCTGACGTACTTTTAGAAGTTGACACGTGACCTTAAACAGCCCATCAGTAGCATTATTTGCCAATACAAAAACTGCCAAATATCTTACCTAGCAAGTCATCAGCACTAAACTCACCGGTAATCTCACCTAGGCTTAATTGCGCTTGACGCAGGCTCTCAGCCACCAGCTCACCTGCCTGAAAGACCGTTAGCTGCTCATGTGCTTCTGTTAAGTATCCAGCTGTCCGTCTAAGCGCATCTATATGACGCGTACGGGCGATGAGGCTATTCTCTGGTGGATGAAAACCAACTTTAGCACATAATGTTTCGATCAATGTTTCGATACCAGCGCCTGTTTCACATGAAACGTGGACTTGTTCGTAACCTCGATCTTTTATTTCGACTTGTGATACAGAAGTTATTTTCTCATCGCCATCATCGTTTAATAAGTCGCTTTTATTGGCAATAATTAATAAGCGTTTAGCCTCTGGCAATTCGCCAAATAGCTGCTCAGCAAGCTGTAGCGGTGTGGTGTCTTCTTCAAGATCACGGGTAACATCGTAGACCATCAGCAGCATATCAGCTTGCATGATAGCAGTACGTGCACGCTCAATTCCGATGCGCTCCACGGTATCTTCGGTATCGCGTAGCCCAGCAGTATCGGTGAGATGCAATGTCAGGCCATTGAGTACGACGGTCTCTTGTAGCGTATCTCGCGTAGTGCCTGCCACATTGGTCACGATAGCGCGCTCTTGTCCGGCCAGACGATTAAGCAAGCTTGATTTGCCCGCATTAGGCCGCCCTGCCAACACCACATGAATCCCATCGCGTAACAGCTGACCTTGTTTTGCCGTTGTCAGCACTTGCTGTATTTTATTTTGGGTTTGCTCAAGCTTGTCTTGAATTACGCCATCTGATAAAAAATCAACATCCTCTTCATCAGGGAAATCGATGGCAGCCTCAACGTGTAAGCGCAGATGAATAAGCTGCTCTAATAGCTGATTGATCTTTTGCGAAAACTCCCCGCTTAGGGAGCGAATAGCACTACTGGCCGCTGCCGCGCTTGTGGCATCAATGGCATCGGCGATTGCTTCTGCTTGCACCAGATCTAATTTATCATTATCAAAAGCACGGTAGGAGAACTCGCCTGCACTCGCTTGCTTGGCACCCAGCTCAAACACGCGAGCGAGCAGCTGGTTTTGTAAAATCATGCCGCCATGCCCTTGCAGCTCAATCACATCTTCGCCTGTAAACGATTGCGGGCCTTTAAAGTACAGCACCAAGCCTTCATCAATGATAGTACCATCTGCTTGATAAAACCGGCAAAAACTGGCCATGCGCGGAGTAAACGCTGTCTTGCCCGTTAGCTGACAAGCAATATCGTAGGCACGCGCACCTGATAGCCGTATCACGCCGACGCCGCCGCGCCCAAGTGGTGTCGCAATGGCGGCAATCGTAGCCAATCCTAATGAATTAGACGTATTAGATGTAGCAGGTACGGCTTGCGCCAGCTCTAAAGAATCCACAATCATTCTCATTGAATAAAAGCTCCATTATAGACGCCTAGACACAGACTGACAAAGCAAACTTTATACCTTGATGTAAGGCATAGTTTTCATCTTATATGACTCACTGTCAGCATGGTTTTGACCATTCAAGATAGATAATATGAGAGTATTACCTATAAAAAAACCACCGCTTAGGCGATGGTTTTTTGTTCAAAAGATCACTAGTGTTAATCTAGCACTCTAACAGTACGGTGTTTTTGTTCTTCTTCTACTTTTTTATTCACAATATATTGATGCGTCATACTAAATAAGTTATTCACTGTCCAATATAATACTAGACCTGCTGGGAAGAACAACATGAAAGCCGTAAAAATAATTGGTAAGAATTTCATTACCTTCGCTTGCATTGGGTCAGCTGGTTGTGGATTTAGCTGCTGCTGTATAAACATAGAAGCACCCATTAGCAGCGGTAAGATAAACCAAGGATCCATCGCTGAAAGATCTTGAATCCACAAGATCCATGGCGCATGACGTAACTCAACGCTTTCGACCAACACCCAATATAAAGCTAAGAAAATCGGCATTTGCATAAGGATCGGCAAACAACCTGCCATTGGATTGACTTTTTCTTCTTTATAGATCGCCATCATTTCTTGCGACATCTTCATGCGATCGTCGCCATGTTCTTCTTTAAGCGTCGCAAGTCTTGGTGCAATAGCTCGCATCTTCGCCATTGAGTAGTAGCTCTTATTTGAGAACCACATCAGAGCAAACTTAACCAAAATAGTTAGGACAATAATTGACCAACCCCAGTTGCCAATAATTTTGTGAATACCGTCAAGAATTGCAAATAATATCTTCGATATTGGCCATAACAGACCATAGTCGACAGTTTGATTGAGACCTACGGCAACTTCTTTTAGCTCAGATTGGACTTTTGGTCCTGCATAAAGGGTTGCATTTAATGTAGCTTGCTTGTTTGGTCCTACATTAACCGGCTGACTGTTAAAACCGATAAAGTAATCGTTGCCACTTTCACGGCTAAAGAACTTACCAGTGAAGTTTTCAGGCGTCCACGCAGAGACAAAGTAATGCTGTACGATAGCGACCCAGCCATCATCACTCGTTACTGACAACTCATCGCTGAAGTTTTTGAATTTTAGTTTGTTATAAGGGTCATCCGGTGTGCCCCAAGCTCCGCCTAGATAAGTTGCCATACTTAGCGCACCCTTATCTGACATACCAGGATCTTTACTGTCATCACGCTTTAGCTGCGCAAACATTTGCCCTTGCCATGCATTAGTAGAAGCGTTTTGAATCTGGTAGCTGATATCGATCGGATATTTGTCTTGCGTGAAAGTAAAGGTCTTAGTGATTGTCACGCCATCTTTTTTATACGTAAGCGGTACTGACAAGGTTTGTTGCCCTGCTTCCATCACATAATTATTGGCAGCGTGGCTGTAAGTTGCACGTCCTTCAGCTGTATCAATACCATCTTGACCAATCAGACCAGACTGCGCGACATACACACGATTGCCGTTATTCTCTAATAATACAAAAGGCTCATCACTATCAAGCGTGGCATCATACTGCTTTAAAGCAGCATAGACAATATCGCCACCTTCTGGATTGATTTTGATGTCATAGCGATCAGTCGTAACTGTGATTAATCCTGCATTTTTGGCAGGTGCCGTAGTCGCAGCATCAGCACCAACAGGTAATGTCTGTACTGGTATGTCACCTGCTGCCCCACTCGTAGATGGAATATCCGCACCTACTGAAGTTGCCGTTTCTGGCGCAGTGTCTACAGCTGGCGCATCGGCATAATCATCTCGCCATGCCAAAATCAGCAGATAAGCGGTGATTAACATCGCAATGATGATCATCACCCGAAATATCTTTTGCATAAACCTTTCCTAGATTAAAAAATTAGGGAATGAAAAATCAGGCATGTGTCATGACCGCTACATAGTATTAACTCATACCTTAAGCAGCAGTCAATCACATAAAATGTTCATCATTTTACTAAAAAACCATTCTAAATGATACCAAGAGTGTGGATAACTTGTGGGTAACTAAATAGATATCCACAAGTTATCCAGCTTAGCAATAAAAACTACATCAACTTCATCATATGGTTTAAACGAGAAACGTAACTCTTACTATCTTTATAAACATAAGTACCTTGAGATCTAATAGTAGCTAAGGTGATAGGAGACACATATTGATAGTGATAAGAAGCTAAAGGTAGCGGCACAAAATCAATACCATGCCCTCCTAATGGATGACAGCGACTGAGTCTTTTAAATAGTAACCAACTACCTGATCGAACCCCATGCCATGCTAAAGCATGTTTGCCATAATTTGAGCATGTTGGATAATAACGACAACGCGCTGGCAATATAGGACTTATTATTTTCTGGTAAAATATAATAAAGTAATAAATAAAATTATAAAAAACATTACTTATTTTTTTTAATAAAAAATTCATTTTATTTTTTTTTCTATTTTTTTAAAAATATTATTTATTTCTATTTTCAAATCTTTATTATCTAGACCTTTAATAGATTTTTTAACAATAAATACAATGTCCTTATCCTCTAATTTTGAAGATTTTAATCGAAATTGCTCACGAATGTGACGTTTGATTAGATTGCGCATCACTGCAGTGGGTACTTTGCGCTTGGTAATCGCCATACCTACGCGTGCACGTCCATGTGTATTAGTACGTACAAACGCCATCAGATGGCTTTGATGAAGCTTACGCTCTGGTGCATCAAACACCTCACGAAAGGCTGCAGGCGCAAGGAGACGCTGGTCTTTAGTGAAGCAAGCGTTAGGTGTCGTTGAAACAGTATTGGACATAGTACAACCCAGTATAAGAGCTAATAACGTTAACAGAAATAACAACAAAGTATAGAGACAAAAAAAGCGCCGATATGGGCGCTTTTAATATATGGCTAAGTGTCAGTTGTGATGATTGACTATCGCAATCTATAATTAATAGAAACACAACAAGCACAATTAGCCATGCTTATCGCTATCTACTGACTATACAGTAAGACGATGACGTCCTTTAGCGCGGCGACGGGCTAAGACCTGACGGCCTTTTTTAGTTGCCATACGTGCACGGAAACCGTGAGTACGTTTACGTTTGATCACGCTTGGTTGGAATGTACGTTTCATAACTCACCTATCAAAATAATGGGACTAAATTCGTAATAGCGGAGGATTATACCATTCTCAATTATTTTGGTCAATGAACTAATTTAGCTTCTCAAAGTTATTTGTGATCATGCTGTAGTAGCTGTTTTTTCAGTTAATTTTATATGTTAGCACTGTTAAATCTAGCTTTAGTTGTCTAGAAAAGATTGATTATCTCTTGAGTTATCCACAGTTTTTGGCGAACTCTATAATAATTAACTATTAATATATATTAGTATTGTTGTTATTGGGACCACAATTTTCTGTGGTTAACTAGTATTTGTTGTTTTTTATCAAGGCAGTAGCTTATGGGTAAGCCTGTGGATAACCTGTGGGTGAATTATGGATAACTTCAATTATAAACTTATCCCCAATACTATCCACAGTCTTATCCACAAAAAACATGATGTTATCCACAGGCTATTTATGTTAGATTATGCCCCAGTTCGATGAGTGATTTTTTATCATCAATTTTTAGGCAATAACTACAGGTTGTTTTTATTATCAACAAGTCAATATGTTGCAGAATACTTGTTATATTTAGAATATGGGGCTTTTACTTTTCATGATAGATACAGCAGCTATTTGGGATAAGTGTCTAAACGACTTACGTTATCATGTCAAAGATAACGTTTTTACTATGTGGTTGAGACCATTATCAGCGCATCAAGAAGCACAAACCCTTATTATTCTCGCGCCGAATGATTATTTTGTCACATACATCAAAAAAAACCATTTGCACGATATTCAGCAGCTAGTGGCCAAACATAGCCAAGGTAGTATCGAAGAAGTTATTGTACGTGTGGATAATGCTGGTCGTGAGTCGGCTGAGAGTAATCAAGCGCAAGCAGACTCCTTGTTGGTAGCAGACAGTCCCTCCCCTACCCTACCAAGTTATGATTCTGAAACCACACATCATCGTATTGCTAAAGCAGATATTGACGCCAATATGCGTCATACTGAATTGGTTCATTCTGCTGACGCCAAGTCGCTAAGTTACCTTAACCCAGATTTTACCTTTGAGACTTTTGTGACTGGTAAATCTAATAATTTAGCCTACAAAGCATGTTATGAGCTTAGCAAACGTCAATCGAAAAATCGTCATAACCCCTTATTTATTTATGGCCCTTCGGGATTAGGAAAAACTCATTTAATGCATTCTGTTGCTCATCGCTATTTAAAAAATAATCGAAGTTTTTATTATTTCACTTCTGAAAAATTTATTAATCAATTAGTTTATTCATTAAGAAATAGTAAAATAGAAGATTTTAAAAAGAAAATAAAAAAGGTTGATTTATTAATTGTAGATGATATTCATGTATTGGCTGGAAAAACAAAAAGTAGTAATGAGTTTTTAACGTTATTTGCTGATTTTACCAGTGGTGATAAACAGTTGATTTTGGCTTCTGATCGGCATCCATCACAAATGACAGAATTTGATGAACGTTTTAGATCACGTTTTTCTTGGGGATTAACTGTGGCTGTTGATCCGCCCGAGATTGATACTCGTATGCAAATTTTACAAAAAAAAGCAGCATCTTATGGAATGACGCTGCCTAAAGAGTGTGCATTGTTTATCGCTCAAAATGTGGTTTCTAATGTTAGGCGCCTAGAAGGAGCATTAAATCAAGTGTTCGCTAATGCCAACCTAACCGGTGCACCGATTACTCTTGAGATGGTGCAATATGCACTAAAAGATATCGTTGCAATGCGAGTGCAATCTGTCAATATGGACAATATTCGTAAAGTTGTCGCGGAGTATTATGACGTAACAGTGAAAGATATCATGGGACGCAAACGTACGCGTAGTATCGCAAGGCCACGTCAAATAGCTATGGCGCTAGCTCGTGAGCTGACGGGTGATAGCTTTCCTGAGATTGGACAGTCGTTTGGCGGACGTGACCATACAACAGTCATGCATGCTTGTGATAAGGTCAATCAATTGCGAGCGGCTGATCCTGCTTTTGATAAGGACTATAAAACGCTTGCACTAATGTTACAGGCGGCATAAACCAGCCTCGGGACGCTATATTTTAGTGGGATGATATGGTTTATAATATTGAGCGTATACGCGCACAGATAGTTGATGGATTATAGACAGTAGACAATGTATCATTAAGCCATCGTTTGAATTTTATAAAAATAGAGTCATTTAAATATAGTGAGTTCAGTATAAAAACGATACAGTGAGACTGGGATGAATTTTATGCAGCCTTTGTCTGCGCAGGCACATCATGCCAAAAAACTTATACCAGTTACGCGTTGACATATAATGTATCTGTTTTATTTAGAATCGACTATAGTAACTTAAATAAGAGTAACTAAGCATGCAATTATCGATTAATCGAGAGTCGTTACTAAAAGCTATTAATTTAATCGCCAAGGCTGCTGACAAGCGTCATAACATGGTGATCTTAGGTAATATAAAACTGCAGTTGTCTGAGTCTGAGCTTGTTTTGACCGCGTCCGATTTAGAAGTAGAGCTGACATCGACATTGAGATTGCCTACTGGTGCTTGTATTGAAGCAGGATCAACGACCTTACCTGCAACCAAATTAAAAGAGATCTGCAAGTCTTTGCCTACTCAAGCCCAAGTGAACCTTACTACCCAAGAAAATGAGCGCTGCTTACTGACTAGTGGCAAGAGTCGTTTTACTTTAGGGACCCTGCCTAGTGAAGATTATCCCAGCCTAGGTAATCCAGAGAACATCACACCGTTAACGATCAGTCGCAGCCGTCTGACTGATTTGATCCATAAGACTCAGTTTGCGATGGCAATCCAAGACGTACGCTATTATCTAACTGGCATGTTATTTGATGTTTCACAGCAGCAGTTGACGACGGTTGCGACAGATGGGCATAGATTGGCTTTAGCTCGTAGTGTGATTGATGTGAGTAGCGACTTAAATATGCAAGCCATTTTGCCGCGTAAAGCGGTCATTGAGCTTGAGCGCTTGGCTTCTGAGCTTGGTAAAATGCTGGGTGATAAAGACAATCCGGTGACCTTAAGTTTTGGTCGTGAATTTTTGCAAGTCAGTTTGCCTTTTGGTGAGGTGGATAGTACAGGGCAGGTCAGTCAAGATTTGATGGTGACTTTTACCGCGCGTTTGATTGATGGTAAGTTTCCTGACTATCGCCGCGTTATGCCAAGTAACACTGACAAACTGGCCTTGTTTAATCAAGAAAAAATGACTGAAGTACTGCGCCGTGTTGCAATCTTAAGTAATGAAAAATCTCGCGGTGTGGTGTTCAACTTTGCCAGTGACGGTATGGTAGAAGTCCGCGCCAACAACGCTGAGCAAGATGAAGCTGTTGAGATGATACAAGCTAAGTATCAAGGTGAGCCTATGGAGTTGTCATTTAACGCCGCTTATCTACAAGATGTATTAGGTGTTATCCAAGGTGATTTGCAAATGCATATGAGCCAATCAAACGCTTCTGTACTGGTCAATCAGCTGAATGATGACTTCCATCAATATGTAATTATGCCAATGCGCATATAGTGTTCGTGGTTTGCCAATATTGAAAACGACGTGCACGTGGTTTTTGACGGTGTTACTAAGGCTGTTTTTTGACAATATGGATCAAAAACATGCCTTAGTAAACTCTAAACTTTTGACTTATATTGACTCTTAAAGTTTTACTTTTACAAACTTCTATCTGCTTTTATAAGCAGCTTTAATAGGCGGCTGTCGCTATTATGATTGAACGTCTACAAGTCTCGTATCTGCGTAACTTAGCTCAAGTCGATTTTTCTTCTGCTGCCTGTAATGTCATTATCGGCGCAAATGGTAGTGGCAAAACCTCGTTACTTGAAGCGATATTCTTGTTATCAAGAGGCAAAAGCTTTCGTCATCACCAGCCTAAGCGCTATATCCAGCATCATCAAAGTACAGCGACTGTACATGCCAAGCTTAATGATGGCAGCACCTTAGCTATCCAAAAGAAAGCCGATGCCACAACACTACTGCGGCTTAATCAAACCACTGTTTATAATCAAAGTATCCTCACTGAGCAGTTACCGACACTCCTAATCGATCCCTCGAGTATGGATATGTTAGAGCAGGGTAGTGCCAGTCGTCGGCAATTACTAGACTGGTTAGTGTTTCACATGAAACAGGGCTTTCATCCGCAGTGGGTTGCTTATCAAAGACTATTAAAACAGCGCAATAGTTTGCTAAAACAGACAACCCATCTGTCACATGTTCAGCTCGCTGAGTTAAAATCATGGGACAAAGGACTTGGCAACCATGCAGCGCTCATTCATCATTACCGTGAACAAGTATTTACCGAATGGCAGCCTTACTTTGCCAAAACTATCGCGCAACTACTACCTGCCTATGCTGAGCAACTAAGTCTAAGCTACAATGCTGGTTATGACACCGATGTGGCATTAGAGATGCAGCTTAATGAGCGTCTAGAGCAGGATCTACAGTTAGGATATACTCGTATCGGCAATCACCGTGCAGATATTCATGTACATTGGCGCTCTAGTGATTCTACAGGGTCTAAAAATACCGATAAAAAGGTAGGTGACATATCAGAAAATGAGACCAACTATAAGTTACCGATTTTAAAAGAACAAGCAGCTAATGTATTGTCTCGCGGTGAGAAAAAACTCTTAATTACAGCGCTGCGTTTATCGCAATTACCCTTGCTCCTTAATACTACCTCAAACGCAGAGACAGCCGCTAGTGAAAAGACGTTAAATGCCACTCCCGTGGTCTTACTTGACGATATTACTGCTGAGTTAGATGATAGGGCAATAAAGATTTTATTGTCTACTTTAGCGCAATTGCCTTGTCAGGTATTTATGACCAGCTTAACGGATGATATTGTGCCATTAGTTCAAGAGTTGTGGTCAAAACCTAATATGTTTCATGTGAAACAAGGTCAAATACAACTTATCTAATAAAATCTATATTTTGTGTCTCTTTACCACCTCGCTATTTTCACATTTGTGACCGTTCGCCATCTATTTTTTGTACATTGTCCACTGTTCTTAGATACCCGTTTAAAAGGCACAAAACAGCCAGTAAACAGTGACTTACAGCTAAAAAAATGCTAAAATGAGGCTTTATTTTTGCCCTATTCTCAGCAAGTTATCTTATGACTTTATTTAAGTGTTTATTATTATATATAAGCATTTAAGTAGTTGATAAGTTTGAGCTTTTATTTGGTTACCAATGGTTTTGATGCAAAGTAAAAACTAGAGGTAGACATAAAGTATCAGCTTATAGTCAATATCATGTTTTATGTGGCTTTAGCTAGTGGTACATATCCACGGTTCTCACAGTAACACGTTAACACTAAGATAATATTGTACAGTCTTACCAAAGAGGTGAGCTGATGATATATGGCTGATTATGGCTAGATTAAGGAATGCACATGAGTGATTCATTACCTACCGATTACGAGCAACTGACATCAGACAATATGATGTCAGATACTATCGTTGAGACTACTGCTTCAGCGACTATTTCTGAAGGACTTCCATCTGAATACAGCTCCAAAGATATTCGTGTATTGCGCGGCTTAGAAGCAGTACGCGTGCGTCCCGGTATGTATATCGGTGATACTGATGATGGCACAGGTTTGCATCATATGGTCTTTGAGGTAGTGGATAACTCTATCGATGAGGCGCTGGCTGGGCATTGTGATCAGATCGATATTATTATCCATGAAGATGAGTCGGTTAGTGTCATGGACAATGGCCGCGGTGTCCCTGTTGATATTCATCCAGAGGAAGGGGTATCTGCTGCGCAGGTCATTATGACTGTATTGCACGCTGGTGGTAAGTTCGATGACAACAGTTATAAAGTCTCAGGCGGCCTACATGGCGTTGGTGTCTCAGTTGTAAATGCGTTATCGAAAAAGCTTGAGATGAATATCTGGCGTGAAGGCTATCATTACCATCAGACATATACCGATGGTGTGCCTGATGCCGATATCGAGCAACTAGAAGCCACCGATAAAACGGGTACGCAAATCCGTTTTTATCCTAGCAGTGATGTATTTACCGGTACTATCTTTGAGTACGATGTCTTAGCCAAGCGTCTGCGCGAGCTGTCATTTTTGAACTCAGGGGTGCGCATTGTCTTAACTGACGAGCGTATTGATAATCGTCATGAGTTTGAGCACAAAGGCGGCTTGTCTGAGTTTGTCAGCTATATCAATGCGGGTAAAGAGGGCATCAACGATGTTTTTCATTTTACCAGTGAGCAAGATGATGGCATCGCGGTCGAAGTTGCTTTGCAATGGACGGATACCTATAACGAAAAGGTGCTTTGTTTCACCAATAACATCCCGCAGCGCGACGGCGGTACGCACTTATCAGGGTTTCGCTCAGCGCTCACTCGCGGTCTAAACAGCTATATGGATCGCGAAAACCTGTTTAAAAAAGAAAAAGTCGCGGTCAGCGGTGATGATGCCCGAGAAGGCTTGAGTGCGATTGTCTCAGTGAAAGTACCTGATCCAAAGTTCTCTAGTCAGACCAAAGATAAGCTGGTATCAAGCGAAGTCAAGTCTGCTGTTGAGTCAGCAATGCATGATAAGTTTAATGATTATTTGCTTGAAAATCCGAGTGCTGCTAAAGGTATTGCCAGTAAGATTATTGATGCGGCAAGAGCTCGTGACGCGGCCCGTAAAGCGCGTGAGATGACGCGACGCAAGACTACTTTGGATATCGCAGGTTTGCCGGGTAAATTGGCTGATTGCCAAGAAAAAGATCCATCCTTATCAGAACTATACATCGTGGAGGGTGACTCTGCTGGCGGCTCAGCAAAACAAGGGCGTAGCCGTAAAACGCAAGCGATTTTGCCACTAAAAGGTAAGATTCTAAACGTCGAGCGTGCGCGTTTTGATAAAATGCTATCGTCTGCAGAAGTAGGCAACCTAATTACCGCGCTTGGCTGCGGAATTGGCCCTGATGAATACAATCCTGACAAGGTGCGCTATCATAAAATCATCATCATGACCGATGCCGACGTCGATGGCTCACACATACGCACCCTACTGCTGACGTTCTTTTTCCGTCAAACGCCGGAGCTGATCGAACGTGGTTATATTTATATCGCGCAGCCACCACTGTATAAAGTCAAAAAAGGTCGCCAAGAGCTGTATCTAAAAGACGATGAAGCGCTCAAAGCTTATCTATTGTCATCGACGATCGATAACACCAAGCTGCATATCAGTGCCGATGCGCCTGCGATTACTGGTCAAGCGCTTGAGACATTGCTAAATGACTATAACCAAACGCAGCTGATCAAAGCACGTTTGCAGATACGCTTCCCTGCAGTGATTTTGGATGCTTTGACACACACGCCCAAGCTAAGCACGGATATGACGTATGATAAGTCAGCTATGCAGGCATGGAAAGATGCCATGCAGGTACAGCTTGAGCAGTTCGGTAGTGAGTTAAGCCCTGAGATTGAGCTGGTCAATATCCATGAGCCGCAGCCAGAAAATACGGACGCTGCTGCAGCTGATCTGCTGGGTATGACCCCCGCATTGACTGCTGATGAGAGTGAGGCGGCTGATAGCGATGCCTTATCTACCAAAGCACAGTGGTTACCACGTATTACGGTGTATGTGCATCAGCTGGCGCATCATTACTTGCTTGATGCTAGCTTTATCAATTCGAGCGAGTATAGCAAGCTGCTCCGCTTATCAAGCGAGTGGAATACGTTGCTTGAAGACGATGCCTTTATCCGCCGCGAAGCAAGCTCGGGTACAGCTAAAGATATTCCAGTGCGCGACTTTGACTATCTCTGGCAACAGATGATGCTAGATGCTCGCCGTGGTTTGGCAATTCAGCGCTATAAAGGACTGGGCGAGATGAACGCCGACCAGTTGTGGGATACGACGATGGATCCTGAAAACCGCCGTATGCTACGCGTCACTATCGAAGATGCCATCGCAGCGGATCACATGTTTACCTGCTTGATGGGCGATCATGTCGAGCCGCGCCGTGTGTTTATCGAAGAAAACGCATTAACGGTCTCTAACCTTGATATCTAAAGTTGAGGTTTAGCTTTTACGTTAACTATAAAATACCGTTTTGGTTTCCAAGGCGGTATTTTTTTAATAATAAGCTTGTTTCACGTGAAACTTTATCTAACGTTTTTTAATGCTTTGCTATATTTTGAGCTAACAGGTAACTGGATAATAAAATGATTGAAGTGGTACTACTGGCTATTGCGTTGGCGATGGATGCGTTCGCGGTCTCTATAGGACTGGGTGCTAAATCGCAAAAACAAAGCTACCGATATATAAGGCGATTGGCTGTCTACGCTGCCTTATATTTTGGCGTGGCGCAGGGAGTGATGCCGCTTATTGGTTATTTGCTGGGTGCCTCGTTGTTAGGCTGGCTTGCCGCTACTGCTCCTTGGATCGGTGGCTTTATTCTTATCGGGCTGGGCGGCAAGATGCTTTATGAGGTGTTTATTGCCGATGAAGAAGAGGAGGTAGATGGTACACTCAACATCGAAGTTAACGAGATGAATACTGACGATGCTACTATAGCGATGAGTAATAATGGCCATAAAAAAATCAATCACCGCACTATGTTTACCCTCGCCATTGCCACCAGTATCGATGCGATGGCCGCTGGTTTTACCTTAAACTTACTCGCTCTTAATGCATGGCTTGCTTGTGTGATCATCGCGATTGTCACAGCTGTTTTTAGCGCTATTGGCATCTACTTGGGCAAAAAATCAGGTACGTATCTTGAAGATAAAGCAGAAGCGCTCGGCGGCATCGTATTGTTTT
Source organism: uncultured Psychrobacter sp. (assembly GCF_947495825.1). Lineage (GTDB taxonomy): Bacteria > Pseudomonadota > Gammaproteobacteria > Pseudomonadales > Moraxellaceae > Psychrobacter. The sequence goes on from NZ_CANMAH010000012.1 coordinate 87,835, forward strand.
TGATTGGGCTCAAAGTCATGTTTTTTAGCTAAATAAGTATGTTATTTGATGCTCAAATAAAAAGCCGCTATAAAGAATTATAGCGGCTTTCATTGTTTCACGTGAAACGCTAAAGGTACGCTTTAGCAATAATTACGCTTCGTCAGTATCAAAACGCCATGCTAAGACACGGGTGTTTTTTTGACCCTGACTCATCTCAATAATGCGCATTTGCGCGACATTTAATTGTTTCAATAGCATCTGCAGTGGCTTTACGTTTTCGGACTTTGAAACCAAGCTGGTAAACCAGCCCACATGTGCAGCGTAGTTTTGGCTCTCTTTAATCATATTACTCAAAAAAGCAATCTCACCGCCTTCAGACCATAACTCTTTATGCTGACCGCCGAAGTTGAGGTTTTGCGCTGCATTGCCTGACTTTGTAGAGTGACGACTGATTTGCGCGCTTTCGTTTTTGCCGCGGTGTCTTTGTAGGTTGTGCTGCTTGCGGCTATTGGCTTGCATAGCCTCGTCCATTGAAGCATGAAACGGTGGGTTACAAACCACCACATCAAAGTAGTCTCGACGACCAATAATGTTTTTAAAAATATACTTAGGCTCGGGTTGTAGTTTGACCTTGATCGCGCCTTTTAGCTTTGGGTTCGCCTGACAAATCACGCTGGCGGTGTTGACAGAAACTGGGTCAATATCGCTTGCGGTAAAGCGCCAGCCATAGCTTTGACTGCCGATGATAGGGTAGATGGCGCTGGCCCCGGTGCCGATATCGAGCGCATGAACCTCTTTACCTATTGGCGGCGTATTATCTGCATTGATATGACTGGTTTGCGCTAGTAGGTCTGCGATATAGTGAATATAATCGGCGCGCCCAGGAATAGGTGGACATAAATAACCCTCCGGAATGTCCCAAAACTTCACGCCATAATAATGGGCTAATAGCGCTTGATTGAGCACTCGTACCGCTTGATGGTCCGAGAAATTAATCGTCGGCTCGCCCTTGGGATTGGTAATGGTATGCTCGGCAAGCTCAGGTAAGGCGCGGGTCAATAGCGCAAAGTCGTAGCGACCTTGGTGCGGGTTGCGCGGATGCAGCTTACCCAGTTTTTTGGTAGTCTCAGGTGAGCGGTTTCGGTGTTTAGGGTTTGGACGGGTACTGGTCATAGTATGGGGCTTTGATGTTTGAGTATAACCGATCAGTTTAGCAGATTTCGCGGGTGACGAATGGTTTATCGGCTGCGGAAAATCAGGTTAAGTCCTAAGACGATCATCGCGCTACCTAAGATACGATCTATCCAATGCTCAATACGCCCAAAACGTTGCAGAATTGCAGGAATAGAGAGTAGCATCACTACGGTGCTAAACCACGCCATCTGCAGCACCATCATCCAAACGCCATAAATCGATAGTTGCCATAGCGGGATATCAGGCGACAATACCAAGGTAAATATTGCGACGAAATACACCGGCGCTTTGGGGTTAAACACATTACAAAAAAAGCCACGGCGCAGAGTAGCAAAGCTAGATTCAGTTTTATCTGTAACATTGCTATTGCTATTATCATTATTAGTAAAAGTGGTCGTTTCTACTTGTTGTTTGGGTTTAGCGCCAATTCCTTGCCAACCAAGATAAATCAGATAACCACCGCCCAACCATTTGATAGCGGTCAATAACGGCTGCGAGTGCGCTATCACTGCCGCCAGTCCTAGCACCGAATAGATGATGTGCACCGCAAGACCGATTGTAATGCCTAAACTGCAAAACAGTCCAGTACGCCGTCCTTTGGTTAAGGTTTCACGTGAAACTAAGACAAAGTCAGGCCCTGGTGAGGCGGCTGCCAGCAGATGTACGCTAGTGATAAGCAAAAATCCATGCCAAAATTCCATAAAATGCTCTGATTAACGTCCTAGTTTGGATAATGGTTGCATTAATCGTAAATCAGGTCAACCATTATCAATACGTAGGACGCTACGCGTTGTCACTTGTGTAAGAGTGCAGAGATGTCTATATTAAAAGCACACGTGCCGGATTAATAAAAAAGGATAAGACTATGACGACGGAACATAATCACCGTACAAACAATCACCACACAAGCAATCGCATTACTTACAAAATCGACGACACTATCTGTCTTATCGGACTCAATCGTGCGGATAAGCGCAATGCCTTTGACAGTCATATGATCAAACAGCTCTCCCAAGCGCTCACTCATTACGAAAATGACGATAATCTACGCTGTGCGTTGATATTCGCGCATGGTGAGCACTTTACCGCAGGCCTTGATTTGATGGAATTGCAAGATAAATGGGACAAAGGCGCGTTTGAGTTTAATGACGATGAGATCGACCCGTGGGGTATCGGTGGTAAACTGCGCAGCAAGCCCGTCGTCGTCGCAGTACAAGGTACTTGCTTTACCGCTGGCATTGAGCTAATGCTAAACAGTGATGTGGTTATCGCAAGTGATAACTGCAACTTTGCACAAATGGAAGTGCAGCGCGGTATCATGCCGTTTGGCGGGGCAACCGTAAGATTTGTCGCAGCGGCAGGCTGGCAGAAGGCTATGCCGTATCTACTGACGGGTAAAAACTTTGACGCGCAAACTGCCGATAGACTAAATTTAGTTAGCGAAGTGGTGACAAATGGTGAAGAATACCAGCGGGCGTTCACTATCGCCCAAGAGATATGCAAAGCCGCACCACTTGGTGTACAAGGTCTGTTGTCCTCAGCGCAAGATGCCAGTCGAAGTGGCGCCGCTGCGGCACTAGCCAATATTCATAGTTATCTGCCGGATTTGTTCCATTCAGAAGATGCTCGCGAGGGTGCAATGGCGATGGTCGAGAGAAGGGATGCTGAGTTTAAAGGGCGCTAAAGAAAAAGGTTAGAGTTTAAGTTTATTTTCATCCTAAAAATAATCGACTATATCAATATCAATGCTTACCTGTATCAATGCCTATAAGGGGCAATCATTACTATGTTAGACATCATTAACATTACTGCCCCTATTTTTATTCTCATTGCTCTTGGCTACTTGAGTGTCCGCCTCAAGGTCGTTAATCCTAAGCATGCTAAGGGCATGGGTAGTCTGGTAATGAATGTCGCGCTACCTGCACTGATGTTTAATGCCATCGCAGACATGCCTTTTCAACAAGTTATACGGCCGTATTATCTATTTACCTACGCTTTGGGCTCGGTCATGGCTTTTGTGATCGGTATCGTGCTGACCAAAATGATCTGGCGACAAGATAATGTCTCTGCGGCGCTCAACTCTACGGCGCTATCGTTCTCTAACAGCGCCTTTATCGGCTATGCAGTCGTCGTCATGGTGGTCGGATCTGACAAAGCTGCCAGCTACTTGTCTATGGGCGTCCTCATCGAAAACCTGATAATCCTGCCGATGCTGTTTATCATGGCCGATATGAACCCCGCTTCAGGTAAGTCTTTGACCAGTATCCTATTTGATATTGGCAAAAACTTCACCCGTAATCCGCTTATCATCGCCATCGTGGTCAGTGTGATTTTCTCTATCTTTAGTATTCCTATACCGCAAATGATCGCTGGCACCGCGCAGATGCTTACTGGCGCGGCAGCACCCGTGGCCCTGTTCGTCATCGGTATGAGCCTGTACGGACTGGAGCTAAAGGGCGATCTACTCAAAATCACCACTGTCGGCTTGGGTAAGCTCATAGTACATCCGCTTATGATACTACTCGCCATAACCCTAATCCCGGGCGGGACGCTAGAAGATAAATATGTGGCTATGCTGTTCGCCTCAGCGCCAGTGTTCTCTACCATTGCTATCATCGGGCAATATTATGGCTTGGTCAATCGCATGTCGGCTATCGTCATCGTCTCTACGATTGGCTCGTTCTTTAGTATGAGCGCGGTGCTTATTTATTGGAAGATGACGGTTGGGTTTTAGAGTCTAGGACTTGATAGCGGTAATGAGAGAAGGAAACTGAATTTAAGGTGTTGAATCTTTATACTTACAGCAGTAACTAAGTATTATTTAAAAAGTTTAAAGCTATAAGGTATAGAGCCAATCCTAAATGAAATTGGGTACTAATTGAGCCTTTTTAGCTATACAAAAACCTCGCAATCGCGAGGCTTTCTTAATTTTAGTTAATTTAATTAAGGTTAATCATATCCTACCAAGCAAAAGTGACCCCGCCACGTGCACCGACTTTGCCTGTATCAAGACCAACACCAGCACCAGCTGAGATGGTCGTGCTGTCATTGAGTCTGCCTGCAAAAGACGTACTTAGTGCTGAGCCACCGCTATAATAACCCGTGCCAATTGTCATCGCGTAGCGCTTATCCGAAGGAATGACTGGCGTCTCAAACGACAGTGCCATAGCGATACCGTCTTCCGCTTCATCTAAGCGATCTTCATGACGATTGTACTCGCTGCGCAAATCGTTAAGTTGTCTAGACGTTGCTAGTGAATCTACGCTGACACTACTAGTGCCTAAAGTGCCGTTGGCATCGGTGGTGACGATGTTGGTATTGCCTGTTTGTGAGGCTGTACTTGCTTGCAGCTGACCTGCGCCGCCCAGCGTGATCTGATTGTCGTTTACCGCGGAGGCTTGGTTACCGATAGCGATACTGTTTAAGCCGCCTGCGGTTGCCGCTTCACCAACTGCTGTAGAGCGAACACCCGTTGCTGAAGCTAAGTGACCAAATGCTTGAGCGCGTTCAGCGCTTGCAGTTGACTGCCAACCTACCGCGGTAGCACCTGCTTGAGTTGCCTGAGCTTGAGCACCGAGGGCAGTTGAAGATGTGCCAGAAGCAGTCGTCTGACGTACACCACTTCTGTCTCCGCCAATTGCAACCCCGTCAAGACCTGAAGCTACTGAGTTATTACCGATAGCGATAGCGTTGTCTGACTCAGCGCTAGCCGCTTCACCAACCGCAGTTGAACGTAGACCAGTCGCAGATGCTAAATGACCGAATGCTTGGGCACGTTCACCAGTCGCTTCAGATTGCCAACCTACTGAGGTAGAACCTAATCCTGCTGAGTTTGCTTGACCACCGACAGCAGTAGCGGAGTTATTACCTGCGTTGGCTTGGTTACCGACGGCGACCGTATCGTTATCACCACCAGCGGTTGCCGCTTCACCAACTGCCGTAGAGCGTACGCCGTTTGCCTGAGCCAAATGACCGAATGCTTGAGCGCGCTCAGCGTTTGCTCCCGACTGCCAACCAATAGCAGTTGCACCAGGACCGGTAGCCACTGATTCGCCACCAACTGCTGTGGTTGAGTTACCCTGAGCACTGGCGCCAGCACCAATTGCTACAGCGTCATTACCATTGGCATTTGAGCCGACACCGTCTTCGTCCAAGGTTCCGTCATCATTTACGTCGTTGTTACCGCCAATAGCGATTGCACCATTACCTGTAGCAGTTGCATCTTCACCGACAGCGACTGATTGAACACCGATTGCGGAGGTCTGGTGTCCTAGCGCTGTTGAGCGATTTCCTTGAGTGATAGCCTGCCAACCGACGGCAGTTGCACCAGGACCGGTAGCAGCTGATTCACCGCCCACAGCAGTAGTGGAATTGCCAGTTGCAGTCGAGTCTGTACCGACAGCGAGAGCATCTACGCCCGTTGCAGTAGCATTAACACCGCACTCTAGAGCAGTTGGGTCACCAGCATTTTGATTACAATCTGCAGTTGCATCAGCTGAGGCAGAAACTGATATCAGTGTTGCCGCGGCAATAGCTAGGGTGAGGGTGCTGATTTTAAGTGCTGAGCATGGTAGAAAATCCGTTTTCATAATGCTATATCCTTTTAAAAAAGCCATCTTGGCTTATTAGGTGGTTTGGTTAGGTAGTAACAAAAGTTGTACTGCTCGCGGTACTGAATCACTCCGATAATAAAGATAAGAATAATATATTCATATTTTTCCATATAAATATAGGGGCTGTAGTAGATAAGCACTATGCTAGACTACTTTTATGAAGATAACCCGTTGTAAACTAAGTAAAAAAGTACA
>NZ_CANMAH010000013.1 GCF_947495825.1 uncultured Psychrobacter sp.
ACTATGGCTCACCATCTAATCAGCTGAAAACCTTGAGAAAATGGTGTGATATTTAATCCTTATCTACTACAGCCCCTAAATAAATTAGAAAGTCAAAAAAAGTAATAGCGCTGCAAAAGCAGACAAACAGAACGGTACTTTTATCTTTAAAAGACATCAGGGCGTATTGAGAACGAGAGGGCATAAGATCAAGCATCCACATGTAAAAGTGGTTGTTGAGACGGTCACCATAGAGATAACCGACCATCATAAAAAACGACAAACCAACATGGTTAGATGCTGATTTGCCAAAAGAATAAGTTAGAGCGTTTTGACTAAAAAAGGTTTTGACGAAAATATCTTGTGACTATGTAATGGGTAATAACATTTATAACAACCAATCAATAGGCAACCAAGACATGATAGTCAGCCATAAATGATCAGTAAAATCTACTTTTGGTTCTGAATCATACACCACTTTCTCTCCATCTTCGAGCGTATGCCATTGTAACTGATGGTTATCTATTAACTTTACTTCATAAGCTTGGCTCAATAGATCATCACTGAGTGCCGCATGTAATTGTCTTGCCAGCTCATCGTCGTTAATAATCACGCCCATTTCAGTGTTAATATTAGCTGAGCGTGGGTCAACATTGTAGGAACCAATAAAAACTTGGTGGTCATCTACAGCAAAAGTCTTTGCATGTAGGCTGGTTGACGATTGACTACGTGCTTTCCACAGTTTGTTTTCGCGCTTTTCTTCACTAGCTGTTGATTTTAGCTCATATATCTTAACGCCAGCACCAAGCAGCAGAGGGCGCCACTTACTATACCCAGAGTGAACAGCGGTCACGTCAGTTGCATTAAACGAGTTGGTCAGAATTTTTATATCAATACCTGATTTTGCTAGTTGTACTAAAGTATCTACGCCATCTTTGGTTGGGACGAAGTAGGACGAAATGATGGTGAGCTTCTCAGACGGGCTACCGAGTAGTGTCCTTAATTGATGGACTAAGTTGCTGTCAGTAGGGACGGTTTTGGTCAATTTGCCCACATCATCGCTCAAGAACTGCATATCTGTCCAACGAAATGGTACGCGCTTATTGATAAGATCGGTATCGATAGATGAGTCTTCAATAGCTGTTTTATAGATCGCTAAACTACTGCTGGTACCGCTCTTCTCATCTCCGTCTAATTTATCCAAACCGGTCAAAAAATTACTAGTAGCGTCTTTATCAAGAGTCACTAGCGTTTCTATATCAAAGGATATAGGGGCTGACCAATAGCTTATAAAGCTGTTGTCAATATCGGCTACTACTTTACCTATAAGTAGCACGTCTAAGTCAGCAAATTGACTGCTTTGATCATTACTAAGGTACTCGTTACCGATGTTGCGTCCTCCGATAACGGTAATTTGTTTATCAAAGGTCATGCTTTTATTATGCATGCGTCTGTTGATACGCGGCAAACCAGTCACGAAGTTCAACGCTTGAACCTTACGATGCATCAAAGGGTTGATAATGCGTACAGCGATATTTGGATGACTGGCAAAACGCAATAAGTGCTGATCAAGCTTTGCATTGTTATTAAAATCATCAAGTAGCAGACGTACAATCACTCCGCGTTCAGCGGCCTCCCATAAGTCCTTTAACAACAATTGGCCTGCTTGGTCATCATGCCAAATATAATACTGCGCATCAATACTGCGAGTAGCCATGTCAGTCAGAATACTCCGCGAGGCGAAAGCATTTGCTCCAGTGACAATAGGATGATAACCCGATAGCTCAGGATGGATATCGTTTTGTTCACTGATGGCTGCCACTAAGTCGTTATTATCAATGATGCTATTTTTGCCTTCATTATCCAAGCTACTGTCTTGTTGGTATAAAGCATTGACACGTGCTGATAACGCTTGGCTTTCAGGCAGGTGTGGCTGCTTTGGCAAGCTTTGGCATCCACTAAGACCTAATGTTAGACCAAGTGTTAGACTCAGTGACAAGCTGCTCGGCTCTCTACTTAACATCGACATAACTGATTTACCTTGGTAAGTTTTGAAATATACTTAAATCTATATAGACTAATGTGGAGGAATAATAGCATTGTTTATAAGACATATAATAGCAACGTTTAAAGCTCAGTTTAAAAAGCTGCCAAGCTTAGCAGGTGACGCAGTATCTGCCTATACTTCAAACCGACTATGCAGGTTAAGTGTTTTAAAATAAATTTGAAATAGATAAGCAATCAAAAGCGATACCTGAAATTTAATGTCTGATATACGGGAGCATGATATGATAAGCGCTTTGACTTATCTATCATTAAAAATACAATTAGTAATGTTAATAACCATAGTAACGGAAAACTTATGAGTCAATCGCAAGCGCATGATAAAAGCAATTTAAATCAATTGGACCCAAACTGGCGCGATGATGCTTTAGATCTAGACCTCGATTATGGCATGCAGACGATTGCGGTTCGTGCAGGGCAGCATCGTACTGATGAAGGCGAGCACGCCGAACCTATTTTTACCACAAGCTCTTATGTTTATACTTCAGCAAGTGATGCTGCTGCGCATTTTGATGGGACAAAGACCGGTAATGTCTATTCGCGCCATACCAACCCAAGCGTGCGTACCTTTGAGCGTCGCTTAGCCGCACTTGAAAATGGTGAACGTGCGGTGGCCACTGCTTCAGGCATGGGTGCAATTTTGACTATGTGCTTGGCCTATCTAAAGTCAGGAGATCATCTACTTGCAGCCAATCAGCTCTTTGGCTCATCCATTGGTTTATTCAATAATTACATGGCTAAGTTTGGCGTTGAGGTCAGCTATGTCGATTGCCTTGATAATGAAGCATGGGCAAATGCCATACAATCAAATACTAAGGTGGTTTATTGTGAAAGCCCAAGCAATCCTTTGGCCCAAATTTGTGATATTGGTTATTTGAGTAAATTATGTAAAGCCAATGACGTGTTACTAGTCGTTGATAATTGCTTCGCCACGCCAGCGCTGCAGCGGCCATTAGATTTAGGTGCCGACGTGGTGATTCATTCTGCGACCAAATACTTGGATGGACAAGGCCGAGTATTAGGCGGCGCGCTGGTCGGTAGTGATAAGCTGATGCAAGAAGCATTTACCGTTGTACGCTCAGGCGGCATTAGTATGAGTCCATTTAATGCTTGGGTCTTTACTAAAGGGCTTGAGACCCTTAAATTGCGTATGCAGGCGCACTGTGCCAATGCCAATCAAGTGGCAGAGTTTTTGAACAATCATCCTAACGTGAGTAAAGTGCACTTCTCAGGACTCTTAGACCATCCCTCTCACGAGCTTACCAAGCGTCAGCATCACATGGATAATGGCTATGGCGCAATTATGGGGTTTGAGGTTAAAGCGTCTGCTGATGACGATCATGCCAACAAACGCGATACAAAAGAAGCTGCTTGGCATGTCATTGACTCAACACAAATGGTCTCTATTACTAACAATCTAGGAGATGCCAAAACCACCATTACTCATCCTGCGACCACGACTCATTTTAGGCTCACCCCTGAGGCGCGCGCTGAGGCTGGCGTCAAAGATGGGCTGATTCGATTGTCAGTAGGACTAGAAGATGTGGAAGACATTATCAAAGATTTGGCGCGCGGTTTAGACAGTTTATAAAGATGACGGTATAATCAACGTTATCGTATTAACTTTATGATTAAAAGCTATTTATCATTCATTTGTATAAAACAAAGGGGCAATTATGAACATTCAAGCACTTATGCAACAGGCTCAGACCATGCAAAAAAAGGTCGAAGCCAATGTTGAATCGGCAAAAAAAGATCTAGCAAATAAAGAAGTCCAAGCAGAGGCGGGTAGTGGCCTAGTAAAAGTCACTATGACGGGTCGTCATGTGGTCAAGCGTTTAAGTATCGATCCAAGCTTACTTGAAGATGAGCCTGATATGATTGAAGATTTGATCGCTGCTGCTATCAATGATGCGGTCCGTCAAGCGGATGAGCTATATGAAGAGACAATGGCTGGCGCGACTTCAGGTATGGGTCTGCCACCAGGTATGCAAGGTTTATTCTAAGTCTTAATTTGCGGTAAATACTGCATATTGAAGACAATAATGGGGTTGTTATCCACCGGATACGACCCCATTTTTATATCTACGGTTTATAGATAAAGGATGCAGATTTGCTTACAGCCAAATTTGATCAGCTGGTTAAACAGCTGCGTATTTTACCAGGTGTTGGTCAAAAAAGTGCTCAGCGTATGGCACTCCACCTCCTTACCAAAAAACGTCCACAAGGGATGGCGCTTGCCCAAGCACTTGATGAGGCAATGCGTGATATTGTTGAGTGTCAGCGTTGTCATAGCTTTAGTGATGATGCGGTTTGTCCACTGTGCCAAGATCCAAGACGTGATGATGGGTTGTTATGTGTGGTTGAAACCGCCGCTGACGTCATGGCTATTGAGCAAACCGCAGGCTACCGTGGACGTTATTTTGTTTTAGGTGGGCATCTGTCACCGATTGATGGTATTAGCGCTGATGATTTAAACATTGACCAGCTGGTATGGCGCGTTAAACAAGAGCAGGTTGAGGAGCTGATATTGGCAACAGGTACCACTGTTGAAGGTCAGACAACGGCACACTTTATCAGCGAAGCGGTGAGTCGTCATGTCAATAAAGTCACACGTTTGGCACAAGGCGTACCCATAGGCGGTGAGCTTGAATATTTAGATAGTATGACATTAGGACAGGCACTACAAAATCGCTCCTTTTTATAATATAAACAAAAGCTATATGTTTTAGTCTCGTAAATAATGGCTTTAAACTTGACGCTGTCATACGAAACGCTCCAAAACATGAACGCTAATTTGTTATAATTTTCTTTTATTGTCTCTAGGCGCTATTAATAGCGCTCTTTTTTCTTCTATTCTTTTCTATCTAAGCAGGTATCTGCCCGTGTCTGATCTAAGCTCTTTTGATGTAAGCGCTCAAACCAATTTATCTCAAGTTGATTTTTCGCAAGATGATTTGTCTCAAGACGATGTTTTGCAACCCGATGCAAAAGAAGGCGTTGACGATGGTCAAACACATGCAGCTACTAATGTGGTAGACATGCCTGCCGAGCCGGATATTGACGCGTTGCTAGACATAGCAGATGAAGCATCTGTCACTTGGGTACGTGAGCAAGCGCAATTGGACGAGGTTATCAAGGCCTTGGAAGTTTGCGGGCGGGTAGCGTTAGATACTGAATTTATCAAGCGTGACACTTACTATCCACGTCTTGCTTTAGTGCAGCTTAATACTGGCGATCACATTTATTTATTAGATGCCCCGCAACTGCAACTAGCTGAACTATGGCAAGTCCTAACTGAAGTCGATGTGGCGATTTGGCATGCTTGCGGAGAAGATCTAGGCATTTTTTATCTACTCTCTGGCTGTCCGCCATTGACCAATATTTTTGATACGCAAATTGCGCTGTCTTATTTAACAGGTCAACTGCAAATGGGTTATCAGCAAGCGCTTGATGATCAGCTAGACATGCAAATTGACAAAGAACAAAGCCAGTCTGATTGGCTACAACGTCCATTGTCAGATGAGCAAGAACAGTATGCAATCGATGATGTGCGTTTTTTACCAGCACTGTATCTAAGTTTGGAGTACGAATTAAAAAGACAAGGTCTATATGATTATGTATGGGCGGATTGTCAGCTCTATGCTCATGAGCTATACAAGGTGCAGCATGTTGAAGATGAAGCTATGTATTTGACGATGGCAGATTATCGTTATAATTCAGAGCAGATGGCTATACTAAAAGCAGTGGCTACTTGGCGTGAAGCGCTGGCACGTTCGACCAACCAGCCGCGTACTTTTGTAATCAAAAAACAGGCGGTGCGTGAGATTATCACTGAACAACCAACCAGTATGCGCGCGCTTGCCCATAAGACGACGATGCACCGCAGTATGTTGCGCCTTTATGGTGAGGAGCTGCTAAAGGTCATTAAAGAGGCAAAAAACTTAGCGCCTGCTGAGCATCCAGAGTGTCTACTACCGCCATACCGCTCGAAAAATAAAGTACTATCAAAAGCGGTACAGCAAGCGGTAGATGAGCAAGCTAAAGAGCTTGGTGTGCCGGCTAACGTGCTTATGCGTAAAAAATGGTTAGGTCAGCTTTATGAGGTTATTGCCTTCGATAAAGATTTGGCCGAATTACCAGAAGGTCTAAAAGGCTGGCGCAATGAATGGGTGATGCAAACTTTGATTCCAGTGATTGAACAACATAAGACTGAATTGCAGCAAGGGATGGGTATCAATGTTTAAGTATTTGGATATTTTTCTTGGTTAAATATCAGCGTTTAAATTTTCCGTGCTGCAAAAAGTGTTCAGTTTGCTTAGCCACTGACTCATTCACGAGCATTCCTGTATGCGAGACAGGTAAGACGATATGATCCGTGGCAGCGTCAATTTTAGTCTCTTTTACATATACCGTTCCATCATGCACAAGTTCTTGCTCAGGATTTGATTTGTCTGCTTTACGCAATTTTCGATTATGATATTGCAAAAATAGTTGCCCTAAGCCATAGGGCTTGTTACCCGCAATCACTCCTAAAGTGATATGTTGTGGCAATGGTGCTACCGTCCCGTCTAATGCATCGACGTATGAGCGGCCTACAATGGCAGGGGTTAATCGCCAAATATAATCGGCACAAACGCTGCCAATATGCGGCGTGCCTAGCGTCACACAGCGTCCAATCTGCCACTTTGGATAATGGTAAACAAAATCGCGAATAATAAGCCCTCCTAAACTATGCCCCACCAAATCTATCGGCTGATCGGGATGATGGTTGTTTTCAAGCCACGTATTAAGACGCTGACTATTGGTAGTAATACTGTCTCGCATACTACGGTAGCCGTATTGATGAGTATCAAAGCCTGCAGCCTGCAAGCGTTTGGCCAATGGTCGCATAATCCATGCGGTTTGATGCAGACCATGAATAAGAATGACGCGATTTTTTTGTTGCATGTTATCGTCCAAAAAGTGGGTTAAATAAAGATCAGCATTGCCTATTAATGAGTATTGAATACGTCTTAGTATATCGTTAAATAATCGTGTTGATTGCTCATGTAAAATAGATATATCAGTAGTGTACAAAATAAAAACCTCCAAATCAGCTACTGACTTGGAGGTTTTTTTTATATAAAACACTTAAGATAACTGTCTGCTATCAAATACTACATGTAGTTTTCGATACTTGGGCAAGAACACATTAGGTTTTTATCACCATAAGCGTCATCAACGCGTGCCACACTTGGCCAGAACTTATGAGCACGGACATAAGGCAGCGGGAACGCAGCGACATCACGGCTGTATGGATGTGTCCATTCGCTATCAGTGATCATAGAAGCTGTATGCGGGGCATTAACCAATGGATTGTCTTCAAGCGTCCAACCATCTTCGCCAGCTTTGGCTTTCATCGCTTCGGCTTTGATAGATTTTAGTGCACTGATAAAGCGATCTAGCTCCTCGACAGACTCAGACTCTGTCGGCTCAATCATCAAGGTGCCAGCTACTGGGAAGCTCATCGTTGGTGCATGGAAGCCATAATCCATCAAGCGTTTGGCAATATCGCTTTCACTAATACCCGTATCTTCTTTTAGTGGACGAATATCAATGATACATTCGTGCGCGACTTGACCATTTTTGCCCGTATATAGAACAGGGTAGTGGTCTTTTAACTGAGAGGCAACATAGTTGGCATTTAATAGCGCAAGATTGGTTGCTTCAAGTAAGCCATCACGGCCCATCATAGTGATATACATCCATGAGATCGGTAAGATACTTGCTGAACCATACGGTGCTGCAGACACTGCTGAGCAGTCCTGTTGCGCATTATGGACTGGAGTAATGGTATGGTTGGCCATAAATGGAGCCAAATGCGCCTGCATACCGATAGGGCCCATACCAGGACCACCGCCGCCATGTGGAATACAAAAAGTCTTGTGAAGGTTCATATGTAGTACGTCTGCACCAACGTCAGCAGGCTGCATGATACCAACCTGGGCGTTCATGTTGGCGCCATCCATATAAACCTGACCACCATGCTTATGGATGAGGTCACAAATCTTGCGAATGCCTTCTTCAAATACCCCATGCGTTGATGGGTAAGTAATCATCAAGGCGCCAAGGTTTTTGCTGTGTTCTTCACACTTAGCATTAAGATCATCGATATCTACGTTACCGTTATCATCTGTTTTAACCACGACGACTTTCATGCCCATCATCATCGCTGTCGCAGGGTTGGTACCGTGTGCTGACTGAGGAATGAGGCAAACATCACGATCTGTTTCGCCCAGTGACTCATGATAGCGACGAATCGCCAGCAGACCTGCATACTCACCTGAAGCACCAGAGTTTGGCTGCATAGAGACATCATCAAAACCTGTGATTGCTTTTAGCTGCTCTTGTAAGCTATCAATCATATCGATATAGCCACCGACTTGATCGCGCGGTGCAAAAGGGTGCACGTTCGCAAATTCAGGCCACGTAATAGGTAACATCTCGCTTGTAGCGTTTAGCTTCATCGTACAGCTACCAAGTGGAATCATACTACGGTTCATCGCCAAATCTTTATCTTCAAGCGATTTTAAGTAACGCAGCATTTCGTGCTCAGTATGATGCGAGTTAAATACGGGATGAGTCAGTATATCGTCTGTCCGTAGATGAGTGGCATCTAAAGAGACAGAGGCCACTTCAGGCAGATCATGTGACTTATTAACAAACAACTGAGTTAAGACATTAAAGTCTTTTTCGTCACTGATTTCACTAAATGATACACCCAGTTTACTTTCACTCAAACGCCATAAGTTGTAGCCGACATTGTCTGCATTCTCAAAGATTTGTGTGGCAAGCTTTTCTGAGCCACAATCAACCACCACAGTATCAAAAAACTGCTTATGGACGACATTTAGTTGATTGTCGCTATCTGCAGTGCGAATAACGTCAGCAAAAGCAGTCGCAAATGCATGAATACGAGTGGCAATACGCTTTACACCGCTTGGGCCATGATAGACGGCATACATGCCAGCAAGGTTGGCGAGCAATACTTGTGAGGTACAGATATTTGAGTTGGCTTTTTCGCGGCGGATATGCTGCTCACGAGTCTGTAGAGCCATACGTAGGGCGGTATTGCCTTGTGAGTCTTTTGAGACCCCGATGATACGACCAGGTGCTGAGCGCTTTGCTTTATCAGAGAATGCAAAGTAGGCGGCATGTGGACCACCAAAGCCCATAGGAATACCAAAACGCTGCGTGCTACCTAGGGCAAGGTCTGCACCCATATCAGCAGGTGACTTTAATAATACCAAGCTCATGATGTCGCTAACGACTGAGGTGTAGGTCTTGTTTTTCTTAACGGCGCTAATAACGTCGGTTAAGTCTTTAACATCACCCTCGACACCGACATACTGAAATAAGGCACCAAAATAATCACCCGATTTGGCAGTCTCAAAATCACCAACGATGACTTCCCAACCAAAATACTTGGCACGAGTGTGGATAACATCTAGTGTTTGTGGGTAGATACGCTCATCAACAAAAAATTGGTTTGATTTGCTTTTACTCATACGCTTTGACATGGCCATCGCTTCTGCAGCGGCAGTCGCCTCGTCAAGTAGCGATGCACCAGCTAGCTCAAGTCCAGTGAGATCAATACAAACTTGCTGAAAATTAAGCAATGCTTCTAGACGACCTTGAGCGATTTCGGCTTGATAAGGCGTATAAGCAGTATACCAACCTGGATTTTCAAGCACATTACGCTGAATCACCGCTGGCATACGCACAGGCGAGTAACCTTGACCGATATAGCTCTTATTGACGGTAATTTTGTCTGCCATAGTACGTAATTTGGCAAGTGCTGCATGCTCACTCATTGCAAGTGGCAAATCTAACTCTCTATGTATGCGTACTGGTTCAGGGACCGTATCATTAATAAAGCTTGCCATGTCTTTGTAACCAATAGCACTTAGCATATCAGCTTGCTTGGCATCGTTGGAACCTAGATGACGATAAACAAATTCAGTTTCATTAAATAAACCTTTAAAAGTATCAAAGGTAGGTTTTTGAGAATTAGTCATGACAATCCTTAATAGACTTGGTAAAAAGTAATAAGTTAGGATAAAAAAGATGGGCTAAAATTGAGAAAATAACTTTAGACCAAACACTTATTAAAGGGTTAAAAAATATGAGATAGACCGTACAAAGCTTAACAATAGATAGGGTTAAACATAGTGAACAAACTGCGTTTGATCGAAGCGAAACTGTTCGTGATAAATACCTTTGTCAGAACGCTCGCCTGCGCCAATCATCATAACGATATGGTGGTCATCGCCAAGGTTGAGTAGTTTTTTCATTGCAGGCTCGTCAAAACCACCCATCGGACAGCTATCAAACCCATGTGCCCGTAATGCTAGCATCAAGTTCTCAGCAGCAAGCGCCGTATTATTTGTCGCCCAGTTTTTGACATCTTCAAAGGTATAGTAAGGCGACTTTATTGGACCTTTTACTCGCCTAGCTACTTGCGTTGCGCCCCATTTAACGACAGAGATTGCGTTTATCGGACCACGCAAAAAGTCTGCTGTGACTACTTTGGTGTAGTAGTCTTTAACCTTTTTAGGTACAGGCTTATTAGGATATTCACGCAGAATCTGTTTAGCGTGATCGTGCCAAATATCCGTACGTGCAACAACGGCAATCAAACGGGCAGATGTTTTTGCAGCATTTTGGTTCATACAGTTTTTGACAGCGCGTTTGCGGCTATCTGCGCCATCGATCACATAAAACTCCCATGGCTGCAAGTTACTAGAGTTTGGCGCTAGCATGGCCAAACGTAGGCAATCTGCGAGCACATCATCAGGAATAGGCGTATCGGTAAAGCGGCGTACCGAACGACGTGATTCTATAACTTCGCGAAAGGCTTGCAGTTGCGGAGTATGGCTTGGCGTTGCTAGATTATCTGTCTTGGGTTTTTCTGCTTGAATCTTTGGCGCGTCGGCTGCATTGATATGGTTGTCGTTAGTATTTGCTTGACTCATATAAAGCTCCAAAACGTCGCGTTAATAAAAGAAAAATAAAAAATATAAGCAAAAAACAGGTGATAATAAGATGATATAAATAGCGTTACGCGATAGCCAATAGGTTTCTTGATTAGGTTACTATGTCTTATAAGACATAAGCAGACATCAGCTGACGCCAATATCTGCAGTTTTCAGATAGCTAACATAGGTTGTCAGCATCAAATCTTTAAAAAATTATAGCTCGTTTTGATACTCTTCAGCTGTTAATAGTGCTTCGTAGTCATCCAAGTTGTCAGGCTTCATTTTAAAGAACCAGCCATCGCCATAAGGGTCTGAGTTGATGATTTCTGGATCATCTTCTAAGCTTTCATTAATAGCAACGACTTCACCTGAGATAGGCGCGTACACATCAGAGGCTGCTTTTACTGACTCTACTACTGAGATTTCATCATCAACGACGATAGTGTCACCAACTTCTGGCAACTCAACGAACACCACGTCACCAAGCAAGTCTTGGGCATGATCAGTGATACCAACGGTGATAGTACCGTCTTCTTCTAAACGTAACCATTCGTGGCTAGCGATGTATTTTAATTCTGCTGGAACATTGCTCATGGTGTCTCTCCTAAATGATAGAGGCTGGTTAATAGAACACATAAAAAATAAGAGCCAATAATAGGCTGTGGTCAATCGACACTGTCAGCGTTGTTGTCAAAAGTCTCGATTAACCCATAATCAAACAGTATTCGTTTAATTTAGTCAATATTAAAATCAGTCGAACTGCTGTTTACCATTGCGTACAAATGGTAGCTTGAGGACGCGTGCATCTACGAATTTACCTTTACCACGTAAATCGATTTGCACTTTATCATCGTCTGATAAGCTAGCAGGAACACGGGCGATAGCGATAGAATTTTTGAGGCTAGGGGAGAATGTACCACTAGTGATAATGCCTTTTTGCTCGTTGTCCGCTCCTTGGTTGATGGTCACTTCCATCCCTTCACGCAAGACACCACGAGTTGTCAATAGTAGACCAACTTGTTTCATTGCAGAGCCGTCTTCTTTTGCTTGCTTGCGCTGGTTGACCAAGGCTTCACGACCAACAAAGTCGCGATCGTCTTTTAGAGCAAGTGTCCAGCCCATGTTACATTCGTAAGGGCTGATGCTCTCATCCATATCATGACCATAAAGATTCATACCGGCTTCTAGGCGTAGCGTATCACGCGCGCCAAGCCCAGCAGGTTTGATGCCATTGGCTTTTAATAGCTCAAAAAAAGCTGGCGCGTCATCAGTATGCATAATGACTTCAACGCCATCCTCACCCGTATAACCAGTACGAGCGACGAACCAATCTTTACCCTCTATATCGGTAAGATCAGCACCAACAAAAGGCTTTAATCCATCAAGAATAGCGCTCCAGCTTGGTTTGGCTTGAGCCAGTTTTGCTACTGCATTTGGTCCTTGGATGGCAAGCATAGCAAGCTCTGGACGCTCAGTAATCGTGACATCAAAAGCGTCAGCAATTTTATTAAAGTGAGCGATGTTCTTATCGCGAGTGCCCGCATTTGATACGATACGATATTCAGTCTCATCAGCATTTATTAAGTAGACAATAAGATCGTCAATAATACCGCCTTGCTCATTAAGCATAGGAGAGTATAAAGCTTTACCGACTGTTTTTAGTTTGTTGACATCGTTTGCCAGCAGTTTTTGTAACCATGCTTTGGCGTCTTGACCTTTGACATCAGCCACTACCATATGTGAAACATCAAACATGCCAGCATCAGTACGTACAGCCTCATGCTCTTCGATTTGCGAGCCATAATGAATTGGCAGCTCCCAGCCAGAAAAATCCACCATCTTGCCATCACTATCGACGTGAGACTGGTATAGAGGAGTGCGCTGAGGGGCTTGGCTAGTATTGTCCTGAGAGCTGGTATTTTGAGAATTAGTATCGGTCATAACAAATCCTTGTGTGTACGTCATCAGTCTTTTGTAAAAAGTACGAGGATGATGAGCGTCGTTACAGTAGCGAGAAGCAAGATTGCAAGGTGCAAACGTTGCTCTAAAGGGTAGCACAAAAAATAAAGCAGTAAGCCAAACGGACGCATAATATCCGTTTAAGCAGAAGCCCTATCTGTCCTGTGACCTGAGATTTTCAATACGATAGCTATATGTTAGCAGTTATGACTCAATATGAGCACACAGTATCGTATTTTCTCCCCTTCGGTGGGTAAGGTGTCGTTGCTGGCTCCTTACCTCTCTCCAGATTTGTTATGCCGCTTGTGTAAGATTGCAAATTAAAATAAAAAATGCAAATAGACAACGAGGGACATGTGTTTTTCAGTCCTTTTACCTGAGCGATTGGCAGGGTAGATGCGCCTTCGGTGGTCGTATGGCAGTATCAGTAACGCCTTATAAATATAAGGGTTCATACTGCTAAATGACTCTCTCCTGAAAAACGCTTTTATTATGAAAGGTTAGGCACGCTTTTACAAGTCATCAATGGGATTAATACCAATAATTTTATAAAAATCTAAAATTTTGGTAGGTTGACAGACAGATGCTCATAAATTAAAAATCAGGTCTGAGTAACGTTTCAATGAAGACACACACTAAGCGCTAAATAAAGTTGCCTATACTAAAAGTCACTATTGATAACAAGTCATACCGTGATAGGCTATAATTCTATTATTCATAAGCATTTTTTTGTGTCAGTTTTGACGTGTGATTTGCTTTCATTTTTCGTGTTAGATAGGTGTTTTATGCATTGTGATATTTATAAATTCCCCAAACATGACGATATGTATGTCTACATCGCTCGTCCAGACTACCCTGATGACACTGACGAAATTAAAGATTGGTTAAGTGTATTGCCAAAAGATTTTAGAGCCAGTTTGGGGGTGAGCAAATTTGTTATGCATTTAAATCTAAAGACAACGCCAAAGCTTGCGCGCGTTGATAAAAAGGATGTATTAGCAAAACTAAAATCCCAAGGGTATTTTGTCCAGATGCCGCCTCAAGATGTGATGCGCCGTCAAGCAGAGTTACGTGCTCGTGAGGCTCAAGACAATATTTACGATTGAGTATCTATATCGTGATAAACTAATCACCTATCAAGCTTGTATATCGATGCTAAGCGGTCAGTCGATGAGATGACTATTTGGTTATTGATTTTTTAGTTAGTAATGTTCTCAATAGCGATTTTTCTACTAGCTGTAAGACTATTGTCATTGACTTACAAACCAAGCGACTAATAAACCGAGCAACTTATAAACTTAGGTAACTAAACACGGGTAACTAAACACGCATGGACTGGTTAAAAAGTATCTTAGAAAGCTTACCTCTAGAAAAACTTAGCGATCTTCTTGGTGAGATTGTCATTTGGTGGAGTCAGATGGTTAAAGATGTGCCGCCTGCTGATTTGCCAATGTACGCATACCTTGGCGGCTCTGTCATAGTATTGCTACTTTGGATATTGGTGGCACGTATGTTACCGCGCCCATTAGGTGGCATGAGCTGGATGGTCCTATTCGCTGTTCTCTTGGCGCCAGGGACTGCACTGAGCGATCCTAGTGTCATTGCACCGGCAAGCATTAGCGTGGTCTATGCTATTATGATGAAAGATATGGTAGGCGCTATCACCAATTCGTTACCCGTTCTAATAGTATTGGTCGCCGGTTTATTCGTAGGTTTTGTCTGGCAGCTTATTCGCGGGGCTTTTGAGTCAAGTTTGGATAGAGCCCGTCATCGTAGCGCTGAAGACACACAAGCAAACCTGCAGCTGGCAACAGGTAATTATATAGGCGAAAAAAGTAGTACAGGGGGGGTAAGTAACGGCTCTTTACCAGTGAATACCCCAGTGATTGATAAGACTACGACCAAAGATTCTCTTAGCACCAAAAATGAGGAAGCTGCTAAAGGCAGTTCAGTCAATTTAGATAAGAGATAATAACTTTTCACTGGCACTAATTATAAGTTTTAAAAACTCTATAACAAAGATACAAGATAGATATTAAGTATCATGATAAAAGACACCTAAGCGTGTCTTTTTTTGTGGTCATAGATTTGTTTTATAACTATAAATTATTTGAGCTTTACTAGTGACTGCGACGCATGAGTATTTGGGCATTGAGATATGCTGTGCTAATCTAAACCATTAATTTTCTATAATTTCACATTGATAACAACGATAGAGATTTTACCATGAGCACTGAGAATAAGACTGCAAAACCAAGCTTTACAGGCACCAAAAGCTATATTGCCACTGATGATCTGCAACTGGCAGTTAATGCAGCAATGACACTACAAAAGCCGCTACTGATTAAAGGTGAACCTGGCACAGGTAAAACGCTACTTGCAGAAGAAGTGGCTAACAGCTTAGGCATGCCGCTTATCACTTGGCATATCAAATCGACTACTAAAGCTGAACAGGGATTGTATGAGTACGATGCAGTATCGCGCTTACGTGATTCGCAGTTAGGGGATGATAAGGTATATGAGATTGGCAACTACATCAAGCCTGGTAAGCTTTGGGAAGCTTTCACCAGTAAAGAGCGTAGCGTGCTCCTCATCGATGAAGTGGATAAAGCAGACATTGAGTTTCCTAATGACTTGCTGCATGAGCTCGATAAAATGTCGTTTTATGTTTATGAGACAGGCGAGACCATTACTGCCGAGCAGCGTCCAGTCGTCATCATTACTTCAAACAATGAAAAAGAGCTGCCAGATGCCTTTTTGCGCCGTTGTTTTTTCCATTATATTGACTTCCCAGAAGAGCAAACCATGCGCCAAATTATTGAAGTACATTTCCCTAATATCCAAGAAAAGCTGGTCAATGATGCGCTCGATATCTTTTATAAACTGCGTAATATTCAAGGTCTCAAAAAGCCACCGTCAACCTCAGAGTTGGTTGATTGGCTAACTTTACTGTTGGCTGATGATATGGCACAAGAAGAATTAGAAGAAAATCTACGCGGCGAGAAGTCCATTCCGCCTCTATACGGTGCGCTCCTAAAAAATGAAGCTGATGTTAATTTATTACAGCGTTTTGCAAATATGATGCGCCGCTAAGGTTAAACACTATGTTTATCAAACTATTTTATACCTTACGTACTTATGGTGTGCCAGTCAGCACGCGCGAGCTACTTGATTTAAATGCCGCGTTAGATCAGGGTTTGATGATGCAGCCGCATCCTGAGAATCCAGCGCTGTCTACCTTTGCCAGTCGAGAAGACATGTATCGTCTTATTCGACTATGCATGGTCAAAGATGAGCGCCATTTTGACAAGTTTGACCGGGCTATGGCAGATTACTTTGAGGGAATCGATAGCTTAGATATTGATGAGTTAATGGCAAAGTTGACGGACATTCCAAAAGAGTGGCTCGATCTCAAGCTAGATCCCAAAAATCTAACTGAAGAACAGCGACGCTTATTAAAAAAATATGGCTCGCTTGAAGAGCTAATGAAAGCGCTTGAAGAGCGTCTAAAAGAGCAAAAAGAGCGCCATCAAGGCGGCAGCAAATGGGTCGGCACAGGTGGTAGCTCACCATTTGGTGCTTATGGTGATCATCCAGAAGGCGTACGCGTCGGAGGGGAGTCACGCAAACGTAGTGCAGCCAAAGTCTGGGAGCAGCGTAAATATCGCAATCTTGATGACGATAACCTGCTCGGTACCCGTCAGATTCAGATGGCACTGCGCAATTTGCGCCAGTTTGCGCGCACTGGTAGTGCTGATGAGCTCGATATCAAAGAGACCATCAAGCGTACTGCTAAAAAAGGCGTGCTCGATATTCATATGCAAGCAGAGCGCCGCAACCGCGTGAAGGTACTAATGCTGTTCGATGTGGGTGGCAGTATGGATATTCATGTAGAAGCATTAGAAAAGTTGTTTTCCGCTGCAAAAAATGAATTTAAAACATTAGAGTTTTTTTACTTTCATAACTGTCTCTATGATTATGTTTGGAAAGATAATAATCGCCGTCATAGTGCGCCAATGCCAACTTTTGAGCTACTAAACACCTATGGTCGCGAGTATCGAGTGATATTCGTCGGTGATGCATCTATGTCACCTTATGAATTGTTTTCAGTCGGTGGTAGTGTCGAATATATGAACAACGAAGCGGGTGTCGTATGGTTAAAAAGAGTACTGGCTCACTTCGATAGAGTCGCTTGGTTAAATCCTGAAACTCCAGCTTATTGGAAATATACCCAAACTATTGGTGAAATCAAAAAGTTATTTAATGATCAAATGTATCCTATGACATTGCATGGTGTAGAGGATATGACTGCTTACTTAGCCCGCTAATTGTCCATTCTATATGTCTACTTGAGTGTAATAACAATCAACTATGAGCTCTAGCGAGACCATTACTATAAATTATAGTAGTGGTCTTTTGTATTAAAATTGATAAAACCAAAACTTTGTAATTATCAGTTTAAGCCAAGCTAAAAACAAATGTCTTTAAAAGTAATCAATCTTAAGTAAGTATGGTTGCATATTAATAATACGTAACCATACTTATATTGACAATATATAATTATATGAAAATTTATTATAAGCAATGAATTTATATAGTGTCACATAAAAATTATGGATAATTCTATATTTGATGATGAAAAAATGGATAATCTAGTCAAATAATGTAATTAGTGTAGCTCATTGAAACTAGGTTTTATATTCGCTAATTTATTTCACGCAATAAAATAAGTTTTTAAAACTTATAAAATAAACTTCTACCGTTTGAGTTAAATAAGGAGTTTTTTAGCGATATAGATGAAGAGCAGAACTTTTTTACTAGGTATAGCACATCACCCTAAAAGCCGATAAACGGGTGTTTTTCCATAATTAACCGCTTAGCAACCATAATATTTATTAAGACAACATATATTACAAACAGACTAATATAAATTATAGTCCTACATAGTAATTACTTCCCCAAGGAAATCATTATTATATGGTCATAATTTTAGAATTAGTAAATGATATATGTATTTAGATAATTAATTGTAATTATGGGTCCATAATTTCATTATAAAATAAATTTAAAAAGCAGGGCCTCAAGTCAGTTTGTACTTGAGGTCTTTTTTTATGTCTATTACCGAGATATATAGTCTGTAGCTATAAAAAAGGCTTTGTTTTGGTAGCCTTTAGTCATGGAATTAGTCATTTAATCATGGTTGAATTTGTTGTTAATATGTAAACGTATTGACGAACGGTTGTAAATAATCGTCTAACGGTATTGTTTCTATATATATATATCCGTTAATATGAATGTATATATCCGGAATTATGAATATATGTGGAAACAGACAGTTTACAATACAAAAATTTTACGCTTCTTAATGCTTAATGGCGGGTTACATCTTAACAGGATGTTACGTATATATAAGTTTAAGGCCCGTTTTATTTTGTTATTTAGACTCTCTGCAACATAGATTTTGGTTTTGTTTTTTATATCTAATAGATCTGTTTGGGAGTGTATATTATGAATCGCAACTATAAAGTCATATGGAATGAAGCTTTGCAATGCTTCATAGCAGTCGCTGAAAATGCCAAAGCAAAAGGTAAGTCATCAAAGTCTTCTATTAGCGCTTCAGTTGTAAATACGGACATAGGGACAAAAAGCGGTCATAGCCTACGTCTTAGTGCGTTACGTTCTGGGCTTATCGCTGTCAGCTTAACAAGTTTGGCAATCGGTATGTCTTCACAGGCTATTGCTGCTGTCGGAGTAAACGGCGGCACAGGAAGTGGTACAGCTGTCTCTGAGTGTACTAATGATAGCCAAGCAAATTCAGGTACCAATAAAGAAAATATTGCGATCGGTTGCGCATCCTTTACCAACGATGTCGGATATCAAATTGCAGATCGTGATAATCCTTACTACACCAATAACACTACTAGTGCTAATACTGTGGAAGAAGGTGATAGACAAGCTTATACACCAGAGAGAATGAACTCAGGTTCGATGGCTATTGGTACAGGAGCACGTACAGAAGGTGCGTTGGGTTTGGCAGTGGGTCAATATGCAAGAACCACTGATGTTGCAGGTGTGGCTATAGGTGTCGGTACGCTTGCTAGTGGTAATACGGCTATTGCTGTAGGCAGACAGTCCGTTGCTAGTGGTAATTACTCGCAAGCGATGGGTAACGTTGCTGCGGCTACAGGCCAAGGTTCTTTAGCAGTAGGGCACTCTGCAACAGCGACGGGAAATCGTTCGATTGCAATCGGTGCTTCAGATATTGATGAAGCAGAAGATGTCGCTGGACAAAAGGGTGCTGCTTATCAGACATTAGAGCAAACCCGTGCTTCTGGTCAAGACTCTATTGCTCTTGGTAGCGGGGCGCAAGCGACTACTGATGGTTCGGTAGCGATCGGTAATGGTTCCAATACAACCACCGATGCAAATAGTGTCACTAGCGCAACTGTAGGCGGTGTTACATTTGATAACTTTGCTGGAGCAACCAATGTCATAGCAGGTGATCAAATATCTGTGGGTGCTAGCGGACAAGAACGTCAAATCAAAAACGTCGCAGCAGGCAATGTTACGGCAACCAGCACAGACGCTATCAATGGTAGCCAGCTATTCTCTGTTGCAGATACGTTGAACACAGATATTACTGATAATAGAAATAATATTAGTGGTAATACGACTAACATCACTAATAATACTAATAGAATTAATGACGGTATCAATTTTGGTAATGGCGTTACAGCTACTAACTTTGCATTGGGTGACACCATTAATGTTACTGGCGATGACAATATAACCTCGACTACTACAGCCAACGGTGTTCAAGTCCAGTTAAATAGAGATCTAGCGTTAAATAGCGTCACAACTGGTAATACTCTCATTAATAATGGAGGTGTGACTTTAACTGGTGGTTCTAACCAAACGGTCAGACTGAGTAATAATGGTCTAGACAATGGTGGCAATAAAATTACCAATGTGGCTAGAGGCACAGAAGGGTCAGATGCAGTCAACTTTGATCAATTAAATGAAGTTAGAGACAGTGCTAACTCTGCTAACCAAGGTTTTAATGTTAGTGCTCAGGGTGAAAATACAAGTACAGTAAGGCCAGGTGATAATGTTGATCTCAACAATCAAGATGGCAATATTGTGGTCTCTAAAGACGCCAATAGTAACAATGTAAGTTTTGATTTAAACAAGGACGTTAATTTAGACAGCGCCACCTTTGGAGATGTCGTCATCTCATCCAATGGTCTAAACAATGGCGGAAATAAGATCACCAACGTCGGTAATGGTACGGTGGCAGCAGGTTCTAGTGATGCCATAACAGGCGATCAGTTAAACAACACTGCAGACTCTATTACTACTGTAATCGGTGGTAATGCTGTAAACAATGGTGGTGTTATTACGACTACTGATATTGGTGGTACTGGTCAAGATACTATCGATGGCGCTATCGGATCTATACAACAAGGTGTGACGAACACTAATACTCAAGTAAATACTAATACGACTAACATCGCTAACAATACGACCAACATTACTAATAATACCAATCGTCTGGATGGCGGATTAAACTTTGGTGCGGATAGTGGCAATAATATCAATAAACCAATAGGTGATGATAGCGTACTTGGCTTTGTAGGCGGTAATAATGTTACCACTACCGCCCAAGGCAGCAGCATTAGATTCGATCTGAATAATAATATTAATGTAGATAGCGTGACCACAGATAGAGTTGTCGCTGGCAATACCACAGTCAATAATGAAGGAGTAACCTTAACAGGTGGTGATAATCAAGAGGTCAAACTAAGTAACAATGGTCTCGATAACGGTGGCAATAGAATTACCAATGTCGCTGATGGTGTTGAGGATAGTGATGCTGTAAACGTAGGTCAGCTTAATGATCAATTTGACAGTATTGACAGAGTAATCAATGGTGAAATTGCTGATATGGACTCAAAACTTGAAGGCAAAGTTGATTCGCTAGGTTATAGAATCGATGACGTTGAAGATGACGCCAATGCAGGTATCTCAGCTGCGATGGCAATGTCTTCATTACCACAAGCTTATATTCCTGGCAAATCAATGGTAGGCGGCGGTGTTGCCTCATACAATGGGGAGAGCGCAGTTGCTATCGGTGTGTCTAGAGTCTCTGATAATGGTCGCTGGGTGATGAAAATAAATGGTACAGCTGATACTCAAGGCAATGCTGGTGGTGCTATTGGTGCAGGATTCCATTTTTAATCTAAACAAACGCATGGTGACAATGTCTGTACTTGAACAGACATTGTCAAATCACTCATGACATATTAAGGAATAAACAATGAATTTATCTACTTATGGCCACGGATTATTGGCTGCTACTTTATTATTGGCTGTAACTGGCTGTACTTGGCATGTGAGTCCTGGCGCACAGCATGGAACTGTCCATCCTGATGATCTCGTATTCCCCGATCAAAGTAAAGCGTGGCAAAGAGAAGGCAGAATCGTTGAACAAAACGATGTTGCCAAAATTAAAGTCGGTACAACTAAAAACGAGATTTATAAACTCATTGGTACACCGCATTTTCAAGAAGGCTTCAACGCCCGCGAATGGGACTATATTCTCAAATTCTATGATGCCAATCAAAATGTAGAGACTTGCCGTTATAAAATCATCTTTGACGATAGCTATGAGGGTATACTGCGTAAAGACGAGTTTTATGCTACAGAGACTTACTGGCAACCTGCCTCTTGTGCCAAATATTCACAATTCACTCAGTAATATAACTAAGTGCTGAAGTGCGAATAAAAGAAGAATGAAAAAAGAACAAGGCATTAGATGTCTTGTTCTTTTTTATAAACGACTATATTTGTTGTATACCTTAAATGCCTGTGTAATAGGTCACTCTATTGTCACGTAAAAAACCAGCCAAACCTAAGCCATAACGCTCAGCGACTCGAACGGCTGTACTAGTAGGGGCAGACATACCGACCAACCAAGGTATACGGCTACGGATGGATTTTTGTACGAGCTCAATAGATAAGCGAGAAGTCATAAGAACACATTCGACATCTACTTTGTCTCGCAGTTGCCAGCCTATAAGTTTATCAAGCGCATTATGGCGTCCTACATCTTCAAATAAGTATAAGTCATCACCCTGCATTGTTGCCGCTGCATGTACGGCACCTGTTAGCTGATGAGTGTGCTGCATAGTATCTATTTTTTGCCGCATTTGTAACAGATAACTTAGGTGCGGAGCTATAGATTTTGTATGCTCCATCTCCTGATGATAAGCACTCAAATCAGGCAATGCTTGTGTTAGGCCAGTAATACCGCACATGCCGCAACCAGTACGGCCCGCTAGCTGACGCTTTTGTGCCTGAATACGCTGATGACAACGCTGATTCAATACCAGCTCCACTATATAAACATCGTAGTCTTGCAATTGCGCTAAGCTTTGTTCAAATATATCTGTCCCAGAATTTTTATCGGTTGAGCCTTGAATAAAGCTCTCATAGCTGGTCATGTCGGTAAGCTGGGTTACTTCCCAATCAAGTAGTTCATGACTATACTGAATCAAGCCTTCGCTAAACAAAAACCCAACGGCCAAATATTCTAACTGATAAGGACTGGCCATCAATACTGCATAATGCACACCGTTGATAACGATAGCAACGGCAGCCTCTACCGCCAAGCTTGCAGGTTTACTTTCGATAAGAGAATGATGAGAGTCATAATGATTTGATGGGTAATAGTGCTTTTGCGCCAAATGAGTGCGGGCAAGTGGCGTCACTGAGGGCGATGATAAATCGTCAGTTAGAGCAGGTGATTGTGCTTTATTGACTATATCGGTGGCTACATTAGATACCGAAGCAGATGATGTATCAGTTTTAGATAGATTATCTACTAACGCTTTAGTATGCTCAGTTATCATAGAATTTATTTTTAACCTAGTTTAGTCCTCGTTTTTACTATCGTTCCTAAACACTTGCTACCTAATTACCTGTCAAAAGTTATTTACTACCAATCACATATTATAAAGCAGGCGCTATAAAATAATGCCAGCGTAGTTGATAGATTGAATCAACTACACTGATTAAAAATGAGTATAGTAAAAATCAAGCTGAGGCTACCAGCCCATCTACGTTACTGTTTTGCGCTCGACTATCAGCTTTGCTTGGCTCACGACTATCGGCAGCTACGCGCTCTAAAGTCACAGTTGATGATTTATAAGCTGGGATATGCGACTCTGGTGCATGAGTATCTAAATCGAATAAATCGTTACACTCAGGATAGTAAGCAGCGACTGCATTGGACGCGATGTCCATCTCAGTTAAAATGAGTGGCCCAAGAGTACGTGCTCGGTTGCTACTGTCTTGACGCGTCACTATAACGCTATCGCCTTTTTGCCAGCCTAAGCGGCTGATCTCATCAGGATGCATAAAGAGCACATCACGGCGGTTGGTTTGACGATAACGATCATTGTAGCCAAAGATCATGGTATTAAACTGATCATGACTGCGCACACTGGTAAACTGCCAAACTTTTTGTTGCTCACTTTGAGAAGAATTCGATTTCTGCTCAGATGTCGCAGCACTTTGGGCCATTTGCTCAGCAACATAAGTAATCGGATATTGTGGTACTTCGATTTGAGCCTTACCACTATCTGTATTCCATACGCGATGACGCGCTGGGTGATATAGATGAAAACCGCGCTCGCTATCACGAATACGCTGATTAAAGTTCTCAAAACCGTCGATAGCCTGTGATACATAATCGCGCACCACATCATAGTCTTCACTCATCGCTTGCCAATCTATGTTGGTTGTCGGGCCTAGTACATGTGTCGCAATATCTGCAACAATCTGCGCTTCAGACTTTAACGTATCGCTAACAGGTTTAATAGTACCCTTGGTCGCGACAATCTGACACATAGAATCTTCAATGGTGGCAAACTGTTCGCCTTTAGCGGTCACCAAACTCTCAATACGGCTCAAACAAGGCAAAATAATATTGTTTGTACCAGGATATAGCATGGTGCCGTTAAGTTTGGTTGCAACAAAAACATTTAATTCGTTGTTAGCTAGAGCTTGTTGAATAGCGCTAGTATTTGGTGCTGCGACCGCAAAGTTACCTCCCATACCCATAAAGGCTTTCAGCTTGCCGTCGATTAAAGCTTTTGCCCCAGCGACAACGTCATAACCATCTTCTTGCGGCATCGGACGTTCAAACACCCGCTCAAGGCTGTCTAAAAGTTTTTGCTTAGGGCGTTCATGAATACCCATGGTTCTATCGCCCTGTACATTAGAGTGCCCACGAATTGGCGAAGCGCCAGCACCATCAATACCTATCATGCCCATAAGCAGTAGCAAATTGGTAATCATAGCCACATTGTCTTCGCCCTGCACATGTTGCGTAATGCCCATGCCCCAAGTACATATCGTCGCTGGACTATCGGCAACCAATTTTGCCAGTTTGACAATCTCTGCTTGTACAATACCGCTTCCGCGTTCAATATCCGCCCAGGTTTGTTCGGTTAGCCACTCTTTTAAGGCTTCAAAACCTGTGGTATGTTCTGTAATAAAAGTGTGGTTGATTTTGTCATGCTCGACTAGCCATTTAGCCATACCCGTTAATAAAGCTGCATCGCCGCCGATTTGAATTTGCACGACTTCATCAATCATCTCATCACTTTGACCTGCTGCCATGTGCGTCGGTTTTTGCGGATTTCTAAAAGCCTTTAGCCCTTGTTCGCGCATCGGATTGATAGAAATAATTCGGCAGCCTTCTTTATGTGCATGCGCCAGCATCTCAAGCATGCGTGGATGATTGGTGGCTGGATTATGTCCAAAGGATAACAGCAGTTTGGCCTTTTCAAAATCTTCTAACATGACCGTAGCTTTACCAACGCCCAACTGCTTACCCAGCATAACGGATGTGGGTTCATGACACATATTGGAGCAATCAGGCAAGTTATTGGTGCCAAAACAGCGTACAAACAGCTGATACATAAAGGCAGGCTCGTTCGTTACTCGCCCTGAGGTATAAAACAAAGCGTCATCTGGCGAGTCAAGTTTATTCAACTCTTTTGCGATAATCTCATAAGCGGCTTGCCAAGAGATAGGCACATAGCGGTCCTGTGCTGCATCATACCGAAGCGGCTCTGATAAACGACCACTATGCTCAATCTCATAGCCGTTCCATTTCTGCAGCTCTTTGACTGTATGTTTTTCAAAGAATGTGGCATCTGCTTTAGTAGACATAGCCTCACTAGCGATGACTTTGATACCAGTCTCACAGACATCAAGGGTTTTATGAGACTTATGATCAGGCCATGCGCAGCCTGGACAATCAAAACCCGTCTTGGGCTGATTGCTTTTTAGGACACTTAAGCTACCACGCGTAAAGGCTTTATAATCCATAAGCTTACGAGTGGAGGCAACGAGTGCTGGCCAACCAGCAGCAGGGTGAGAGTAGACAGGAATTTTGCGCATGACAAACCTCATGATAAATGGCAGCAGATAAGCTTTATGTAACAACTATATAATGGCTAGCGAAAATTTTGTAGGAGCATTAACTATAGATAACAAAAAACCTTTAAGAAGCATGTATTTGAGTAGTTATTAATAAATTGTTTATAACTTATATAGTCGATTCTACATAAAACAGATGCATTATATTTCAACGCGGAACTGGTATAAATTTTTTTGGCGTGCTGCGCCTGCGCTGCTCGATGCTGCGTAAAATTTATCCCAGTCCCACTGTATCGTTTTTATACTGAATTCACTATAAAAAGATGAGCGTGTTGAAACTTAAAATACAATTAAGACTTGAGATCTTTAAGCCAATAAAAAACGCCTGCTATTAAACAGGCGTCTCTTAAATTTATAATTATGGCAACTTAATCAAATTGCTTAGCTCAAAATCAAGCTGTCGTCTTCGACTTTCTCACCGCGCGTTTGCTCAAACATATCGAGAAGATCATGGACGGTCATGCCGCGACGAATATCGCCTGCAACATCTAAGACCACTTGTCCTTGGTGTAGCATAACGGTACGCGTACCATGCGCTAAAGCCTGCTGCATGGAGTGGGTGACCATCATAGTGGTGAGATTATTGTCTGTCACAATCTTATCAGTCAGCTCTAACACAAAAGCAGCCGTCTTAGGGTCAAGGGCAGCGGTGTGCTCATCTAACAATAAAATCTTAGAAGGCTGTAACGAGGCCATTAGCAGACTAACTGCCTGACGTTGTCCACCTGATAGCAGTCCCATACGGTCAGTTAGACGGTTCTCTAGCCCTAATTTTAAGACTGACAGCTTTTCTCGGAACAAGTCACGGTTGCTTTGATTCAAAGCAAAATTTAATCCACGTTTACCGCCGCGTTTATAGGCGAGCGCCATATTCTCTTCGATAGTTAAGGCCTCACAAGTACCCGCCATCGGATCTTGGAACACGCGAGCAACCCAATGAGCGCGCTGATGAGCGGTTTTTTTGGTGACGTCAATGCCATTTAATAGTATTGAGCCACTATCAACTCGTGTAGTACCACTGACTGCATTCAAAAAAGTTGATTTACCAGCACCATTGGTACCGATAACCGTGACAAACTCGCCATCAGCGATGTTTAAATCAATACCGCGTAGGGCAGGGTTTTCGATAGGCGTGCCTGGGTTAAAAGTTAACCGTAAATCTGTGGCTTGCATCATAATCGTGGTTCCTTATTATCTCTTTAAGCTAAAAGCTTCTTCAAGCTTGTATGGCTATCTTAGGCAGCATTAAGCGCGAACTCTACGAGATAAAAACTTAGTTTTGGCTTTTGGCAATACTAAAGCCAATACGACGAGTAGAGCGGTAATTAAGTTCAAATCTTGTGGACCAAAGCCAATACTACGCAGTGTATCACTCGACAATGCAACCTGAATGAACAGCTTATATAATACTGCGCCGACGATTACAGCAAAGGTAATGAGCCAAATGCGTTTGGCAGGAATAATAGTCTCACCAATAATAACTGCTGCTAGACCAATGACAATAGTACCGATACCGATAGAGATATCTGCACCGCCTTGCGTCTGTACAAACAGTGCTCCGGCCAAAGCGATCAAACCATTAGAGATTGCCATACCGATAATAGTCATCCACGATGTGTTGATACCTTGTGCTTGTGCCATACGAAGGTTGGAGCCAGTCGCCCGCATGGACAAACCAGTTTCGGTGCTATAAAACCAATCTAACAGTAACTTGGCAACCAAGATGACCACGCCGATGATTAAACAGCGCATCCAATAACCGTTGCCATCAGTAACTAATGAGCTAAATACGGTGGTTTCGCCAAGCAGTGGTAGATTTGGTGCGCCCATAATACGCAGGTTGACAGAATACAGAGCAACCATGACCAAAATACTAGCAAGTAGCTGTAAAATACCTAGCTTGACATGCAACCATGCAGTGACGATACCAGCGACTGACCCTGCCAGCATACCAAAAACACATGCCAGCCACGGATTAATACCAGCGACGATGGAGATACCAGCGACCGCGCCACCTAACGGAAAACTTCCATCAGCGGTTAAGTCAGGAAAATCGAGGGTACGAAACGAGATTAGCACACCAAGTGCTACAAGGCCGTAAATCAGACCACTTTCAAGCGCACCAAAAAAAGCGATTAAAGACATAAGAGATCAGTAAGTCATAACCAAGCGTTTAACGAAATGTATTCTAATGATGAATGTATAGGATCATGGCGTATGCCAGTACTATCTGTCCCATCAACGTAGGAGTTAATATTCGTTAAACGTCTAAGTGGTGAATTTAACAGATTAAGCAATCTGCGGTTAGGGTAAATCAAAACATGTCGCAATTGAACATCAAAGCAGACGATAATTTGCATTATTCATTATGCTCGTTATTACCGTCTGTTTTAGGGTTTTAATTTTAGGCAGACTACAAAGGTGCGCTATTCTACCACTTCTTTTGCTTGGTCGATAACTGCTTGTGATAAGGTAATACCTTGCTCTTCTGCATGTGTTGGACTGACATACAAATCAAGCATTTGCGGTGTATATACCGGAATAGCGCCTGCTTCTTCACCATTTAAGATACGTACTACAATTTTACCAGTCTCGCGGCCAAGATCGTAATAATTTACGCCCAAAGCTGCAACAGCACCGCGCTCAACTGAGCTGGTATCTGAAGCAATTAGTGGAATCTTACTCTCTTTCGCGATTTGGTATAATGACTCGTAAGCTGATACTACATTGTTATCGGTTGAGGTATAGATCGTATCGACCTTACCCTCAAGACTACGTGCTGCCATCGCAATATCGTTACTACGCTGAGCTGGCGCTTCATGCACATTGATACCAAGCGGCGTCAATTTTTCTTTTAAGTTTTTCAAAATGATGGTCGAATTGACTTCACCTGGACTATAGACGTAACCGACGTCTTTAAGGTCCGGTATAATCTGGCGCATTAAGTCAATTTGTGGCTCATAGGGTAGGGCATCTGATGCACCTGTGACGTTAGTGCCAGAGCCATCAAGCTTAGACACTAGCTTGGCTGCTACAGGGTCAGTCACTGCTGAAAATACCATTGGGATACTGCTGGTAGAGGCTGCAACAGACTGAGCAGATGGGGTTGCAATAGCGACGATGACATCCGGCTCGTCTGCGACAAACTGCTTAGCAATCTGTCCTGCTGTTGCTGTATTGCCCTGTGCGCTTTGGAAGTTGACCTCTAAGTTCTCACCGTCTTTAAAACCTGCGTCATTTAACTCGTCGATGACACCTTTACGTACATCATCAAGCGCTGGGTGCTCGACAATGGCGGTAATAGCGACAGTCTTCATTGCGGTAGCGTCGTCGCCAGTAGCAGTACCATCAGTCGCACTAGTATCTTGTGCTGATTGGTTACAGCCGGTCAAGATAGCAGTACACATACCGCCCAACAACAAGGCTTTACTAAAATTAAAATGACCAAAACGGTTTTGATAAAACATGGGTCTCACTCCTAAAATAATAGTGTGTCCGTACACTATATAAATAATTGACGTGCTGATTGTTATCTTACTACTTTTTATTTGGTATCGACATCAGTATCAGTGTTGATGGCGTTTTTGAGTAAATCTGCTGATAAGCTCACTCCTTGCTCAGCTGCATGCTTTGGACTTGCATATAAGGTTAAGGTGTTCATAACCTCAGGCTTAATAGTATCGACCGCTTCGCCATTTAATACTCGATAAACCATTTTGCCAGTAGTACGGCCAAAATCATAATCGTTTACCCCAAGTGCCGCTGTCGCACCGCGTCTGACACTAAACTCATCTGAAGCAATAATTGGGATGTCAAGCTCGTTCGCTGCGCCTGCCATTGCCTCAAATGCAGACACGACATTGTTATCTAATGAAGTATAAATGACGTCAGCGCGGCCAGCAAGACTACGTGTCGCCATGGCAACGTCAGTTGGACGATTGGCTGTTACATCTAGTATTTTGAGTCCACGTGCTGGTGCAGCCTCTTTGAGCTGATTAAGCACGACTACAGAGTTGACCTCACCTGGGCTATAGACGTAGCCAATGGTTTTTGCATTAGGAGCAATTTTTTGAATGTTTTCTAACTGCGGCTCTATAGGCAATTGGCTAGATAGGCCTGTCACATTGGTTTGAATCGGGACGCCATTGTCATCGAGAAGTTTGGCTGCAACAGGGTCTGAGATGGCAGTATAAACAACTGGAACGGTTTTGGTTGACGCGACGATTGACTGAGCAGATGGCGTTGAAATGGCTACGATGGCATCTGGGTTGTCGCCTGCAAATTGCTTAGCAATCTGTCCTGCTGTCGCCGTATTACCCTGTGCGCTTTGGAAGTTAACCGTTAAGTTTTGGCCTTCGACATAACCGTTATCTGCCAACTCATCGATAATGCCGCGACGCATCTCATCTAGTGATGGGTGTTCGACGATTTGAGTGATGGCTAATGTCTTGGCAGGCTTGTCAGCATCAGTTGCTGGGCTTTCATTGGTCGTTGTTGCAGTATCAGTGGAGTTTGAGCAGCCCATTAATCCAAGGGCAGTGCTGATAGCAGCACCATATAGGCTTAAGCGTAAGGTAGAAGCAATAGTCATTATTAGATTAACTCATAAGTTGTATCAATTCCAAAAACCAGATTCATCAAGCCTAACTGTAGTAGTGCTTGCACTCGTCTTCGTTATATTTGATCTTTAAAATATTATTAAAAAATGCAAGTTAGCCAGTTCGATGCTATATTGATGTCAAGATAGCAGGCTAAACAGAGCAATCGTTCCGTCGATCGTTATGTTCATATTATGACAGTAATGTAAGTTAGCGCAATAAAAAATTAAAGCGCATCCGTCATAGGTGTTATTAAACAATGCTGTGGCACCTTTATAAAGCAATATAAAGCGGTTTTTAGTCGCTATACTATAAAAAGGCCATAAAAAAAGATGCCAATAGTGACATCTTTTTTTTATCTGACATTGTACTCGAAGCTTACGCTAAGGTATCACCAACGACACAGTCATCAGGCAAGGTAACAACCGTTAGCCCAGTTTTTGGATCGCCAGTCGATAACACCATACCTTCTGAGACACCAAATTTCATCTTTCGCGGTGCAAGATTGGTCACACAAATCACCTTTTTATCAGCCAGTTGCTCAGGCTCATAAAACTTACGAATGCCGCTAAATACATTGCGCGGTTTGTCTTCACCGACATCTAAAGTAAATTGCAGTAACTTGTCCGCGCCTTCGACGTGGTTGCATTCTAAAACATGCGCCACTTTCATCTCAACTTTGGCAAAGTCTTCGATGCCGATATAATCTGTTTGCTCAGTATCAGTCTTGGCTGCCTGCGTGTTTTTGTCTGTTTTGCTGTTACTGTCTGCATCTGTATCGTTAGCAGTTGGCGTGGTAGATTGAGCCAAAGATTCTTTTGATGCCTCAACCATCGCCTCAATATCTTTTTCTTCGATGCGCTGCATGAGTGGCTTGAATTTATTGATTTTATGACCCAGTAGCCACTGGTTACGGCTGGCAAAGCTTAAGTCTTCAATATTCAAAAACGTTTTAGCGTTGGCGGTCAGCTCAGGCAATACTGGCGCAAGATAGACCATCAATTGACGGAAAATATTAATCGCCACTGAGCAGACGTCTTGAACTTCTTGCTCAGTGCCCTCGAGTTTGGCAAGCGACCAAGGTTTCTTCTCGTCAATATACTCATTGGCCTTGTCCGCGCACTGCATGATAAGGCGCATGGCGCGGGAGAACTCACGATTCTCATAAGCGGCAGCTATTTCATCACCGGTTTTGGTGATGTCTTCTAACAACTCAGGCTCAGCGCAGACCTCTGAGAGCATGCCATCATACTTTTTAACGATAAAACCAGCACTACGACTGGCAATATTGACCACTTTACCCACCAAATCAGAGTTGACCTTTTGCATAAAGTCTTCTAAATCTAGGTTAATGTCCTCGACTTTATCCGACAGCTTACTGGCGAAATAATAGCGCAAGTACTCAGGATGCAAGTGCTCCGCATAAGTCTCAGCCTTAATAAAAGTGCCACGCGACTTACTCATTTTTTCGCCATTGACCATCAAGAAGCCGTGGGCAAAGACACCAGTTGGCGTACGCAGCTCACTGCCTGCTAGCATGGCTGGCCAAAATAACGCATGGAAGTACACGATGTCCTTGCCGATGAAGTGATAAACTTCTGTTTTGTGCTCGTTTTCTTGCGCCCAGTAACGATCAAAATCAAGTGCCTGATCTGTACCTTTACGCTTATCGCATAGGTTTTTAAAGCTCGCCATGTAGCCGACTGGCGCATCTAGCCATACATAAAAGTATTTGTCTGGCTCGTCGCTTGGGGTATCTGGGATTTGGAAACCAAAGTAGGGTGCATCACGTGAGATATCCCAACTGGCAAGTCCAGCTTCAAACCATTCTTGGAGTTTATTGGCGACCGATACTTGCAAGCGATTATCACTACGCGTCCAATCTTTTAAGAACTGCTCAAATTCTGGCAAGTCAAAGAAATAATGTTTCGAGGTTTTTAGCACAGGCGTGGCATCAGACAACGTCGAGTATGGATTTTTGAGGTCTGTCGCGTCATAAGTTGTGCCGCATACTTCACAGTTATCACCATATTGATCCAGCGCACCGCACTCAGGGCAATCTCCTTTGACAAATCGATCGGCCAAAAATAATTGCTTTTCAGGATCAAATAACTGTTCAACGTCTTTTGTACTGATATGGCCTGCGCTATTAAGACGGCGATAAATCAGCTCAGAGAAATGTTTGTTTTCTTCTGAATGAGTGGTGTGATAATTGTCAAAGTTAATCAAAAACTTTGCAAAGTCCGCTTCATGTGAGGCTTTAACTGAGGCAATCTGCTCCTCTGGCGTGATGCCATTGGCTTCAGCTTTTAGCATGATTGCCGTACCATGTGCGTCATCCGCGCAGACATACGTAACCTGATGGCCTTGTGCCTTCATCGCACGTACCCAAATGTCGGTTTGAATATATTCTACAAGATGCCCCAAATGGATATAGCCATTGGCGTAGGGCAGCGCACTGGTTACTAAAATCTCACGCACTTTTATCACCTATATTTTTATATAAACGGGTTAGTTATCGTCATCGCACGCTATTTATGGCGAGCGGATGTGATGTTATCAACGGTAAAGCTGTTAAAAAAAGGAAAAATTTAAAAAGTGTGCCTATGATACCGTAATTCGACCAAATTTGTGACAATCCTCGGTAATTAATCACGTTAAAAAACCCACCAAGTAAAGTACGAAGTGGGTTTTTATGCACACAGTAATGTAGATTTGTTTAGAAAGAACCAAACATCGTACCTAAGATAATGATAGAGGTGACAGCAATGAGCGGAATCACCATGGTGACCATCGCAAGGTTTAGGTATGATTGTTTATGGGTCAAGCCGCAAATAGCAAATAACGTGATGACAGCGCCACTATGGGGTAACGTATCAAGACCACCTGCTGCCATAACCGCCACACGGTGCATAAGCTCTGGATCAATTCCAGCTTCTACCGCCATTCTTAAATAATCGTCACCGAGCGTCGATAGGGCGATACTCAAACCACCAGATGATGAACCTGTAATACCAGCAAGCGTGGTCATGGCCACGGCTTCTGAGATAAGCGGATTATCAGGGCTTAGATTTAAGATATTGTCACGAATGATAAGAAAACCTGCCAATGATGCAATCACCGCACCGTAGCCAACTTCTGATGCGGTATTAAAAATCGGTAACATCGAATCATAAGTACCACGGTTGATGGTTTTTTGTAGGTTATTCCAATGACCGATACGCAGTACAATCAATACTATACAGGCTACGACTAACGAGATAATAATTGACCAAAGGCCAAGTGAACCATCGATATTTAAGTCTGGGAACTGAGCTTGCAAGCCGCTAAAGTCTAATGACGGAAAAACAGCATAAGTAAGTAATGCGTTTAAAGCAATGACCAATACCAGCGGAATCATAGCGATGGCAAATGAGGTTTGGTGCGTGTTCTGCATAGCGCTTGACGTTGCTAAATTACTTTTAGCGATGTTGTTTTGTGCAGTATTGTTTGTCGTGTCACCTGCAGGCTCTTTTTTAGCATCGATACCGCCGACACCCACGTCATCATCATGCTGACCGTAGCCTTCACCTGCAGCATTGGCCTTACTAGCCCGCGACTGCAACCACAACCACCCACCAATGAACATGATCGTACCGCCGATAATACCTAAGATAGGCGCTGCAAAGACGTTGGTATTATAATAAGGAATCGGAATGGCATTTTGAATGGCAGGCGTGCCTGGTAATGCTGTCATGGTGAAAGTGAATGAGCCCAATGCAATCGCTGCCGGAATCAAACGTTTAGGAATATCAGCGGCTTTGAATAAGTCTTTTGCGATTGGATAAATGGCAAACGCTACGACGAATAACGAGACGCCACCGTAAGTTAAAATGGCACAAACCAAAATAACGGCCAAAATGGCTTTACTGGCACCGAGCTTTTCGACCACGGTATTGGCAATCGCTGTCGCTGCGCCAGAGTCTGCCATCAACCGTCCAAACAGCGCACCTAATAAGAAGATAGGAAAGAATTTAAGCAAAAAACCACTTAGTGCACCCATAAACACATCGGTATAAGCGGGAATACTGCTTAAAAAATCACCTGATAAAAAAACCGCTAACGTCGCCATAATCGGTGCTAGGATAAGCACTGAATAACCGCGATAAGCAAAAAACATTAATAAAAATAAAGTAATAATGATGGCAAATGTGCTAAACATGACCGCCCTCCTTGGCAAAATTCAGTCAGCGATTATGCAGGGCATATTGATGTAGGTCAATAAAATTAATCAAAATAAGCAATACATAATCTTATATTAAACATAAATCTACATTGATAAAGTATTAGCCCACCATATACTGAGCTACTATGCTGACTGGTACACTCTTAACGTTATTATCTAGTCGCTGCAAGAATAATATGTTAAGTTATTTATATATGATATATCGATATAAAACGTATTAATATAAATATTTGCATATTTGGAAATTCTGTATATTTGGCAATGCAGATAAGCTATCATATTTGTGACGTGCTTTTGCTAAGCAAAATTTTACTGACAAAAGACTCAAATAACAAACATTGAATCGACAAGGAATGTGGATATGTTTAATGCCATAACCAATGCCAGCGTACAACTGGTCAACCGTTATCTGCCATCCCCGTTCGTATTCTCAATTATTTTAACGCTCATTGCCTTTGTGGTTGGTCTTGCTGTTACTGGTCAGGATATGATCGCTATGGCTGGACATTGGGGCAATGGATTATGGTCGCTACATAGCTTTGCCATGCAAATGGCGCTTATATTAGTGACAGGCTATGCGTTCGCTAGTGCGCCCTTTATTCAGCGTTTACTGGATAATATTGCCAGCCGTATTCATTCTCCCTCGACCGCTATCATAGTATCGACCTTAGTGGGTTTGGTTGGTTCATGGATAAATTGGGGATTTGGTCTCATTATTGGTGCTATTTTCGCCAAGTCACTTGCCAAAAAAGTCGCTAACGTTGATTATCCTTTATTGGTAGCCGCAGCATATTCAGGGTTCGTTATCTGGCATGGCGGCTTTTCAGGATCGATACCGCTAACACTAAGCTCAGGCGGTGATACTTTACTCACGCTATCGGGCAATGTCATGACCGAAGCGGTGCCTTTATCACAGACAGTATTTGCTGGTTATAATTTGCTTATTGTTGGTTTGTTAGTTGTAATATTACCTCTGTTAAACCGTTTTATGCACCCAAAAAATCCTACTGTTATCGACCCCAAGCTTATTAAAAAAGAAGCTTATGTATCGCCTCGTAGAGATACCCCAGCACAAATATTAGATGACAGCCGTATAGTCGCTATGGTTCTGCTAGCATTGGCTTTGATGTACTATATCAGTGAGTTTGGCAGCAACGGTTTTAACTTAGGACTCAATATAGTTATTGGGTTATTCTTGTTTGTCGGCTTGTTATCGCATGGCACGCTTGAGCGTTACTATCGTGCAGTAAACTCAGGTATAGGCGGTATCACCGGGATTGTATTATTGTTTCCGTTTTACGGTGGCATCATGGGGATCATGACGGGAGCAAATGCTGATGGTATCTCTATTAGTACGCAAGTGACCGAATTCTTTGTCAATTCGGCGTCGGCAGACAGCTTTCCTATCTTTGCATTTTTAAGCGCAGGCTTAGTTAACGTCTTTGTGCCATCGGGCGGCGGTCAGTTTGCTGTGCAAGGGCCTGTCATGATACCTGCTGGCGTTGAGCTTGGTGTCAAACCAGCAGTAACAGCGATGGCGGTAGCTTGGGGCGATGCATGGACCAATATGATTCAACCATTTTGGGCATTACCATTATTGGGTATTGCTGGCCTAGATGCTCGAGCTATCATGGGTTATTGCCTCATAGTGCTTGCCGTATCAGGGGCAATTATTATGGGTGTATTTTGGTTGGTGGTATAACGAAAGTGGTGTGTAAACACGTATAAAAGGTAAAAAATAACAAACTTAGTGCAATCAGTTAAAAGTAACAATAGAACGGATGCGTAATGAATATAGATTATTTAAATAATAAACATAGGAGATAACCATGAGTCAATCAAAAGTATATAGTAGTGCAGAAGAAGCATTAAAAGGTGTCGTGGATGATGAGCAAACTCTTGCTATCGGCGGTTTCGGTCTGTGCGGTATTCCAGAAGTGCTAATCGAAGCACTGCGTGATAGCGGAGTTAAGGATTTAACCTGCATTAGCAACAATGCAGGCGTTGATGACTTTGGCTTAGGATTGCTATTGCAAACTCGTCAAATCAAAAAGATGATCTCGTCCTATGTCGGTGAAAATAAGGAGTTTGAGCGTCAGTACTTAGCAGGCGAATTAGAAGTTGAGCTGACCCCGCAAGGTACATTGGCTGAAAAGCTACGTTCAGGCGGCGCGGGTATTCCTGCGTTCTATACTGCTACTGGTGTCGGTACACTCGTCGCAGAAGGTAAAGAGACGCGTGATTTTGATGGTCGCACATATGTACTTGAGCATACATTGCGTGCTGATGTAGCGCTAATTAAAGCACAAAAAGCAGATAAGTCAGGCAACTTAATATTTAACAAAACCGCTCGTAACTTTAATCCAGACTGTGCTATGGCTGGCAAGATTACGATTGTTGAAGTCGAAGAAATCGTGGAGACGGGCGCGCTTGACCCTAATGAAGTCCACCTACCTGGTATCTATGTGCAGCGTATTGTATTGAATAGCAATCCTGAAAAGCGTATCGAGAAAACGACCACTAAGGCAGTTGAAGGCGCTTAGATAAAAATTTTTTAAAAGATAAAATCAATAATAGAATATCGTAAAAAATAAGGAAAGTAACATGGCATGGACAAGAGAACAGATGGCGCAGCGTGCTGCAAAAGAATTACAAGATGGTTACTATGTGAACTTAGGGATTGGTCTGCCAACCCTAGTAGCCAACTATATTCCTGAAGGTATGGACGTTTGGCTACAATCAGAAAACGGCCTATTAGGTATTGGTGAGTTTCCAACTGCTGAAAATGTCGATGCTGACTTGATTAATGCTGGTAAACAAACAGTAACCGCAGAGCCGGGTGCCAGTTATTTTGGTAGTTCAGAGTCATTTGCCATGATTCGTGGCGGTCATGTCAATCTGGCAATATTGGGCGCGATGGAAGTCTCAGAGCAGGGCGATCTTGCTAATTGGATGATTCCTAAAAAAATGGTTAAAGGCATGGGCGGTGCCATGGATTTGGTCGCTGGCGTGCAGCGTGTGATTGTACTGATGGAACAAGTGAACAAACATGGCGATCCAAAAATCCTTGCCAATTGCGAGCTGCCATTAACCGGTAAAGGAGTAGTGGATCGTATTATTACCGAGCTTGCGGTATTAGATGTCACGGATAACGGCTTGAAGCTGGTCGAACTAGCAGACGGTGTGAGCTTTGATGAGCTGCAAGAAAAGACGCCAGTGAGTATTACTCAGTAATTATGGTGCATAAATATATCTAGCACAGGCT
The DNA here is from genome assembly GCF_947495825.1 of uncultured Psychrobacter sp. GTDB lineage: Bacteria > Pseudomonadota > Gammaproteobacteria > Pseudomonadales > Moraxellaceae > Psychrobacter. The sequence continues at coordinate 37,621 of NZ_CANMAH010000013.1, forward strand.
TTCAAATAAGCTATTTGATAAAGGAATATAGAATATGGCGACCGAATTACAGCAAGATCTGACAGGTAAAGTGGCGTTGGTCACAGGCTCTGCAAGTGGTATTGGACGCGATATCGCTGAGACTTACGCCAAAGCAGGGGCCGCGGTTGGTATTGCAGACATTAATCTTGAAGCGGCGCAGCAAACGGTTGATGCCATCGAAGCGGCTGGCGGACGTGCTCTTGCGATTGCTATGGATGTTACCTCAGAAGGTGCCGTAAATGATGGCGTACAACAGCTAGTCGATACCTTTGGTGGTATTGATATTCTCGTCTCTAATGCCGGTATTCAGATCATTGATCCGATCAGTAAAATGGCGTTTGATGATTGGAAAAAAATGCTGGCCATTCATTTGGACGGGGCCTTTTTGACTACCAAAGCTGCTGTACAACATATGTATAAAGACGATAAAGGTGGTACAGTCATTTATATGGGCTCAGTACACTCGCACGAAGCCTCACTTTACAAAGCGCCCTATGTGACTGCAAAGCATGGGCTACTAGGGCTATGTCGTGTGCTAGCTAAAGAAGGCGCAGCTCATAACGTACGCTCGCACGTGGTTTGTCCAGGATTTGTCAAAACACCGTTGGTAGAAAAACAAATCCCTGAGCAAGCGGCTGAAAAAGGTATCAGTGAAGAGGAAGTCGTTAACGATATTATGCTGGTCAATACAGTCGATAAAGAGTTTACTACTGTCGACGATATTGCTCAGTTAGCGCTATTTTTAGCAGCGTTCCCGAGCAATGTATTTACGGGACAATCCATCGTTGCCAGTCATGGCTGGTTTATGAACTAACGGGTTTAATTGGTGGTGTATTTGTTCACTTGCTAATAACAGATCAATCGACTAGCATCTTGTTTGTATGATATAGAGCCAATTAAATTGGCTCTTTTTTTATTAGTGCTGTTATCAACTTAGGTTGCACGGAGTAAAGGTATGAACCATGAAGCCTTGGCATTATCATTGAGTATGGCTGCTGAACAACAGCAGTTTAGACAAGCGGTGCTTCAGGTGCAGGACTTGCGACCTATCGATATCGCTGATGTGCTTGCACTTATGGAGTCTAAGCTTGCTTGGCAATTGTTACAGCGCTTATCTAATCGTTCTACCATTTTTTCTTATCTAGAGCCTGATGTTCAGGTTGCTATGGCGCATGAGTTTCCTCGAGATACTATGGCGATATTGGTGGGAGAGATGCCCGCTGATGAACGCACTGATTTATATAAACATCTAAACCAAGATCAACGTGATGCTTTACTTCCAGCGTTAGCACAGGCGCAGCGTGAAGATATTCGTAAACTAGCAGCTTATGAAGAGCGCACTGCTGGTGCTTTGATGACGTCAGATTATGCAACTTTAGCGGCCCAAACGACGGTTAACGAAGCTTTAGATACGCTACGTTTGGAAGCGCCTGATGCCGAGACCATCTATCATGCTTATGTGATTGACGGTGAACGCAAGTTGTTGGGCGTTGTGTCGTTAAGAGTGTTGATTTTGGCGTCACCTAATCAGGCTATTGCAGACATAATGATGAGTACTGTGGTGTCTTGCCATGTCTATGACGATCAAGAAACGGTCGCTAAAACCATCGCACGTTATGACTTGATTGCTTTGCCAATTATTGATAACAATGGCGCTTTGGTAGGCATTGTCACCCACGATGATGCGATGGACGTCGCAAGTGACGAAGCCACTGATGACTTTCATAAGTCAGGTGGTGTCTCGACTATGGTAGGCAAGCTAAAAGACGTTAGCATTCGGGTACTGTATCGTAAGCGTGTGTTTTGGTTGGTGTTCTTAGTATTTGGAAACTTACTATCAGGATTGAGCATCTCAAATTTTGAAGAGGTCATTGCGGCCAATCTGGTACTGGTGTTTTTCTTACCATTACTGGTTGATAGCGGTGGTAACGCAGGGTCTCAGTCTGCAACCTTGATGGTGCGTGCTTTAGCGACTGGTGATGTAGTCATGCGTGACTGGTTTTCACTATTGGCCCGAGAAGCTTTGGTTGCGCTTATGCTTGGTGCCACGATGGCAGTTGCTATCTCCATTATTGGTTACGTGCGCGGCGATGCTGTAGTCTCTTTGGTGCTTGCGCTGAGTATGATGTCCGTAGTTATGATTGGCTGCGTGATAGGTATGAGTCTTCCTTTTGTGCTTAATAAATTAGGCTTTGACCCTGCCACCGCTAGTGCGCCCTTGATTACCTCAGTATGTGATGCTTCAGGCGTACTGATTTATCTATTTATTGCTGCGCAATTTTTAGCTATTTAGCAAGGTAAGCACAGATACTACAAACATCGTTACCAATTATTGGAAGCAAATGGCAAGATAGATGAACCGCTCAAGGCTTCGTTCTATTAGCGTTGTGATTTTTTTATACTTGTAATTGAGCTACACTGTCACGATAAAAGGTTTGGCTAAAAAGCTCATGGACTATATGATTTGCCACATCTACGGCAGTATTAACTGAGTTTTTTACCATGTCCACCCACTTTTATAGGCGGTAATAGCAGCTATGTTTAACTTTATAAAAAAAATAACGTCAGAAAAACCTGAGACCCCCGAGCAGCAGGCAGAACGTGATAGTGCAGTAGACAAAGTGTTGCTGGGTTATGAAGTAGGTACTGTCAGCATTGCTACTATGATAACAGGGCTTGAGCGCGACGGTGATCAGCTCACCTTAGACTTACGTCTACCAGCAGATAGCGATCCTGAACTGATTCAACAAGAGCTTAGACAACGCCTGCACCCGCACGGTATCAAAACCATTCATATGAATGTCCGTCTGCCTGCATCAGCTAAAGGTGCCGGAGCAAATTTACCAAAACAGATGCCAAAGACAACAGATGCAATGGCTAAGCAAGATAAGCCAAGCGAGCAGGCAAATACAGACAGCGAACCACCAATAACGAAAGCTGCACCGACCCAAGCATCACTAGCAGCACATCCACGTATTCGCCATATTATCGTGGTAGCGTCAGGCAAGGGCGGCGTCGGTAAATCTACCACTACTGTTAATATTGCTTTGGCTTTACAAAAGCTTGGCAACCGTGTTGGCGTACTTGATGCCGATATCTATGGCCCTAGTATGCCAACGATGCTAGGCGTTGCTGATGTAAAGCCGCAATTGGAAAACGAGCAGTTCGTTCCAGTTGATGCGCATGGTTTAGCGATGCTATCTATAGGCAGTTTGCTTGATAGTGACAATACGCCCGTCGCTTGGCGCGGACCAAAAGCCACTGGTGCGCTCATGCAGCTATACAACCAAACCAACTGGCCGCAGCTTGACTATTTGGTCATTGATATGCCACCAGGCACGGGTGATATTCAACTGACGCTTGCACAGCGTATTCCAGTGACTGGCGCAGTGATTGTGACGACGCCGCAGCATATCGCCTTACTCGACGCGCAAAAAGGCGTTGAGATGTTTAACAAAACCAATATTCCAGTACTTGGTGTGGTGGAAAATATGGCATTGCATACGTGTAGCAACTGTCATCATACTGAAGCTATCTTTGGTATTGGTGGCGGTGAGCTTATCGCTGAGCAATATCACGTGCCCTTATTGGGTCAGCTGCCACTTGCCAGCGGTATTCGTGCGCAAGTAGATAAAGGTGAACCAAGCGTTTTGGCTAATGATGAGTTTGCATCTTATTATCTAAACGTTGCTAAGAATATCGAAGCCAATATTAATAAGTTTGCTAAGCCTGTCGATGATAAGCGTATTTTTTAATCGACAACTAAGTTAAGTAAGATTAAAAAAGTCAGCTTAAGCAATTTTATGATTACTCTGTAAATTGATCTATCAATTCCGTATAATCGTCGCTATTAAAAATTTTGAGGAATAACAATGTCTATCAAGTCTGACCGCTGGATTCGTAAAATGGCCGAAGAGCATGGCATGATTGAGCCATATGAGGCGGGTCAAGTACGCTTTAATGATGCAGGCGAGCGTCTGGTTAGCTACGGTACTTCAAGCTATGGTTATGATGTGCGGTGTGCACCTGAATTTAAAGTTTTTACTAACGTCCATTCAGTAGTTGTTGACCCTAAGAACTTTGATGAAAAAAGTTTTATCGATATCGTTGGTGATGAGTGCATTATTCCGCCAAACTCTTTTGCATTGGCACGTACGATGGAGTATTTCCGTATTCCACGTGATGTATTGACTATATGTCTTGGTAAATCAACTTATGCGCGCTGCGGTATCATCGTCAATGTGACGCCGCTTGAGCCTGAGTGGGAAGGGCACGTCACTTTAGAGTTTAGTAATACCACCAATTTACCTGCGCGTATTTATGCGGGTGAAGGTGTGGCACAAATGCTGTTCTTCCAAAGTGATGCGGATGACGTCTGCGAGACCAGCTATAAAGATCGTGGCGGCAAGTATCAGGGTCAACGCGGTGTTACGTTACCGAGGACCTAATTGGGATCACACATCTTTAAAGAGACATAAAAAAGCTGGGCGTATTTTATACGTCCAGCTTTTTTTGTGTTGCTATTTACTACTTTAAGACTTTTAAACCTGCTTTGTTATCGCGTTTCGGCTTAGCCTCAGTAGACGTGCTCTTTTTGGACGTAGCTAAAGAGTCCTCTTCAGGATCATAGTTGTCGTATTCACTTGGGTCAAAAAACATACCTTGTGAGTTTTCCTTAGCATAAATACCCATGACTGCAGGAAGGGGTATCCAAATCTCTTGTGATACGCCGCCAAAGCGTGCGCTAAAGTGAATGTAATCGTTTTCCATGCTCATATTGCCAGTAGCACGGCTAGCGATATTTAGTACGATACGACCATCCTGTACGTGTTCGGTTGGTATTTGCACGTTTTTGGCAGTAGCATCAACCATTAAATACGGTGTCAGGGCGTTGTCTTCTATCCATTGATATAGCGCACGCACCATATAGGGACGAGTTGGGGTGATAGATATGGTTTCGCTCATCTGATGATTTCCTATATTCTGTGGTCTTTAATTAGTAAGGGTATTTCATATAGCTTTTAGCTAACGGATAGCAATGAATTATTTTTGCTTAGTTTATATTAGGCTAGTTGCTATTTTAGGATAGCGGTATAGAGTTGTCTAATTAGCGAACGCTTCTTTGAAAGCTGTTACGCTCGAAGAGTCGCGTCTGATAGTCTATCAAAGGACGACTAATCGCACGTGGTAGCTCAATACCCATCTCATCTAGTCGCCATAATAAAGGCGCTAACAGTACATCACACCAGCCAAATTCATCTGACATAAAGTATGATTTATGAGCAAACAATGGCGATAGAGTAATCAACGAATCAGCCAGTTGTTTTTTTGCTGAGGCTGCTTGTGTTTTATTAAAACTATCTGGATGCCTAAGTAATATTTTACCAAGTACTAACCAATCATGCTGAATACGCCATGCTAATTGACGAAACTGCGCTCGCTCTTGTGGTGTATCAGGTAAGAGCTTATTTGCATGGTAACGTTCTTCTAAATACTCAAAAATGACATTGATTTCGTATAGTGAGATTTCACGCTGCTGTAATACAGGCAACGTATGATAAGGGTTTAATTCAGTAAGATCTTCAGGACGCTCTGAATGTAGACGGGACAAATAATAATCAAGCTTTTTTTCTTCAAGCAATAGGCGTACTACATGACTGTCGTAGCCATCATCAGCATATAAAATCAGCTGACTACTTGGAATGTCGTTCGCATCAATCATGAAAGCCTAATGTTAATAGTTGAGGGTGTCATCGTAAACAAAGTTACCTTGTTTATCAAGGTAGCATGCGTAAACATTATATACTGGCAGTGTTTTTGTAATAACTGCAAGTGCCTTTTATCTCTAAATGGGCCTTATTGAGATTTAGGGAATATAAAAAAAGGCACTACCAAAGTAGTGCCTAATATTTTACTGGTCTTTATACTTTTAGCGCATACTTATTTTACGTCTTTCCAGAATTCTTTATTAAGTAAGTAAACTGGAATGAGTAGCACTAATAAGAACAAAATCACAAAAAAACCAATTACTTGGCGGTCATGACGAGCAGGTTCAGCCATCCATGCCATAAAATTAACCAAGTCACCGACCTCAGATTTGAACTCTTCAGCACTGAGCTCTTCTTGCATATTATGCAATACATGAGGCATGGCCGCATTTGCCAGTACTAAGTTGTTAGCTCCCCAAGGACGGCTAGGATCTTCATAAAACGATAGTAAATATGTATAAACCCAATCATCACCACGTAGTCTAGTTTCAAGCGTTAAATCTGGTGGTGCAGCACCAAACCATGAAGCTTGAATCTCAGGATCAATTTCGGCATTGATATGATCACCGATTTGATCGGTGGTTACCATCAAATACTTTTCTACAAGCTCTGGCGGTATTTCAAGATCTTTAGCGATGCGAGAGTGACGAACATACTGTGCAGAGTGACAACCAGCACAGTAGTTCATAAATATTTTTGCACCGTTTTGTAGTGAGCCTTTATTGGTAAAATCAATAGGTGCTGTACTACAAGCTAAGTGTTCTTCAACGCCTTCAGCATTGACAAATGTCCCACATCCGCCGCCGCCTGCTGCCAAGGCAGTACCAGCAGTCAAACTCAATGCCGCGCCTAAGCCTAAACCTGCGAGGGATTTTGTTAGCGTGTTCATTAGTGACCTCCGGTAACACGTTCTGGTGGCTGTTTACACTTCTCGATAGCAGTGTAAATCGGCATCAATAAGAAAAACAAGAAATACAAGATGGTAAATATACGTGACATGATAGTCGCCGTTGGTGTCGCAGGCGTAGCACCTAAATAACCTAGTACAATGAAGCTAATAGCAAACACAGTCAAAGCAATCTTAGATAAGATACCTTTATAACGTATAGAACGTACTGGAGATCTATCGAGCCACGGTATCAAGAACAGCACAGCGATGGCCGCACCCATTGCAATAACACCACCAAGTTTACTTGGAACTGCACGTAAGATGGCATAGAACGGTGTGTAATACCATACTGGCGCAATATGCTCTGGTGTTTTTAGAGAGTTGGCTGCTTCAAAGTTAGGTGGTTCAAGGAAGAAACCACCGCCTTCTGGGAAGAAGAAAACCACGGCAAAGAAGCAAATGAAGAAGACAACAATACCAATCATGTCATGTACAGTGTAGTAAGGATGGAACTCAATCCCATCTAACGGTACACCATTTTTGTCTTTAAGTTTTTTGATATCGATGCCATCTGGGTTGTTTGAACCTACATGATGCAAAGCAACAATATGCATAAAGACCAAACCGACAAGTACTAAAGGAATAGCAACGACGTGTAGTGCAAAGAAGCGGTTTAGGGTGATACCTGAAATAATATAGTCACCACGTACCCACTCAGCAAGGCCATCACCAATCACAGGTAGAGCAGCAGGAAGGTTCAAGATAACCTGTGCACCCCAAAATGACATGTTGCCCCAAGGCAGCAGGTAACCAAAGAAGCCTTCAGCCATTAGTGCTAGATAAATCCCCATACCGATGAGCCAGATAAGCTCACGAGGCTTTTGGTATGAACCATAAAGCAAGGCGCGGAACATATGTAGATAGACTACGACGAAGAAGGCTGAAGCACCAGTCGAGTGCATATAGCGGATAAGCCAACCGCCTTGTACATCACGCATGATGTATTCAACAGACGCAAATGCTCCTTCGGCACTTGGGTTGTACATCATCGTAAGCCAAATACCAGTCACCAATTGGTTGACCAATACCACCATTGACAATACGCCAAAAAAGTACCAAAAGTTAAAATTCTTTGGTGCATAGTACTTTGACATATGGTATTCATAGGTTTCGGTCGCAGGAAAGCGCGCGTCCACCCAATGCATTAACTTTTTACCCATACTCATGTTAAGCCTCCCCAACCGTCAAGATAGTACCATCCATACTATATTCTGGGATGGGTAAGTTAAGCGGAGCCGGAACGCCACTATAGACGCGACCCGCTAGGTCGTACTTAGAACCGTGACAAGGACAGAAAAACCCACCATACCAGTCATTACCACCTAAGTCGGCAGCACCAACATCAGGACGGTAGTTCGGCGCACAACCCAAATGCGTACACACGCCTTCTACAACCAAGACGCCTGGTTCTAAAGAGCGAGTAGGATTAGCACAGTATTCAGGTTGTAGTGATTCACTAGAATCGGGATCAGATAGTAAAGGGACGACATCATCAAGTGTGGTCAGCATATCTTCAGTACGTTTTACCACAAAGATAGGTTTGCCACGATATTTGACGACGATCATTTGTCCATCTTCGATAGAACTGATGTCTTGAGTTACTGCCGCCCCGGCAGCTTCTGCTTTAGCACTTGGGGCCCAAGAACGAACAAAAGGTGTTGCTACAGCAGCTACCCCAGCTGCACCAATTGCGGCAGTCGAGGCAATAAGAACTCTACGACGTTGTACATTAACGCCTTCGGCTTGGCTCATTAATACTTCCTCCAGGTGAATGAAATGGGATTATCCCACACTGGGTTTGTGACTTAGAAACTTACAATACAAACATATAAGCCACGTTAGCTGTGCCTAATTTTGCTAATTGTTGCTATTCTAAGCTATTTTGGTCATAAAATAAATTAATGTGTCAAAAATAAAACTACTCTGACGGTACATTATTTATGGCTGTAGTCTCACAAAAAAGTTACAGCCAAATCAAGCTAGGATCTTATTATATTAAGATTCGGCTTTAATATTACCCTAGAATTAATAAGGATATTCAAAGACCAAGAATGATACTCGAAATGAGGACAATGTTCACTAACTTTCCATACATTTGCTATCATTTGGCGCATCTAAATAGATTTCAGACAATCTAAAACTACTTACCTATGGTTTGTTTACAAATCTAAGTAAGTTACCACTGTGGTCTAGTTTAATTTAAAAGTGCTCTAATGGTTTTCAAGAGCGTCCCAGCGCTCAAGCTTATTCATCATCTCCTCTTCAATGACTAATAAGCGCTCGCTTGCAACGGTTGCAGCGTCGAAGTCTTGCGTAAACCATGAACCGTCTGCCAGCTTTTCTTCCAATAGATTTTGTTCTTGCTCAAGAGCAGCAATCTCTTTTGGTAGATTATCAAGCTCACGCTGCTCATTAAAGTTCAGCTTTTTTGACGTTTTTTTAGGTTTGGCTATTGCTGATTTATTGGTAGATTTAGCATTTTCAGCGGCTTTATTCACAGACTTAGCAGCTTGAGCAGCCTGGACGCGATTTTTCTGTATCAGATATTCTTGATAACCACCCACATACTCTTGAACCACGCCGTTGCCATGTTCATCTTGGTCAAATACCCAAGTAGAGGTGACCACATTGTCCATAAACGAGCGATCATGGCTGATGAGAAGAATGGTACCGTTAAAACTGCTAACTGACTCTTCTAACAATTCAAGAGTTGCCATGTCTAAGTCGTTGGTTGGCTCATCCAGTACGAGGATGTTAGCAGGCTTTAGCAACTGTTTGGCTAATAACACCCGGTTGCGCTCACCACCAGATAAGGCTTTGACCGGCGTACGTGCACGCTCTGGAGCAAACAAAAAATCTTGCAAGTAACTCATGATGTGAGTTTTACGACCACCAACTTCGATGAAGTCTGAGCCTTCTGATACGTTTTGAGCGACAGTCGCTTCAAGATCTAACTGATCTCGCAGTTGATCAAAAAAGGCGATTTGTAAATTTGTCCCAAGCTCAACGCTACCAGTCTTGGTCACCTCATCATCAGACATATCGAGTAGTGCTTTAATGAGTGTGGTTTTGCCTGCGCCGTTAGGACCTATGATGCCGATTTTGTCACCGCGCATAATAGTCGTTGTAAAATTATCGACCAATACATTGCCGTCATATTCTAGATGCAAGTTTTTGACCTTACAGACTAGCTTGCCACTTTTTTCGCCTTCACCCATGGTGATATTGACATTACCAACTTGCTCACGGCGTGCGCTACGCTCTTCACGTAATGCTTTTAATTCACGAACGCGGCCTTCGTTACGGGTACGACGTGCTTTAATGCCTTGACGAATCCATACTTCTTCTTGAGCCAGTTTTTTATCAAAGTTAGCATTGTTTTTTTCTTCTGCTAATAGTTGCTGCTCTTTGAGTTCTTGGTAGCGAGCATAACCTTTGGCACCTTGGGTCACGTCATAGCTCGTTAATTGACCACGGTCAAGCTCTACAATACGAGTCGCAAGCTTATCAACGAATGCTCTATCGTGGGTGACAAACAGTAGAGTTAGACCTTGCCAATCAAGCAAGAAGCGCTCTAACCACTCAATACTATCAACGTCTAAATGGTTGGTTGGCTCATCTAGTAGGAGCATATCAGGCTTGGTCACTAACGCCCGTGCAAGTAACACGCGACGCTTACGACCACCAGACAGAGACGATAAATCATCTTCAGGATCAAGCCCCATCGTCATAATTAAGCGTCTTGCTTCGCGCTCTAAATCCCAGCCATGCACAGCGTCAATATCATGTTGCAACGTTGCCATACGTTCGCACGCATCCATATCACCATTTGCGCATAGATCAGTTTGCTGATTATATTTAATCAGCAGATCAGCGGTATGACGACTGCCGCCCATGACGATGTCTAGTATTTTACCACTGGTTTCAGGTACATCTTGCTCAAGCATCGCCACGCTTGCACTGCCATTAATGATGATTTCACCACTATCAGGCTGCAACGAACCGTTAATGAGTTTGAATAAAGTAGATTTACCTTCACCATTGCGGCCGATCAAACAGACGCGCTCGCCTTCATTAATGCTAAAATCAATGCCATCGAGGACGGGGGCGACGCCAAAAGCGAGATGAATGTTTTTTAAATGTATCAGTGCCATAGATTATCTTAAGCTTATATATAGTGGTGAAAATAATGAGTGGACAATAAAGGTGTACAGAATATTGCCAAATTGTTAGCAGTATAACATGCTGCTAGGTGACTTTAGTGTAAGCAAGGACTTTTTATCACGTCTAATATGATTAAAGTATGAACAACATAGTTTTGAGCTTAGTACCAACGCCACGTTCTCTATAAATGACCTATAATATAAAATCCAAGCGACAAACAATTATGATATTGAGATAAGTATGAACACAGCATCAGAGAATAATACAGACCAAAAAGACCCTGCAATAGAGCTGTCTGAACTACAAGTACAAATGGTTGATCTACAAATGAGTATGGCGCATCTTGAATTGACTGTAGAGCGGCTTGATGAGGTGATTGCTCGCCAAGACCAGCACATCCATACGCTACAGCGTCAGCTGCAACTGGTTTATAAACAGGTAGAAAGCCAAAGGACTGACGACGGCATTGCGCCTTTTGACGTGGTAGCAGATAAACCACCCCATTATTAACGTTGAACAGTTCGTATATTAGTTAGCTCATTTTATCTAACTGTCTAGCAATACATCTCACTTGCAGAAGGGATAAATTAGCAAGATCAACTATATGTGTACAAATGAATGTAGTTATCTTTCTGTGACCAAATCGTCATAATAGAGAAATAATATATATTTTTTGTTGTTTTAACGTGCAAAAGACATTACCATCTTCCACCGAGGATATCGCTTGCATAATAAATGTTATCAAGAAGGTATAACAATGTGGACGTTTGGAGATATACGATGCGCGCAATTTTTCATTTAAAAACTCTCACAGTAGCTGTTGCAGCTCTTTCTGTCGCTAGCGTTGCTAGTGCTGCCGGCCTTGATCGCTCAGGTCAAGATATTACTGCATTTTTACAAGATGGTACCTATGCAGAAGCTGTCTATACCTATATTAATGCTGATGTCACAGGCTATGACAATGCAGTGGTGCGCTCTAATGATGAAGGCTATGTACAAGGCAAAAAAATAGAAGATATCGCTGAGTCTTATGACTTTTTCCGTTACGGGGTAAAAGCTGATATCAATGATACCTTTAGTGTTGGTGTCCTATATGACGAGCCATTTGGTGCTGCTGCTCTTTACAGTGGTGACAATAACTTTGTTTCAATCGACGATGCTGATACGATTGTTGCAAGTGGATCAGGAGGAGACATTCCGAATGTTGCAACACTCGATAGTGCAATCGCTCAGGCTAAAGACGCTCTGGCTGATCCAAATACTCCTGATGCTGCTAAGCCGGCTTTAGCAGAAGGGTTGGCTCAACTAGAAATTCTAAAAGGGGCAGCAGATACAGCTGGTGAGGCGACCAATGTAGAAGTACGTAGTCACAGCTTAACGGGCATATTGGGCATGAAACTTGGCCAAAACAAAAACTTCCAAGTTTATGGTGGTCCAGTTGCGCAGCGCATAGAAGCTAGTGTAAAGCTACGTGGTGCTGCTTATGGTCCAGCTTCGGGCTATACTGCAAATATCAACCCTAGCCAAGATTATGGTTGGATAGCTGGGGCTTCATACAGTAAGCCTGAAATTGGTTTAAAAGCTGCCCTGACTTATCGTTCTGAAATTGATCACAAAACCCAGATTGGCGAAAGCTTTGATGTAGGCGTTGGTAATTCAATTGAAATCACCACACCAAAATCAGTCAATTTAGATTTCCAAACAGGTGTCAATCCAACGACACTGGCGACTGCAAAAGTGCGCTGGGTACCTTGGGACGACTTTGCAATTACACCACCAAACTACAATGAAGTTAGTAAAGCTCTGACTAAAGATGACAAAGGTTTAGATTTAGTCAGCTATGATGATGAGCAATGGGTTGTTGAGCTTGGATTGGCCAAACGCCTAACACCAGCTTTAGCCGTCAGTGGTACAGTTGGCTGGGATAGCGGTGCTGGTGATCCAGTAACGTCTCTTGGTCCTATTGAAGGCTACTATAGTGCAGGTCTTGGTGCGAAATATAACGTCACTGAAAACTGGGCAGTATCAGCAGGTGGCAAGTATCTATGGTTTGGTGATGCAAAAGGTAAGACACCAACCCAAGACATTGTCAGTAACTTTGAAGACAACGACGGTTATGTACTAGGAGTTAAAGTTTCTTATCAAGCTCAGTAGGATTGAGGCTTACAAGTCTATCTTGCAAGGTAATACTGACCTAGTATCTATGTTTCAATAATAAAAAAGCGATCCAATAGGGGTCGCTTTTTTGTGGGTTATCGTTTTGTCCTAAAGTAAAACAGACTTATTATGAAAGGTAATTAACAGTACAGATTTGGCTGATAATAAGTCAGTATGTCTAAATTACTTGATTGTAAAATACTAATAATATTCACTTAAATGCATAATAATAATTAAGAACTGTCCAGTCATATTTAGGAAATAAAGTACTTTAAGTGTTGTCTTAGTGTGAGAAAGCCATTACTATTCAAATTAGGAGACCGTTTAGATAATAGGTATGGAAGGAGATTATCCTGACCTACTGATTATAGTAACGGTAAAACAACGAGGACGTTTGGAGATACACAATGCGCACTACCTTTCACTTAAAAACCCTTGCGGTAACAATCGCAACGCTTTCTGTAGCCAGCGTATCAAGCGCTGCTGGTCTTGATCGCTCGGGTCAAGATGTCACTGCTTTCTTTCAAGATGGCGTTTATGCCGAATCTGTCTATACGTACATTGATGCTGACGTTAGTGGTAAAGATAGCGCTAATATTATTCCTAGTAGTAATACTTATGTTGAAGGTGGTGACACTGGCGATATTGCTGAATCTTATGATTTTTTCCGTTACGGGGTAAAAGCTGATATCAATGATACTTTTAGTATTGGTCTTTTATATGACGAGCCATTTGGTGCTGCCGCTGAGTATACTGAGGGCAATTTTGTAGCTCAGGAAGGAGACAACCGTGAGGCTACTATTACGGCCATTTCAGGTGGTCTCATTGGCCCAGACTCACCGCTTGGTATTACTAGCTTTGCTCAAGCCCAAGGTACAGTTGACGCTCTTCAAGGTATCCTTAGACAAGGCGGTACTTTAACAGCAGATCAACAAACTGCATTAGCAAGATTAACGCCAGCTGTTGGTATTGTAAATGGAGAGTTTGGTACGGCTGGTGAAAATACCAATGTAGAGGTTCGTAGCCAAAGCTTAACAGGACTTCTAGGTATGAAGTTTGGTGCTAATAAAGAGTTCCAAGTGTATGGTGGTCCGGTTGCTCAGCGTATCGAATCTGAAGTAAAACTGCGCGGATTGGCTTATGGTCCTGCGACTGGCTATACTTCAAGCAGTAATCCTGACATGGATTATGGTTGGATCGCTGGGATGTCATACAGTAAACCTGAAATCGCTCTAAAAGCTGCACTGACGTATCGTTCAGAAATTGATCATGATATGAATATAGCCGAAACGTATCCGTTAGCTGGTACACTAGCTGGTGATCCTGCTGCAGCCAATCGAAGCAGCAAATACGAAATTACGACTCCAGAATCGGTCAACTTTGATTTCCAAACAGGTATTAATCCAACTACTTTAGCTACCGCAAAAGTACGCTGGGTGCCTTGGGGTGATTTTAAAATAACACCGCCATTATATAATGAAGTCAGTAGAAATAACGAACTATATGAAGAAAACGGTTTAAACTTAGTTGATTACGATGACGATCAATGGCAGGTAGAGCTAGGCTTGGCCAAGCGTTTAGCACCTGCGTTAGCAGTAAACGGTACTATTGGTTGGGATAGTGGTGCTGGAGATCCTACGACGTCATTAGGACCTGTCGAAGGCTACTATAGTGTTGGTCTGGGCGCTAAGTATAATGTCACTCCAGAATGGGCCGTATCAGCTGGTGGAAAATACTTATGGTTCGGTGATGCTCAAGGTGCATTGCCAACTGACAAAATCGTTGCTGATTTTGATGACAACGACGGTTATATCGTCGGTGTGAAGCTATCATACCAAGCAAAACAAGATTTTTAATCTAACCATAAAAGACCTAACTTATAAGTTGTACTATATTTTGTAAAAAAAGCGATCCATAATGGGTCGCTTTTTTATGGTTATTATCAACGCGTCTTTTTTATTTCGAACTTACTATAAAAATTGTAATTATAAAGACCATATCTGTTGCATGCTCTCACAAACCACATAACATCATTAAATCAATTTCATGTTTGTAGTATAGGTCAAGCTACATTTCTTATTCGCTAAAATGACTTATGTAAGGTAAGTCATTACCAATAAGAGACTGACAACAAAAAACCTCGTCAATAGTGACGAGGTTTTTTTATAGCGATAGGATGGTCTATAGGCTTATTTATTTAAGTTTAGTTCCATCTCTTTATACTTAGCAGATACTGAAGGTCTTGGACCGCCAGTCATCATACTAACTACAAAAATAGCAATGGTACTTAAGATAAAGCCTGGAACAATAGCGTACAACCAGCTATTTAATGCCACACCATTCATCTCGAATGGACCATAGACCCATAAAATAACCGTCAATGCACCAACAACCATACCAGCAACGGCACCGTTACGGTTCATACCGCGCCAAGTAAGACTGAAGATAACCAATGGTCCAAACGCTGCACCAAATCCTGCCCAAGCGTTAGAAACCAAGTTCAATACTGAGCTATCTGGATTAGAAGCTAGGAAGATAGCAACTATAGCGACGACAATAACTGAGATACGACCAACCAATACTTGGCGGGCCTCTGGTGCATCTCTATCAAAGAATAGTTTGTAAACATCCTTAGTTAGAGAGCTTGATACCACCAATAGCTGAGATGAGATAGTACTCATAATAGCAGCTAAAATAGCAGCTAATAAGAAACCTGATACTAATGGATGGAATAAAAACTGCGTAAATACTAAGAAGATAGTCTCAGGATCATCGAGAGTCATGGCAGTTTTTTGTACATAAGCACGACCAGCAAAACCAGTCATCAATGCTCCGATAAGACTGACAACCATCCAGCTCATACCGATATTACGTGCC
Organism: uncultured Psychrobacter sp.; assembly: GCF_947495825.1. Lineage (GTDB taxonomy): Bacteria > Pseudomonadota > Gammaproteobacteria > Pseudomonadales > Moraxellaceae > Psychrobacter. The sequence goes on from NZ_CANMAH010000013.1 coordinate 53,557, forward strand.
GTCGGTACATCTTTAACTGAGCGAATTGCCATAAAGCGTACAATGATATGTGGTTGACCAAAATAACCAAGCCCCCATGCCATCAAGGAGATGATACCAATAACAGTCATACCACTAGTAACGTTTAGCAGGTTTACATCAATATTTCTAACCGCTTCACTGGTCGCTGATACCCCGCCAAGATCGGTAAAGGCAACGATTGGTACGATGACCATCGCAAATAACATGATGATACCTTGCACAAAGTCAGTCATTGAGACTGCTAAGAAACCACCGAATAAGGTGTAGGCGACAACAACACCAGCCGTCACCCAAAGTCCTGTGCTATAAGATAGATTGAGTGAGCTTTCAAAAAGCTTACCCCCACCAACTAAGCTTGCAGCAGTATAGACGGTGAAAAACAAGATAATAACCAATGCTGATATGACACGTAGCATGTGTGACTTGTCTTCGAAGCGATTGGCAAAATAGTCGGGTAGAGTGATTGCATTATCAGCGACCTCGGTATAAACACGTAGACGCGGGGCGACGATGATATAGTTCAATAAGGCACCAAGTGTTAAACCAAGTGCAATCCAGACACTGACCACACCGTCGGCATACATATACCCAGGTAGACCCAATAGTAGCCAACCTGACATGTCTGATGCGCCTGCTGATAAGGCTGTGACAGCAGGGCCTAGGTTACGGCCACCGAGCATATAGCCTTCAGTATCGTTTGCTTGTCTAAAGTAGGCGTAAATGCCAATCCCAATCATAACCAAAAAATAGGCGCCAAGCGATATTAGCACGCCACTAGAAATCCCATTCATATAAACTGTCCTTAACCAACATTGTTGGTTTTAATTATATTTAACTATAAAATCTTACGATTAAAAGACGATGTATAAAGACAAAAAAAGCCATTAAGTAGAACAAAATGGCTTTTTGCTTATAGTCAGTACTTACTTATAGTTTTATATGATTGATGCTGTTTTTACCTATAACAACGTGTTATCAACCATTAATTAAATTACCTAATTTAAGTCGTTTTAATCAATCGTTGTGGACAAAATCAATCATTTAAAACTGTCAATTCTGCATCTTATATAAATAAAATATGCAAAATTTAGAAAAGTTCAACCATAAAGCACCATTCTTAAAGACTATTACTGATAATAGTTGTGATTAATGAACCGCTTATTACAATAAACGATTAATAAAACAGTATTGTCTGCTATCGTAACTTACTCAAACCATTCAATAGGTGAGTATCAGTGTTATTATGGTAACTATATGTTATGAACATAAACTTGAGCGTATTATAACGTATAGAGATTATAATTGCGAACCACTGCTTATTAGGTGGATATTTAACTACCAAATAACGTTATTTGGTAGATTTATTTGCTGACTCTATTGGTAGTTATGCTCAACAAATCCTATCGTTAATCGATAGGAGCAAGTAACTCTAATAAAGCTTCAACGCTACTTGAGCGTGTAAGCTTTGGATTGATAACGACGCCTAGATAGCGCTGTAGCTCAATATTATCAGCCATGTTAATACGTTCTAAATCTTGACTAATTAGTGTCTGCGGTAGTACAGACCAACCAAGTCCCACTGACACGAGCATACGAATGGATTCTAGAGGGTTAGTACTCATTGTTGCATAAGGTTTTAGATTGTGTTTGGCGAACTCAGCCAAAGTAATTTGACTGGTAAAAGTATTAGCCGAGGGCAAAATAGCAGGATAGTGGGCCAACTGCTCTAAAGTTACATTAGTCTTTGTGGCTAAAGGCGATAACGTACCTGTCATAAAATATAGTGGATCCGACCATAGCGTATGATAAGTTAGGCGCTTGTCATAAACAGGCGGTAACGTTAAAAAAGCCAAAGATAAGTTACCATCGAGCACTGCTTTGTGCGCTTCTTCTGAATCGACAAAATGAACTTCGAGCTGTACTGCAGGATAACTTTGAATAAAGTGTTTTAATACTGGTGCAAGATGATGCAAGCCAATGTGATGACTTGTACCAATGACCAATTTACCAGAGACCATTTGCTTAGAGTGTTGCAAGTTTATTTTAAAATTCTCATAATCTTCTAGCCAGCGTTTGGCATGTGGTAGCATCTCACTTGCTGCTTGTGTCGGTACAATACCTCGGCCTACTGTATCAAATAAGATAATATTGAACTCGTCCTCTAGATTTTTGATACGTTTGCTGACAGCAGGCTGAGTGATAAATAGCTTTTCTGCTGCGCCTGAGATGCTGCCTGTTTGCATAACGGTCACAAACGTCGTCAAATTAGTGGTATTCACACCGATGTCCTTAGCTTTAAAAGAAGCTATAAATAAAAGTTGGCTTATCTATTCGTTATGTATTAGAAATAAAAGTTTGTGAATAGATAAAAATCATCAATTATTATTATAGAATTAGGCTGCTATAATCACAAGGTATCAAAGCACTTTTTGATGTTTTTATTTTAATCACTTGATAACTTATTGATAAATGATGTTCAAATAAAACATTCGCTGTCAAAGTAAACTCTAAGAACAGACTATAAGTATAAATAGGTAACTTTAAGCGTTTAAAACGTTTAGCATACAACAGAGACAGCAGCGCTTTATTATAGATAATTAGCAATTAACAAAGGATAGCAACATGGCCGGTCACACGTTATACGACAAACTTTGGAATGCGCATGAAGTCACAAAGCGCGATGATGGTTCGAGTTTAATTTATATCGATCGTCATTTATTGCATGAGGTGACAAGTCCGCAGGCATTTGAAGGATTAGAGCTTGCTAATCGTACCCCATGGCGTTTGTCAGCTAACATTGCTAGTCCTGATCATAACGTACCTACAGTGGTCAAAGAGCGACTTGAAGGGGTCTCTGGTATTAAAGACGAGGTATCACGCTTGCAGGTCGTAACTTTAGATGATAACTGCGCTAAGTTCGATATTGCTGAATTTACAATTAACGATACTCGTCAAGGTATTTTGCATGTGGTTGGGCCAGAACAAGGCTTGGTACTTCCAGGCATGACGGTAGTGTGTGGTGATTCACATACTGCAACCCATGGCGCGCTTGGCTGTCTTGCTCACGGCATTGGTACCTCTGAGGTGGAGCATGTACTTGCAACCCAGTGTTTGATCACCAAAAAAATGAAAAACATGCAAATCCGTGTGAATGGTGAGCTTGGTGCTGGCGTGACTCCAAAAGATGTGGTTCTTGCCATTATTGCCAAGATTGGGACTGCTGGTGGCAACGGTCATGCAATTGAGTTTGCAGGCAAAGTGTTTGAAGATATGAGTATGGAAGGGCGCATGACTGTCTGCAATATGGCAATTGAGGCAGGCGCCCGTGTGGGTATGGTAGCTGTAGATGACACAACGATTGACTATGTCAAAGGTCGTCCTTATGCCCCAACGGGTGAGCAGTGGGAGCAAGCAGAGGCCTATTGGCGTACATTGTATTCGGACGACGATGCTCAGTTTGACACGATTATAGAGATTGATGGAAGTCAGATTGCACCGCAAGTGTCTTGGGGCACATCACCTGAGATGGTTGTCGATATTACTCAGTCGGTACCTACACCTGATCAGGCTGCTGATGAGACGCAACAAGAGGGTTGGTTACGTGCTTATACTTATATGGGCTTAAAAGCAGGCCAACCGATCACTGATATCCAACTTGATCGGGTGTTCATAGGTTCTTGTACCAACTCACGTATAGAGGACTTGCGGGACGCAGCAGCAGTGATTAAAGGTCGTAAAATTGCAGATACGATCAAAGAAGCCATCGTAGTAGCGGGCTCTGGACAGGTAAAACTACAAGCTGAAGCTGAAGGGTTAAATACACTATTTACTGATGCAGGTTTTGAGTGGCGAGAGCCCGGTTGTTCGATGTGCCTTGCGATGAATGCAGATAAACTTGAACCAGAGGAGCATTGTGCATCGACGTCTAATCGTAATTTTGAGGGTCGTCAAGGTACTGGCGGGCGTACGCATCTGGTCAGTCCAGCGATGGCCGCAGCGGCCGCGTTGGCAGGTCACTTTGTGGATGTACGTACATTTTAGTTGACAGACAATTGCGTTGTTCAAGCCGCGCAGCCGTCACAATGTGTCTTATGCTGATTGTATAAAATTATCCATTTGTATTGATAATAAAGAATGGATTGGTTTATTCGTCAGTATTAATTAATACTATTGAGAATACGATAGGAACTATTATGCAAGCTTATAACACTCAAACTGGTATCGTCTGTCCGCTAGATCGCGCAAACGTCGATACCGATCAAATTATCCCTAAGCAGTTTTTAAAGTCTATCAAACGTACTGGTTTTGGCGTCAACCTATTTGATGATTGGCGTTATTTAGATGAAGGTTACCCAGGTCAGGACAACAGCACGCGTCCACTAAATCCAGATTTTGTACTGAATCAGCCGCGTTATCAAGATGCTGTTATTCTACTTGCGCGCAAAAACTTTGGCTGCGGTTCTAGTCGCGAGCATGCGCCTTGGGCATTGTCTGAGTATGGCTTTCGTACGGTTATCGCCCCAAGTTTTGCCGATATTTTTTATAATAACTGCTTTAAAAATGGAATGTTGCCTATCGTTTTGGAAGAAGCAATTGTCGATAAGTTGATGAAAGAAACTTTGAAAACTGAAGGTTATGAATTAAGTGTAGATCTGGAGAGACAAGTCGTTATTGATCCTACTGGACAAGAATACTCTTTTGAAGTTGACGATTTTCGTAAACACTGTTTGTTGAATGGTTTGGACGATATCGGGCTTACTCTACAGCAAAGTGATGCGATTAGGGCTTATGAGCAGCAAATGCAACAAAAGACGCCTTGGATATTTAATCAAGTTAAAGCATAAACATAAGTTTCTAAATTTTTATAAATCAATATCTAATAAGAGCAAGTTGGTCAACAATACAACGTTGAGTTATCGTAACAAAATGACTAGAATGAAAGGTAATTTGTTATCACTATGAAATAGTAGTCATCATTATGAATAAAAAACGTATTGCTGGATTTATAAGTGTTTCTATCGCATCAAGCTTGCTATTGTCAGGTTGTCAGCTACTAACAGGCTATCAACAAATAGAGAATGCAGAAAACGCTGACAAGTGGGCAGGTAAGATTGAGCCGATTGCTGGGGAAGTAAACATCGCTTGCTCAGGGACTTATCATTGCGAAATTATGCAGATAGACCAAACTTCGGTTATTGCTCCAGATACTCATAAGCCAGCAGATCCTAAGATGTTAAGTATGATCAATACGGATGATGAGATTGTTGACCGTACACAAACTGAGCTCTTCGTACCTTTAAAGAATCAGCATTCTGTCAAGGTTGTACCTTTATCAGAATCTGGTATAGCTGGGATGACGAACTACTATGCGCGGGTTAAACCTGCAAAACGTGAAGTGCATATAAACTTTTATCCTGAAAATAATCTGGGTTATGTTGAACGCTTTGCCATGATTCATGAGTTTGTAGAGCCGGATACTTATCTGCTCCGTGCTTATCGCAAAAAACCCAGTCAAGATACGGGCAGTTTATTGGACACAGCGTCGCCCAATCCTCTATGTATTGATCTTATCCAAAACGATAGCATTAAGCGTCAGTTTTGCAAGCAGATGAATAATGAAAGTCAGGGTGAATTTGTAGAAACGAACGTAATAAATCAAATAAAGCAATCAACACAAGCAGCGCAGACAAAGACGAAGGTTTAATATTGATTCATTTGACCTATTAACTTAGCGTCATAATACTTCATGAACATAGATCGGATAAAGCAATACTAGACGCTTGTCTTTTCTTTTTTATCTATCAACAAGGATTAGTATGGCAACGATTTTAACATTAGCTGGTGATGGTATTGGTCCTGAAATCATGACTCAAGCCATCGATGTACTGCAAGCCGTCAACAAGAAGTTTACGTTAAACTTAACTCTTGAGTCTGGATTGATTGGAGGGTCGGCTATTGATGCAACTGGTGAACCATTACCAGAGAAAACACTTAGCCAAGCACGAGCAGCAGACGCAGTATTGTTAGGAGCGGTTGGGGGTCCTAAATGGGATGCTATTGAACGTAGTAAACGTCCTGAGCGTGGCCTGCTCAAAATTCGTAGTGAGCTTGGTTTATTTGCCAACTTACGTGTTGCCAAGCTTTATCCGCAATTGGCGAATGCTTCTAGTATTAAAGCTGAAATCATCTCAGGCCTAGACTTGCTAATCGTTCGTGAGCTAACGGGTGGTATCTATTTTGGTGAACCACGCGGTATTCGTACTTTGGATAATGGTGAACAGCAAGGCTATAACACCATGGTTTATAAAACCAGCGAGATTGAGCGTATCGGGAAGGTTGCTTTTGACTTGGCGCAAGTTCGTGCTAAAGCAAATGGGACACCTGCAAAAATATGTTCGGTAGACAAAGCAAACGTCTTGGAAGTTACTGAGCTTTGGAAGCAAACCATGATTAACATGCAAGAGTCACAATATTCTGACGTTGCGCTTAGTCATATGTATGCAGACAATGCTTGTATGCAGCTGATTCGTGATCCAAAACAGTTTGATGTCATGGTAACGGGCAACATGTTTGGTGATATTTTATCTGATGAAGCGGCTATGTTGACAGGCTCTATCGGTATGCTGCCATCGGCCAGTCTTGATGAAGATGGCAAAGGTATGTACGAGCCTTGCCATGGTTCAGCACCTGATATCGCTGGACAAGACAAAGCCAATCCACTAGCCACGATACTCTCTGTCGCTATGATGCTACGCTATACTTTTAAGCAAGAAAAAGCCGCTCAAGCGATTGAACAAGCGGTTAGTGATGTCCTTGATGATGGCTTACGTACGGTCGATATTCTAGATAGTAGTGAAGCTGACTTACGACAAGTAGGGTGTAAAGAGATGGGTCAGGCAGTATTGGCCAAGCTAGTATAGATAAATCTATACCAATATAGTTAGAGGTATCAAGCGACATTCCACAGTCTTTTTTAAGTATTACAAGCCCATAAATTGCTCAGCAGTTTATGGGTTTTTTATGATTAACAATATTTAGATCATAGCTTTTAAACTAATAAGCCACGTTATGAAGTATTTTTAACATAGAAACTATAAGACTAGATGTTTGTTAACATAAGTCTGTTATATTATACGATGTTATTGTGACATGATTACATTTGCTCGAAGAATAAGTAGAGATATTATTTTTATAAAAATACTTATAGGAATAGATAATTATAACCTTGTTAGGCTTTTATCATGAGCGAAAAATACAACAATGCTCTTGATATGTTGATAATAAAAAGATGAGGAATAAAACATGCGTAAATCGAAAGTTTCAAGTATTGGGGCGTTAGGACTAACTATAGCGTTATTAATGAATCCAAGTTTTGCTGCTAATCCTAATGCTGGTGATAACAGTAAGTTTGTTAGTAATGATGTTAGTCCGGTTACCAATGGAGTCAGTCAAAAGCTTGCTGGAGATAGTGATACGGTGACTTCATTGAATAAGCTATTACCTACTATTAAGTATACGACAAATAACTTACCAAAGTTTGCTCAAAAGGTGAATAGCGATAGTTGGCAGAAAGGGGTAAAGGTAAATCGTAGCATGAGTACCAAGCTTCAAGCTTTACTGAACTGGAACCAAAGTAGTGTTGGGCCTGTAGATGGTTATTGGGGTAAGAACTCTCAAAAAGCCATGCAAGCGTTCCAAAAATCTCGTGGTTTAAAGGTGACGGATCATCTCAACGACGAGACATGGCAAGCATTAACTAGCAACAAAAAGCTTATGTCTCAGCCTGTATTGGTTAGCTATAAGCTAAATGATGCTGATGTGAATGTGAAAACCACTAGTATTCCTGCCGGTGCAGAAGCTAAAGCTAAGCTTGAAGGTATGTACTATGAAAGCGTCAGTGAAGCATTAGCAGAAAAGTTCCATATGAGTGAGAAGTATCTTAAAACTCTCAACCCGAATGCTAAGTTTGAGACTGGAGAAACCATCACTGTTTATAATCCAGGTAATCCAAACACCAAGCCTGTAAGCCGAGTAGTCGCTGATAGAGCGACTGAAACTTTATATGCTTATGATGAGCAAAATAACTTGGTCGCCAGTTATCCAACGACTGTCGGAAGCACAGAAACACCCTCACCATCAGGTACGCATAAGGTTGAAGTCAAAGTCCATAAACCTAACTACACTTATACTGGTAATGATGGCGATCAGTCGATTATTCCACCAGGGCCCAATAATCCGGTAGGTATAGTGTGGATAGGGCTGAGCAAGCCTACGTATGGCATTCACGGTTCACCGGATCCAGCACGTATTAGTAGACAAGCATCATCAGGATGTGTAAGGTTGACCAACTGGGATGCTTTAGCATTATTAGGTACGATCAAAGATGATGCAACAGTAGAGTTTAAGTAATCTCCAAACCCTAGGTAAAAAAATACCGCTCAAGATTGGCGGTATTTTTTTGGCAAAATTAAGTACGATTAGCTATAAAAGATAGCAAAAAACAGGCTATCATTTTTTATTATTATCGTAAAAACCATCCAGTATTACATAATAACCAGACAATTTACTCAATAACCTATTTAACGACTTAAAAGTAAATAGCAGGTATCTTAGATATAAGACACTATAAAAAACTAGTTTTTGCCACGGTAAGTAATGCGACCTTTGGTTAAATCATAAGGCGTCATCTCTACCTTAACTTTATCGCCCGTTAAAATACGAATATAATGCTTACGCATTTTCCCTGAGATATGAGCAATAATCTCGTGTCCGTTTTCTAAACGAACTTTAAACAACGTATTTGGAAGGGTGTCAATAACTTCACCTTCAAATTCAATAATATCGTCTTTAGCCATAGTTGGTATCTATCAATGAAAAATAAGCCGATATTATACGTAAGTTTCAATATTAAAGCAACAAATCATTGTTTTTGCTTGACAGTGAGCAAGTGTTATGTATGTCAGTTGACGATGTGTTATTCGGGTAAGTTAAGCCAAAGGGGAGTAAGCGGTGAGACTGGTAACAGCTGTTGGTAACGCTCAGGATAGTAGGCATTGATAAAGTACAGTCCGTCACCGGAGGCAGTGGGCGGGGCAATGGTACGGTCTTTTTTTGCCAAAATAGTTAAAAAGTCTGAAGGTTGTAGCTCATGTCTTCCAACAGCATGTATTGTACCCATCAAGTTACGTACCATATGATGCAAAAAGCCGTCAGCCTGTATGTCAAAAACGATAAACGCGCCATGTGTAAAAAGCTTTGCGTGGCTGACAGTACGTATAGGCTGGTTAGATTGACAAGCTGCAGCACGGTAACTGCTAAAATCATGAGTACCAGCAATATCAGCTGCCACAAGTTGCATCGCGGCCACATCTAAAGGTTCATGAATATGAGTTACTTGACGATTGAGTATGGCAGGACGCGCAGCCTGATTGAGCGTAATGTAACGATAACGACGTGCTATAGCACCAAAACGAGCATGAAAATCTGCTGGCATAGGTTGCACCCAGCGTAGCGCAATATCATCAGGCAGTAGACTATTAATACCGCGTAACCAATTATGGGTTGGACGGTAAGCACAAGTGACAAAATGCGCAATCATGTTGCCGGCGTGGACTCCGGCATCAGTGCGACCTGCTGCGATTACCTCAACAGCTTCGTTAGCGACAGTACTGATGGCTTTTTCTAATACTTCTTGTACTCCTATTACCTCTTTTTGACGTTGCCAGCCTCGATAATTGGTGCCCAAAAACTCGATAGCAATCGCCAAATTATAAGTAGGGGTGTCCTGTTTCTCAGCTTCCATTAATCTTTCAACTTCCATAATAGTCGTAGCGTTTAAAGTGAGCGCTTGTTTGTTGCTTGATGCTCACAGTTAGCGATTTTTGTTCAAACCTGTACCTGTCTGGTTGACAGTATATGTCCAGCGTTGTCGTCTGCGCGCAGGTGTATCATAACGTAGCAATAACCATAATAGCCGCGCGTAGATAGCAGGAATAGTTAAGCGTCCACCAGCGATAACATGATAATCATATTGCCAGCTACCAGCTGCATAACTGTCACTGACTCCGCCAAATGGACATTGGCTAGCACATACCACCATATGACCATGTTCATATGCACGTTTTAATGCACTCGCTAAACTCTCAGAGTAGGGAACATTGCCAGCACCAAAACCTAATAAAATAATACCGCATGGCGGCTCAGTCAACAGTGCCTCTAGTTGACTGCCCAAGATGTCAGGCGCATTGGGTAGACAGTATAGCGCATGTATGCTTGCTCGGTTGGCACGCGCTTGGATGTCATCAGTAGCCGTCATTTGGTCATCAAGCCAATGCTGACGTCGCGTGTCTGGCAGCTGTTTTACATAACTGTTGTTTGGGTAGCCAGCACGAATATGTCCAGTAAAAGCCATAAAGTCATGACTATGAATTTTTTGTACTGTTTGTGCAGGCCATGACTCGCCGCCAAAGCAAATTTTGACGCCAGACTCTCCAGCTGCTGCCAGACGTAGTGACTCACTAAGGTTGCTCCATGCATCGCTATTTACATCAACAGTGTAGGTTTGTAATACATCACTATCTAATAGTGGGCGCATACTACCCGTAATTGCCAAACATATATCACTACCTGCAAAAGCTTCTGCCAAAAATGCGCCAAGATAACTCAAAGTATCTGTACCTGTAATGAGTATAAATTGACGACTTCCTTTCTCATAGCTATCTAGTATTAGCTTATAAAAGTGTACAAAATCGTTTGAAGTTAGCTGACTACTATCTTTAATTAGCGTGTTATCTAACCATGAAAGCTCTGGCAAATAGTTAGTTTGGCTATAATTGGTGAGTAGCGTTTGTAAGGCTGGCAAAAAGATATTGGCATCTAGCGGAGCTAATGGACGTCCATAACTACCAAAGGTACCACCAGCATAAATGAGCTGAATAGCGTTGGATGATCGATTTGTCGAGGTCGAAGGTAATGACATGAATTTACCATACTAGGAGTGAGTGAAAAGAATAAAATAGGGTTAATATAAATGATAAACCGCAAAATAGAAACAAGCATCCTATTTTCATAAGATGCTTGTTGATAAACTCTCTTTGTTCAAGACACTGTAGAGTACTGTATCCTTATATCAAGCAGTACGTGCTAGCAACTCTCTTGCTTGATTTTGTTGCTCGCTATTACCGTGAGTGACGACTTCATTGAGTAGGCGTTTGGCACTATCGTATTCACCCAGTTGCAAATACTGACCTGCTAAGTCTAATGTGACTTGATTGCTGTCCAAGGTCTGAACAAAATCGAAATCTGTTGCAAACTGTGCAGCAAAATCAGTATCGGAAGCGGCAAGTGCCGTATCGTTTTGAATATCTACAGTGTGGTCATCGGTGAAGTTGATATCATTTTCATTCTCTACTGGTGTATCAGCAGTAGGTAAAGTTGCAACTTCATCGAAATCAAATTCGTCATCTATTGATAGAGTATGGTCAACATTCTCATCAGTACTGTCGTCAATCACTTCATGAGTCGCTGCTAGTTCTAGTTGTGTGTCCTCGTTTACAACTGGCTCATCGTCACTGCCTGTTGTCTCAAGTCCAGCAAAACTATCTACAGCATCGTTTCTTGATACTTGCTCATTCTCATTAAGGTTTTCTTGAATGTCTAATGAGTTTGTAACAAGTGGGCTGTCTTCAACTACCAAGCTATCTTCAACTACCAAGTCGTCTGTAACCGTCAAGCTGTCTTCATCTTCTAGTAGTAACCCAAAATCATCGTTAGTAGTCTGAGTATTGTCTTCTTGATTAGTAGTGTCTGTCTCATTAGCGGTATCTGTCTCTTTAACTAAATCATCAAAGTCTAAAACAAATTCATCATCTGAGCTGATATCTTGTAACTGGCTGTCTTGCGCTTGAGCATCATCAAAGTTTAACTCTGATGAACGGCTATCATCTGTCATCAAGTCAAAATCAAGCATGAAGTCATCGTCAACGTTTGCGTTTTGACTTCTATCAGCGTCGTCTATAGTAACAGGCTGAGTACTTGTTTTTTCGTCGCTTGCCTCTTCGGTTATATCAAAGGTACTAACATCATTGTCATCTACTGTAGTCTCATAGCTATTAGCGTTTAGATCGTTGGTTTCTACATTAGTACTTTCTAAATCAGCTAACGTAAGGTCAAAATTGTCATCAGAGCTATAATCAGTGTCAGAGACCTTTGGTTGCGAAGACAAAGCTTCACTAAATGCTTCGGTATTATCTAAACTGTCTTTATTCGTATTTGACTCAACATCCATAACGGTCTGTGAGGTAGATAGGTCAAAATCGATACCTTCAAATGCAGCTTCATTATCAGACTCAGGCTTCACCGGTTGATTTTGCGTTTGTTCTTGGTCTAATAAAGCTTTGAGTTTGTCCGCATTGTCTATAGCGACTGCATCACCAGACAATTTAATCGCGTTATAAGTTTGATTAAAGTCATCACGCTGATTGAGCGTAGCATGGATATTTAATAGCTTGAGTAATAACTCAGAATCTTGAGGTTTTTCAGTTAAACCTCGTTCAAGGGTTTCAATAGCCTTATCATAACGCTGCTGATCTATAAAACGTTGTGCAACAGTTAATGGATCAAACTTGGTCGCGTTTTGCTGAACAGGGGTTTGTTTTGAATCTATAGATGCCGTCTTTGGCTTCGATGTCGATGCATGAGCATCTACATTTTTATTGGTTTTATCCAAGTGTTGTGTGGTCGGTTGTTTGGCCTTATTTTTGCGTAGCACAAGCACCGCTACTAATAAAATCACTACCAGACCTACAATGATATACAGCATATTATCCATAAATACTCCTAAGCCTACGAGCCTTGTTTACAGCATTTTATGCTGAGCAGACAGGCAATTATTGATTGCGTAATTTTTTGAGACGAGCTTCAAGCTCAGCCAGTTTTTGGTTTTGTAGTTGTAGTTTTTTGGCATAGCTACCAAGGGTACTGTTGGTCGCTGCTACCCGCTTAGCCTGCTCGGCGGTCCGTTGACGTGCCGATTTTAGTGTGGCTAGAATATCTGTGCTCAAACCATTGCCAGTTGCTGCCGCAGCTTTGGTTTGAGTGCCATCAGCGCTACCATCGCGACCAGGCGCAACGACAGAAAAACGTGCTTTTGGCAGGGTTTTAGGAGCGACTTGTGAAGGCTTGCTTGAATGTTTAGATGTTGCTTTTGTTTTAGAAGATGTGTCTGTAGACGCTGTTAATTCTTTGTCACCAGTCGAGTCTGCAGCTGTCGTCTTTTTTCTCTCTACATTCTTTTTTCTCTCAATGTCCTTCTTTTTAGCCCGGCTGACTTGTATGTAATGTTGTCTTTGAGCTGCGATAGCGGTTTGTAGGCTTTGCTGTGAAGGCACAATGTCATAACTGGGTAAGCTCAGCTCAGCGTTGGCTTTTAGCAAGTCAGCATCCTTTGCAATAAAAGCATCAGGGTTTTGCGCCTTTATTTGTCTCATTACCGTTGATACATCAAGATTATTTTGCTGTGCAATCTGCTGAGAGATAATCCAAAGGTTGTCATTGCGTTGTACGGTATAGCTTGTCATGGCTGTACTTTTACTGTCTGACATAGAGGCTGTGGCTGCCATATAAGTACCGGTGTTTGAAGAAGCGGTAGCAGAGGGCAGTGGTGCATTGGACGAAGTACGTTTCGCCTCGATATCTTTTGTAAAAAGGATAGGCGGATTTGCGCTATTCTTTAGATTTGTTTTTAGCTGTATTTGACGAGTCACTTGAATATTTAAGATGTCAGCTTGTTTATTGATATTAGTAGCAGTTCCAACAGAGCCAACCGCAGTAACCTTTCCGGACATACTACTATCTGGTGCACTATTTTTTTGCGTATTATCGTTAGCAGCCAAACTTGTATTAGAAGTAGCGGTATTTTCTAACTCTAAAGGACTTTTTGGATCACTGATATTTGTTGAGACTGCTTGTCTGGTCTGTTTGACGTGAGTATTATTCGCTGTTGGATTAATATTGCTTAAAGTACTGTCATCTAAATCGTTATTAGATAAACTTGCTGTTGTCACTCTTGATGCGCTCGCAAGTGAAGCATTTGAAGTCTGAGATGCTATTAAAGGTGTGAGATCGGCTTGGCCTGTCACCGCTGGTGCATTGATATTAGCTGTTTGACGCAAAACAACTTTTGGCAATTTCTGCATTGATGCTGACGCTTGTGTGTTTGGTGCCATAAACAGTGGCGGCGGTGCACCGCGTCTCACTGTTAGAGGTTTAGCATGAGAGTCTGACACTACTGGTAAATTCGGTTTTGGCGCTTTTGATACGACTCGTTTGGACTGTTTAATTGGTACGTTATTATTACCAAGAGGCATCAGTAGAGTCTTAGGGATGACATTGCGTTGTCCACTATCATTTATTGCTAGTACGACATCTGCAAATGGCATTGATACAGGCTGTGATGTCTGAATAAGTAATTGACCAGCGGTGGCAGAAGTCGGTATAAACTGCACAGACATGGATGCTGTAGGGGTCAGTCCCATTTGCTGATAGATCATAGGATTGGCAATACTGGCTGCAAAATCTTTAGCATCAATGTCGGTGACCGTAATACTTGCAGTCAAAGGTTCATGCTGAGCTGAGGTAATGTTTGTTTTACCAATGGTGGCTGCTTGAGCAACAGGTAACCACACAATAGAGCTCACAGAACAAAGGAGTGCTACTGACACCGCGTGATGAATATTGTTCAATCGATGAGGTAAATGCCAAGACATGCGCAGCCCTTTTTATTATGACTTATTGATAAGTGACTTACGAAAATAGCCCAGTACAACAATATTTACAGTGAAGTATTGGACATTCGTATTGCGTCAATTAAATGATGCTCAAACTCTCGTTAACGTACTTTTCTATCTAATAACATCGCATCCCCATAACTAAAAAAGCGATATCGATGGCTAATTGCATGCTGATAAGCTTGTTCAATAGCAGCTTTACCTGAAAATGCTGATACAAGCATTAACAAGGTAGATTTGGGTAGATGAAAATTGGTTAGTAGACGATCAATCACGCCAAATTTAAAGCCAGGATAAATAAATATATCCGTATCGCCTGACCATGCAGCAATAATTTGCCCATCGTTTGCCGTTTTTTGATAAGCCGTCTCAAGAACACGTGCAACAGTCGTGCCAACAGCAATTACTTTTTTACCTTTTGCATGGGTTTGATTGATTAGGTCTGCGGTCGTTTGTGGTAAATGAGCATATTCACTATGCATAGTATGATTGAGTAGGTTGTCTGTCTTAACGGGTGCAAAAGTACCTGCACCGACGTGTAAAGTGACAAACGCGGTATTAATCCCTTTGTTAGTCAAAGCTAAGAGAGTGGTTTCGTCGAAATGTAAGCTAGCTGTGGGCGCGGCAACGCTGGCCAGTTTGGCTGGATCATGAAATACCGTCTGATAGCGAGTATTGTCAGTTGCATCAGCATGACGCTCAAAATAAGGAGGAATTGGCAGCTCACCATAGATTTCTAAATCAGGAAGAATAGGCGCATCAAACGCCAACACAAATAAGTTGTCCTGACGACCGATCATCTCACAGCTCATATTGTCGTCAGCTAACCATAAGCGTTGTCCAATTTTTGGCGCTTTACTGGATTTTACATGACACAGTGCGATATTTTGGCGTGTGGCTAATGATTCATTGTTGATATTTATATCTGTTAGTTCCGCGCCTTCTACCAGACGTTCGATCAATACTTCAACGCGCCCTCCAGTATCTTTTTTGCCAAACAGCCGCGCTTTCATTACTTTAGTATCGTTAAAGACGATAAGATCGCCCTCGTCAAGTAACGATGGTAATGCGGTAAATAAATGGTCTTGAGGCGTTGCTTGTTCTGATTGATCTATAGCGGGTACATAAAGCAGCTTGGAATCTGAGCGCTTAGCTAACGGATAGCGAGCAATTAGCTCGTCTGGTAATTCATAATCGTAATCGGCTACGCTCAGATAAGTCAGTGAGCTATCATCGTGTTTAGTATCATTCATATCGGTATCGTTATCTACATTAGGAGTGGTGGTTTTGATGTTTAAGTTGGTCATAATGAGTCATACAGGCAGGTAAAATTTTGGCATTAGTTTAGCAGAAACGGGATAATAGCGGAAAAAGTTCCAAATATAGTCGGATCAGTATAAAAAAGACACGATTAATCGAATAAGGTAAGCTGCGGTAGGGGTCGTGTTGCAGAGGCTAGAGACGAGTAGGTGACGCCCACGAGCCTAATAGGTAGGACGCGAGGTATGTCTAAAAATAACTTATCTAGCCAATAATGCGCAGACTCTGC
This sequence comes from uncultured Psychrobacter sp., assembly GCF_947495825.1. Lineage (GTDB taxonomy): Bacteria > Pseudomonadota > Gammaproteobacteria > Pseudomonadales > Moraxellaceae > Psychrobacter. The sequence goes on from NZ_CANMAH010000013.1 coordinate 69,913, forward strand.
ACTTACAAAAGCCGTAGATAGCGTATGTGAGCGCGTTATTTGTGTAAAATCAGCATATTTTATCTTGAGCGTAATTGTATAAGCGATAAGCTGCTTACTTTCCATTTGCCTAAACGCATCGGCATTTTGCTCATATATTTGTGAACGTAATAGGTCGTTGTCATTTAGGTTGTCTCTAAAAGTCGTTTCTGAGCCGACTGACTTATGATGACGCTCAGACTTTACCAGTCGCTCATCACGACCATGCGCAATATCATGATAAAACTGTCCACGTTTGCCAAATTCATTGATCAATCTAACTGCAGGTATTTGACGCAGCTCCGCACCGTTAGTCACTTCCATAGCATGCAAGCGTTTGGCTGTAGCCTTACCAATACCATGGAAGCGCTCTATAGGCAGGGTACTAATAAAGGCTGCTGCATCATCAGGAGTGATAATAGCGGTACCATTGGGTTTATTCATATCAGAGGCAATCTTTGCTAGCATTTTATTAAATGAAACACCTGCTGAAGCGGTTAGTCCTGTCTGCTCTAATATCTGTGCTCGTAACCAGTTAGCCATCAGTGTAGCTGAGCCTTTGTGCACTTGAAGTCCTGTAACGTCAAGATAAGCTTCGTCCAAAGATAGCGGCTCAACATGCGGCGTCAGACTATACATAATGGTACGAATTTGGCTGCTAATCGCTCTATAAACATCAAATCTTGGTCGTACAAATATCACATCTGGACAACGCTTGCGAGCCTCGTAGCAAGACATTGCAGAGCGTACACCAAATCTACGTACTTCATAACTAGCAGCAGCGACCACGCCGCGACCGTTTGGATCTCCACCAACGACTAAAGGTTTACCACGATATTGAGGAAAATCTCGTTGTTCGACGCTGGCATAAAAAGCGTCCATATCGAGATGAATAATCTTACGGGAGGTAGGTGTGATAGAAGCTGTCATAGATTCTATTTTACCTGAAATTGTAGGTTCTTTGAGTAATAGTTGTTGAACACAAAAGGTAATTAAAGTGGTTTGAAATCGGATACGAACCAGTTGCCCTATGATAGCTTTAAAGTAGATTATCTAACATGGCAGGCTAATAAACGCGTTTTTGAATATATGACCATTCATTAGTCTTGATGAAATTCATTTAACCATAAAAGCTGTATTTATTTGATTGATTTTACCACTTAAGTTTACATTCGTACCACTTATAACAATGAAAAAATAAGTAGTAGCCGTTAGTACTGTTGGTTTGCTAAGTTAAGTCAAGATTGTTCAGAGCCATATCTTTAAATAGACAATCTAAAACTATATTATTTAATTTTACTAAATAATGCAGATGGAATTTTAACAAATATAATGGGGTTGTCATTTAAAAAATGGTAACGCTATAAATACTCAATTATGTTTTTAATAATAAAAGGCGCAAATTTTACATTACTATAATGTAACAAATATTTTAAATTTTCAAAAAAACTAATGACTAAGGAGTTTACAATGAATAATCAATTGAAAGGCAGTGACCTCACGCGAGCAATGTTAAAAAACGGCGAACAAAATATATGGTGTGCGGTCGATGACGAGAGTGATGAGCGCGCTATTACAGACCATGAAAACAACGACTTTACTGCTCGTATTGTATGCTTTGTAGATGGTAAATTTATCTGTACGAGCGGAGCACCATGGACATATGCTGTACCCATTAAGATAGTTGCAATCACGCAAGAAGATGCTGGGTTATAAATATCAGCTCTAATTGATATAAAAAAGGATAATTGAGATGATTATTAAAGGTATGAGTTGGTACTGATAAGGTTCATACTAGAAAAGAAACAGACGTAAGAAAACTAATTAATAAAAAATAAAACTTGAAAATATATAATCTATATACAGTTGAGTAAGCTGTATCTTATAGGGAGTTTTAATACTCCAATTACGTCACTAAATTATCCTTTAGCTTTTAGCTTTATCGAGCTAATCAACAGAGCTTTATCCCTATCTAAAAATATAGTCCTAATAGTTAACAATCATAGAAGTGGTATCTACAAAAAACTATCATTATATAAGATAACGCTAACTTTACTGCTTTTATAATGTTTTCAATCAAAGAATATAACGTTACTGCTATGTACCTGCTTTTAGCACTTAAGCAATTGGTATAGTTAATCAACTATACCAAAAATTCTTATACCCAATTTTCAATATATAGTCAATTGAGTTGATAATTAAAAGTACATAATTCTCGAGCTTCTTGTCTCTAAAAACCTTATATAGTCGATTCTCTCTGAAAATGGCATAGCGCTACTGGTATAAATTTTACTTGCGTGCTGTTACCACAGAGGCTGTGCAAAATTCATCCCAGTAGCGCGCTTAAATTTATAACAATTTTATTTTGAACTGACTATACCTACCTCGTTTCTCACTTGTTGTAGACAACTCAATATGTCTTGAAAAAAAATTTAATATTTTTCTGATTATGAAGAAGATATAGCGACTTATTTAGCGCATCTTAGTTCTATTTCACGATTTATATTATAAATGAACAAACGTTCAAATTATTTCTGTACAGAACGAACATTAGTAAACTATATTATCACGTTAAACTATTCCTTACCCTAATATATGCATTATGAAGCAGAAAATATTTGCGCTTTATATAAGTATTGACGGTTGTTATGCAAGATGAGCGGTAAATTAAGCTTCTAATGAAGTATTTATAGAAATATGCTACAAAGCAGTAAATTTTTAAATTTAAATTTACAAACAAATATTTATTAATAATATCTTACTTATTATTGAAATATTGTCAAGTATCTGTATAATCGCCTTGTAAACTAGTTATTATTTGTTTACTTTTATCCTAGTCTTAGTAAATTATTGTGCTGCTTTTACTATTATAAACTTTTGAAGATACTGTCCTTATGAACCATATTCATCGTATTGAGCTTACCAGTTCAAAATTGCTATCTATAGTTATGAGTGTTTCTGTCGTGCTTGCAGGTTGTAGTGCCGATGTCAAAAGTAGTAAACACAACATAAGTCAGCCAACAATTAAGCAGTTGAGCAGTTCTTCGCTCGTTTACTTGACTGACGCTACTGAGGCTAAAGACATCAATGAAAGCAGCATAGAAACGTGGATGGCTATAGCTAAAAGTAACTATGAGTCAAAGAACTACTCACGAGCATTAAGAGCAGCTAATGAAGCGCTCAGTATCGACAATCAGATTGTCGAGGCTCGTCAGATTGCGATGCTATCGTCCGTTAAGGTCATGCAAAGTAATATTGACGCTTACCACGACAACGCGTTGATGAATAGTCATGATAAGGCTACGTTTAAAGAAACACTAACCAGTATGACGACTTTAATTAATACCTCTGATTAAGTTTTCCTTTAATTACACAACTTTTGAGTAAATAGAGATATCAATCTAATACTAGTAATAGCGAGCACCGACTTACAATGACCATCAAAAGTAATATAAAAGTCAGTATTAAGCTCAAGGCTATCCTAGCGGGCCTAATTATCATGGGGTCAGTTATGGAAACAGCACATAGTGAGCTTGTCATACAAGAAAAAGATCCAGGTTCAAGCATTATTAATCAATACGCTAAGCTTAAAAATGCTGATGCAAGATCACCGCAGCTACATCGATTAGTTTCAGACTTAAATCAAAGACTGTCAGCCAATCCAGATGATTCTTTGGCATGGGAGATTTTGGCACAGATTTATTATAGTAATGGCTATCATGCTGATGCTGTCTATGCAGCAAGCGAGTCGATTGAGTTGGGTCATAGCACCTCCAAGCTCAAGAATATACTACTAAATAGCAGTGCTATCGTTTCCAAAAAACAGCTGCAATCAGACTACTTAACTGATGAGGTTGATGCAGATTTTTTAAAAGAATATCAATACTCCCTTAGCAAGATATATGGGGATATCTACGGTTTTAACTACGATGAATCTTTACCAAAACCGCCAGCACCTGTCATTAAGCCTAGAGCGGTAAAAAATAAGACTAAAGCAAGAAATAAGCGCCGTACATCCGTCAAGAAAAAAGCTGCCCCTGCTAAAAGGAAAGTAGCAGTAAAGCAAAGGCGTGCTCCTGCCATACCGATTAAAAAGCGATCTACCCCTAAAAATAATACCCCTGTATCTACTGATCCATTCAAAAATGTACGTTCAAATTAGCAATTGCTGAGGTAATTTATTATGGCAAAGCAAGACAGTGTGCAAAAAAAACTCGCAAAAGTACGTGCTCCTCGAGTGCACCTTACTTATGACGTCGAAGTTGGTGATTCGATCGAAACTAAGGAAATTCCCTTTGTCGTTGGTGTACTGGGAGAATTTTCAGGCGACTCTAAGCTTGAGCAACCACGTTTTAAAGATAAAAAGTTCGTAGAAGTGGATTTGGATACTTTCGACGAGGTGATGTCAGGACTGGCCCCACGCGCAACCTTTAGAGTTAGCAATGATCTGAGCGATAAGGGTGGCGAATTTGCAGTTGATTTAGCATTTAATAGTATCGACGACTTTCGTCCGGAGTCTGTTGCTAATCAAATTGAGCCATTAAAACAGTTGGTACAAGCGCGAGATCGATTGGCAGATTTACGCAATAAGATTTCGGCTAATGAAAAGCTTGAAGATTTACTGGACGATGTGCTCAAAAATACTGAGCAAGTCAAAAAAATGGCAGAACAAAATCAAACTGACGGTGAGGATTAATTGATGAGTGCTCAAGTCCAGCAGAATATAGTAACCGATTCATTGAATAATGAAAGCTACGACTTACTCGAAGAAATCGTCAATAAAAGTAACGTTGCCAAGTCCGACGATGAGAAGAACCGCGCGAAGTCACAAATAGCAGAGCTGGCCAATGAAGTCATGCAAGGTACGGTGACATTATCAGATAATCTATCGGCATCGATTGATGCACGTATTGCGCAGATTGATGCGCTAATCTCTAAGCAGTTGACTACGGTCCTGCATGCTCCTGAGTTTCAGAAGCTGGAATCTAGCTGGCGCGGCCTACACTACCTATGTAGCCAAACGCCATCAGAATCCATGCTTAAGATACGCATGATGAACACCACTAAGCGCGAGCTTACCAAAGACTTTCAGTCTTCGATAGATTTTGATCAAAGCACATTGTTCAAAAAGATATATGAAGAAGAGTTCGGTAGTTTCGGTGGCGAGCCATATGCTGCAATCGTTGGTGACTTTGAATTTACCCGCCAAAACTCTGATATGTATCTGCTTGAGCAATTGTCTCATGTAGCCGCAGCTTCTCATGCACCCTTCATATCAGCAGCATCTGCTGAGATGTTTGGGCTTGACTCCTTCACTGACATCAGTCGTCCAAGGGATTTGTCTAAGATATTTGAAACGGCAGAATACATACGCTGGCGTGCTTTTAGACAGTCAGAAGATGCTCGCTATGTGGCACTTACGGTGCCTAGATTCTTAGGACGCCTACCTTATGATCCAAAAGAGGGAACAGTGGTTGAAGGTTTTAATTTCACAGAAGAAGTTTCAGGCAATGATCATAGCGATTATCTATGGGTGAACGCCGCCTACGCATTTGCGTCACGTCTAACATCTGCGTTTTCGGATTATCGCTGGTGTGCAGCTGTCCGCGGTGTTGAAGGAGGCGGCTTAGTTGAAGGTTTACCTGTTCACACTTTTAAAACTGATGATGGTGATTTGGCACTCAAATGTCCAACCGAGATATCTATCACTGATCGCCGTGAAAAAGAGCTTAGCGATTTAGGATTTATTCCACTAGTCCATTGCAAAAACACCAATTATGCGGCCTTTTTTGGCGCGCAATCAGTACAAAAAGCCAAAACTTACCAAAACGATGATGCTAATGCTAATGCTGTGTTATCGACCCAACTACAATACATCATGGCAGTGTCACGTATTGCCCATTACCTAAAAGCGATGATGCGCGATAAGGTGGGTAGTTTTTTATCGCCTGGTAATGTTGAGTCGTTTTTGAACGACTGGATTTCTCGTTATGTCTTGCTAGATGACGGAGCCTCTCAAGAAGCAAAAGCTCAGTATCCGCTGCGCGAAGCTTCTGTACAAGTTGTAGAAATACCAGGTAAGCCTGGCGTCTACAAGTCAGTGGTCTTTTTGAGACCACACTTTCAGCTTGATGAATTGTCTGTTTCTTTGCGTTTGGTCACTCAACTGCCGCAATCTAGCAACAGTTAACTGTTCATTAAAATCCAACGTTAAATTAAACTTCTCAAAACAAGGTATGTGATATGAAAGATATTTATATTCAGTTCCGTGGTAAATACAAGATTGACGGCGAGTCTCGTGATAGCGAGCACAAAGGTTGGCTTGAAGTAAACACCTGGGATCATCTGATTCGTCAACCAAAATCAGCGACAGCAAGTAGCGTTGGTGGCCACACCTCTGAGCGCTGTGAACATGCTGATATGACGTTTATGAAAGATTTGGACTCTACTAGCCCTAAGCTATGGGAAGCTTGTTCTGCTGGTTATACTTTTGATGAAATTCAAATTGATTTCTATCGTGCCAACGGTGATAAGCGTGTTAAATATCTTGAAGTGAAGCTTAAGCATGCGCTTATCGCTAGTGTTGAGCCTACTGTCCGCTCTGAAGGTGTACCTATCGAAAAAGTCGGTATCAAGTATGCAGCGGTTGAGTGGACTTACACGCAGCAAGATATTGATGGTAGTGCCAAAGGGGCGGTGACTAAGAAGTGGTCGCTGGCTAATAATACTGCCACGTACACCGCTTAAGATCGGTAGTCTGACGTGTTACGTATGTATTGAGATTAAAGAGAAAGGTTTATATTTAGGCCTTTCTTTTTTATTTTCTAAGATAGGAATGATTATATCAATGAATTACGCTGCCAAAGCCTCCCATAAAGAAGTCGGGTTTCGTCCGAACTTATTTGAGCAGTTATTTGATGACCAGCCTCGTCAATTAGCGCATGAGCTTGTTGGGCGTCGTCTAAATATCGAGGAGTTAAAATCTTCGGTTGCACAGGACTTGGAGTCTTTATTGAACACGCGCTGTGTAGTGTCCGAGAAGCTACAAAAATATAAGCATGTGCGCTCATCTATTTTGAATTTTGGAATACTAGACTTTGTCGGGCTAAGTAGTGCCAATCCAGCGGACTGCGATTATATTTGTCGTCAAATAGCACAAACAGTGGAGCAACAAGACACCCGTTTAAAGAACGTTAGAGTTTCACTAGATATTGGTGCTGTCGATGTTAATCAGCTTTGTTTTTCTATTGAAGCCTTACTGAAAGTTTACCCAGCACAGGAGCTGGTGAGTTTCGATGCGTTCTTTGAGCCAAGCTCTCAACGTTACTTAATAAAATAAACTATGTCACAGTTAAATCTGTATATATGGCAGCGATAAACATATTGAGGCACCATGGACAGTCTACTTCCTTATTTTGAGCATGAACTTAGCTTGTTCAATAAGCAGTCGAAAGAGTTTGCCAAAAAATATCCAAAAATAGCAAATAGGCTATTGATGGGGCACGATACGGTAGATGATCCGCATATCGAACGGTTGATACAGGCTTTTTCGCTGATTAGTGCGCGCATTAATAAAAAGCTGGATGATTCATACGCAGATTTCACCGAGTCTTTATTGGAAGTCGTGTATCCCGACTATCTTAAACCTTTCCCTTCAGTATCCATCGCTCAATTTAATCTAGGTGTACAGGGCAATGCGATGAGTGAGGCTGTCTTAGTACCTAAACAAACCGCGTTCTCCACTCAAAAAATAAATGGCACGCCTTGTCAGTTTCAATCAACCCAAGACGTTACCTTGCTACCACTCGAGATCGATGCTGTTAGTTTTGAGACCCATCAAGAAGTGTATGACAATCAGCATGGGCTGCTCAATGGTTGTATTAGTATTAAGTTTAAAGGTCTTAATCCAAGCTTTGATTATCAAACATTACTGGATCACTCGCTGGATCTATATATAGATGAAGATGCCAGTCAAGGTACGAGTCTATGGGACTTATTATGGTGTGATGTCAGACAAACTCATCTCCATGGTAGTCAAGTTAATAAAATAGTTGGCAGTCCGTTTGAAATTATTGGCTTCGATCCTGAGCAGCAGATTTTGCCGACGCACAGAGTGAGTAATGCGGCTTCTGCCTTATTAAAAGAATATTTTTATTTTCCAGAAAAATTTAACTTTCTGCGCTTAAATCTTGGTCATGCTTGCCCTGAGCTAAAAATTGATAGTAGTGGTTTTGAGATTCGTTGTTATTTTAAGTTTGATAAAAAGAACACCATTCGTCTAAAAAACCTGCAACAGCTGAGTGCAAGCAGTATCAAACTATTTTGTACGCCAGTCGTAAACCTATTCAAAGCAGCAGCCAAGCCCATTCAAGTAACTCATCGTTCCATCTATTATGATTTAGTGCCCGATACCCGCGCGCTCTTTCAGCATGAAATTTATGAGATCAATAAAGTCATAGAGTCCAAACAAAATGATAATCGTTTAGTACAGCGTGAGTATCATCCATTTTATGCGCTGAATCATTATGAGCAGCAAGATGACGGTCGTTATTATCATATTAAACGTGATAAGGATATGGCTGAATTTAAGCAGGGTTTTGAATATCAGATTATGTTTGTAGAAAAGAGCCGCGAAGATTTGTCAGGTGCGGTCAGTATGAGTGCCTCTTTGCTATGCACCAATAGAGATTTGCCTGCGCAAGTGGTGTTCGGTCAAAGTCGCGGTGATCTGTTTAGCGAGGGTATGACAGGCTTTAGTAGTCTGTCATTGTTAAAGCAGCCTACCAGAACCGCACGTTTTGAATACACTGGTGAAGAGCGCTGGCGACTGATATCACTAATTAGTTTAAACTTTTTATCACTTGCCGCCCAAGACGCTGAGCTGATGAAAGAGTATCTATCGCTGTACGACATTACCCAATCAGCCTCAAATAAACTTTTGGTCGAAGGCATTGTCTCTGTTGCGACCAGTATTAAAGCTCGGCGTATTCAACGTTTGCCACAACCAGGATTTGTGCGTGGAACCGAGATTGATATTCGTATTAATCAAAAAAACTTTGCTGGTGTTAGTATCCGTCAGTTTGCCCATTTACTGGCTCATGTTTTTGGTTATCACGCCAGCTTAAATAGCTTTGTTGAAGTTGTCATTAGTGATGCCGTAACCAAAGAGGAGATATATAGATGTCAGCCACGCAGTGGTCTCAGTCCTCTTATTTAACAGATTTAATCGCGACGCCGCAAGCCTATGATCTATTGCAGGCACTGCGTTTGGTTCGTCATGAAGCCAGTATGGGGCATGCATCTATCGAGGTGCGCTACCGTGCATCATTGTCTTTGGCGTATCCACAAGCCGAGATTGAGTCGATGTCGCTAATCGCACAAGACAATATGGACGACAATGTTAATCAAAGAAATGCCAGTCAAGTAAAGGTTAGACAATTAGAGGTGCGCCCAGCGGTTATCGGATTGACAGGCCCAATGTCTGTCTTACCAGCGATGTATACCGATCAGCTAGCATCGAGAGTACATCATGCAAAAGATAAAGCGGCACCGGCATTTTTAGACTTGTTTAACCATCGTCTGACTGACTTATATGTCCAAGCGAGCTGGTTTTATAACTTGCCGTTGCAGTATGAATTAAACGATAAAAAAGACAGCTACCTTTTAAGCCTGCGAGCTCTTGCGCGTCAGCCCAAGAAATTGACAGCAATAGACAGCTTGATTGCCTATGCTGGCATGATTGCCCCAGGGCGTCTGACTGCCGATCAATTAACACATGTATTGTCACATTTTTTGGATAGCAAGGTCAGTGTTCAGCAGTTCGTTCCTGAGTGGTTTGATCTACCAGTTACCGAGCAGACAGCACTCGGTGGGCATTATGCAGCGCTTGGCGTGTCAGCATTTTGCGGTGCGCGTGCCGTGCAGTTCGACAGTAAGATTAGGATAGTATTTCATCAATTGGATGCTAAGCGTTATCTTAGGTTGTTGCCAGCAGGCGATATGTATCAAGTCATCATTGATTTTATTCGTAAATGGTGCGGTGTGTGTTTGGCGGTTGAGATACAGCTGGAGCTAGACCGCCAATATATTAAGCCCTTGTCGTTATCTGAAGATGGTTTTGGTGGTTTGGGGCGCGGTGGCTTTTTAATATCGCAGCCTGCTACTCAGCATCATGACGACACCCGTTATGCGTTACCTATTCAGTGAAAGTTATAACTCAATAAGTGGATTATAGCTTAGAAAGACAAGCCTCGACCTTCGCCAATTCAGTGAGAGAGTGGTCAATTAGAAAATTGAAATTGGGTCTATAAACATAATTTTAAATCAAATGAGCATGCTAAAGGAAGAGATGTATGAGCCAACTAAAAGCTGTTATTACTCGTTTAAGTCCGAGCTGTCGACAGTGTTTGCAGCAGGCAGCTAGGCTTTGTATCAATAACGGGCATCGCGAAGTCGATACCATTCATTTACTACATGAACTCATTGCCACACCAAATAATGATGTGGATCAGATATTAAAAGTTAATAAAATTAATCAGCAGCTACTATTATCACAGCTAGCAGATTTACTAACTGGTTTTGGTCAGGCAGCAGGCTCAACGCCTGTATTTAGTCAAGGCTTAATGGCTTTGTTAGAAGATGCGTGGGAGTTAGCGAGCAGCCTACATGGACAAAGTGAGAACAAAAACAGTCCGCTAGAAATTCGCTCAGGTCATATACTATTGGTTCTATTGGCTTATGAGCGTTACCAGTCGCTCCTCAAAACCTTGCCGGGGCAGCTACAGTATATCGATCGCTTTACTTTTAAGGACGATTATGAGCGCCAATGTTTCGGTAGTACTGAAGGTAGTGGCTCAGTTAAATCAGACAAGGCTGCGTTAAATGAGAATGCCAATTTCGGTAGTGGTGAACTTGATGGTTCAAAGCTTGATGGTACTGATTCTGATAACAGTCACGATCAATCAGATATAAGCCAGACCACCAAGCAGTCCACACCTGCCTTGGATAAATATACTTATGACCTAACTGCCAAAGCCAGTGCTGAACAAATAGACCCAGTCATTGGTCGTGAGTTTGAGATTCATCAACTGATCGATATTTTGATTCGCCGTCGCCAAAATAATCCCATCTTGACGGGTGAAGCAGGCGTTGGTAAAACTGCTGTGGTAGAAGGCTTGGCACAAAAGATAGTCGCAGGTTACGTCCCTGATCAATTAAAAGATGTGACGATACGCAGTCTCGACATGGGGCTACTGCAAGCAGGAGCAAGTGTTAAAGGGGAGTTTGAAAATCGCTTAAAGCAAGTCATAAAAGAAGTTCAAGCCTCATTGCACCCAATTATCTTGTTCATCGATGAGGCGCACACGCTAATTGGTGCGGGTGGGCAAACCGGTCAAAATGATGCTGCAAACTTACTTAAGCCGGCACTGGCTCGTGGTGAGCTAAGAACGATTGCTGCTACTACTTGGTCAGAGTACAAAAAATACTTCGAAAAAGACGCTGCCTTATCGCGCCGCTTCCAAGTCGTCAAAGTAGATGAGCCTGATATCGATACAGCGGTCGCGATGATTCGTGGTTTGAGTGCCAAGATGCAAGAGCATTTCGGTATATTAATAGACGATGATGCGCTACAAGCTGCGGTCGAGTTATCAGCACGTTATATCAGTGACAGACAGCTACCCGATAAAGCGGTAAGCGTTTTAGATACGGCAGCTGCACGCGTGAGCTTATCAAAGACTGCCATTCCTAATCAGCTTGATCGACTAAAAGCCAAGGGTGTACAGCTAGAGCAACACATTAATAATCTGAGTCAGCAGCTTGAGCGTATTGGGGGTGTTGATGAAAAAGAAAAAGTTAGCCAAAAAATTGCCATACTCGACGAGCAGCGTCAGTCGAATCAACAAAGCATTTCTGATACGACGAGCCGCTGGCAGAAGCAACGCCAGCTTAATGATCAACTTGATGCGCTCAACCAGCAGTTGAATAGCGAGCTAGATGACTCTAATACTCTTAATGCAAAAGCACGTTTAGAAAAACAAGCAGAGTACCAAAATATTGAGCAGCAATTAAAACAAGTACAAGAAGCGGAGCGCCTTATACATGCGGTACTAGATCGTCAGGTCATCAAACAAATTATCTCAGATTGGACAGGTATCCCGTTAACGGATATGGCAGGTAACGAAAAAAACCACATATTGACCTTAGCTGATACTTTACAAGAGCGCGTCATTGGACAAGACCATTCTGTTGCCGCTATTGTCAAGCGTATTCATACAGCGAAAGCACGCTTAGATGATCCTAATCGTCCGCAAGGCGTGTTCTTATTAGTAGGACCAAGCGGCGTTGGGAAGACAGAAACGGCATTGGCACTATCTGAAGTATTATATGGAGGAGAGCGTAATCTAATCACGATTAACTTGTCCGAATATCAAGAAGCTCATAGTGTAGCGTCTTTAAAAGGCTCGCCACCAGGCTACGTTGGTTATGGCGAAGGGGGCGTATTGACTGAGGCCATCAGACGCCGACCTTATAGTGTTCTATTACTTGATGAGGTGGAAAAAGCCCATCCGGACGTCTTGGATTTATTTTATCAAGTGTTTGATAAAGGAATAATGGAAGATAGCGAAGGACGTTTAATCGACTTCAAGAATACTCTTATTTTGCTGACTAGTAATATTGGTTCCTCTACTATTATGCAGCAATGTATCAATACTGATCCTACTGTTACTAATTTTAGCTTACCCAGTAGTGACAGCCTGAAACAAGCAATCAACCCGCATTTGTATAAAGCCTTTAAACCCGCGTTTTTGGGACGTCTGACGGTGATACCTTACTATCCATTGACTGATGATACGTTAGCAGAAATTATCCGCTTGAAATTAGACAAAATCACGAGTCGTATTCGTGATAATTATGATGTTCCTTGTATCGTCGATCCTGAGGTTATTGATCTGATACTGTCGCGTTGTCATGAGGTTGACTCTGGTGCACGCAATGCGGACGCTATTATCAGTCATACGTTGCTACCGCAGCTGGCAGGTCAGCTACTTGCTCATGATGATAGTCAAAGTGTACTGAAAAAGATTACGGTATTCGTCGATGAGAACGATGATTTTGCCTATCGTCTCGACTGCGATGCTATTGTGGCTCTCAATCAAATGGCGCAAGAAAGTCAGAATCAGGAGGCATCATGATGACTGATACGAATCTTACGCCCATAAGCACACTTATCACGCCTATTGTGGACTCCCATCAAGGTGTCGGTGAAGACCTGACCTTTGACCCACGCATCGATGCTATCGTTGCTGCCCGTCAAGAAGATGATCCACTGCTGGCGCAAGGCAATTGGGTCACTGAACTCAAAGTCGCTGATTGGGACTTTGTGAAAACTCAATGTACAGATTTGCTGACTAATACCAGTAAAGATATGAAGCTAGCACTATGGTATGTCGATGCGCTCAGTCATACCGATCATCTATCAGGCATTAGTCATGGGCTCCGCTTGATACAGAAATTAAATGATGAGTATTGGCTCACCATGTATCCACCACTAGATGGTGAAGACGATAGTATGGATATCAGAGCAGGCCTGCTATCATGGTTTGTAAAAACTCTAACAAATGACCTCAAGCAACTATCTCTCTCTGATAGTAAGTCCAATCTCTATAATTATAATTACTATCTAACTGCTCGTGAACATGATAAGCAGCATCAACAAAATCCAGATAATGAAGCCAGTAATCAGTTAACGCTCAGTGACTATAACCAAGCCATAAAAAGCAGTAGCGATTCTTGGCAACAAGCATTAATGACTGAACTTGGTAATATCACTAATCAGTGGCAGACCTTAACTGATCAGCTTAATGCTCTAATGGGTATGGATGCTCCGGTCTTCGCACCAGTGACTGATTTATTAGTCGCACTCAAACAGCATTTACAACCTTTGATACCTGAACAATTTGATGGTGCAGATAAAACCATTCAAGAGGGTATAACTGATGCGAATAACTATGATAATAGTGATGGGGATATGACATCAAGGAGTGCTGGGCAGCCATCTGCTCCAGCAAACGTCACGTCAACAAGCTTTAATCCTACCAATCGCGATCATCAAAGCAACCGCCGGCAAGCACTCAAACTATTAGGGCAAATACAAGACTACTTTGCAACCAATGAGCCGCACAGTCCAGTGACGTTTTTACTTGGCCGTGCCATTGCTTGGGCAGATATGCCACTGGACCAGTGGCTCACTCATATTATTAAGAACGAAGATCAGCTTGCCAGTATTTCTGACATGATTGGTATTCAGCCCAAACGAGAGTCATCAGATGATAGCTATTGATTCGTTTGTCAATTAGACAGTTGCTTGGAATGTTCATTGGATTTGGGATGTCGGTTGGCTTGTAGTCTATACAAAATATTTAAACCTCGTAGTTTTAAACTTTAAACCTTGGACTTAGAGAGAAGGGCACTTCATGGTATGGACTCAAACAAAGCGGCACGTGCAACTTATTGGCGCCCATCCTGATATCGCCATGAGTCTGATACAGCAAGCAGACCTTGTTGAGAGTCTGCTCGGCATGCCATTGCCTGATAACGTCTGGGATAAGCCTGCCTTGATGCCAGCGCCCACCGCCTATCCAAGTCCCTACCACCAAGACCAACGTCAGCTATCTTATCAGCAGCGCCAGCTCGCCCTCTATTGTGGCTACCGTATCAGCCTCACCTTGCTACATCCTCAAGCAGGGCTGGATACCAAAGGCTGGCTAGGGCAAAGTCTTGCTATTCACTGGCATACGGATGATACGCTACTGCCGAGCCAAATTCGCCATGGTATCATCACCGAAGTCATCGCTTTAGGTAGCAACAGTGGTATGGCCGCTTATCGCATCATCTGTGAACCAGCTCTTAGTCAGCTACGCTTAAGCAGTCACAACCGCCGTCACCATCATTTAAGTCTAAGTGAGCTTATCAAAGATATTATTAGCCCATATAACATAAACGTTGAGATTGACGAGCGCTTAAGTAGCGCTGGCGACTATCATATTCAGCATAGCGTGCAATATAATCAAACCGATCTGGCTTACTTAACTCAGTATTTGGCACTTTTTGGTGTTACTGGCTACTACCGTCATGATACAGACCGTCATACCTTGGTTTTATTACCGCATGATGCCGAAGCCTTGCGCCCAGATGCCAGTGATATTCACAGTACCTTAAGCCAAAACCCGGCCAGTCTTGCTGATAGACAGGATCGTATCACTGCCATACGCCCACAAATAGGCCAGCACATCCAAAACAGCGAGTTTTACCGCTACGACAACCGCCTCGTTGGACTATATAGTGGACATAGTAGTACAGAACAAACGATAGAATCCGCCAGTCCGAGCATACATAAATGCTTCATCCACAGCCATAGCTATCTAAACGACAACGGACTGGACAAACTTGCGACTCGCTATCAGAAAAGCAAAGTGCAATTGGCTAATATAGGTAGTCTTACAGGCAATATCCGTCACTTGAGTCTACCCAGCGTCCACGACATTGAAGGCAATCCTTATGTCACCGAACCAATAAGCCTAGTCTCCATTCACCACAGTATCAACAACCACATACCAGCGGACTGGCTTGGACATGCGCCCTTTGACCCGATAACCTTGCAGCCTAATAAAAACCATGCACATGATAATGAAAACATCCACCATATCAGCGCTTGCTATCTGCCATTTCCGCATCATCACCATATTCCTTTTGGTGAACAGCTTACTAAACTTGGCGTACCGCATCCCAGTCTCACAGGACTCATGAGCGCTAGCATCATAGACACCAATAGCAGTAGTGCGGTAGATAATGACCGCAATCACCGCGCCCACATCCGTTACCACTGGCAAAGTGAAGATAGTAGCGACGACAGCAGCCACTGGATACCCATCGCCAGTCACCTCGTCGCCGATCACATGGGACAGACTCATCCTTTGCGTCACGGACAGCACGTCCTCATTGACTTTATTGGTGGTGACATCGCCCATCCGATCATCATCGGCAGCACTCATAATGGGCAGGGTAACGACGACGCCCAGCACAACCGCATCGCCAGTGATACAGACTTCATTGACGCCACCAGCCCCGTTTGGTTTATCAACCAAAGCCATGCGTATCCCATCGACGGCATCAAAACCCAAAGCATTGATAGCAGTCGCAGCGGAGAAGCGACTAAAGACCACGCTATCAACGGCTACAACCAGCTGATGTTTGACGCTCATCCTGACAGTCCGCAAATCAACCTGTATAGCAGCAGCTACCAGTCGAGTCTCATCCTCGGTCACCTGTACCAACATAGCGACCATACTCGCAGTCAAGCGCGTGGACAGGGCATCAGTGTAGAAACCCAAGCCGCCGCCAATGTACAAGGTAGCACAGGCATACATATCAGCAGTCAAACATCAGGCAGTCAATCAAAGCAGCATATGAGTCATGACAGTCATAGCAAACTGCAAACCGCTGATCAACACCAGCAAGCTTACGCGCAGCTAGCTGACACCCATCAGCCAGTTGGACTAGAAGGCAATGCTAGTAACAAGCAAAGCGGCAATAAAGCAGACAGTCAACCCCCCTTTGCCGAATTCAGCCAAGACACCAACGACAACAGATTAAATGAATCTGGACAATGGCAACAGCCGCATGTACTGATCGACTCCCAGCGTCATCTAGCCCTATTAAGTGGACAACACAGTCAGTATACCAGCACCCAAAGCATGCATAGCCATGCGACAGGTAGTACTCACCATCATAGCCAAACGCAGATGAATCAACTGGTCGCAGGCGACATTCACTATTACTCAAACAAAGCACAGACCCATACCGCCGCCCATGGCGATGTGACCATACAAGCGCATCAAGATGAGATGCGTCTGGATAGTGAACAAGTATTGCGTATCCATAGCCGCGATAGTATTGAGATCATCGCCCCTGATACGCTGACCCTAAAAGCGGCAGGGAGCGGTATTGAGATATCAGGCGGTAAGGTGGCGTTTATTACGCCTGCTCAGGTAGGGTATAAGGCGAGTAAGGTGGATTGGGGCAGTGGGGGTGAGCTTTCGTTAAATAAGGTTAATCTAATGCAGGCAAAAATATCTGATAGCCTTTTATATACGACACAGTTCACATTATTAAACTCAGATAAAAAACCTCAACCAAATATAAAGTATGTAGCATTTTTAGAAGACGGGCAAGTTGTATCAGGTATTACTAATGCTAGTGGAGAAACTCAACAATTTCAAACTAAAAACCCAGAAGAAATAGCAGTGCATTTTGCTACTGAATTATTGAGTGGGGTTGAAGTTACAAGGTCGGGGGATTAAACGTGGGTGAACAAACTGTAAGCGGTACTTTTAAGCTTGAATATAAGAACTCGAATGGTAGACATGACTTTATTGACGCACATTATAGAATAGTAGATAAAAGAGGAAGAGTATTAAGAACCGGTAAAACTAATGAAGATGGAAAGACTGAATCAGCCACTATAAAGAAAGGCGAACCAATCTATATAGAGTTAAGAGATTTATCTACAAACACATGGGAGTCTGCAAGTCCTCGAAAAAAAATGGGTTACACACCAACTAAATCAGGACAAAGCGCTACTGTTTTAGTTTCTAACTGCTATTTTCAAGCTAAGCTAATGGCTAACAAATGGGTCAATTTTAAAAAACCTTGGCGTTATGAAGTGGTATTTCAAGGAGACAATAACAAAAAAATCACATTGAAAGGTACATTAGATAAAGAAGGTAAGACTAAGATTTATGATTCACAAAAGATGCCGATGGCTAAGAACCACGAGTATACAGCAATAGCAAGATTTGAAGAACTGGCTATAAGCAGTCAACCCAATGTTGAAATAGTATTTATTGAACCTATTACAGGCGAAAGGTTTACTTGTAGTGGTCAAATATTTTTAGACAGTACTTAAGAGGTTTTTGTTGAAATAAAGTCTCTCTTTCTCGCTTGGTGTTA
>NZ_CANMAH010000014.1 GCF_947495825.1 uncultured Psychrobacter sp.
TAACACCAAGCGAGAAAGAGAGACTTTATTTCAACAAAAACCTCTTAAGTACTGTCTAAAAATATTTGACCACTACATTTTGGTATAAAAGCTCGTAAACATGTACCTGTTGTTGGGCCTGGTTCGATAGGTAAAGATCCAGATAACTATGACAAAATATTCATCAAAGTGAAAGTAAAGAGTGGTTCTTTCAAAGATTTTAAATTAGTTGTAGTAGGAGAACAGCAACCCTTATCGTCTAAGTCTGGCACTTTTAATGAAGGTGATATTGTTATTTTAGAGTGGGATGGCTTTATTGGCGACATTTATGCTACTAGAGCTTTATTAGCTGGTGTAGATCTAAAAGTATATGCTACAGACTTAAACAGCGATGCTACAACTAGTGAGACTAAAAAGGTCGTATTTAAGTTTAAAAACAAAGATTGGATAGATATCAACATCGATAGAAAATCAAGAGAAATAGTTGTAAGTATAAGAGTGAGCGTTTCCGAATTAGATTGGAAGGTAATGGGTACTAAAGTAGTTGATAGTAAATCCTTACAAGAGGACGGACCTTTAATACGACAGAGTGATATTTCTAAGCACTTGACCAATAGTGAGGTCGAGAGCTTAGTTAAATAAAGTATGAGTCGCTATTGGAGCCGTCATCACAATACGATAAATAGTAAACCACTTGATATAGATATTAAAGGAAATAAGTATCAAGTATTTACTAAGTGTAAGATCACTGATAGCAATAGCATGCCAAAAGTAGACGTCACTTTTAATACCAATAGAGAGCCAGCACGGTCTAGAAACTGGGAGGCTTCAAGAATCGTTTATTATAATGTTGGACATCTACTATTTGAAGATGGGCAAGGTAATAAAAAATGGGGTTACAGAGACAAGAGTAGGGCTAATGAAGTTTTCAAAAGGGTATTTGCACATGAAGTAGGTCATGATTTATTACTGGGTAATGGGGGACATAGTTACTCTAAGACTCACAAAGGCTCATCTCATATTTGGCAGTCTCCCAATGGTAATCATAGTTTCACAGGAAGTGAATATGATTTAATGAAGTATGCTAATCAAAATCCACCTGA
Organism: uncultured Psychrobacter sp.; assembly: GCF_947495825.1. Classification (GTDB taxonomy): domain Bacteria; phylum Pseudomonadota; class Gammaproteobacteria; order Pseudomonadales; family Moraxellaceae; genus Psychrobacter. The sequence continues at coordinate 1,083 of NZ_CANMAH010000014.1, forward strand.
TTTTTACGATAAAGTAGTAGCAAGCGAGGACGATGTGCGTGGTTTATTAGCGATAGCAAAGCTTACCCTATAAGAAGGTATATTGTTTATGAGCATATCTAGAAGACTCAATTGGTTAATTATTGGTACATTTTTTTCTTTAGGCCTCTTAAGTTGTTCATCGGAAGAACCTGTTACGTATGGTTATGCTTCCCCAGTTATTACTGGTCAAGTATTAGATAAGATAACGAATAAACCTATAAATAACGTATCTATTTCACAAATTAGTGAAGATGGCACAATGACTGATGATAATGGTTACTTTAGACTTCCTGCATATAAAGACTCTTACACTCCATCTGATAATGGTAGAGGACTAAACTTAATGAGTGAAGGCGCGTTCCGCTTATACAAAGAAGGTTATGTAAGAAAACGCTTTTGGAATTCTGGACTAAAGTTCTTAGAAGTTAAGTATACCGAGGAAGTTCCTTATCATATTCATTTGGGCAAGGTTTTTTTAGAGCCACTACCAGAGGGTGTTGGTATTAATGATGTTGAAGATGATGTCGTTGAGAAGATGACGTTTTGTAAAACTGATGAATCTCAAAAAGAAGTCAACTGTATGCCACTACCAGACGGGGTTGATTATGACACTCTATAGACAAATTATCGTTATTATCGGATTAACGATGTCTTTAAGCGCTTGCTTGACACCTGTGATTACAGATTACTACGTCACTCCAGCCTTGTCAGGTCAGCTACTAGATAGTGAAACCAAGCACCCTATCGTCAATATGAATGTCTATTTAACGGATGAATTTCAGACAAATTCTGACAGCGAAGGTAAGTTTAATTTGCCAGCTATGGTTGTATCAGACGATATGAATAAGAGGCGAAGTAAAGATAATCTTATGCAAATTTATCAGTATGCTGATGTTATGATTGAAGGCGACGGATATCAACGCCTATTGCTTAATATAGATGGTATAGCCTTGCCAACGCCAACATTTGATACAAACAATCCAGTATCTATAGATATGGGTAGAGTTTATCTCACACCGTTAGCAGAGGGTGAGCATGTCTATGATAGCGTTTATCAATATGTTGAAACGATAACATACTGCAAACCTAATGAGTCACAAAAGAAAGTCAATTGCATACCCGTACCAGAAGGCAAAACCTACGAGCAAGCGAGTCCAAATCAGCTGGCTCAATAAATAGTTTTTAATGAGAGTTTGTTGGTTTTTCATCCGCCATCTACAACCTTTCAATCGCCCGATAATAATACCTATCCAACCTAGGCAAATCATCGGTATGCACGGGTTGCTGCGCATTATAAAATCCAGCTTGAGCCAGCTTTTGGCTACCGGGACAGGCAAAATTACATAGCATGATATTTTGTAGATTGACACTGTCGTATTTGGTCAGCACGTAGGCGGTATCTCCAAATACTTCTTGCCAATTTTTGAGAATGGTTTGGGTATAGCCATGCTCCTTTCGTGGTATGCCGATGATGTTTGCCATGATATCGTTGCTGTTGGCTTTGAACTGTGTCAATGCTTCAAGCGTGTACAAATTACTCGCAACATGTTGACCTTGAAAGGCATCAATGAGCATAAAATCATAACGAGCTTGTTTATTTCGGGTCAAATAGCCTCGAGCATCATCACCTATAAACTCAATATTTGCCGCGATGGGTGCTTTTAAAAAGTGTTTTTCGATAATCTTTGGCAAGTCTTTGTCAATGTCGATAACGGTAAGCGCCATTTCAGGGTTGTAATGTGCCACTTCACTTGGTGTACCCATACCTGCACCGCCTAAAAACACCAAGGTGTCGGGCTTGGTTTGTCCAATGGCTTCTACGGCAATCTCACCATACCAATGGCAGTTTTTTTGAGTGGCGTATACCCAGCAGCTACTCGTCGACTGTCCTGGCTTGTCAGTGATAGTGACCGCCAAGTCTCGACCCGCCAGCGTATCTTTGATAAACCAAGCCCCTGTCGCGGTTTGATAGCCAGTATCCACTCTGTTCATCATAATAAACGCCACCGTCATGACGAGTGCCGAAGTAAACAGCAAATAGTTGGTGACATGAGCAGACGATTTGATAGGCTCGTCGCTCTCTATTTGGATGGCAAGCTTGGTACAGAGCCAGGCACTAAATGCCAATGATGCTATAAATAGCGCCAAGCTACTCATAAGCCCTATATAAGGCAACAAAAAAATCGGCGTCACGGTTGAGCCAAGCACGCTACCTACTGTGGTAATCGCTACCATCGTGCCAGCATTTTTGCCCGCATCAACACCGTCGTGATTTTTATATTTCAATGATAAAAACTGCGTAATAAGAGGAATGGCAGTCGAGCCAAACGCTAGCCCTACCCCGAACAGCAACCCAACACCGATGGCGGCGATGATAGGGCTGTCGGTACTGGATGTCATGGCTGCCAGTAGCGGCAACTGAATAATACAGGCGATGGCATGAGAGATGGCGGACAATGACAACACGTATCCGGCCTGCAATAGTGCTTGCCTTGGGGTTCGCGCCGCTTGCGATAAGCGCCCGCCATACCAATAGCCGACCGCGATGGCGATCAGTACCATCGCTAATATCACCCCAGTGATCGAGATGGAGGAGCCGATATAAGTCGCTGATATACGAATGGCATAAATCTCGATACCAAGACCAGCAAAGCCTTCAAGTAGTGCAATGACCAAGCATATCATTAGGACTTTTTTTTGCATAAATCTGACTCGTTATAGGTGTGAGCGTATATGCGAGGATTTTACACTATTCTTATTATTAGATGGGATGGTAGCTGTGGTTGATTATCTATGATGATTTATAAATAAAAAAAGCGAAATGTGAGGTTTAGCTTTTTGAAGTAAGGCATATGAGTTAAGAAAGATCAATTTAAATAGTCTTTATTATCATAACGACCAGATGAAGTGATACTTTAACAATGTCTAAAACGCATTCTATTTGTTGATAAATGGGCTAACGTAGTAAGTAAGATTCAGTATCTTGAAAAATAGCTAACTAACGAGCCTTTGTATTATTCAAAAAAAACCACCTAATGGCATGTGTTGTTAGGTGGTTTTTTAGTAATTACAGTATTATAAAGTGGATGTCAGTACCATATTCATTTGCTCTTCTGTCCAAGGACGCAGATCGACAATATCAAGTGGAATTCCTTTTTCATCAATAAACACAACCATGTGCTGCTGTTGACCCCATAGTGGCAACCAACCTGCTACGTTTGGATTCAAACTAACGTATTTATCAATCTCTGCTTTACTATTAGCAGCTTCTAATTCGATTAAATCGTAAGCTTTGGCTTCTATCTCAGCATAGGCTTGTTCGATTGGATAGTATAAAGCAGGCTGATGCGCTATCTTAGCACCTAATTTATTGCCAAATTTTAAGTCTTTAATTTGTTGAAACGTACCTGTAGGCTTGGCGGCGACCCATTTAGGTCCACTCCAAGAAAAACGAGTGTATTGTTCAGGAGCGTTCTCTAAATAACTTTTTTCTATATCATTGAGTTTGACGGTCTCAAACCTATTATTGTAAAACGTCAGCCACACAGGCCTTGCTTGCGATAGGCTGTAAATACCATAGGAAAGTGCTGCTATCTGAATAATCGCAATCGTAGCTAAGTCAAACACTAATGATTTTTTGTTTTTTTTATATACTATCAGGGTCAATAAAGGTCCAATGATTAAGTCTACAAAGAATACAATAGCAAATATGGCAAATACACCAGTCGCTTCGGCCAATGGTACAGGATACCAAAACTTAAACAATAAAATCGCTAAAGCACCCGCTATAAGGAAGCTCAAAGACAGGTGAATAGCAGCGGCTTTAAAGGAATCTGCCCAAATACGGATGGGTTGTGGTGACATCTAAATAGCTTCCTAATGGTATATAAACATGAGCAAAATATAGTTACTGGTAAGATGATAATATAAGCATTAGCATAGACCAGCAGCGATACACGTACCGCCTGCTTTCCAAGTCAACGTATCGTTATTTGCATTTGGCAATAGTGTATAGGTCGCACTATCTACGCTAGCTTCACCAGTGGCAGTCACTAGTGCTGTCACAGGAGTAATACTAATTGAGTTGACATTATTAGCATTGGTCACGCCTGACGCATTAATACTGACTTTAGCGATACTGTCGCAGTTGGTCAATGTGTGATTTCCTCTACCTTGATAACAGGCTTCAATATTACTTTTTACTGTAGCAGCAGCCAATATAACTTCGGTAAATTTAGCTTTTTTGGTATAGGCTTGATACGATGGCAAAGCAATAGCAGCCAAAATACCTATGATAGCGATAACAATCATTAGCTCTATCAAGGTAAATCCTTTCTGAGTATTCATAGATATTTCCTCATAGCTGTTTTGATAATCATCAATATATTTCAGACAAAAAACAGCCCTGCTATGTCTTAGCATGCAGGGCCATTTTTGATGTAGCTATAATCATACTAAACTGAAAATACAGTTTTTAGTCTAGCATAAGCCAGTAGCAACACAGGATCCAGTTTGTGCCCAAGTTAATGAACTATTGCTTTCACTAGGTGTAAGAATATAAGTTTCACCTTTAGTATCATTATCACCATCTAGAGTTGCTACACTAGTTGCAGTAACTGTAGCAGTATCGGTAGCTCCCGCAGTAATATCAACCTTAGCTACTTGTTCACCAGCAGAAGCCTGATCGGAGGTTCCACCAATTTCAGCATAGGTGTCACAATTTTCCAAGTCACCTTCACCGCGAGTCTGATAACAAACATCAATAGCACCTTTAACAGAAGATGCTGCTAAGACTACCTCTGAGAAGCGAGCTTTTTTAGTATAAGTTTGATAAGCGGGAATAGCGATCGCCGCCAAGATACCGATGATCGCGATAACAATCATTAGCTCGATTAGGGTAAAACCTTTTTGTGTAGTAGCGTTCATAAGAACTCCTTTAGATAATAGGTTGACAGCGTCGCCATATATTGGTTGGGCGTAGATACCTGCCGTCAGTGATATAAAATGCACGCTACCATATAGCGCATGCTGTCTTAATATGACTCTTAACAGGAATGTTGCAGGTACTGTGCCAACTTTTTGAAGGAGAGGGGTTGAGATTTAATTATTTTTCTCACATTTGGTGTGTCATTATCTGAGCTTAAGACAAGCGGTTTTATTTAACGATTAAACGGTAAAAACAACGTTAAATATTATTAGATTATAAAAACTACTTAAGATAGCTAACCGTTAAAAAACGAATGGTAAGCTAAATTGAAATAGGATTGATAGGTAAATTAGTATTAAGTAACGGTAACAATTTTTGTCACCGTTTTTATCTCTATAATAATGTTACTAAATTGTTGCAGTAAATTGTCACTCTCCAAAAAAGGTAAGTTGGTCTAAATTGGAGAGATGACATTTTGTGTCAGGAGGGTTTAATAGCGAGCGTATCAATTGTGGTATAAAGCCAGTGATAAGATTTAATTCCACTCATCACCCGTGCCGCAGGTCGTCGCTCGACATTTGGTGTTTTGATAATTAAGGCTTAATACACCGTCATTAGCCATCTGAGTACCAGCTTTTGGCGTGGCGGTAATACGCCATTTGGCGGTAAGCGGATTGGGCGTAATAGCGATGGTATAAAGGGCATCGCCTTGCTTAGGATAGTCGCCAGCCAAATCTGTATTGACACCACTACTGATGGCATTATAGCTGCCTTGTGCCAACTTGCGACTTTGAATCTCGGAGGCAATGTTTTGCATCTCGGTCATCATGTCTCCGCGTTTGGTCTTGGTGGTATAGCCTTGATAACTAGGCAAAGCGATGGCTGCAAGTATGCCGATGATAGCGACGACGATCATCAGCTCAATCAGGGTAAAGCCTTTATTACTATCTTTTGTTTGCATCACCAGCTCTCCGAATAGCTACCACAATCACTAGAGGCGAGAGTGATACTACTGTCATTATTTTTAGTTTTGCATTGTATGCCGTTGCTACTTAAGAGGATTTTTTTGGCAGACGCATAGTCGCTATTAGGCACCGCCATCATCTTCCAAGAGCGACCAACAGCATTGCTTACATTGCCGCCCGTCTGCGTAGCGACTAGGCTTTTGGTCGTATCAGTCCCATCGACCAGACTGATCTTGTAGCGATAATTGGTCGCATTGCTGTCCTTTGGCAGATAGATGGTCGTGTTGTCAGATTCATCAAACCCATAAGTCATCTCTCCGTTTGCATTGACGCTCTTTTTGGGAGTAAAGCCTTTATAAGTTAACGCCGAGGCTCGCCAGCGGTTCAGCTCTATTTCTAAGCGCTTCATTTGAGACTGTGTTTCAAGCTCGGCATTACGTATGACATATTGACGATAAGAAGGCACGGCAATCGCTGCTAAGACTCCGATAATCATGACCACAATCATAAGCTCAATCAGAGTAAAGCCTTGATTATGAGCGCCTCGAGGAGCGCTATTATTGGGTAGGATATACTTATGATGCATAATCGTTTTATCCTAGTCAGAGGACTTTCGATACCAGCGCTGGGTGTCAAGCACATAGCCGCTCGTATTACCGAATATACCTGCTGATCCCATACCATCTTTATCAGAGGGTCTGCCGCTGCCATTGACATTATGCGGTAAGACGTCGGGCGTGGTATCCAAAAAGTTTCGGTCACCGTAGCCACTACGATTTTGATCGACAGCTTGTTCGGAGAATGTTTGGTTGCCTATCAAGACTTGCACATTGGTAAAGTCTTTACTAAAAGCCCCTAATGATAGCTCTTGTATGCCTTTACCTGCACGTACAAACCCGCCTGTGCCATTTTTGGAAGTGTCATCTTCACAGACTCCCCACGGCAAGCAATATAATTGACGCTCAGAGCCGCCAACTACTTGAGCTGAGCAGGTATTGACGGTCGTGTCATACTGCATCTCAGGGCTATAGGCGGTCATATAGTAGATACTACCCATCGCTAAGCCATCTCCCATGCTTTTGACGTGTTTGATGTTTGAATAACCATCAAAATAGGTCAACGGATAGCTCCAGCCTTGCAAGACACCGTTTTTTAGAGCATTTATCACCCCAGACTTGGTTTTTGGTATTGGGGAAATAATGTCTAAAGGCGTCGTTATCTTATCGAAAGGTAATGATGCCAAGTCATTCAATGTCAGATCGTCTGCTTCTAAAGCGATATTATTACCATATAAGTTTTGATCGACGATATCTCTATCTATGATGCCAAATACTCGATTGGACTCTAATAGGCTATTACGATGACGTGATAGTGGATTGCTACGATCGCCCGATGCAATATTGACTACGGCGATGAGCTGTGTATTGGCACCATCAGGCTGAAAGAAGCTGACTGAAGGCTGAGCATAAAACCGGTATTGTAGTCCTTTATTGACCAATAATTTTGAGGTCAAATCACTGCTGCTATCACCACTGGTATTTAGCACTCGTACGACGCGGCGCACAAAGGTATTGAGACCTGTACTTGAGCTGATGCTTTGACCGTTCTGCAGATCGACGCGGTATAACTGACCGCCCAAATCTCCAAAGTATAAATGATCAATGAGTCCATCGTTGTCACGATCTAGCGTCGTAATTTCACTGACGATACTATGCTTCATAGAGGATACGCTGACGTTTTTGCCACCTGTTGTCGCGCCTGATATCGAAGCAATCAGCGCTCCTGTATCTGCATCGGCAATATATATCGCATTGCCTTTTGCTTGAGCAATACTGCTACAGCCTTCAATATTATTGGTAATAGAGTTTAGTTTAAAGGTAGGGTCTTCATAACATTTGTCATAGCCACCGCCGAAGATAATGACGTCTTTGATAGCGTTTTTACCAGCACCTATCTTGACTTTACCGACGACAGGCTTTGATATAATCATACCCATACGGCTATAGCCTGACGTTGTATCATTGATCGTAAACAGCTTGCTTGGCTTGGTCATCGTGCTTACGTCGAGCCCGTATAGGCCTACCCCACCTTTGCTCAAGCCGCCATATACTTTCATACTACTGGCAGAGACAGAACCACTACCATCAGCAGCGAAGCTATATTTGTACTCGCCCGTTGATATCCATGGCGCATCCACCCCAAATACTGGCGTTTTTGTCTTCGCATCGGTATTTACAGCCGCATCCTTTAAGGCTTTTAGTTGACTTTTTATGAGTACCTTTGGGACAAAAGCGAGGGCTTCTTCACCAGTTGCAGACTTTGCCAAATGCAGCGCGCCTTCCATAGAACCAAACATCACGTAGTCATTACGATCACTTGGGTCGGTGGAGATTTGACCTGCATCAGCATCGATGACGCCATTGCCATCGCTGTCTTTATCAGGTGAGTTGATATTGCCGCCATAGCTGACTACGGTTGGCTTGGAATGTAGTACCCCGCCCAAGACCTTAACGTCGCCGCTAGGAGAGGTAATCAGCTTTGCAAGCTCAGTTTCTTGATTGCCAGCTGCGTTTATCTTATTGATTAAAGCGGTATCAATATTGATGTCATAGCCCAAAAAGCTAAGTAGATATAGCTTCTCTGCTGCGCCATAGCTGCTATCTAATTCATCAAATCCTACTAACTTACCAGCAGTCACTGCTACTTTTTTAAGTCCAGTGCCACTCTCGACATAGACGGCGCGAGTAGTATTATTGGCGGCGGTTGGCGACTTTAGTTGTGCGTAAAACCCGCCTGCGGTGATGCGATCGTTGACATTGATCGTATTACCATTACTATCGACACTTTGATAGTTTTTGGTGCTCCATAGATCACGAGCATTCGGATTTAGATCTGCTGGGAACTTTTTCCCTGTTGTGTCGATATTACCGTCTTTATCGATGCTGACATATAGGCGCGTATCAGCAGTGGTGCCCTTTGCTGACTTGCCGTATAGCGTACCTTGATTGACTTCATACTTCTTTAGGTTGCCTGGCCATACCATAAGATTAGAGCCTACTTTGGGCTCAAGCATCGGCAGATAAGCATAAGGTTGGACGTTTTGTGCACTTAATGGATCTTGAGGAATGGTAATCGTGCCCGAGGGTATACTGGCTAACTCGTTATCGAGCTTGGTCACAAAGGACAACACACTATTAACGATGTCTTTTGAGTCTTTGGCATAATAAAAGCCACCCTCACCAAAGCCGCCAACACCAGCATAACCGTTAAAGCCTGTCTTGGTATCCTTAGATTCCATACCTAAATTACATGAATTCTGCGCATCTTTATTGGTTAATAGGTCACAGCGGTAGTACTTTTTTTCATAAGGCGTGCCATCATGCAGAGTTGCTTGTATTGACTGGTAATTATCAGAATTATTAAAAACATCAAAACTACTACCAAAACCTACCATAGCCGTTTTAATGCCTTTGTTGTTTAACGCTTTAGCATAGTCACCGATACAATCCCAGCGTGCGTTACTCCCAGCAGCAGCACCCGTATTGTTCATTAAACCGCTACATTGAAAACTTTGATTAGTCAGCGTTGCATTCATTATATATTGAGTATAGTTTGCTCCGTTGTTAGGCTCACCATCTGTCAACATGTATACACCAGTACCAGCACATTGTGAGCTTTCTGGCTTGATATAATTGTTGTTGTTACGAATAACACCATCGTTGGTCGTGTTCAAAAAACCGCTATAGGTACTTGTACCTGCAGCAGTAGAAGTACCCATTACATAAGCGCCTGCTTCTGCAAAGGCCCTAGCAATCGGTGTACCACCACTAGGAGATACATCTGCTACGTATTCTCTTATGTCCTCTTTTTGGTCATCATTTAAAGGCTTAGCAGCAACGCCTATCTTTCCATAGCGCGCATTATTGTAGCCATACGCGCCTGCACCCATACTGACACTACTGTCCATTCTCGGGTTACGAAGCAGTTTAAATACGGCGACCTTTAACGCACTCATTCTATCCAAGCGCCAGTTGGTTGGTACATCACGCGCAGCAATCTCAGTGACCGTGCGGGTATCTTCAGTACTGGTGTCTATACAATAATTGATGTTATAGCTCTCGCCATCATCGTTACGGGACTCACTAATAAAGTTTATCTCAACATTTGAGTTATTTGTTTCACGATAATAGCAAGGTTTATTGTTATCGCCTTTTAAATTAGGTGTTTGATAGTTGTAGGTTACATTGGTAGGCACAATAACAGTATAATCTCTGTAATACCCTCGAGTACATTTCCCTCGCCAGTTATATCTAGTACAAACAAACTCTGTTCTTGTTTGTTCTCTATTTTCTACTATTGTAAAAGGGTCGTATCGGTAATCTTTGCTACCATAGTCATCCCATAAGCTTCTACTGTCCATACTGCCTGACTTATCAAGCATCAGCATAACTGTGGGTTGAATCTCGCCCACAGGAGGTTGGTAGATCGACAGATCTCCCAAAGTGTTATAGCTTGCAACCCCTCTGGCGTCATAACTAACTGCCGCTTGAGACTTGGTAGCCATACCAATAGTAGATAGTGCCAACGTAAGCGCCGTGACTTTAAACAACGTCTGAGGAGTACAGGGTTGTACTGATAATGAATTGAGCTTTTTCATGTTGTACTCCTTGGAGTGTAAGTATTGTTACAAGACAGCATAGAGCTTCTTTGGCTTAGTTTTTTGAACCTGTTGCGCCAGCGGCTTTGGGCGTACCAGATGCAGTAACATTTAATAGCTTTTGACAAGCGTCGCTAAACGCATTGTTTGCAGTACCTTTGCCGTAGTCCAAGCATTTTTTAGAGGTCAGTATATTCTCAAGCTTGACATCCTCTACTAGGGTCGTCGCTGGGACCCCAATACGCGCTAAGCACTGCGTCAGTGTCTCATCGTAATACTTGGTGATGTCTTTATCGTCTTTGTCTTTAGCGCTATAGCCAAAGTCAGCAGCGTTTTGATTGGGTTTTTTTAGACATTCTAGGATGTCGCTCTCTTTTGCTTGCGTAAGTCCAGGTAAGAACGAGCTACTAAACAGACGAAAGTTCGGTGAGCTACTAGCAACGTTAGTCGTGGTTATGGTCTGCTCTAAGGGTACAAACTCAAAAGGCCCTGCCGCTACCATATCGCTACTAGGCCGAGTGACCGCTACTTGCGTCATCACGTTGTTGCGTGCGCTACTAAAATCTTCTGCTTTACTGACACGGCAAAACCCGCCCGTATTTGAAGCGCCTGTCGTCAGCTTACTACCACCGCTTGGATCAATTACGGTTGCTTCATTCATTCTAAAAAAGTAGTCGGCGCGCGGACGATAACAAAATACAATTTGATCCCCGCGATTCTCTTCTGCTCCAATGTTCATAAAGTAACCAAACATACCAGCTGAGCTAAGCGCTAGGTTTTTTTGAGTCACTGCGTCGGCATCAGTTGTGTCTACATTGATAAGCTGCTCGATACTTTTATTATTATTGTCTGCTGTGTTCAGTAGCAGTGCATCTGCTTGATCACTCGTTGCAAGCTTTAAGTCTGTCGTACTGCTTCTTACTGCTATAACGCCTGCTAGCGTAATAAGAACTAAAAATAATAAAACCACAATCAAGGCGACACCTTGCTGATGAGTAGGCATAGACAAATGCTTTTTCATAGTATTTCGCCTTATATTGAGGGTTTCTGTCTTGCGTTTCGCAGCGCAATTTCATTTTGAAAAATAAAGCGTAAGTATTTTTTTTCTACATCTGTTGCATCCGTTTTTAGAGCGACATCATTACCCAAAACGGTAAAATTATTAGATAGCTCTGAGGTTTGGACGACGTTGTTGGAGCGTATGATGCCGCCCACTTTTACTGATATAACATCTGGTTTGTCTGTCAGATCAGTGTATTGTTTGACCGTGTAATAGCGTATGTCATCAGCCTCTTTGGTGCCGAGCAAGATATCGAAGTAATCCATATTTTGGATAACGACGACGCCTTTATCGCCGAAGTCTTTTATCCGGTTTTTGGCGGTCAATACAGTAGCAGGCTTGTCTGCTCTACCTTGCTCTTTGTAGTCATCCATATCTTCGGTAATGTATTTGCCAGCGTCACAATATAAAGAGAGTTGATTGGGTTTGGAGGCATCTTGAGCATTTAAATAATAGCGCTCTATAATGATTTGGCCATCAATGACTTTTTTGACTTTATTAATATTAACTTCTCTTGGACCCAAAGCTGCCCTACCTTCACAGTCAAACATATTCTGCGGCGCTCTAAACTGTATCGTTAGCTGTCCGCTTGGTGTGTCTGTCGCAGTCATCGCTGACCATTGATTGCCTGAGCCTTTCGTTGTTACATCGCCAGTATTGGTTAGTAATGTCAGAGGTATCTCTTTATCACCATCCAACTTTATGTTTTTTAGGTTGCCAGCTTGGGTCAACACCACCCCTGCCCCAGCATTGGTATCATTGATAGTGTCTGCAAGCCCCAAGTTAGCCAGTCGTATATGCTCTTCTAGCACAGGGATGCCAAAGACGCTTGAATCAATAATGCTTGAGCCTGCTTCTTGTAGAGTGACCGATCTAACATTGGCAATATAGACTTGCATTACCGCTGCTGATATCAATAAACCCAATACTAAAGAGATCATCAGCTCCACCAAGGTAAAACCTTGCTGAGTTGGCGGTAGCGTATTGGTAGGCTGTTTGGATAAATAACGATGTATAGTAGACATCAATAAGCCTCCATAATAAAACATGAAGCGCTAGGCTTATAAGTGCCGTTGGCATCCGTACAAGAATACTTTTCGTCATTCATAGTCGGTTTAGTCTGACTCCACGCTGCAATGATACATTGGCGCTCATTCATGTCATTGGTATCTGTACAGACCTCCATATTCAGCGCGATTTCTTTTTCACAAGCAGCAATGAGAATGATGCCAACATTATGGTTGACCATCTCGTCGATACTACAGTTGTCCGTATTACAATCAGGAGCTGCAGTACTATAAGTTTTGACATCTTTACAGTAGGCGCTTATGTCGTAATCGCTATTCACTTTTTTACTGCTTTTATAAACACTATTTACCTGCTCTCTATAGATTGGGCCAGTATTTGGTAGTATGCGCATACTCTCTGACAAGGATTTCATAGTAGATATAGAGCGAGTACGCATCAGGCTCTCATCAGTCGCTTTTATAGCGCTCATTTGCATAGCACTAAAACCCAATACTGCTACCGTCAGTAGCAGCAGCGCTACCATAACCTCGATCAATCCCACGCCTGCCTGAGTCGTCTGTGTCTTCATTAGCAGCTCCCAACGGTCGTAATATTGATATTAGCGATACTGTTAAGACTGACCTGTGTAGGAGTTTCACTATTAGAAGCATCATCGCAAACGGTATAGATAACGCTGGCGCCACCAGCCATGACTTTATTAGGCTGAAAAGTAACCGCGGTGACCGTAGTAGGAGTAATTACTTGATTGATAGTGCTTTGAGAGGCGATGTTATAGGTAGATAAAACGGTATTGCTGTCGTCTTGTAAGGTGATGGTTTTAGGCGTGCTACTGTCGTATACCACTGTGATATTTTGCCGTCGTATAATGCTCTCAGCTTTTGCTTCTTTAAGCGCACTCTCTATGGTTGAGACAGTTGACTTTACTCGCTGATTGGCCAGCTGGTTGCTGATGTTAGGCGCGGCAATACTTACAATGATAGCCAGTACAGCTATCGTTATCATCAGCTCAATCAGAGTAAACCCTGCGTTGGATGCTGGTCGTTGGTAAGATAAGCTGTACAAAGATGCATTCACATCAATATCCTATTAATAACAATCACACATAATGACAACGGCCTATTTATCTACATCAAAAGACAGGTCATGAGTGCCCGATCTTTTGTTTATTTTTCAGAAAACTGTTGCAATATTCATTCCACCGTAACCCTATTTATAGACAGTGTCTTATAGCGCATAGCCTGATATTTAAGTAATGTAATCATTAAAATAGTAGTAAGAATCGACATACGAATAGACAATGTAACACAGATACATTTCTGTATCATTATCAATACAAAAAAATATTTTTCGTTAACATTGTCTAATTAGGCGTTGTGACTACCGTGAGCAAGTGCATAGGCAGATAGATGGTAAATATCAGAGACAGGCGTGTTTTTATCGTGAGATGTACTTTGATTGATAGGATATGTCTGATTGTGGGAGAAGGACTTGGCAGACAGTGTTCGAGCCAGTGCTTGTAGACTTGCTCCTGTGGTCGCCACATCATCAAATAGCAATATACGTTTGGCAGGAGGTAATGTCGTCATCGTAAAAGCATCGTTTAGGTTCGCTAAGCGCTCTGCACGCGTTAGACCTTGCTGGCTAACAGTATGATCAATGCGCTGGACACCTTGCCAGATAGGTATATTCCAATGCTTCGATAAATAGGCGGAAAGAATAGTCACGGGGTCAAAGCCGCGCTCAACTAGGCGACTGGCGGTGGTAGGCATGGGTAGGATGACGCTGTTTTGGCTGTGGCAGCCGATAGGTCTTGGTAGCTGACGCAATACATGTACCAATAAAGGCAGCTTGGTCATGTCCTCTGAATGTTTAAAAGCTCGAATGGCTTGGCGAATTGGATAATCGTAATAAGTAGCAGCTTGGATAGTAAGAGAAGCACCCGCTGCAATATCTACAGTAAACACCTTAGGAAGCCACGCGATATAATCATGACAGCGCGCGCACAAAAGACCTTTATGAAAATACTGCTGTATACGATTGTAAAGCGTCGGTGCAGTGCTGCTCGGTATGGAAGGTGTACTACGATAGACATGGCATAGCTGACAGCGTAAATTTATATACTCTGCCAGCCATAGGCCACTTTGATATGGTGCTAAGCGCTGCATAAGCCGTTATGACACTTATTGATAAGACTTAGCGAATTATAGTCCTTTCCAGTCATTAAGTACTATCCCAACCCCGACAGCGGTATTTTTATGGTTATAATCGATGATAGACTCACCATAACCATGGAACAGCTGAACATACCCATTGACGTTATTAGATAATGGATAGATATAATCGACTTGCGCTGCGCCTTTTTCTGTCTTTGGGTTATAACGCAAAGTACCGCTGACACTGTGTTTGTTTGGCAAGTCATATAAGAACTTCATATCGCCATAACCCAAGAAATCTTCGATATCTGGGTTATCATCCGTGTCGCCACTTTCGGTACTAACACGCGCCCACAGCCTTGGTACGATTGCAAATTTACCCCATTCGGCACCGCCCATCAGATATACCCGGTTCCATGAACGAGACAAGTTGTCAGACTGACCATTTGAATGGTGTGAGGCCCCTGCCCCTAGCATACGTAAGCGTCCGCCAAAGGGTAGGTTCGCTGTGACAGGCTGAGTTACAAACACCTCAGGCTCGTAGTCGGTTGCTCGAAACGGACGAGAATTGTCTTCGTTATAGACCTGCCAATGCGACTGCTGCGTATAGCCAAACCACATATCGGCATTGGTATCGAATAAGTCCTCTGCGACTTTAGTCTTAATAGATACCTGCAATTTCAGCTCAGGCACTCTTAGCTCATTGGGACTAAAAACCTCCTCATCTCGAGTCGGAGTATTTGGACTACGATTGGGCTTGGCATTTAAAAATAACGGCAATAAATACATAGGACGGTGTGGTCGCGCTGACCAAGTCCCGCGCTCACTGTTTTGGTCCAAATCATAGGCCAGACTCAAAGGCGTATATTTTTCGATATCGCTTTGAGTCACGCCTACATCATCTAATATCTCGGTTTGTGTCTTGTCTATCGCGGCCTTATTTGGTTCACTATTGGCAGATAACTGATTGGCAATGAGTACTGTATCAGCAGCTTCTACAGTATCGCCCTGCATTTTGGTCATATCTTCTGCAAGTACCACCTGCGGATCACCTGAAATGGTACTTTTAATAGTCCCTGCCAAATCCAATGGTTGCTTGGTCGTGGTATAGCTTGGCGTCTCGCCTTGCTCTGCAACCTTATCAAAACAAGCCAAACGTGCAGCGGCCGTTTTTACTTGTGTACATTCAAAAAACAATTGTGCTTGCTGTGCGACAAAAGCATCATTAGACAGTTTTTGGCGATCAACGTTTGGCGTCTTTAACTGCTCAACAGTAGCTTGCTGCACGTCTATAGCTAATTCATCATTTATCTGATTGTTATCTACAGCATGTACTTGCATGGTAAAACAGCTCAATACTGCACCAACTGCAATGCTTAAATGGGTTTTGGTTACTGTGCGCTTAGTAGCTTGAGAAACAGAAGCGAGGCCCATTATCTGACGCTGCAAAGTTGTATGAACAAACATAAGTGTCCCTTGTGTTAATTGACACTGCGGTCAATAATTTATCTACGATGACTAAAATCAAACTTGATAGGTAAATAGCGATTACGGGGTTTTATTAGTACAACTTAACTATTGTTGCTTTAGTGTAATAAATATACCCGCATTATACTAGAGTTATTCGTCTTTAGTACAATGTTAAATAGCGAGAGTTGGTGTTTAATAAGTTTTTGAGCGCACCCGTGACAAATAAAAAGATCCAGTAACTGTGTCATAACAGTATACTGGCTCTTTTATAATATCGACTTATAGTTGCGGCTTTATTTATTTAGCAATGTTAATGTCTCTTCAAACTCTGAGCGACCAATTTCACCAACTTGCTGATTTATCAATTGACCATCCTGATAATACAATAATGCTGGTGGACCAAATAGTTGATAGCGCGCCAAGATTGCCTTTGAGTCTGGTGTGGTTTCAGTGATATCAAGCCTGACCAACTGCCAATCTTGCATCTGCGCAGGACGGTTATGGAATAAGTTTTTATCCATAATGCGGCATTCAACACACCAATCAGCCGTTACATCCACGATTACTTTAGGCGTTTTGGCAGTGATTGCATCTAACTGTGCAAGCGTCGTGACATGCTCATCGTTTGCATTATCATTACCGACTGCTTGACCAGTCGCTGACTGTACCATCGTTGGCGCAGCACTTAGTGACGCCAATGGATGTAGACTGTCATCATTACCTAATGCCGCCCCAATGACCAAGCAGGCTGCCCAGATACCAGTCACCAAACCAAGCGCTTGAGTAAGCATCCGACCACGGCCCAGCCAGCTCCAAGCCCATGTCGCAACCACCATAAACCATAACGCCCATACTAGCAGCATTATAGGAGATACAAATACTCGCTCAATCAATAGTAGCGCCACTGCAAACAACAATAACGCAAAGCCTTGCTTGACCCAGTTCATCCACTCGCCAGCCTTCGGTATGATTTTGCCTTGAGTGGCACCAATCAAAATAAGCGGCGCTGATAAACCAAAACCAAGCATAAATAAGGCGATAAAACCAAGCAGCGGACTACCAATAGTCGAGACTGCAAGCAAGGCGCCAAATAGTGGCGCGGACACACAAGGCGATACGACTAGTGCGGATAAAAACCCAGCAACGAGGCTACCTCCTGTACTACCAAGCTTACTATCGCCCGCCTGACTCAAGCCTTGCAGCTTACTACTCACGGCTCGTGGCAAACGAATAGTAAATACACCCAGCATATACAGCGCTAATAGGACAAAAATAATAGCAAAGCTAATTAAGATAATCGGGTTTTGTAGCCAACCGATAATGCCCAATGACTCACCAAACACCGCGATGACTGCGCCTAAGATACCATAAGCAGTAGCAACCCCAATGGCATAACTGGTGGTCAGTATCACGCCTTTTTTGACGGTCGGGTTTTTCTCGCGTGCGACGATATTGGCAACGATAGGCAGCATCGGCAGCACACAGGGTGTCAGTGCCAAACCTAAGCCTGCCAAAAACAATAGACCTAAGGCCAACCATGGATGCGATGCCAGTCCAAACGGGTCGGTATCGACTAAACCATTGTCGTTGACAGTAGCGCTGCTGGCCCTACTGGTCATGTTAATGTTGCTATCGGTCATATTGCTATCGACCGTATCGCCACTGATGACATCGGTATCTGCACCAGAAATCATATTGGTAGCGACAAGCTCTTCTTCTAAAGCGTCCGCATCTAACAAGGCATAATCAATAACCTCATCATCTGCCTCTACTTGCTGTGCGGTAGGCGTAGCATTATCCGTATTAGTTGCATTCGCTGCGTCTGCTGTCGTTGCAGTACTCGCAGCAGCTTTGATGGTGGAGTCTGTCGTCTGATCTTGAGAAGACATACTACTGCCACTCGCTGCAGTCTGCGGGGTAGTCGCAGCGATATTGACAGTAGTATTTATTTTTTCAGGCGGGTAACACAGCCCTGCTTTGGCACAGCCTTGCCAGCCAATAACCACTGC
This sequence comes from uncultured Psychrobacter sp., assembly GCF_947495825.1. Classification (GTDB taxonomy): domain Bacteria; phylum Pseudomonadota; class Gammaproteobacteria; order Pseudomonadales; family Moraxellaceae; genus Psychrobacter. Next base: position 19,374 of record NZ_CANMAH010000014.1, read on the forward strand.
TGCATCGTCCACGCTTTTGCCACTCGTACTACTTAGCGTCGTGGTCGCTACCATATTAGCTTGATCAAATACTGGCACACGACCAAAGGTGGGATCATCAATAAAAACAGCAGTCTGACTAAAAGTAAATGGCGCGGCAGTCACACCAGTAGGTAAAGTTAGCTTTATTTGATCTTTATAGACATAGTGTTCAGGAGTGATATCGAAGTTAATCGACAACTGCGTCCCTGTCGCGACAGGCTTACTGACACTACCCACCTGAAACGCTTGATCGACGGGTAAAAACTTTGGCTTCGCTGAGCTTTTATTATTACCAAACAAATCACCCAAGCTAACAGCTTGAGCTGTCATGGATGTGGCGGTCAGTCCAGTAGCGACCAATCCAGTAGGTAGCAGTCCTGTCAGCAATGAGCTACTGCTTAAAGCAAACGCCAACAGATAAGACTTTTTGGAAGAACGATTTTTATAGGAGGATGGAGGTTTTTCTGGTGTCTTAATGGACATAAAGGACTGCCTATTGATTACTAATGCTTACATCGACTCGGTCGATATTTACTTGCGTTGTGCTGCGATATCAACCGTGGTTTTGATTTTCTCTGGCGGATAGCATAGTCCAGCTTTGGCGCAGCCTTGCCAACCGATCACGAGCGGTGCATTCTTTGCCCCTTTACCATTGTTGGTCGTAAGCGTCGTGGTCGCTATCATATGCTTTTGGGTAAATACAGGAACCCTACCAAAAGTTGGATCATCAATTGAGACTGGAGACTGATTAAACGTAAACGGCGTTGCGCTTATCCCTTTAGGAAATTTTAAAGTAAGCTGGTTTTTGTAAACATAGTGTCCTGGGGTAATATCAAAGGTAATCGATAGACGCGTGCCTTTAGATGTTGCATTGGTAATGCTGTCAACTTGAAAGGCTTTATCTACTGGCAAAAACTTCGATTTTGTAGCGCTATTATTACCGAACAGCTCGCCTAAACTTGCCGCCTGAGCGCTCATAGAAACAGCACTCATAGAAACCATAGATAATCCCATTACCAACGAGGCATTTATGATAGCAAGTGCAAGTACATAAGGCTTTTTAGAATGGTATTTGTGTAACGCGATTGATTTTGTTGTTGGTTTTTTGATTGTCATGAATAACTACCTTTATTGCTTTTAATCACTGATGACATAGGTTTCACGTATTGATAAAAAATATCAACCAATAATGACTTATTGGTTGATATTAGTTACGAGCCAGTTATCCATTACTGGTCGTTAATACTGAGTACGCTGATACCTCTACTTATAGTTTTGCATAGATGTCAGCATCTTGACCTTCGCCGCCTTGTTGCCCATCTGCCCCCAACGAAAACAAATCGTAAGGACGACCTTCACTACCAGGAGAGACATACTGTAGCTCGTTTTCCCAACCATCGGTTGGATAGCCACCTTTAATATAGCCGCCTTCAGGATAGTTTTTTGCATTGGCAGGCGGTGTGATCAACGCTTCTAAACCTTGTGCTGTCGTCGGATAGCGTGAGTTATCTACCTTATACATATCGAGCGAATTTGACACGGTCGATAGCGCAGTCTCTGTCGTTTTGACGCGCGCTTTATCGCTTTGTCCCACGACTTTTGGCACGACCAATCCTGCCAAAATAGCTAGGATAACAATCACAACCATGATCTCAATAAGCGTAAAGCCTGATTGACTACGGCTCAATGCTGTCCGACTATTGACGATGTTTGTATCTTTTGTATGTGAAGGAGATTGTCTGCTTTTCATAAGATGCTGCTTTGTCGCGTTGGCTGAGGTTTTATCAATCATAATCATCGCTTTTATCATTACTGTTATACATAAATATCAAGACGACTGTCACTATAGACTATGATTGTACATTTATCTACTAGCGCACTTTGATTTTAAATTTCGATTGTAAATTTTGGATTATCGCTGTCGCTACTTACAGGTCCATAAACCTTTATATATTTATAAATCTCACCGCTTGTAAGTCACTATAGCTCAACGCTGCAATGAACGACAGTGTATTTGCCTTTCATTGATTAATATACAACAGTAAGCAAAATTTAAGAAACCTATTGTAAGGTTAAGGTGATACGGTCAGATAGTAAACTGCTCGAACTAACCCGCTAAGTCGTTCATATTCACAATCGGTAGCATGACTGCCATCACAATAATCATCACGACGACTCCCATCAGTACTAGCATTAGCGGCTCTAACAGCGACAGCAAGGTACTAATAAAGTTAGTCGCTTCCGTCTCTTGCATATTGGCTGCGCGACTAAGCATACTTTCAAGCTCGCCCGAGTTTTCACCGCTCTTAATCATCTGTACCATCATCGGTGGAAAATAAGACGCTTTTTCAAGCTGGCTTGACAAACTGGCGCCTTCTGTTACTCGATCTGCAGCAGTGATAATAGTCTGTTTAATGTGTAGGTTGGTTGTGACCGCAGCGCCGATATGCAAAGCTTCAATCAATGGCACACCCGAGCGCACCAATATCGACAGTGTGCTTGCAAAGCGAGCAGCATTGAGTCCTTTAGAGAGTCGCGCCAATATCGGTAACCGAAGAATGATGCTATCGATAGCAAGCTTGCCGGCCTGCGTTTGCGCAAACCGATAAAACAAAAAAGTGCCACTTATTAATATTAGTAGCATCAGCCACCACCACTGGGTAATGGCATTGGACAGCGTAAGTACTACTTGAGTTATCAGGGGCAGTGCTTGCTCAGACTGCTCAAATACTTTGACAATCTTGGGTACGACAAAGCTCATAAGTCCCATAATCACGCTGATCGCCATAACCATCAGCACAATAGGATACACCATCGCGCCTTGGATTTTCTTTTGTAAGGCAAAGCGGTTTTCGGTATAGTCAGCCAGCTGATTAAGAATCAGATCAAGATGACCTGACTTTTCACCAGCCGCGATAGTGGCAATATATAAAGGCGGAAAGCTCGCCGCTTGCTGTAACGCACGGGCAAAACTTAAGCCCTCTAAAACGTGCGAACGTACTGCCAGCATAAGAGATTTGATATGGGTTTTGGGAGATTGCTTGGCGACAGCTGCTAGGGTTTCTTCGAGTGGAATACCAGCTGCTAGCAGGACTGAGAGCTGACGGGTCAATAACGCTAACTCATAAGCAGACGGCTTTTTATAACGACTTCGCTGTCGGCCTTGTTTGTCATTGACGGCACTGACTTCTACCGGCGTCCACTGCTTGTCGCGAATTTGCTGACGTATTTGCCGCGCAGAGTCGCCTTCTAATAATCCTTTTTGAATACCGCCTTGTTCATCAAGCGCTTTATAATGATAAGCAGGCATAGCAGCGAATATCCTAAGGCAGTTGATAAAAAAAGAAGTGAGAAGTCATGTATCTAAAAAAGTGGCGTAGAGTCGTTACTCTCAGGCATCATGCCTTGTAATAGCAATACATCTAAATGCTGCTGCTGGAGCTTTTTATCAAAATCATTGACCTCAGCGATGAGCATTTTTTCGATTCGTTTATCAGACGCATAGACGCTGAGTCGTGCACAAATAACCGCCAATTGATAAATACGTTTTTTACAATAGCTGTCTAAGCCTTGCAATAAACGCACCATGTAGGGCGTCTCAAGGCTAGCATAGTCATAGCCTTCAACCACTTGTTCGCCAAGTGCTGTGACACCGTAGCTAATAGACAGATGCGCACAAAAATAACAGCTAAATAAATAACCAACCACATGACCGATATAATATCCACGGTCATAAGTAAAACTACTCACTCCAAAATGTCCAAGCACATAGCTATTTAGGCTGGCTTGATCCTCAATAGGCTTGGGGTGTTTTAGCTTACCGACAGTCGCAAGCCTTAGCGGATTGTGACCATCTTGCGCTGTCAGCTGCCATCCTACAGGCTGCTGAGCTGGCATATGACGTACAATATCAGCGATAATATCATCAACCACGTGCAACTGCTGCCACATGCGCTCAAGCGGACTGACATCAAGTAGGCCACGTTTATCAAGTTGCTGCGCAAGCTTATACTGCTGGTACTCTGCAAATTGACCCTTCAATGTCTGTACCAGATAAGTTGGACGTATATCTGCAGGCGCCAAGTACAGCAAGCGTGTTCGCTCATGCTGCGTGCGATAAAGTGCTAAGCGCAGCTCAGCCACACTAGACTCTGAGGTCTCAGTCGCGTGAATAGCAGATGTCTGAGAAGATGATGGTGTAAAAAGAGCAAGCAGCGCCGCTTTATCAGTCGCCATCGGTTCTTGTAACGATGACACAGCCTCATGGCTACTTTTACCATCAGGGATGGAGGCGCTACTATCGCTACTTATAGCAGTAGATTGTAGGATGTTGTTAAAAGTCGGTTGGGTCATAATGTACCATCACCAGCAAAAAATAAATGTGGTCTTCAGTATCATAATCATATATCTAAGCTATTTATTTAAATGTCATAACTAAAGGTAATAAATAGCCAAATATCGTAGTGACTGCGTTTGGACTACTGATTATTATATAGTACCTGAACGTACTTTGGTTGTCAGTGTTACGGCCGCTCTTTATCTGACTTTTTAAAGATGGGCGCTTATAAAATACTTACGCTGTCAGTTTACGTTGATACTGCTGACGATAAGCTTTTGGTGATACACCATAAACGCGCTTAAAAGCTTGGCTAAAGGTAGAGTCTGACGCATACCCTACTAGCTCACTAATACGGCTGATGCTGTTTTGCTGCAAACGTAGATAACGTGCTGCCAAGCGCAAACGGTAATCAATCAAATATGTCAGAGGCGGCATTCCAACTACATCTTTAAACCGCTGGGCAAAGCTTGAGCGCGACATTCCTGCGACCTCAGCAAGTTTATGAATCGTCCAGTTTCGATCTGGTGCATAATGCATCGCTACCAATGCTTTTGACAAAAATGGATCTTTTAGCGCTTTAAGCCAATTATCTGTCGCCTCAGGTAAACTCTCAATATAGGTACGCAGACACTCAATCATCATAATACTGGCCCAATGGTTGATGACTGCTGTCTTACCCATACGCTCATGCTCAGACTCCAAGGTCAACAGCTTAACCTCTACATCAATAACGCCGAATCGACCATCAGACATCTCAGTAAGCTCAGGCAATATCGTGGGTAGTACTGACAGTAGTGGTTGCGTCATCTCTTTTTCGTATCGACATTCGATCAAGATCAAACATGCATTGATCTCACCTTCTCCATTAAGATCTATAACATGGCTTTCAGAATCATTGAGCATCTCATCTAGAGGTTTGGTGTTATCACCATGATGATTGAGTGCATAGCTGACATGTTTATAGGCGTTTGAGATCATAATGGTATCGCCAGTCTTTGCCTCTCGTATCTCACTGCCGACATCGATACAAAAACTACCCGATAACACAAGATAAAATAAAATCGTATCTTTTCTATCAATAGAATATGACCAATTACCCCTACCATTTAAACGATAGTAATTTGTTTCAAACAAATGCACATTCTGTAATAACATACTAAGTGCGTCCATTAACAATTTCCTCAATAATGTATGGCAACTTACGGCAGCTAAGCCGGGCTCTGCAAAATAAACTACCTAAGAGACAATACATAAGAAAAATCGTTTACTGTGGACTGCTATTAAAGTTATACGCACGCTACACACATTTTATACTGATAGCAGCGAGACAATATTCTTTGTATAGACTATTAATATACATAGTATTAATCAGAAAGATACTGTTTCTTAAGTGTAGATTTAGGATACTGCTTAATAATGGGGGTTATTTCGCTAAAATTAACAATAAATGCGTAGAAGACAGTATGGGCATTTTTTTAGAAACCAGATAAAAGATAGGTACTAAGCCAAATAAAGTTATCAAGCTTACAAAAAATAGCTATAAAATGAATAAAAAGATAGGAAAGAAAAACGCAGACGAAAAAAAATGCCAACGAGGGCAATTTATGTATGTAAAAGCAGATATATCAAATAAAAATTGGGGCGACTGATGGGACTCGAACCCACGACAACCGAGATCACAACCCGGGGCTCTACCAACTGAGCTACAACCGCCATAACTATTGCCAAGGAAGGCAAGATTTGCAGGCTAAATGGCGCGCCTGGCAGGGCTCGAACCTGCGACCACCTACTTAGAAGGCAGGTGCTCTATCCAACTGAGCTACAGGCGCTCTTAAGGGCTTTTACGTATTAAGTATAATTCGTAATGCTACGAACAAAACTATTATACATAAAAAAAAGCCTGTAAGGCTCTTAAAATAGATGGTCGGAGTGATAGGATTCGAACCTACGACCCTCTGGTCCCAAACCAGATGCGCTACCAAACTGCGCCACACTCCGATATTCTCTATTATCTCGCTAGTTTTGTCACTTAACTCGTTATTGGCAGTACCGCTAACTTGTTAATGTTCCTCGCTATCGAGGTGCATATATTAAGACTTATAGTCGGTAGTGTCAACACCTATTTTTAATTATTTTCATCAATTTTGACTAAGTTCTTTATCAACGAATTGTTTGCACAGATATCTGCATAATATTTGCTTTTAATCGCCTAAATTTTTTAGGCGCTCAAAGTAGTTTTATTAAGCGTTCCAGTCGTAACATTAAAAGGCATGACCCATAGTGTCGCGTGGTTCGACTCTATAGAGTCAATAGACTGCTGAAGTGCGACTGGTTGAGTGGTGTCATCCATGACCGGATAGACCAGCCAAACTTGCTTAGCTTGGTAAGCTTGAGCATAACTGATCAGCTGATACGCATCAGTAGCGCTAATATCACGCGCATGAGTCAGTGCCTTCCATTTGATATCAATGACGTGACTACAGTGAGTGGTGTTAGCATTCGCCTTACTAGTGTGCTGCTTTTGGCTATTTGCTTCGGTAGCTGTATTATAAATCAATAAATCTGGCTGTATAGACAGACATGTCTGCCCTGTAGCATCTCGAAGCCATATATCTTTTTGCTGAGTAAATGTTTGGTAAATAGGCTGGTTGATACTGGTAGACTGCTCAAACAGCTGCGTAAGACGCAAGCTTGCCCACTGCTCAAAAGCTTGGTTCATATTAATCAGTAAACATAAGCGCATCTGTCTACCTTTGTGGCCAACACCATTACCTGTAGGCAAAGTTGAGTACTGCATTTGAAGTAGCCAATACGCCAAATCTAATAGCTTATCTACAGATTGCCGCTGCAACCGAGACAATGGCTGTAAGGTTAGCTGCTGCTTTGCCATCTGATAAAGAGAACTCAGTCTTTGCCGCTCGTAGTGGCTAAGCACAGTAATCTGTCGCCAGCACACCAGCTTAGACAGTAACGCGGCGGACAACGACATAGACTGTGGTTGATAGGCTTGAGACGCGCCTACCAGCTGCTCAAGAAAAACCAAAGCACTTTTTATCAGACGATTGACCAGCATATCGGTGCTTAGTTGGTTTACCTCACAGACAAACTTATGAGGCTGATAGCTATTACGCTTTAGCTGCTCTTTAACGAGTAGCTTACCTTGTAGCATTGACTGGTTTTGGCTTTGTGTTTGATACTGCTTGGTTGGCTGATAATCGGACAATAGCTGCAAAAACTGTCTGATGAGCCATTGTGACAGTGGCGGCGTTTGTGTCGATAGTGGCGTGAGATGCTGACTGAGCTGGCCTAAGGTTTTGGTGTGCGGCAGCTTGTGATGTCTATTAGGTATAGTCATCAAATCAGTCAGCATCATTTGTACCCATTGACGTGTCCGCATGAGTTCATCGCTTTGGGTAAGGGTGTTTTTTTGCGTGACTGCCGCTACTTTGGGCAGTATCTCAAGCGTAATGCCGCTTGGCAGCAAAATAATACCGATATAGTGACCCACTTTGAGCTGCCATTGTCCGCGTTGGCGCTTAATGGTAAATACCGTAAATTCTTGCGCAAGCAGCCAAGTAAAATCATCGACATCAATAAAGTCCTCTGCAACCAAGCGTTGATGTTCAAACACGCTCATAGTAGCGTGACCCGCTGTATTTGAGTCAGAAGATGCCTTTGAAGCTGAGCATCCAGCGCTATAATAATGACTGTTTATTGATATATGTTTCATTAAAATTAATACAGACGTTGATAGACATAAGGTTTGGCAAACTCGCCAGTCTGCGTCAGAAGCTCTGGATTGATAGTATAGCTAGCAGATGCCATCATTGAGCCTACAAACGCATTTTGTTCAGCAAACATAGGGTTTTGATGGTCTCTAGTTGACGATTGAGACAGACTGCGTTGACTGTCATGAATAAACTGCGATGTTACTGGCCGCTGCTCATCATTAAATAGATACTGTAATAAAGACACTTGCCCGCCAACAGCTTGTGCCAGTTGTGGAATAATCTGCTCTACCAATACTGTTCGTAGCTGCGCTAAACTCCTTACCGAGTATAAAAAGGCATGACCAAGTTGCGCCTCTTGTCCCAACGTTTGTGTGATACGCTGGTTCAACCCTCTTAATAGCTTGGCCAAATCCACCTCTGCTGATGACTCATGCTTATCTGAGCGTTGATGCGCATCTGTAGGATTTAAGACACGAATAACGGGCAGCAATTCAGGCTGCGGAGGACAGTCGATAAAGCGAAAGCGACGACGTAGTGCCATATCAAGCGGCGCTAACGAGTGATCCTGCGTATTCATCGTTGCATAAATATCAACATTGGCAGGCACGCTAAAGACTCGTCCAGAATAAGCCAAATTTACTTGCATCGCGTTTGGCTGCCCGCTGCGCTTATCAGGCTCGATCAGACTAAGCAGCTCGCCAAATACTCGGGAGACATTGGCACGGTTGATTTCGTCGATAAGCATGGCATAACGATGTTCAGGATCATTGGCAGCGCGCTTACAAAGCTTTAAAAAAGCTCCATCTTGGATATCATAGCGCATCTGATTGCTCGCCCCTTGTTCGCTTGTTTGGCGATTGATTTGAGCGCCTTGTCCTCTTGGTTCATCATTGCTCATCACTGGGCGAATGCCTTCGACAAACTCCTCGTAGCCATAGGCTTGATGAAAGCTGACCATACTATAACGCTGCTTTTGTACAGGCTGATTGTCTTGTTGCGCCTGCCGGAACTCACCCAGCTGCTGTGACAACTGAGTCAATAATGACATGCTCTCTGGCAGTAGATGCCATGCTCCGCTTTCATCTTTATCAAAGTAAGCTTGGCTTGCACGGTTTTTATAGGTCACTGTCTTTGAGCTGGCCGAACTGTGCATTTGTAGCACTGACCATGCTGTGTTGCTTAGGTTCTTCTCACGTGCGTTTTGAGCCGCCTTAGCGATAAAAAACTCATGATTGACGACTTCAGGTACTTTTACCAAGTCTTTTTGCTGTGCTTTAAAGTCCAAAAATATTAGACACACCACATCGCGCCAGCTAAGCTCATAGAGCAACTGTGACAGTAGCTCGTTGCCATCCGTAATAGGCAAATAATGCGTATACTGTTTGGCAATTTGTAACAAGCGATAAGTCTTGCCTGTACCAGCGACACCCGTATAGATAATATTGGTAGGCTCACTAGTGGGTCTGTCATTCATAACTTAACTCGATATTAAAAACGATTGATAAAAATAGTAAATAAAAACAATAGATTTGTGGTCTGCAACTCTCCACCGGTTACGTTACTACTATTTTGTGTCCGTGGTTATTTATGGTACTAATATTAATGAGATGCAAGTATTAGGCAATTGCAAGGTAACAGTATGACAACTTATGACGCGGTTTTACTTGTATTGCTTTATCCATTATCTAAAAATGCCCAAACAGATTAATTTGAGGAACTTTGTATGTCAGGATTGTTAAATAAGCTACCCAATAAATTATCGACGAAGATACCAGCTAAGTTACCCGAAAAAATATCTGACGCGCTAACCCCTCAAGCAAACACAACATCGAATCCTAGTTCGCTTAAGCCAGTAAACAATCAATTTACTAAGCTGTTATCCATTACCAAGTATTTACCTGCTGGTGCACGCTCGACTATTTTATCCAAAGCCTTTGGTAAAGTCGTGCCTTATGTAGGTACCACAGGGGTCTACTACGAAACTGTAGAGCCCAATCAAGTGGTGGTCAGCTTAAACAACAATAAACCTGTACAAAACCATATTGGCTCTATCCATGCGGTCGCTGTTACGCTACTTGCTGAGACCGCCACAGGCTTTATCTTAGGGTTGAACCTACCCTCTGATCGTGTGCTGTTGATCAAATCTTACTCTGTCAATTTTTATCGACCGCTTAAAAAAGGTCAAGTAGCAGCGGTCGCTACCTTAAGTGATGAACAGCGCTCAGATATTTTAGATACCCCCAAAGGCGAGATGGTCATCCCATGCGTCATCAATGATCGCGAGTCTGATAGCGTGCGTGATCCTATTACGGTTGAGATGACATGGGCATGGATACCTAAGGCTGAATTAGAAGCGCGTCGCCAAGGCAAATCTTCAGAAACTGACGCTAACAACGACAACAAAACTGAAACTGAAACTGAAACTGAAACTGAAACTGAAACTGAAACTGAAACTGAAACTGAACAAGAAAACCTATCTTCTACTGATAGTAAATGACCAGTAAACGATAACGTAAATAATTAAGAACAAGGAGTCAACAATGTCCAAACTTACCAATCGATTTGTCAGCCGCCTATCCAAGGCATTTTTTGTGGGTGCTTGCTCATTTGGACTGGCCATAGGTGCAAATGCTGCTCCAGCAGCAACTACTAATGCAGCTACTATGACCAAGTCTAAACCTGTCTTTTTAGGTGATGGCGGTGACTATCCGTTTTCTAGTGCTGTTCGAGTTGGTGACACTTTATATATGTCAGGACAAATTGGTTTTAAAGACGGCAAGCTGGTAGAAGGCGGTATCAAAGCAGAAGCCGCGCAAACTTTAGACAATATCAACGACGTATTGCTACAATATGGCTATCAAAAGACTGACCTTATCAAATGTATGGCGATGCTGACTGATATGAACGACTTTAACGCGTTCAATGAAGTCTATAAAGCCAAACTCGCCAAGCCTTATCCAGTACGCTCAGCATTTGGTGTCAAAGACTTGGCCGCAGGTGCTAGCGTCGAAGTTGAATGTATGGCAGCAAAATAATAGCCCTAGTTAAACAATGATAGCGTCCTCAGTTAGGGCGCTTTCTTTGGTTACACGTAGTACTTCTTCTAATGTCGTCTGTCCTGCTATCACTTTATGCAAACCGTCAGCACGAATCGATGGGGTCTTTTGACGAGCATAAGACTCAAGCTCATACTCGGCAGTATTACTATGAATCATACGCCGTAAGGTATCATCAATTGGTACGACTTCATATATCGCTGTACGCCCTTTAAACCCAGACTGATTGCACTTGTCACAGCCAACGGGCTTTGGCAGCGTGATGGCTGTCGTCACTGAGTCTTTAGAGTCGGTTTCAATACCAATCTCAGAGAACAACTTTACTTGCTCACTATCTGCAGTTTGCCACGTATGACAATGTGAACAAAGAGTCCGCACCAAACGCTGCGCGACTACGCCAATGAGCGAGGACGATAATAAGAACGGCTCTACCCCCATATCTTGCAAGCGAGTCACCGCACCGATAGCGGTATTGGTATGCAGTGTTGATAAGACCAAATGCCCTGTCAATGACGCTTGTACTGCAATCTCAGCAGTTTCGATATCTCGAATTTCACCAACCATGACCACATCTGGATCTTGACGCAACATCGCCCGCAGACTTGTGGCAAAGGTCATATCTACTTTATTGTTAACTTGAGTCTGCCCAATACCATCAAGCTGAAATTCGATAGGATCTTCCGCCGTTAAGATATTACGTGTCTGATCGTTTAAGTCGGTCAATGCAGCATATAGGGTCGTCGTCTTACCTGAACCCGTAGGACCTGTCACCAAAATAATGCCATGCGGACGATGAATTAAGCGTTTAAGCTCAGTATAGTCATTGTCTGCAAGCCCAAGATAAGTCATATTGAGGCGGCCTGCTTGCTTATCTAACAAGCGCATTACCACACGTTCACCAAAGCTTGAAGGCAACGTCGATACCCGCACATCGACCTCACGCCCTGCTAGCCGTAGACTGATACGCCCATCTTGTGGCACGCGTTTTTCGGCGATGTCGAGTTTGGCCATGACTTTGATCCGTGAGACTAAAAGCGGTGCCAATTGACGTTTGGGCGTAATGATTTCTTTGAGCTCCCCATCCACCCGAAAACGTACGACCAGACGCTTCTCAAAAGTCTCGATATGAATATCTGAAGCATTAAGACGAATCGCTTCTGATAATAGCGCGTTGATGAGTCGTATAATAGGCGCGTCATCTTGCTGGTCCATCAAATCTTCGGTCTCAGGCACACTATCTGCTAAGCTGTCCAAATCTGGATGATCTTCAAGACCGGCGGCGATATGCTGGGATTCACCCGTATTGCCTGCATAAGCTGCATTTAGGCGCTTTTCAAACTCATCCGAGCTGATGCTGTCATAAACAGGCACACCGCGTACGCCTTGCTGCTGCAAAAATCGTACAGCTTCATTGATGGCAGAAAGCGGTGTGGCTTTGGTTAATACCAACGTCGGTGGTAGCTCAGCATCTATCGCTAAAACGATTAAGAGCTGGTGGCGTTTTGCAAAACTGTACGGCAGTTGCATCATAAAAACGACCTGATAAAAATAGAATGGGTAATAAACAAATTATAAGTGCTCAGCCTCTTTAATAAAGGCGCTAAGGTCTTTGACAAGTAGGCAGTGTCTAACATAAATGTCTTATACTTAAATGATTAAACTAAGTAAAGTTTATCGGTAAGCGCTTATGAGTTTGTTATAATAACATTTTGTTTTATATCATTAACAAAGCTTTTACGCCGTTTTATGTCTCGATAAGCGTTTATTATTAACATCTCTCGATGCTAACTTTATACTACTTGTATTAGTGTCGCTTACGCCTTTTGTCTTTTATAGTCCGCCCGTTATTAGGATTGCAGATATGTCTCAAGCCACGACTCAAACTACTACTGAAAATACTCCCCTTGTTCAAGATACCTTTACTGTTGGTAGTCGCACATTTTCATCACGCCTACTGGTCGGCACTGGTAAATATAAAGATATGGCTGAGACCGGAACCGCTATTGCAGCCTCAGCGGCCGAAATCGTCACTGTCGCTATTCGTCGTACCAATATTGGTCAAAATAGTGACGAGCCGAACTTGTTAGATGTGATTTCGCCCGACAGATATACTATTTTACCCAATACTGCTGGTTGCTTTGATGCTGAGACAGCAGTTCGAACTTGCAAACTTGCACGTGAGCTATTGGGTGGGCATAATTTGGTCAAACTTGAAGTATTGGGCGATGAAAACAGTTTATATCCCAATATTATGGAGACTCTAAAGGCGGCAAAAGTGCTAATCGATGATGGTTTTGAGGTGATGGTATACACATCAGACGACCCCATTGTCGCGCAAGAATTAGAAAGTATGGGCTGTGTGGCGATTATGCCGCTTGGCAGCCTTATTGGTTCTGGTCTTGGACTCCTCAACCGTCATACGCTCAGCCTTATCATAGAAAACGCTAAGGTACCGGTATTGGTTGATGCTGGCGTTGGTACTGCCTCTGATGCAGCTATTGCCATGGAGCTTGGTTGTGACGGTGTACTCATGAATTCAGCAATTGCCAATGCTCAAAACCCAGTGATGATGGCTCATGCTATGAAACACGCTATTTGGGCTGGTCGTGAGGCGTTTTTGGCAGGACGGATGCCCATGCGTAAGATGGCACAAGCCAGCTCGCCGCAAACTGGTTACTTTTTCCAATAAAATGGTTTTGATACCCAGTCGATTATATAATTAACTTAACCGCTGTTCATATCGATGTGCCGACAGGCTACTTATAATACGCAGCTCATTGACCTTACTCGTTGAACCTAAAGGACACCTCATGCGCTTACTGACGGCAGTTGATCAGTTATTTTTACTTCTTGAGTCACGTAAACAGCCTATGCATGTGGGTGGCTTGTTTTTGTTTGAACTGCCAGTCGATGCGCAAAATGCAGACGGTGATTTTGTTTATCAGCTGGTCAGACAAATGCAAACATCTCAAGTACCTCCAAGCTTTCCGTTCAATCAGGTACTTGAGCGGTTGTTATTTTGGAAGCAAGATGAGGATTTTGATGTTGAGCATCACTTTCGTCATGTTGCCTTGCCAAGACCTTCCCGTGTCCGTGAGCTACTGATGTACGTCTCAAAAGAGCATGGGCGTTTACTTGATCGTGCCATGCCATTATGGGAATGCCACGTCATCGAGGGCATCCAACCAGAGACTGAAGATAGTCCTGAGCGCTTTGCTCTATACTTTAAGATTCATCATTCATTGGTCGATGGTATCGCTGCCATGCGTCTGATCCAAAAATCACTCTCGCAGTCACCAAACGAGCCCATGACGTTGCCAGTGTGGTCACTTATGGCACGCCATCGTAACCAAGTAGATGCTCTGATACCTGCTGGGCGCTCTGTTACTCGCATTATAAAAGAGCAGCTGTCTACCATTAAGCCCGTATTTACCGAACTACTAGACAACTTTAAACATCATGGCAAAGACGATTATGTTGGCACCTTTGATGCTCCTATGAGCATATTAAACCAGCGCATTTCCGCCTCACGGCGTATCGCAGCGCAATCTTATGATATGCAGCGCTTTGACGATATCGCTGACAAACTCGATGTCAGTATGAATGATGTGATACTTGCCGTCTGTTCTGGTGCCATACGGCGTTATTTACTAAAGCTTGATGCATTACCTAACAAACCCTTGATTGCTTTTGTACCGATGTCACTACGTAGCGATAGTAGCGCCACTGGCAATCAGATCTCATTTGTTTTGGCAAATTTGGGCACGCATTTAGATGACCCTATACGTCGACTACAGCTGATTAATGGCAGTATGAATAGCGGGAAACGTCGATTTCGGCGTATGAATCAAGCGCAAGTAATCAACTATAGTGCTATCGCTTATGCCTGGGAAGGTATCAATCTATTAACAGGTATATTTCCCAAAAAACAAGCTTTTAACCTTATCATTTCCAACGTACCTGGTGCCAAAAAACCCTTGTATTGGAACGGAGCGCCTCTCAAAGCCTTGTACCCAGCCTCTATTATATTGGATGGTCAAGCTATGAATATCACTCTTGCTAGCTATTTAGACAAAGTAGAGTTCTGTATTACCGCTTGTAGCAAGCTGTTGCCGCATGTACAAGATATGCTGGGCTTGATTGAAGAAGAGCTCGCTGTACTAGAAAACGTGAGCAAAGAAAGGCAATTGGGTCTACGTGAATAACAAATTAACATTGATGATTTCATCTTAAAATCGCAATAAAAAAAGCTGACTCCATCACAGAGTCAGCTTTTTAAACATAACTTTTTAAGTACAATCTTATTAGTACCAAATCTCTACACAGCGTCACGCCATGTTGGTACAACTATCTGCATTAATGGCTTTAGTAGCTTGACGTTACAGGCAAAGATAGAGCCTGACTTCATAGAGTTATGCGCACCTGTATGATCGACCACAACGCCACGTGCCTCTGATACAATCAGCTCACCTGCTGCGATATCCCATGGCTTAATAGACATCTCAAAATAACCATCAAAACGCCCTGCTGCCACATAGCACAAATCAAGTGCCGCCGAACCTAAACGACGCATTTGTCCACCTGCCTCAGATACTTTTTGTAAGCTTTCAAAATGCTCTTTGGCATAAGAGATGACTTCACCATTACGACTGCGCTCAAGCGGATGACCAGTCGTAAACAGCCCACCATCGATAGTTTTGCGCTCGCTTACATTGATACGGCGCTGGTTTAGGCGCGCGCCCTTACCGCGGCTGGCAGAGAACATCTCATCACGGACAGGATCATAGACCACACCGTGCTGGGTAACGCCTTTGTGCTGCACAGCGATTGATACACAAAACTGCGGTATCCCGTGAACGAAGTTTTTGGTGCCATCTAAGGGATCAATAATCCAGCACCAATCTGCATCTTCACCGCGGCCTTCTTGCATGCCAAACTCTTCACCCAAAAACGAATGGTTTGGGTAATTGCTTTTGAGGGTCTCGATAGTGAGTTCTTCACTATAGCGATCAATGCGTGTCACTAAGCCATCGATACCTTTTGACTCAGTATCAAACTCAATTTTGTGACGATTTTGATGCGCATGTAAAATCTCTGCACCGACTTTTTCAGCAGTACGCGCTGCGATGACGACCATGGGTTCCATAAATAACCTATCTACTTGTTGAATAAATAAAATGAATGAAGACTACAGATATTACTTGCATAGGATGGCATATCAATTGTCTGCCATCCTATGCCTCTCTTATACGGTCTTAAACAGACTGACCGCAACATACTAAAAAATCAAAAACAAAAATGAAAAATACAAGGCTTACCATGGCTAATGGCCGCCATCACTACTTACACAAGCTGTAAAAAAATTAGCACCTACGGCAAGCAGGTGTTACGACAAACTGACACACTGCCACTTAAGACAATAAACGCTCTAGCTGTGAGACCACACCTCGAGCATCCAAACCACAATCCGCCAATTGTTCTGCTTGTGAGCCATGGGCAATAAAGCGATCAGGAATACCGATATTACAAATGGCTGGACGACTAATAGCAAATGCAGCAGACGCATTGAGCAAATACTCGTTGACCGCGCTACCTGCACCGCCCATGACCATATGCTCTTCTAATGTCGTAATATGCGTCACACCTTGCTCAATCAACGTCTCAAGCAAATTGGTATCTAGTGGCTTTACCCAGCGCATATTGACGACTTGCACTTGGCAATTACTTGACGCACCATCAGCTGTCAATATCTTAGCCGCTTGCTTGGCAGTCGCAACCATCGTACCAAAGGCCAATAACACAAGCTTATTAGTAGCGCTGGTATTTCCTAATACGGTCTCTACAATAGCCTGACCTATTTTATAGTTCTGTGCCGGACGACTTATCATCGCGCCAGTTCCGGTTCCACGGGGATAACGGACTGCTGTACTACCTTGATACTCATAGCATGTATTAAGTAGGTGATAGCACTCGTTTTCATCTTTTGGCGCTGCAATAAGCATATTGGGCACGCAGCGCAGAAAAGCCAAATCAAATACACCGGCATGGGTTGCGCCATCTTCCCCCACAAGACCAGCTCGATCAATTGCAAACGTTACATCGAGATTTTGCAGTGCAATATCGTGAATAAGCTGATCATAACCACGCTGCAAAAAGGTGGAATATATCGCAACAATGGGCTTGACGCCTTGCGTTGCCATGCCTCCTGCAAGTGTCACCGCATGCTGCTCAGCAATCGCCACATCAAAAAACCGCTCTGGGAACTGACGAGCAAAGTCAATCATCCCAGAACCCTCTTCCATCGCTGGCGTGATTGCTAATAACTTATTGTCTTGTGCCGCCTTATCACACAAAAACTGCCCAAATACTTGCGAGTACTTTAGTTTAGAAGGCTTATCTTCAGCAGCACTACTTTCGACAGTCGCTTTATCTTTGACAAAACCACAGGCGACAATGTCTTCAGCAGGTAATTTGCTAATGGCGTGATAACCGACAGGATCGGCCTCAGCAGGTGCAAAACCTTTGCCTTTAGTCGTGTAAATATGAACCAATACTGGCCCTTTTACCTGTTTGGCAAGTGATAATACTCGCAACAGCTCAGGAATATTGTGACCATCAAAAGGGCCAAAATACGTAAAACCAATGGCTTTAAATAAATTGTCTTCTAACTGCGGTACATCACGTTGTTCACTATGCCGTTTACGCCGATCAAACGCTTGCATGTTTGGGCGATGACGCAGCACTGGCGCACCTGTATCTGAGATATCAACTTGATAACCTGACTCCCAGAGCATCGCTAAGTGACGCGAAAACCCGCCAATGGAGCAAGATATCGACATGTCATTGTCATTTAAAATGACCAACAGGTCAGCATCTTGCTGTACAGCATCATTCATGGCCTCAAAAGCCATACCGCCAGTCATTGCCCCATCACCAATCACACAGGCAACCGTCTGCGGTCGCCCTTGGTAACGTAGTGCTAAGCTCATACCCAAGCCTGCGGAGATAGACGTCGATGAATGTCCCACACCAAAAGTATCGTAGATGGATTCGGCCCGTTCAGGGAACGCAGTCAGACCATCTTTGGCACGTATACTACTGATCTTATCGCGTCGGCCAGTAAGGACTTTATGCGCATACGCTTGATGACCTACATCCCAGACAATCTGATCTTGAGGCGTATCAAGCAAATAATGTAGAGCAATAGTCAGCTCAACCACACCCAGATTTGCACCAAAATGTCCGCCACTTTGACCCGCAGAATACAATAAAAACAAGCGCAGCTCATCGACCAACACGATTAACTGCTCAGTGTTGAGGGCTTTGATGTCTGTTGGTGCATCTATCGTATCAAGCAGCGGCGTACAAGGACGCGTGCGCGGTATCTGCATAAAAGTCTGTTGCAAGCCTGATGGGTGTGCAGCAGAATCGGTAGCCAATGGCGTAGATAGCGACGTATGAGGTGACGCAGATGCTGACTGAGACTGTAAAAAATAAGGTGACTGCTGCATAAATCGTACGATACCTACCAAGCTGCTGACAAGGCGCCATCTTACTATATCGTCATACACCGCTATCATATTGATACGGTGTTATGAAACCATCTACAATAGCTAGTAATATATACTGCTATTACTTATAGATTGCGATATGCTTAGCGCATCGTCACTGTTTATTAGTATTTGCATGAAATCATTTACATGCTTTGCTTAAATGTACCATTATCATAGTGATAAAATAATAGTAACTATGACAATAGTAAGCCAATAACCGTATATTGCATACTATGCACAAATGACGATACAGTAATGTAAGGGCAAAGACTTGTCACTGTATCCGTTAAAATAGTATGGCATAATAGCATTTTTTTTAAACTGTCGCTTTAATCATCGTGCGTCGTCTGTGAACTTTGTGTGTTTTTCTCACAAACACGTTAAAGATATTGTCATCATGAACATTATACAATGATAACCAGATAGTTATAGTTATCATAAGCATGGGTTTTGCAAACATACAGCTTGCTTATCCTGCTGTTCGACACATAGTCGTTACGTTACGACTATGACCATCTTATTATCTACCGCCACGATGATCGGCCTATGCAGGACATCAATGTCATATCAATTTATTACCAGCGCAAAATTACCCACTCGTCACGGTGAATTTGATCTTCATGTGTTTGAAAATGAAGACGGTCAAGAGCATGTGATGCTTAGCGTCGGTCTACCAGTGGTAAATCCATTGTTAGAAAAAAACGCGACGCAGACACACTCTATAGAACCTCATGCAAAGCCAGCAGACCACCCAACGCCCCTCGTTCGCATCCATTCTGAATGTTTGACAGGCGACGCTTTTGGCTCGTTAAAATGCGATTGTGGTCCACAGCTTAATGCTGCTATGGAAGCAATACAAGCAACTGGCTACGGCGCTATTTTATACTTGCGTCAAGAAGGTCGCGGTATTGGATTGACTAATAAAATCCGTGCCTATGCCCTGCAAGATCAAGGCCATGATACCCTAGATGCCAATCTTATGTTAGGACTACCTGCTGACGCACGCATCTACGATATGTGTCGTCCTATGCTCGCTCACGTAGGCGTTGATGAAGTTCGCCTCATTACCAACAACCCTGATAAGGTGTCTTACTTGACAGACAACGGTATCAATGTCGTCGAGCGGGTGCCATTATTGGTAGGCGTCAATGAAAGCAACGCTGATTATTTGGCCACCAAACGTGACCGTATGGGTCATCTACTAGATAAAGAGTTTTATACCAAGGCTCATCTTAATAAATAAACTTGTCATCAAAAATCTTTACCAACGGCTATAGTGATAGAAATTTTTATGAGCATTCCTAATCTAAACAGTACTCCCAAACAGACTACTGACGCTAAAGGCGACCAAACCACGCCAACCTCCGATGACATCGCGCGTGTACGTGAATTCTTGGTTGATTTGCAAGCGCGTATTTGTCAAGCACTAGAAGCGCAAGAGCGCGATGGTAGCGGCGATGCAACCTTTGTTCCTGATGATTGGGAGCGCTCAGAAGGCGGCGGCGGACGTTCGTGCGTTTTAGCAGATGGCAAAGTCATCGAAAAAGCCGGTGTCATGTTTAGTCATATTCACGTTCATAACTTGCCAGCTTCAGCAACTGCCCGTCACCCCGATATTGCTGGTCGCAAAGCACAAGCGATGGGCGTATCCCTAGTCGTACATCCCAAAAATCCAAACGTGCCTACCAGCCATGCTAACGTGCGTTTGTTCGTTGCCGAAGCAGAAGGCGAAGACCCTATTTGGTGGTTTGGCGGCGGTTTTGATTTGACACCTTTTTATCCGGTATTGGCCGACTGTGTCCATTGGCATCAAGTCTGTCATGATCTGTGCGCGCCCTTTGGTGACAGCGTCTATCCTGACTTTAAGCAATGGTGCGATGAGTACTTTCATTTGCGTCATCGAGATGAGCAGCGCGGTATTGGTGGTTTATTTTATGATGATGTCAATACTGAGAGCCGTGGCTGGGATTTTGAGACCTGCTTTGACTTTATGAAAGCAGTAGGTAATGGCTATCTTGAGGGTATCATGCCTATTTTTGAGCGCCGTAAAGATGCCCCTTATACTGATGAGCAGCGTGAGTTCCAACTGTATCGTCGTGGGCGCTATGTCGAGTACAATCTTGTCTATGATCGCGGTACTTTGTTTGGTTTACAAAGTAATGGACGTATCGAGTCTATCTTGGTGAGCATGCCGCCTCTTGCCAGCTGGCATTATCGTTTTGAACCTATCGAGGGTACTCCAGAGTTCGAGCTAACCAATTTTTATCTAAAACCGCGAGATTGGCTCGCATTGTCGGACTCGTAACCTTACTTATAGTCTATAATATCAACGACGGCTGTAACGACGCTCTTTTTTAATTAGTCGGTTAGGTAGTTCAAAGGTTACGTAAAGTTACAAAATTGTACGTAAGTGACCTACCTCATTCATAGCTATCACGGTTACATTTAAGACTGTAGTTATCCTTTAATAATAATTACTCAAAACGAATAATAAAAGTTAGACAGCATATTCTGTCAATAAAACCCAAAAGCCAGTATACGATTGCCGGCTTATTTATAGCTATACGTAGAGGAGTTATACATATGCTAAGAGCTCAAACGAATAAATCATTAAAATCAGTCTTTGGTATCACATTGATGGCAGCAGCCTTAGGCCTAGGCGCCTGTAGCAATTCTGTGGATCCTGATGTCAAAGCCCGTCAAGACAGCATGAAAAGCTGGGGCGATGCAATGGGCGTGATGGGCGATATGGTCAAATCTCCTGATACCTTTGATGCAGAGATATTTAAAGAGCAAGCGGCATTCTTGGCAGAAGATGCGGTAAACCCTTGGGATCATTTTGAAAACCAAGAAGCCATGGGTAACGCCACTGAAGCTGTCTGGAGTAACGTCGATGGTTTTCGTGCGGAAGCCGACAACTTTCAACAAGCGACTGCTGAGTTAAGTGCCGCTGCACAAACTGCCACTAGCGTCGATGACGTTATGCCTGCTTTTGGACAAGTTGGGGACAGCTGTAAATCATGTCATACAGACTTTAGAGTCAAAAAAGACAACTAAAACAGTCTAAATCAAAGATTATGGTTAATCATGTGTTATTGATAACCATAATCCATCAGGTATAAAGGGTCAGCAGTGCGACCAGCTTTTAGGTTTCATCAGCGGCAAACAATACGTTGCGTACCACAGAGCGAGAATCTGCCGACCCACCAAGCGAGCCTGATAATACTCCCACTGCCGCCAAAAAAGCAGCCAGTCGCATATGGGCAGCAAAGGTAGCGCCGTCTTTATCAGAAGTCCACGTGCTCATTAGCGTATCCGGAAATACAAAGACCACCACACCGTACATCAACACGCCAAACATAAAAAACAGACAAATCAAGGTCAGCACCAGTGCCAAATAGGTGGCTGCCGCTGTGACCACTGAACTCTCTGACGTTTGTCCCCGCCTTGTTGCAATCAGCCGAAAAGAAAAAGCTCGGTAGAGCACAAAGCTGGCTGCCAAAAAACTTGTAATTACAAAGACTGTCAGCTGTCCATAGGAAACTGAGGCTGCAAAATCCCACGTCTCCCCGCCAAATATAAGGACAATAATCACTGAGAGCGCTGTTGCGATCATGGTTGGCAGCTTGGTGGTGATGCGTAACGGTTTGGCTCTGATAGCGCCGCGAAAAATTCGAGGAAGGTTGCCTAAGATGTGACGTATGATAAAGGTGAGTTTACTGCCCCTAGAGTAACGATCATTGGCTTCTTGCGGCAAATTTTTGACCATCTGCTGCTGCTGAGTCACTGTGAAATGCCGCATGGCGTCAAGATCGCCTGACATCTCCACGTGCGCCAGATAGTTGGTTGGCTCTTTTGTATAGCTTAGATTGAGCAGTCGCCCAAAGCAATGCAGCATTAGCGTGGTAAGTCGCTCGGTACGAAGCCCTTTTTGTAAAAGCTTTTCCTCTCCATGATCGACCAAGCGGCGCGTGGAGATCACAGCCACGTTCGTGAGCTGGGATGGCAGCGCAAGAAGGTAGGACATCGACGCGGCAGCAATCTCCACATCCGTAATGATGAGCAAAAATGCCAGTTTGCGTTCAGTCTTTTCGTTGATACCGATTTGTACAAAGTCGAGGGCTTGATAGCCTTGTTTGCTAGGGGTAAGGCTGTGCCCTGTAAAGGAAAACAACGACACCTCAATATCCAGCGTCTTTTGGACAACTTGATTAAACTCAACCATAGCTGCTTCAGTTAAGGCATCTAAAGCACTGTGATCTTCTTTTTGAGCCACACTAAGTTTCATGACTCCAAGGGCGATGGTTCTTTTAGTCATAAGCAAAGATTACTAATCATAGACAAACATTGTGACCAAAGCAGAAGCCTTGCTGTCATCAAGCTATTTTTCTGCTTTATCGGTATCAACAGCTTGATGTTCATTTAATCTATTGACGATGGCTTTTACTGAAGGATCGCTTAGATCTATCGTCCTTATTGGGAAAGGAATATTGATATCTGCTGCATCCAGCGCTTTTTTTATCTCGACGATAACTTGATGAATCGAGGCGACTTTATTGGCTTGAGTACCATCTTCGATAAACCAACGTACCGTCAGATCTATAGACGAGCCGCCAAATCCAGTCGCGATCACGCTCGGCTGAGCTTTCGTCGATACGCTATCGGCCTTATCTAACGCGCGTAAAGTCTCCGCTTTTGCCGTCTCGATATCGTCTTCATAGCCGATACCGACTGCCACTTGCAGGCGGCGCTGCTTATACGCTGTATTGACAGTCAATGCTGACGTATACAGATCTGAGTTTGGAATGACCACTTGCCTACCATCGTAAGTCCTGATGGTCGTTGCACGAATTTTAATATCCTCAACCGTCCCTTCATATTCGCCTGAAACGATTTGATCACCGATACGAAATGGTTCTGAGAGCAGCAGCAAAATACCAGATAGTAAGTTTTGAAAAATATCTTTAAACGCAAAACCAATAGCGACCGAGCCGATACCGAGTGCACCAATCAGCTTGGCAGGCGTAAAACCTGGCACTGCAATGACCATGGCTATCATAAAGCCGATAAAAATAATCAGTGCCCCGCCTACCCGCTGAAACACCTTGACCAAATTTTGATGACGACTCCGACTACCCAATAGTTTATGAACGATTTTTTTGAAAATTATCGATAAAAACCAAAAAATTAGGACAACGATAACTGACGCCACAAAATGCGGTATACGCTCAAAAAAACCGACCAGTATCTCATTTGCTGAATTAATAATACTGTGATACGTCAGCTCATCAGGCGTTGTAGATGGATCAACAGCGATAGTGTCTGCCTCAGTGCTAGGCATGTAGGGGGCACTCCTTAAGTTATTTACCTTTTTTGCTCAGTCATTGTATTTTAATCACTATATTTTTGACGCTGTAATCTAACGCATCAAATCAGCTTGTACGATCTCAATCCAGTAACCATCGACATCTTTGATAAAAGCAATATTTTTCATGCTGCCATCTTCAGGGCGCTTTTTAAATTCCACGTCGTTTTTATCAAACCAAGCTATCGCTTCATCTAAATCGGGTACGCTAAAGCAAATATGACCAAAGCCTTGCGGCTCGCTATTGCCATCATGATAGCTAAAGTCGGCCTGACTCTCCGTGCCATAGTTGTGGGTTAGCTCCAAGATACCGCGCTGACGGAACGCGAAAATCTCCAAGTCACTACCCGCTGGCAAGTTTTCACGCTCGCTTTCTGTCAGCTTGGCTAAAAAGTATAAATCAAATTCCATATCAGGGAATTTTTTGACTGCCAATAACGTCATGCCAAGCACGCCGGTATAAAACTCAAGTGACTTGGCAGGATCTTTTACTCGTAGCATGGTGTGATTAAACGTAAAGCCTGAGGTTTGAGCTGCGATGGATTGAACTCCATTTGCATTTACGCTACTCGTAGGTTGAGCTATTGTTGCTTTGTTGTCGTCGGTTGTCGAGTTAGAAGCTAAATTAGACATAATTATCCTATATTTGACAGAAAATGATTGGGCAGCTAGCACACCTCTGTAGTAGCGAGCTGCTGGATCACTTCATCATAATAAAAATTTATAAAACCATTGATAGGGTTTTGTAAGAGCGTGTCCTTAATATGCTTAGCTTACAATACTAATTAATCCTCTAAAAACCGTACTTTACCTGTCTTTAAGTCATACTCTGCACCAACGATAAGCAGTTGACCACTATTGGTTAAATCCTCTAACGCACGCGAGCCATGTTTTAGCTGACTGACCGACATACGCACGTTGGCACTGATAGAACGCTCAAGCAACTCGTCTGCATCGACGTCTTGACCGTTGGCCGTCGCAAGCTCATGCAAGTTATAGACGCTTGGACGAATGCGATCGACGATAGATTGTAGGTTTGGCGTATAGTTTTGCTCAGGGTTGATAAGCGCTTCAACACAAGCGGTCACCGCTCCGCAATTTGAGTGGCCAAGCACCACCACCAGCTTGGTACCGAACTTTTCGGCAGCAAACTCGATTGAACCGATCTGCGATGGCGCTACCACATTACCTGCCACTCGAATCACAAACAAATCACCTAAGCCTTGATCAAAGACAATCTCAACCGGCACGCGCGCATCTGAGCAGCCCAAAATAATCGCTAAGGGGTCTTGATCACTGATAAGCTCTGGACGTCTTTGCGTACAGGGATCGGTATTCGTCAAGCTATCGACGTAGCGTGCATTGCCTTGTTTTAAAAGCTCGAGTGCTTCTTGACCTGTTTTTGGGCGTATATCGTTAGGCATAAAGTCTCCTTAATTATTGATAACTATTAGAAAGTTAAATGGCTTTAGATCTAGTTTTTAGATATCAATTAGCTTAATTGTTTGTTAGTAATTATTAAGCTATTTGGCTCATTATGTTTGTCAGCCATAAAGTAATTGTATAGGAATAGAGGCTAAAAAATGACAAAAAATTTGTGTTAAAGTCATTTTATTCAAGTAAGAACTATTGACAGTGTCGAATATTTTAGCGGTAAGCAAACTATCAAACACTTAAGTTAAATGTAGAGATCATAATGAAATATTTGAACAAATACAGAGACCTCTACCACCGCAACCTACGCAACAGATAACGAACTTACCTTAATTTATGTTATGGGTTTGTTATAATACGCAGCAACTAGACCATGCTTACGCTCATGCCAGTCCATGTTATTTACAGTCTCTTATTTAAAATAGCATCTTATATTAAAAGAGGTACTGACATGTTGGACACTTAGGAACGAACATTATGACCAACTCATCTACGAACATGACTCAACACCCTGCGTCACCTGACACTGTCCTGCTAAAATTGTCTGGTCTAAAAAAAACCTATGATCAAACTGAGGTCTTAAAAGACATCAACCTTGATATCCAGCATGGTGAGTTTTTGACCTTGCTTGGCCCGTCAGGCTGCGGCAAGACCACGCTGCTACGTTTAATCGCGGGGTTTGAGCAGCCGACGGCAGGGGCGATTTATCTAGACGGCGTGCAGATGGCAGGGCTATCCGCGGATAAACGTCCGGTCAATACCGTGTTTCAGCAGTATGCGTTGTTTCCGCATATGAGCGTCGCGCAAAACGTCGCCTATGGCCTCAAGCTCAAAAAAGTACCCAAAGACGAGATTCGGTCGCGGGTACGTGAGATGCTGGCGATGGTGCAGCTAGAGCACCTAGCCAATCGTCGCCCGCAAGATCTGTCAGGCGGTCAGCAGCAACGCGTGGCCATTGCGCGCGCGGTCATCAATCGCCCTAAACTACTGTTACTCGATGAGCCATTATCAGCGCTCGATCACAAGCTGCGTCTGCAAATGCAGTCTGAGCTCAAACGCTTGCAGCGCGAGCTTGGCATCACCTTTGTTTTTGTCACTCATGACCAAGACGAAGCACTATCAATGTCTGACCGTATTGCGGTGATGAAGGACGGTAGGTTTCAGCAAATTGGTACACCAATCGAGATTTATGAAACTCCTGCCAATCTATTTACGGCCAAATTTATCGGTGAGACCAATCTGTTTAAGGCAGAGGTCAAAGGTGTGTACCCGGATCAGCCAGATCGTGATGGCCGCGTGACCAACGGCCGCATCGAGGTCGAGGTCTGTGAAGCGCAGGTGCAAGAAGGTAAAGCGACACTACGCAACTTGCGCCGTCCTGCTTTTGCCAACGATGTACAAGTAGGCGACATCGTCAACCTACTGCTACGTCCTGAAGACTTACGCATTTATGATCCCAAAGACGACAGTCATGCAGGCTTGCTGGGCCGTGTCATCGAAAGTAACTATAAAGGCAGTACCTTAGACTCGATTATCGAGCTGGCCAATGGTCATATCATCAAAGCCTCTGAGTTTTTTGATGAAGACGATCCTAGCTTTGATTATAAGCTCAATGAAGCGGTCAAGGTGGCGTGGGTCGATGGCTGGGAGTGGGTATTACCCGAAGACCATTTAACAGAACCACAAGCGCCTGAGCAAAGCGCGGCTATACAAAAAACAGCTACACAAAAGGATGTCAGCTAATGGCGCGTACTAGCCGTTTTAACTTGGGTAATAAAAGCCCGTTTCGTACTGCAACGCTATGGCTCATCTGGGGTTGGCTGCTGATATTTGCTTTATTGCCAAATATCTTGGTCATCGCGGTCAGTTTTTTGACCCGTGATAGCAGCGCCTTTATCAGTTTGCCCATCAATATCGACAGCTATCTACGTATGGTGGATCCGCTATATTTTGAGGTGTTTGTCCACTCCCTCTGGATGGCTGGTATCACCACGGTGATTTGTTTATTACTCGGCTACCCATTTGCTTGGCTGGTCTCCAAAGCCCAGACGCGCTGGCAGCCGCTGCTGATGATGCTTTTAATTTTGCCGTTTTGGACCAACTCTTTGGTGCGGACTTATGCGCTCAAATTATTGTTTGCCAATAATGGTTTGATCAATAAATCCCTACTGACGCTGGGTATCATCGACGCGCCTATTGATATTTTGTACACGCAAGGCGCGGTGATAGCAGGCCTGACTTATTTACTGTTTCCGTTTATGGTGCTGCCGCTGTATGCGGTCTTTACCGATTTGCGTAATGATATGCTGCTGGCCTCGCAAGATTTGGGTGCGTCGAAAACCCAGACCTTTTGGCACGTGGTGCTACCATTGACCACGCCTGGGATTATCTCAGGGGTGCTCTTGGTGCTGCTGCCTGCGATGGGGATGTTTTATGTGGCGGACGTGCTGGGCGGCTCGCGTAACCTGTTGGTGGGTAACATCATCAAAAACCAGTTTTTGGACGCGCGTGATTGGCCCTTTGGTGCAGCGGCCAGTGTATTATTGACGCTGGCAATGGCCGTGCTATTGCTGGCTTATCGTGCCAGTAGCCGCCGCATTGGTAAGACTGATTTTAATGAGGTGGCCTAATGCCTGACAACCAACGCCACATCAAACCACCGAGCCTCGGCAGTATCGCGGCCAAAGGCTATCTTGGTCTGATTTATGCCCTGCTATATCTGCCCATCATTGTCTTGGTGGTGATGTCATTTAATAAATCAAAAATAGGCTACAACTGGGGCGGCTTTAGCCTCAAATGGTACGAGTCGCTATTTAACAACCAAGCGATGCTCGATGCATTTTGGCATTCTATCGTCTTGGGTTTGGTCGCTGCCACCGTCTCAACCTTAATCGGCACGCTCACCGCCCTTGCCCTCCATCGTTACGACTTTCGCGGCAAAGGCTTGTTAAACGGGCTGTTATTTGTGCTGATGATGTCACCTGAAATTGTCCTTGCGATTTCACTGTTGGCCTTATTTTTGTTAATTGGTCTACAGTTAGGCTTCATCTCGCTGCTGCTTGCTCATATCACCTTTTGCTTGCCCTTTGTGGTCATTACCGTCTTTGCGCGCCTAAGCAGCTTGGATGAGCGCTTGATGGAAGCGGCGCGCGACTTGGGCGCTAGTGAATCGACCATGGTACGCACCGTCCTGATTCCTGTCATCTTGCCGGCGGTGATGGCAGGTTGGTTACTGGCTTTTACTTTATCACTCGATGATGTGGTGGTGTCGACCTTTGTCACAGGGCCTAGCTATGAGATTTTGCCGCTGCGAATTTATTCGATGGTACGCGTCGGCCTCAAGCCTGAGGTCAACGCCGTCGGTACGTTGCTACTGGTAGCCTCTTTGGTACTGGTCGTCATCTCACAGCTATTATTACGTCGTCGCTAGAGCAGTTATTAGCTATGAGTGAACTTCAGCACTTTATCGCTTATAATGAATGCACTTCATCCTCACTACCGAGCTATTTATGCTAGAGCTTCGTCATCTCAATACCTTAACTGCGCTTAGAGCCCATGGCTCGCTGGCTGCGGCCGCCGATGAGCTGCATGTCACCGCCTCTGCCGTCTCGCATCAGCTAAAAGAGCTGGAAAACTATTATGATATTAGCCTCGTTAATCGCCGCACGCGCCCGCTCACTTTCACGCCAGCAGGTAAAGCTGTGCTAGCCTTAGCGGATAATATCATGCCGCAAGTCACGCGTACCAAAAACGATCTAAAGCGCTTAGCGCATGGGCAAGCCGGTCG
Source organism: uncultured Psychrobacter sp. (assembly GCF_947495825.1). GTDB lineage: Bacteria > Pseudomonadota > Gammaproteobacteria > Pseudomonadales > Moraxellaceae > Psychrobacter. The sequence goes on from NZ_CANMAH010000014.1 coordinate 48,660, forward strand.
CCTGCGTCTGGCCTCTGAGTGCCATAGCTGCTTTGATTGGTTGATGCCGATACTCAATCACTATCGCCGCGAGTGGTCGGATGTCGAGCTGGATTTTGCCACTGGCTTTGAGCCTGAGCCGCATCATTTACTGATGGAAGGTGATATTGATTTATTAATTACTACCAGTAACTTACCGCTTGAGGGTATCAGCTATCAGCCGCTATTTGAGTATGAGAGCCGCTTGGTACTATCACCCACGCATGACTTGGCGGCGCAAGACTTTATCGCGCCTCATGACTTAATCGATGAAACCTTGATCGCTTATCCGGTGGAAGCCAAACGCCTCGATATTATTGCTAATTTTATGACGCCAAGCGATGTGAGCTTTGCCGATATTCGCACCACAGAGCTGACCGCAATGCTCATCCAGCTGGTCGCCAGCGAGCGCGGCGTGGCAGCCCTGCCCGATTGGGTCATCGCGGAATATGAAAAAAAAGGTTGGGTGGTCTCCCGTCCGTTGGGCGATGGCGTGTATTGTCAGCTGTATGCGGCAACGCGGACGGCTAGTTTAGATATGGCTTATATGCAGGAGTTTGCGAGTTTACTTGATGGGATTGTTAAGCCGGTTTAGAGCTTTATTTGTCATAACACTCGTTATAATAAATAGATTTGCTAATTCAAGGAAAAAATATGAGCTTACTTGATAGTAATGATTTAAAAAAGGAACAGAAGTTAGATAAGAAACTGACCCGGCAAAAAATACTACTGGGTGCTTTTCTTGTAGATGCTTTAGAGAATGACTCAGTAGCTGGTTTAAAGGAATATACAGCTGACAATTTGTTGGATTTTTTGACTAGCAGGGGGATAAGGATTTGATGATAGACTTAGTAAAGGGACTTGAAGGTAGAGTTGATACTAAAACAGATTATGAATCATTTCAAAAAGGGGATAAAAATTAGTAACAACTTGGTTCCTTATCCAATCAAACTGACTTATACCGTCAAACAGCATTTCATGAATATAATTGGCTCGATATTTATATTTATGCTAGGTTGCTTTGTTGCTCCGATCGCTAAGCAAGAAGGAGATTGGATTATAGTTAGTATTGGATGGTTGCTCATAGGAGGTGGTAGCTTTGGTCTTTTACTTTTATCTTATATTTGGTTAGGTAAAAAGCCAATAGTAACGATTGAACAAGCTGGGGTTTCTTTTTTTCATGTGTTTAAGTCAAATCAGCAACACTTAATATTATGGCGGGATATCGAAAGGTTAGATTTACACCCTTTAACTCGCGGTCATACTAATCACTGGATATTGACTATCTATCTAAAAGCAGGTAGCTCTATAAGACAACCATTAAAACCTATGCTCTACAATGGATTAATTTTAGACGAGAAGGAAGTTTTTAATCTAATCGAACTAATATTCGATCGACATGCAGTATGAAATTTGAATTTTTTATAGAGTGAGGTGGTAAGGCAAAAAATCCGGTACACTCAAAATGTATGCTTAGCTCAACCTAAGAATATGGTTCCCTAGTAAGGACTTGAATCTTTGGCTGTGAGCTAATGGTATTAAGGTTTCAACTTGCTGAGATAGCCACAGTGTACTTCATGATGTACTTACCATAGATATTCTATCTATGATCGGTGCGCTAGTGAGGACTTGAAGAGACCATCCCAGATTCTGTGTAACTGACGTTTAGATTAAATACTTACACAAAATTTAGGAAGGTCTCTGAAAATTAACCACCTGACACAACTCGTCACCTACTAACAGATCTTGGCGGTCATAAAAGTTGCCCCAACGCTTATAATTATTATCCGTTCTCGACTCAGGGTTATAAGTAATGGCGATGTAGGTTTGAATTTTATTAGTGTCCTAAATTAGTTGACCACCACCAGATTCTTATCAAAGACTTCATCATCTATTATTCGCCAAACGGCAACTTGCTGATGGTCTTTGGTGGTGACTAGATTTAAAGTTTGTTCAATCATTGCTTGAGGTCTCATATCCTTATGATGTTTATTTGCTTCAAACCCAGTTACTTTACACTTAGCGGTTTAATTAAGCTACTTACTTGAGCTATTTGCTTCAGTTATTAGGCTTGGCTACTTACTCAACTTCAATATTCTAAAGGCGCCCTGAATAACTAAAGCAAATACGATGCTACCAATAATCAAATCAGGCGTACTAGAGTGTAACCAATTAACCAAAATCCCTGCAACAATTACCCCTAAATTGATAATCACATCGTTTGAAGTGAAAATCATACTGGCTTGCATATGGGCTTCTTCTTCTTTGCTTTTCGATTTTTGTAGTAAATAGAGGCAAATCAAGTTTGCAATTAGCGCAAGAATCGATATGACTATCATGGTAGAAAAGTCAGGTAACTGCTCATTGCCAAAGAAACGTCTTAGTACTTCTAAAAAACCAAGAATCGCTAGCGTAATTTGAAAATATCCGGCAATTCTAGCAATCCGTTTTTTCTTAATGACCGTTCCACCGACCGCAAATAAGCTAATTCCGTACACGAAGCTATCTGCTAACATATCTAAGCTGTCGGCGACCAACCCCATCGAACGAGAAATCAGTCCCGTGCTCATTTCAATAATAAAGAAAGCAAAGTTAATGACCAGCACTATCCATAGTAGCTTTCTTTGCTCAGCATCTTTTTTGTGACTAGAATCAGCATCAATTTTAAAATTATTGTTGGGATCAGAGGGGTCAATGGTTTCGGTCGAGAGTAGGGTGTCTCCTAATTTTAGGTCATGAATAGCAGTCTCTATCCCTTCTATATTGTCATGATGAAACACAGTTAATTGACGGTTAGGAATGTCGAACTCAAGATGTTCAATATTCGAGTGGCCCTCTAATTTCATTCGGATTAGGTTTTCCTCCGAAGGGCAGTCCATCTTCGATATTTTAAAAGTTGTTTTATTCATAGCTACATTTATATCCGGGTGGTGGTTCAAAAAGTAGGCTGGAAAAAAACAGGCTGAGAAATTGATAAATAGTGAAATGCAAATGACACTATACATCAAATGCCCAGCCTGTCTAAGTGACAATATAAAGAAAAATGGTTTCAAAAGCTATACCCCAGCGGAACCAGCTATTTCACCCCAAAAACCTATTAACAGACTACTTAAAACAGACTGGTATAATGGAACCACTTAAACCAAACCATTAAACGAGTAATATCTAGCAAAGCTTACAAGACCAGCTTAAAAAAATAAGGGGCTGTAGTAGATAAGCACTATGCTAGACTACTTTTATGAAGATAACCCGTTGTAAACTAAGTAAAAAAGTA
>NZ_CANMAH010000015.1 GCF_947495825.1 uncultured Psychrobacter sp.
ATACTTATATACTTATATACTTATATACTTATATACTTATATACTTATATACTTATATACTTATATACTTATATACTTATATACTCAATACATACTACAGGGATCTGTATTTATGAAGGTAATCGCGGTATTAAATCAAAAGGGTGGTAGCGGTAAGACTACCATCGCAACGCATTTGGCTCGTGGCTTACAACTAAAAGGTCATAGTGTTTTGTTGGTGGATAGCGACCAGCAGGGCAGTGCGCGTGACTGGAGAGCGGTTGATGAAGACAATCCGGTACCAGTGATCGGGCTTGATAGACCAACACTTGATAAAGATTTAAAAAGCGTTTCTGATAAAGATTACGTGGTGATCGATGGATCGCCGCAAGCTACTAGTCTGGCTATTTCTGCTATAAAGGCGGCTGATTTTATATTGATTCCGGTGCAGCCGAGTCCTTATGATATCTGGGCAACCAGTGATTTGGTTGATTTAGTACAGCAACGTATTGAGATGATGGATGGCCAACTAAAGGCGGCCTTTGTCGTATCACGCGCCATTCAAAATACCAATATTGGTAAAGAGGTGGCAACCGCGCTGCTTGATTATAATCTTCCGGTATTAGAGACCAGAGTGATGCAGCGAGTTGCTTATCCTAATAGTGCTGCCCTTGGTAAGACAGTATTTGATACCGAATCGCCTAATAGCAATGCGATACAAGAGATAACCGCATTGGTCAGTGAGATTCAAATATTTTTTGGTGAGGAGTAGGTCATGAGTTTATCAGCAGGTCGCCCTAGTAAGAACGTTAAGGATCAGTTAGCTCTATCGGATGTGACGGACAGTCCCAAAAAGACGGTACGCGTGAATTTTAATCTAGATGAAGATAAACACATTGCGCTCAAACGGTACGCGCTTGAAAGCCGAAAAACGGTTACTGAGCTGTTGACTGAAATGATTGATGAAAAGTTGGTTGAACGATAGATATAAAAAATCGGATTTTTTATACCTAAAAAAAGGATATGTATAAAAAACTCAAAAAACTATATATATCATCGAACGCTGTGTACCTTTCTAGTATCATCAGATGCTTGTTTTCTTAAGCCAGACGTAGAAGCAAGCTGCAAAAAAAATGCCCATGGCAAAACAAGCACTGTTTCCTATATCAGTACCATATAATAGAACCAAAAACGGTTAGCAGTGCTAAGGTATATTGCCCTTAATCAAAGCGTACTCAATAACGATTTAAGTTACACAAAATATAAGGGGCTTCTAGCCCCATCATTATTCTGAACCGCCCCGAGATTGTCGGAGACTCAACTTTCTGAGAGAATACGACAATGAAAAGACAAACCTACACTCCTGAGATTAAAAAACGCGCCGTTCGCATGCTGATTGAAGCATTAAACGATTACACCTCTATGTGGTCAACCATTCAAGTTATAGTACTGAAAATAGAATCTACTTTTGGAACATTGTGGTCATGTCATAAAAAGCGCACTAATGAAACCATACTAACCAACATTCAAGACTAAGCTACACATACTAAAGAGCTTGAACGTGAAAATAAGAAGCTTACGTAAGCCAGTTAGATTACAGTAAAAGCCGCTTTTTTCGCCCAAGGAGAGATAGGACATACAATCCAGTTGTGGCTCAGTTTATTGATAACAATAAGTGTGTCTACGGTATTAGAGCAATATTGACTGTGCAATATAGAAGATATGCAATAAAATTATTTTCTACCTTTAATAAAATGCAGCAACCTAAACAAGGGTAAATTATGAGTAATTCAGATAACCACAGTCACCAAGCTCCAAACCCTAAAAATATGAATAAGGCTTTCTATATTGGAATTGGTCTAAATTCTGCATTTACGCTCATCGAGTTCATAGTGGGCTACTCAACTAATTCATTAGCTTTAATCGCAGACGCTAGCCACAACTTAAGTGATGTTGCCAGTTTAATAATCTCGTTAATTGGAATGAAATTAGCACAGAAAGCATCTACTACGCTTTATACCTATGGCTACAAAAAAGCTTCTATAATGGCTTCTCTTATTAACGCCATATTGTTAGTTACAATCGTTATAGGTATTGCGTATGAGGCCTTGGGTCGATTTGATACCATACCGGAAGTTGCAGGAAAAGTTATTATTATTACAGCTCTAATAGGTGTATTTATAAATACTGTTTCTGCTTTTGCATTCTACAAAGGTCAAAAAGACGATATTAATGTTAAAGGTGCTTTCTTGCATCTAATGGTAGATGCATTGGTCTCTGTAGGTGTCGTTATCTCGGGCATTATTATTTACTATACAAGTTGGAATATCGTTGATCCTCTAGTTAGCTTGATTATTTCAGTCGTGATACTGTTATCGACTTGGGGTCTACTAAAAGAGAGTATCAAGCTTGCTATTGACGGAGTACCTCAAAATGTTGATCTCAGTAAAATCACTGCTATCTTAGAGAGCTATAAATTTATTCAAAACTTTCATCATCTGCACATCTGGGCCTTGAGTACCACTGAGAATGCTCTGACAGTTCATATCGTACCGAAGAGCGATGTGACATTAGAAGAGACTCTTATTATGAAAGAAAATATTAAGGAAGATTTGGCGCATCAGAATATACAACATGCAACTATTGAATTTGGTATTAAGGCAGATGACAATCAAAAATCGCGTGCATTAAATGAAAGTATCAACTAAAAGATGATAGACCGTATATAGCTATCTCTTTTTAAGTATGAGGCGCGTGCTTTATGTCGACATAATTTTTTCAATCAGTTCTTATGTGATCAATAGTTTAAAACTTTTATATTTACGTGCGTTAGGACGTTACCTAGAAAAAATAAAAAACTTACGCTGATTAAATTATTATAATTAAGTTTACTATTACCCTCGTCCTCTAAGTGTGGTTAGACCTTTGCCAAAATAGCTTAGTAGTAATAACAGAGTTATTATTATCAAGATAGGATAATTTCCCATAAGCATAAAGGGAGTGTTACCAACCCGTGCCTGTATCTCACCACGTAGTACAGTACGCTCAAACTGCGGTGCGCGTTCTACAATACGACCTTTATGGTTAATGATAGCGGTAACACCAGTATTGGTCGCTCGAATAAACCAGCGCCCGTTCTCAAGCGCGCGCATTTGTACCATTTGCAAATGTTGCAATGGTCCTGCTGAAGTGCCAAACCAGGCATCGTTAGAGACCGTCAACAAAAAGTCAGTATCGATGGCATTTTTACGCGTGGTATCTGGATAAGCTACCTCATAACAGATAGCCGTCCCTATATTGTGTCCACGCACCTTTAGAGGTGACTGCTGATCACTACCACGACTATAGCTCTTAATATCCTGACTACCGGCCAAACTTGGGAAAATATCGAGCACGCCTTCAAATGGAATATACTCTCCAAAAGGCACCAGACGCTGCTTCTTGTATAGGCCTTCCGCTTCTACACCTCGAGCAATCACGCTATTGTAAAATGGGGGATACTTATCCGTACTGGCATTGAATGCCGCTTTATCCTTATAAGGGATACCAGTTATCCATGTCGTATTGGTCGCATTAGCCATTTCTATCATTTCACTAATAAAGCCCGCAGCCTCATCCTGAAACATAGGAATAGATGATTCAGGCCACACCACAACATCACGTCCCCACTCAGTGCGTGTTAACTTCGCATAAATCTTTAGCGTTTCTACTTGATACTTAGTCAGCCACTTTATATCTTGTGAAATATTACCTTGAATCAATGACACTGACAGATCAGGTGTGCCCTTAGGTTTTGTCCATTGCGGATTGACCAGCCATAATGATGTGCTAATGGCTAATAACAGTACAGAAACGATGGCATAACTACTGCGCCGAAGCAGTAGCTCTACTAAACTTGCAGCCAATAGTATGGCAACAAAAGAGACGGCAAAAACACCAGCAACGGGTGCTAAGGACGATAACCAATACTCTTCAGTAAATGCATAACCAACAAACAGCCACGGAAAGCCTGTGAATAACCAAGTTTTTAACCATTCTTGTAGCACCCAAAGAGCAGCAAATGAAAAGGGTTGTTTGCCTACCATACGGTTAAAGGCTAGTGCTAAAAATCCATGAAACAGTCCCATACCGAGACCCATCAATCCAATCATAATCAATGCGAGCCACGTTGGTGTATCGCTATAATCATGGATAGCAGTATAGAGCCAAAAGCCGCCGACGCACCATAGCCCCATACCGTAAGCTTCACCGATAATAAAAGCGCGACGACCACTCATATTTGGCACCAACAGCGCATATAAAATCGCTGGTGACACTATTGCTAGCGGCCAGAACCCATAAGGCGATAATGCAAATAAAAAAATAGCCCCTGCAAGCCATGCTGCTACTAGCGTAAGCCATAGCGGTAATTGATTTAAGTGAGTACTCAAACGCTTTTGTAGACTAATAGTAGACAGGTGCATCGCAAATTATCCAAAATTATGAGCCTTGAATTTTTAATCAAAATCCAAAACTCAGATAGACCCGTTAATACTACAGGCAGCATTTCAAAATAAAAACTGCTTATGATACCAGTCCGCACTGCTCAATGTATAAATTTACGTACCCCGTTTGATGGGTTATTATGCTACATTACCAAACGATATGAAGTGTTACTTGACCTTCTATAGCTCACAATATCTACAGTACATGAGAGAGCACTATGACCCCCTTAAAAATAAAATCCAGTCTTATATTCAATCGTCATCTGTCTAAGGGGTTGCGTGGTACGCTGGTGTTACTTGCCGCCTCATCACTATTTGCTTGTAGCCAACCGAGTAGTGGCGTATCTGATGCAAACACAACATCAGTAACAACCGAAAATGCAACAGCTATCACTTTAAAGGAAGATGAACCAAACGCTAAAAGTGCTCACATGATGACAAGGTCAGTAAGTAAACCAGACCTACTAAAAAACGTCTCAGCTACGGTCTATAAAGATGCCAATTGCGGCTGCTGTAAAGAATGGATAAGTCATGCAGAAGATAATGGTCTAAGTGCAACCGCGCAAGATGTTGCGGACTTAGCCGTATTTAAAGAGCGCTACAGCGTTCCAACTGAGATGCGTTCTTGCCATACTGTAGTCACTACTGATGATTACGTCTTTGAAGGTCATGTACCTGCTAAGTATATGGCGCAGTTCTTAGAAAATCCGCCAGTACAAGCTATGGGTCTTGCCGTACCTGGCATGCCTGTTGGTAGCCCAGGTATGGAGTATCAAAATAAATTCATGCCCTATCAGGTTATGCAGCTCAATAAAGACGGGACGACCCAAGTTTATGCTGATATTGAATCGGTAGAGCAGCAATTATAGTGTGTTAGCAGTTAAGAATACTTTGATTATAGTGTTAGCGTTAAAAGTAAATGAGGCAGGTATAAGACTGTTCTATTGCTTATAAAATGATTCTTCATCAAAAAAATCATTAGCTATTGCGACTTTAAAAGCAAAAATAACTTTGAATTTGTAACTTTTGATGACAATGTAAGCGGATTTATCGGTTATTAACCCTTAAAATAGATAAATAATTAAGGGTTAATACAAGAATATACAGGATGTATCGAAACAATTACGTAATATTACATAAGCCAGTAGGGAATTAACATCTATATCTATATTAATATTATAAATTATTATATTATCTTAATAATTAGTTAGACCCTATATAGGGTAATTACTTCATCCAATAAAAAAACGTCTGAGGGTTAAATCTATAATTTAGATTTAACCCTCAGACGTTTTTTTGCTTATAAAACAGTAGAAATTGTTGTCAATTTAGTCAGCTATATTCTGTATATGTTACACAAACTTACATTGTAAAATGTGGAATATTAGCAATTTTTTCAACATCAAAAAAGTATTTTTGGGGTTTTTAAGGGTGATGACAGGCTAAACAGCCTATGCTAAAGTCGGCTTTGTGTTTTGGCCAGCAGCTTGATTTGCAACAGCTTCGTAAGACTTCAATGATGTGCTGTGATCGCCAATAATCATTTTTTATATGAATAATATGCAGCAGAAGTATCAGTCACTATGACGTATATATACTTGAGTTGTTGAAATTTAATTGACTGCGCTGTTGTTGATAACAGACCATTTTGAATTAACCGTAGGTATTAGATTTATGAAACAGGCTTTATTGATTTTGTCAGTACTGGGTATGGGCATAGCACAAACGAGTGGTGCTGCTATCACAATCTCTCAAACAAATAATACCATCACCAATACTTCTGTGGCATCAAACTACGGTTCATCAAAAAACATCTATAGCACTAGCAGTGGTGCTTATGTTTCTAGTAATGACGAAATCAGTCAAGCTATTAGCAACCTAAGTGCGCAGGCTAAGCAAAAAGAGAGTCGGCTTTCATCATTAAACAGCCGCTTATACGCTGAAAAACAACAGCAGCAAGTCAATACAGTTCCTGATAGCAATTCAGCCCCCGCTATCGCTGCTGCTCGTGCTTCACGAGTGGCTCTATCTGGTAGCTCTGGATACTGTGCCCGTTACGTACGTAAAGCACTACAATCAGCAGGTTATGAGTTCACCCCCAATCCTTCAGCCTATCAGTACGCCACTCGTGGCACGCTTGATAAAGCAGGTTTTAGCAAAATCAGTAATGATATGCCAACCCAAGTAGGTGATGTTATTGTCTATGATCGCTCATCAAAGCGTCCACATGGCCATATCCAAATCTTTGATGGCGAAAACTGGATTTCTGATTTCCGTCAGAACAGCATCAGCCCATACAGTGGTGTCTATGCTTATACCACATGGCGTGATTCAAAATACGTGGATGACGCATCCGCATCAGATCGAAATATCTACCTTGCTATGAATGATAAATAAGACCTGATAAGTCAGCACAACATAGTTATTATTTCCTCCAACCCCAGTAGTGATCTTAATATCATTGCTGGGTTTTTTTGTGCTTAACATCAGGGTGTATTTAACCTTTCATGATTTGATCAGTTAGAAATGAACACTACTGATATCATTACTCATGACAGGAATTATCGACCAGCGCGTTTAAGATGCCACATGATACTGCTGGTGCACTACTTGCACATTTCTGACGCAAAACAGTCAAGTGCTGCTTTAAGTGCATCAATTCTTCCATTCGTATTTCTACAGCATAAATTTGCTTATCTAGTAATGAGTTCACATCACCACAGTCTTTATCAGGTTCCTCCCAGTATTCAAGTAAGATTCTTACTTCGTCTAAAGCCATGTCAAGCGTACGGCAGTGTAGGATAAATTGTAGACGTTCAATGTGCTCTTCATTATATAAACGATAATTCCCTGCGCTGCGAGAAGGCTCAGGTAATAAGTGCTCCTTTTCGTAATAGCGAATGGTTTCCACTGTGGCACCTGTGCGTTTAGCGAGCTCACCAATTTTGATTGTCATAACAACCTCTATGATTTAAATGATTAAAGTGGCTGTAAAGACTGGCGCTAGAGAAATTAAAATTACGAAACTGTAGATGAATAACCTTGACTCTAAAGCCACTAGAGGGTTCATAATATCATTATTCAAAGGGTAAATTATTATGAAATATCATATTGAAGGTATGGACTGTGCCAGTTGCATCGGCAAGATTGAAACAGCTTTGAAACGTATGCCTGGGGTTTCTGATGTTCAGCTGAATTTCGCTACAGAAACGCTAGAGCTAAATTTAGCCCCTGGTGCGCCGACTCAGGCTAGTGATATCGAAAAAACCATCAAAAGCCTAGGGTTCGGTATATCTGCCAATACTGGTCAACAAACTGTATCGGCTATTGATATTGACAGCGACAATCAGATGGCTCCGCAGGATAAGCGGTGGTGGCAAACTCAAAAAGGCAAACAGGTTGTTGGTCTCGGTATTTTGATGGGCAGCGCTTATGCACTGTCACTACTGTTCCCCGCTTATGGGATATGGGTGTTTGCCATCGCTGTGATTGTAGGCGTTTTTCCATTTGCACGCAAAGCCTTAGCACTGGCTAAAACAGGTTCATTCTTTTCAATTGAAACGCTGATGTCCGTCGCCGTGCTTGGCGCACTTATCATTGGTGAAGCTGAAGAGGCCGCAGCGGTTGTCTTTTTGTTCTCAATCGGTGAACTGTTTGAGAGTATCGCTGCTGATCGCGCTCGCGCTGGCATCAGAGCCTTATCATCGCTGGTTCCGAAAAGTGCGATTTTACTTGATGCTCAAGGTGGGCAGCGTAACGTTCCAGCGACTTCACTACAAGTGAATGACCTTGTGCTGGTGCGTCCTGGAGATAGGGTATCTGCTGATGGTTCCATTGTTCAAGGTGCGTCCAGCCTTGATGATTCGCCCGTGACGGGAGAGTCTGTTCCTGTTGCCAAGACGATGGGTGACAATGTATTTGCAGGGTCAATTAACATCGATGGTGTGCTCCAAGTGCGCGTAGAAAAGACAGCCGCCGATAACACTATTTCGCGCATTATTGATTTGGTAGAGCAAGCGCAAGCTTCCAAAGCACCCACTGCCCGTTTTATTGAGAAATTCAGTCGTTACTATACACCGGCTGTGATGGCTATTGCCGCCCTAATTATCATCGTCCCACCGTTAACCATGGGCGGAGATTGGTCAACTTGGTTATATCGAGGTCTAGCCTTATTATTGATCGCTTGTCCTTGTGCTCTTGTGCTCTCAACACCAGCTGCTATCGCCTCTGGTCTAGCGGTCGGTGCGCGCCGCGGCTTGCTGATCAAGGGCGGTAGTGCTTTAGAAACCATCGGCCAAGTGAAGACAGTCGCTTTTGACAAGACAGGCACTTTAACTGAAGGCAAACCACGCGTGACCGATGTTGTTGACATTACACAAGAGTATTCAAGTGTTCAAGGTCAGGATTCTCAGGATCAGGGTTCTCAAGGTAAAGATAAGGTATTGGCGCTCTTTGCCAGTGTGGAGACAGGTTCTAGTCACCCGCTTGCTGAAGCCATTGTCAGTCATGCCAAAGCCGCCAAAGTTGTCATACCTGTGGCTTCTAAAGCTTCTGCTACTGCGGGTAAAGCGGTACACGCAACTATCGCTGGGCGCGCGCTAGCTATCGGTTCGCCTGTTTATGCCGCAGATGAGGCATCAATTTCAGCCGAGCAACAGGCACAAATCGAGGCGCTGCAAAATGAGGGCAAGACCGTCTCAGTTCTTTTCGATGAGCAAAGTCGAGAAGTGCTTGGATTGGTCGCACTAAGAGACGAGTTACGAGACGACGCTCATGAAGGTGTGGCTCAACTTAAAGCGATGGGTGTGCGCTCCGTCATGCTAACAGGCGACAACCGCTTAACCGCTCAAGCACTTGCCAGTAATTTAGACGTGGAATGGGAAGCTGAGCTGTTGCCTGAGGACAAACTGCGCTTGCTTAACGAGATGAAGAATAACAGCAAAATAGCGATGGTGGGTGATGGTATTAACGATGCGCCAGCACTAGCAACCGCTGATGTTGGCATCGCGATGGGTGGTGGTACCGATGTGGCCATTGAGACGGCCGATATCGCATTATTGAAAAGTCGGGTTACAGACATGGCTCATCTGATTGCACTTTCGCGTGCCACCATGCGCAACATTCATCAGAACGTCATTTTCGCTTTAGGTCTCAAAGGCGTCTTTCTGATCACGACCGTATTCGGCATTACTGGACTATGGATTGCGGTTCTAGCTGATGCTGGAGCAACAGTGCTCGTTACTCTCAATGCGTTACGTTTACTGCGCTTTAAAGGAGCGCCTCCAATGGTAACTGCGCCTAAAGTAGTTAAATAAAACCCTTCGAAATCAATTAAAAACTAGAGATAGCAGCAGATTTCGGGGGTGGGTTCTAATAATAAAAATTCCACCGCTACAGTAAACTGCAACCGCATTAGAGTAAATAAGGTTAGACCGTATGTTGATTACAGAATTGGGCTATTTTGCCTTGCTTACCGCTTTTGTATTGGCGTTATTGCAGGTAATTCTGCCAACTATTGGTGTTATTCGTAACCAAGTTGCTTGGCAACGACTAGCCCCTAGCTTAGCTTGGGCACAGTTTGCCGCCATGATAACGTCATTTGGCGCTTTGATAGCAGGTTTTTATTATAATGATTTTAGCCTCAGTTACGTCGCGCAGCATTCCAATACGCTGTTGCCTTGGTACTATAAGTTATCGGCGACATGGGGCGGACACGAGGGCTCTTTGCTGCTATGGATGACCATCATGGCCACATGGTGTGCACTGGTATCATACTTTAGTCGCGGCTTGCCGTTATCAATGCGTGCGCGGGTACTAGTTATTTTGGCCGGTGTACAGTTAATGATGCTAACAATGCTGATATTTACCTCGTCACCGTTTGAGCGTACCTTACCCAATCTAGCGGTCGATGGCGCTGATTTAAATCCCGTCCTACAAGATTTCGGTCTGATTATTCATCCGCCCATGTTATATATGGGCTATGTGGGTATGGTAGTGCCTTTTGCATTTTGTATGGCGGCATTGTGGGAAGGGCGTTTAGATGCTGCTTGGACACGCTGGTCACGTCCATGGGCGCTCGCGGCTTGGGGATTTTTGACCATTGGTATTGCACTGGGCTCGTGGTGGGCCTACTACGAGCTTGGCTGGGGCGGTTGGTGGTTTTGGGATCCGGTAGAGAACGCCTCGTTTATGCCTTGGCTTGTCGGCTTAGCATTGCTGCATTCATTAGCAGTCACTGAAAAGCGCGGGGTGTTTAAAGCATGGACCATCATGCTGGCTATTTTCGCCTTTGCCTTAAGCTTGCTTGGCACGTTCCTGGTACGCTCTGGAGTCCTTACCTCAGTGCATTCGTTTGCCGCTGATCCGACGCGTGGTTTGGTTATCTTAGCTATTCTTGGCATTATCATCGGTAGTGGTCTATTGATGTTTGCCGTTCGCGGTTGGCGTTTAACCGTTGAAAGTCAATATCAGCTGATTTCACGTGAGTCCTTTTTAGTGATCAACAACGCCATCATTTTGATTGCAACCTTAGTGGTGTTGCTCGGCACCCTCTATCCTATTATCGCTGATGCCTTTGGTTTAGGACAAGTGTCCGTCGGCCCTCCTTATTTTAATGCATTATTTGTACCTTTAACGTGGCTGTTATTAATAGCTATGGGTATGGGCTCAAATATTCGCTGGAAAAAAGACACCCGTCCACTACTGGGTATAGGCATGGTCATCGCCGTTAGTAGCTTAGTATTAGCCGCCATTATTACTTACTTTGTTAATCCATCGTCTATGCTTAATATTGGTGTGACTTTAGCCGTTAGCTTTTGGGTACTGCTATGGATGGCAGTTGATTTTAAAGATAAAACTAAGAATGCGCCTAATCTTTTTAACGGTTTGCGGCAGTTGCGTCTGAGCTATTGGGGTCAACAGACTGCTCATATTGGCGTATTGGTTGCTGTCATTGGCATAGCCTTTACTAGTAGCTTGAGTATTGAGCGTGACGTAGCAATGGGTATTGGCGATACAGTCAATGTTCAAGGTTACGATTTTGAAGTAACTGAATTTTTTGAAATAAAGGGGAGTAACTTTGATGCAACGCAAGCTGAGGTTGTAGTGACTAAGAATGGCCAAGAAGTGGCAACGCTATATCCTGAAAAACGTACGTATATTATCAGCACTATGCCAACAACTGAGGCCGCTATTGACCCCAATCTTATGCGCGATGTTTATGTCGCACTGGGCGAACCTATTGCCGATGGTAGTAACCAATGGGCATTAAGGATTTATGTAAAACCATTAATTCGCTGGATTTGGTTAGGGGCAATTATCATGGCTCTAGGTGGATTAATTAGCATGCTTGATAAACGATACCGCATCAAAAAAGTTAAAGCTCCATTGCTAGTTACTGGTGATCTGGCTACTGATGGAGTCAATGAGGTAGCTATTGAACAGGCAATCTCAGCATCGACGATGTCGACACTAAAGGAGAAATAAATGACTATGTCGAATAATACTCCTGAGCAAAAAGATAGCCAAAACAGTAAGCAGCGTAACCCAAAGACAATGAAAAAAAAGCAGACGAAGCTATGGTTCTTAATTCCGCTTATCCTCTTTTTTGGTTTGGTAGTTATATTGTACATGCGCTTAGGTAAACCAACAGACATTGTGACCAATACCGCTCTTGAGCGTCCGGTTCCTACCTTTGAGCTGCCGTTATTAGCAGATACTACCCGTACTATCACCAATGATAATTTGCCGGATAAGCCGTTTTTACTTAATGTTTGGGGCTCATGGTGCCCAACTTGCGTTATTGAGCATCCGTTTTTAATGCAACTAGAAGAGCGCGGCGTTGATATCGTTGGTGTGAATTATAAGGATGAGATTGGTAATGCGCTCAGTTACTTAAACCGAGGCGGTGATCCATTTTCTATGTCTATTCAGGATTCATTGGGTCAGTTTGCTCTAGACTTAGGCATAACTGGTGCGCCCGAAACCTTTGTTGTGGATGGAGATGGCATCATTCGTCAGCATATTGTTGGTGAGGTTAATGAAGCCAATTGGCAACAGCGTGTTAAGCCGTGCCTGACCGTACTTAATGAGGCTAATAAGAACAACGATAGTCCTGATCTCATTCAGGTTGAGGAGATGTGCAAATGAACGTTATTCGAATAAGAGCTCCTCAACTAAAACCCAATATAGTTTTAAAACTAGCAAGCTTAATACTAGCGTGTCTGCTTAACATGACGGCAAACGCAGCTATTGACGTATACGATTTTGACTCACCACAGCAAGAAGCTCAGTATCGTGGATTAATAGAAGAGTTTCGCTGCCCAAAATGCCAAAATCAAAACCTTGCAGCCTCTGATGCACCGATTGCACAGGATCTAAAGCAAAAAGTCTATGATTTAATTAAAGATAGACGTAGTGATGCTGAAATACGCGTCTATATGCAAGAGCGCTACGGTGACTTTATTAGCTACAAGCCGCCTATGCGACCATCAACATGGATCCTATGGTTTTTTCCACCACTATTATTGCTCGTCTTAATTATTGGTTGGTTTTGGCAAAGTAAGCGTCGCCAAGTTGTTGCCCGTGGTCAAAGCGGCGTCACAGTGAACAGTACTGCTGCCTTGACCTCTACGGAAAAGGCTGAGCTTGATCGTCTATTATCGCAAGCTGAGAGTGTCGACCACGACATTACTAGCCTAGAGGACAAAAAATGACTCTATTTTCTACTTTTGGCTTATTTGTAACTCTAAGCTTGCTGATTGCTCTTATATTTGCGCTGATTGCTATTATGCCATGGCTACGAGCACCGCGTTTGCAGTCCAAACCAATAGACAATCAACTGCTAGATATTAATGTTGCAGTATTTCGCGAACGTTTAGCTGAGCTACAAACAGATAAAGACAGCGGTACTATTAATAATAGCCATTATCAAAATCAAAAGCTGGAGCTTGAGCGTCAGCTATTAGATGCGCAGCGTCAGATAACACCTATGGTCACCCCTGATGTCAAAAGCCGTTTAATTGTCGCAGCTTGGATCCCAATATTGGCTGCAATGGCGTATTTACTAATAGGCAATCGTACGCCCGTGTTTGATTTGTGGACAGCTGAGGACAAAGTAGGACAAGTGGCTGACGACCTATTGACAGCTAAAATTGACAAGCCGCCATCATGGGCGTTTGAAGATGGTCGTCAACTGATTAGCGCCATGCAAACCAATGTTCATCGTAATGCTGATGATCCTAATCGCTGGATGCGCCTATCCGAGCTTTTCTTATCTATGGAGGCAACTGATTCTGCGCTGGAAGCCTTATCTCGTGCCTATCGTTTAGCTCCTGAAAATGAAGAAATCGCCACCACTTATGCTCAGACTAGCTTTTTCGTTAATGAAGGTCAGTTAGACGCCAATATTCGCCGTGTATTACAAGCTATATTAGCTAAGAATCCGCAGCATGAACGGGCTCAAATGCTCATGGCAATGGGTGAGACTCGTAGTAGTAACTTTGCCCAAGCGCAAGGTTGGATTAAACGCTTACAAGGCAGCATTGTGGCCAAACCAGGTGATCATACTAAAGCTTTAGCAAGCTTAGATGAGTTAAGCAACTACGTTAGCACGCAAGAAAAGCAAGCGCTAGAAGGTATTGACGTGACAGTGAAAATTAACGCTAATTTATTACCGTTAGTGAAAGCTGATGATGTGTTGTTTGTTGCGATACGTGACGTTAAAGGAGGTCCACCGTTTGCCGCCAAACGTTTACCCATTAGTGTTATTGAGCAAGGTGAGGCCAGTATCCGCTTAAGCAATCTTGATGCGATGATGCCAGATCGCACGTTAAATTCAGCTCGTAGTGACAAAACTCAGTTAGCAGTCGTTGCTCGTATTAGTCATAGCGGTAATGCCATAGCAGAGTCAGGCGACTTATCGGGTAATCCGATAGTGATTAGTGCTGAACAGACTCAGGTTAATATTGAAATCAATCAACAGATTCCCTAATAAAAAATTATTACCGTAAGTTTCATAATACCAGAGCGGTAAGTGGAGCCGTTTTTAAAAGTGGCGCTATTAATAGTCGTATACTAAAAACATATACGTTTAACATTGTTCATTGTATAAACACAGATAAAGAAAACAACTATGACTGAATCTACCGACAGATTAGATAGTACTAAATTGAATAGCGTTGAATCGGCTAGTACTAATATTGCTGACAATAAAGTACCTATAGCTGTGAGTAGTACTCATCAATCAATTGACTCTAAAACCATGAATCATACGCCTAAAGCTATGTACGTAACCTCAGGCAACTCGATAACACCTAAAGGTAAGTTGAATAAAATGCCAAAAATGGTTGCCAATGGCAGTCGCGCTTTTATCTGGTATTTGTTGGCGATAATGGTATTAATACTTGATCAATGGACTAAGTGGTTGGCCCAAACCAAATTAGCGTTCAATGACCCCGTACCGGTCATTGAACCATTTCTCAACTGGACACTCGCTTATAACTATGGGGCAGCATTTAGCTTTTTAGCCGACGCTGGCGGTTGGCAGAAATGGTTTTTCTCAGGCTTAGCTTTTGTAATGGCTATCTTTTTAACGGTTTATTTAATCAAAGCGCCACGTGCAGCCAAGCTATTGTCCATGGGGTTAGCCTTAATGCTCGGTGGTGCGATTGGCAACTTAATCGATCGTTTAAGAATTGGTAAAGTGGTTGACTTTATCCATGTGCATTATGCTGATGTCTGGAATTATCCTATTTTCAATGTTGCAGATATAGGTGTCTGTGTCGGTGTCGCATTGATTATAATTGACATGATATTTTTAGAAAGTAAGCGTAATAAATAAGCACATTGATGCCGATTATCACAAACAAAATGAACTAGCGTCGTAGTCACTCTATACGGAAAAATACTTTTTATACTTGAGTATGTTTATAAAATGTGAACTGGAAGGTAATGTATGACTGGTATAGGTACTCACTCATTTTAGGTCTTAAAACCCAATACTTAAAAGCTCTGCGTAGAGCCATTATTATAGAGACATTGAATAATCCATAAATTCTTTATTGATAATAACAAAAGGAAAATATAGTGTCACAGGCTCAGCCAACTATTGAAAAAATTCACAGCCTTAGAAAAAAACAAGAGACCGCGTTAAAAAGTCTTACCCTTATAGGCTACCTAGAAGGCACCTCTTTCTTATTATTGCTCTTCATCGCCATGCCACTAAAATATATGCTGGATATTCCAGAAGGTGTGAAATACATCGGTATGGCACACGGTATTTTGTTTATTACCTATATCATAATACTTATAGGCTCAGCTATCAAAATGAAAATGCCTCTTTGGGCAATACCTGCGGGCGTACTCGGCTCACTCTTACCTTTTGGCCCATTTATATTCGATCATTTACTAAAAAATAACTTACAGAAAAGTGTAAGTAAAGAAGCCTAGAACAAGCTCTGCTACAAATGATACAAATGATACAAACGTATATTATTACTCAAGATTATTTTTCCTAACTAAATTACAAGCCGCCATCACTCATCATGGCGACAAATGAATAATATTGAGCAGAAATTAATCACAATAAAACTTTGATTCAGACCCAGTATGAATAGTCTTACACTCTAGTTACTTTTCCAACTTATCTTACATACTATCGACAAACCCGTCTTGTTTAAAAGCTAAACAGGTTTTGTCATCCGCGATGGATTTCCTGTTATCGTAGGGTATACCCCAAGGAAACCAGTTATTTTACCTTTCAAACCTATTAACAGACTACTTAAAGCAGACTGTTAGCATGGAACCATCTATAACAGACTTTTGAATTATAAGACTGGCTGCTGTGCTTTTTTCCTATCATTAGCCTATACCCAAAACATAAAACCTTTAAATGATAATCTATCTATCATTAGACTTTTTTATATTATTAAATGATAGTAATATCTTGTTATTATCAATGAGCACTAATTATTAAGTCTAAATAATAGAGGTGGGTTATGACTGTTCGTATTTATGTGAGAGCCAGCACTAAGGATCAAGACGCTACCAGAGCATTGGCTGATTTGGTGGCTTTCAGTACAAGTTATGATGATAACCATGTTGAGTACGTCGAGCATTTCAGTGGTACAAAGCTCGATAGACCATTATTAGCCAAGCTGCTAAAGGACGCTGAGCAAGGCGATATTCTACTGGTTGAAAGCGTGGATAGATTAAGCCGATTATCTCAAGATGATTTTGCAATTCTAAAGCAGCGTATCAAAGACAAAGGCTTGCGATTGGTGGTGGCTGATCTACCAACGACGCATACAGTTAATAATGGCATGACAGGTGAGATCCTAACAGTGATTAACCATATGCTGATCGACTTATTAGCAACGATGGCAAAGCTTGATAACGACAAGCGTAGAGAGCGTATCAAGCAGGGATTGGCTAACAGTGGCTATAAGCCCTCCGGTAAGAAGCCTAATACAACGAAACACAATCGTATTAGAGAATTAGACAGTCAAGGCAATATGACAAAAGAGGAAATCGCTAAGGCAGTTGGTGTTGGCGTAGCTACTGTTTACCGGGTGTTAAAGCCAGGCTCATAGCTGAGGTATTTTATTTTATTTTTGTTCATAAACAGCTGATATATAAGGCTTTACACGCGAGGCAAGAAGGCTTTATTTGCAGAAATAGGTACTCTATTACTACGTAGCTGTGTTAAGAACGGTGTATTTTCATCATTCAATTTCGTTCAATTATGCCCACTTAAAACGCCCTTCGATCTTTATCTAAAGACATCACAGCGTCATATAAAAATCGATTTAATGCAATGAGGCTTCATTATAATCATTATATTGCATTCATAATCGCTTTTCTGCAAAATGGCTTATCTATAATCGCTTGAGCCCCTCATGATGAATACCCCTACTTCAGACCCTATTGGCGCAGCATGGCTTATCCGTTATGCCAGCATCGAGCTGGTTTCGCCTTTATATGTCAGCAGTAGTATCGGTGGGCGCAGGCAAACCTATAAAGACGGTGATGTCATCCATAATGCTTATCAGGAAACCGCGCGTCCACTGGACACGATCATTGCGCACTTACAGTTTCACATGCGTCATGAAGTACTGAATTTGGAGTTACTGGCTCGTCTGTTTGAGCAGATAGGGGCTAATGACGTACAAGCATGGGTAAACGCTGAGCCCACAGGCAGCTATGCCCGTAGAATGGCTTTCTTGTATGAATGGCTCATGGGTCAGCAGTTAGCAGTACCGAGTAATTTAGGCGGTAACTATGTGGATGCTCTAGATGCTAAGAAGCAGGTTACTTCAAGCCCTGCGCATGTCATAAAGAATGCTCGTTGGCGTATCAATGACAATCTTGCAGGAACCCGTCATTTCTGTCCTCAATTGGTGAAAACAGAGTTGTTTACGCAAGCCGCTGCACTCGATATTGCCACAATGGTTGACAAGCTGAACGATGAATTTGGGCAAGACTTACTGATGCGTGCCTCCGTATGGATGACATTACGAGAGAGTAAAGCCAGTTTTACTATAGAAGGTGAAGGGAAAGAGTTAAAACGTATTGAACGTTTCGCCGATGTGATGGCACGGCGTACCGGCAAGGGCGATATTCCGCTTGATCCTGAGTCGCTAGCAGAGTTGCAACAAGAGATACTTGGTAGCAAAACGGTCATCCAGCAGTATGGCGTCCGTCAATCTCCAGTTTTTGTGTCGCATACCCAGGTGAATGGCTTTAAAGAAATTGTGCATTATATCGCGCCACCTGCTGATGACATTGCTAATAAGCTAGCAGGATTACAGGTATTTATGGAGAAGACTGAGGGACAATCAGCACTGATGCGTAGTGCTGTTGTCTCCTTTGCCTTTGTGTATATTCATCCATTAGCGGATGGCAATGGCCGCGTACATCGCTTTTTAATTAATGATGTCCTTAGACGAGACCAAGTCATTCATGAGCCGATTATCCTACCTATATCACAAGCCATTGCTGAGCATCCCTCAGACCGTCATGCCTATGATAAAATCTTAGACCGTGTCTCTGTGCCCCTTATGAAGCAAATCCGTGATCATTACAGCTTTGATAAACAAGCGATTACTTACCCTGATGGTATTCGCTCAAACTTAAATTTTGAAGACAGTCACCTTATTCAACCGGCATGGCGCTTTATGGACCTGACGCCTCATGTTCAGTACTTATCAGGACTGATTGCGCATGTTATTGAAAAAGAGATGCATAACGAGTCACAGTACCTAAGACAACATGACCATGCACGACTGGCGATAAAAGAGATTATTGAGATGCCCAACAGCTATGCCGATAGAATCATTCGCAGCATGCTACAAAATAAAGGTGCTAAAAGTAATAAGCTACTTAAGGATTATCCGTTTTTGGCAAATGAGGCAGTTTGGGATGACATTTTTGCTGTCGTTGTAGAAACCTTTAAAGATGAGACAGATGATTTGAATAGGTAGGGGAAACCCTGCTATACGCAGGGAAGCCTACTTTGATAATCAATCTGGTATAAATATCATCGTTGCGATGATGATTCGGCTATAAGAGATTCGGCTGAAATACCATAGCCTAAAACGTAATCAATATTTTTCTTGACCCTATTTACGCTAATAAACTACTTAAAACAGACTGTATAAAAGGAACTGCTGATAACAGACCATTGTAATTTGACAAGCCTTGATACAGATAGTCAAAATGATTTTGAGTATTTGAGTATTTGAGTATTTGAGTATTTGAGTATTTGAGTATTACTTCGCTTCTTTAGTTATGATAACCCCAGTTCGGGATAAGCGCTCAAAAAAAAGATAAAAAAAGAAGTCCAAAGTTGCTAAAGTAAGTTTACCAAGACAAACTTCACAACAAGGACTTCTTACATGGACAACCTAACCGAACTATACTGCCATATTGACGACTTTTATTAGCAATTCAAACCTGAGTTTGACGCTCACTTAATCGCAACGGGACACCAAAGGTTAAGAGCATGCCAGATAAGTGTAGCAGAGATTATGACCATCTTGGTACTGTTTCATCAACGGCGGTATCGACAGTTTAAGTCTTTTTACTACCACCATATGCATGGCATGATGAAACAGGAGTTTCCAAACCTGCCGAGCTACTCACGATTTATAAAGCTTATGCCGCGCAGTATCATGCCACTGTGTGCCTACTTGCAAAGCATGATGGGCGACTGTACAGGTATCAGCTATATTGATTCAACCAAGATAGCAGTTTGTCATAACAAACGTATCTACCGTCATAAAGTCTTTAAGGGACTTGCAACCCGAGGCAAAAGCAGCATGGGCTGGTTTTACGGCTTTAAGCTGCACGCCATTATCAATCACAAGGGCGAGCTTGTATCTGTTAAAGTCACTGCGGGTAATACGGATGACAGAGTGCCTGTTAAGGATATGGCAACGCCTGTGTTTGGCAAGGTGTTTGGGGATAGAGGCTATATCAGTAAAGCACTGAACGAGTGGCTCACAAAACACAGTGATACTAGGCTGATAACGAAACTTCGGCGTAATATGAAACCGCAAGTACTCAAGCCGATAGATGAGGCGCTACTCAATCATCGCTCTTTGGTTGAGACGGTGTTTGGGGAGCTGAAAAACTTGTGTCAGATTGAGCATTCACGCCATCGTAGTGTCACGGGTTTTATTACAAACTTGCTGTCAGGTTTGATTGCTTATCGCTGGTTTCCCTATAAACCCACCATCAAAAACATGCCTCAGCAAGGGCAGGTGGCTACATTGTAAATAGTATCAATGAGTTACAATGTGGCTTATCCCGAACTGGGGTTAGGTAAGAAGAATATTGAATTAGTTAACCGGACTTATAACAGCCTAATGCCATCTAAATAAGACCTAGACGATCACACCTGAAAGACAGGCGCGAATCCACCGCCTGGCGTACGGAAGTTAGTCACCTGACCTTGATACACACGCGCAGCAGGTAGTAACAGTTTTCCGCCATACGTATAAAGACGTATATCTACCTTTCTTGTTGTTACGATGTCATCAATTTTGAGTGATCTCTCTCCTGCAGGGACAAAGGTCTGTGCGATATAATCTTCATCCAGAATGTTTTCGAAGACGCGTCGAGTCAGTTTGCTACCGCGATAAACGCCTTTGCTTCCATGACCAGCAACTGGCTTAAAAAACAGTTGCCGCCGAGTAAGCCACAACTCTGCTGCATCGTCTCTTGATACAATCTTAGTCCTCGGTACAGACCTTTCGAGGCACTCCACTGCAGCCTCATCCAGACCCCAAGAGCGCAATATTTGGGAGTCTGATAGCAATGTCAGGTTTTGCTTATTGGCCAACATAGCATGTACGCGGGGATTGGGTGTCACTACCACAGCACCCTCTAAATAAGCCTGCTTAAGCAATACATGGTCAGGGTCCTCAAATGCAAAGTCGACAAGCCGATTGTAAATCATATCGATTTTCTGGCCATGGGCTGTTAACGTACCGTCGATATACTCGAGTTCAGAGGGATCAAGTATCACAGTATCAATACCTCTAGCTTGGAGCAGTTGACAGGCTAACTCAAACTCTAAGAACATGAACTGACTCTCGGGGTCATTGTCCACAATGGCTATCCGATTGGGCATAGCAACAGCGGACTGTCGCTGCCATTCCTGTTTGAACATGTCAAACACTGCTTCCTCGAACCTATCTAGCATTTGATTGGTTGCAGCGCTTTGCTCTGAGGGGTTGCAACAGCGTTTTTGTGCGCGAGCGAGCAACACATTCAGAAATGCGCCACCGGCATTAGTATTGACCTCGATGAGCTGAGGTCCATCGCTACCCAAGTGAAAGTCATAACCCATGAGGGCCCCTATTGGGCCTGGGTCGAAAGCAGCTATTTCTGGTGCCCACGACAGCACTTGCTCTTGATACAATGGCAGTTCGGCAGCTGACTCGATAGCCCTGACGATTCGCTCCATCGCCTCTATCTCTGTTTTGGGAACGAACACGGGTGTTGCTGAAAAAAGCTTATTAAGCTCGTTCGCTCCTATTGGATTGTTTCTAGTTTCTACCAATTGATCTTGAAGGCTTGTATTAAGCGCTTTACGATCAAGGGTAATGCAGTAGCACTCTTGGTTAAGTCGATTTGCAAGACCGTCATTTTTTTCGTTGTTATTAGTTGGGTGTTCCATTTAGAGTCCGTCGCTAAGTAGAGTACTCACGCTGACATACTCTAGTAAAAAGTAAAAAGTAAAAAAGGTTCTTGGCGTATTTAAGTAGTGCTAGCTACTTTCTAATGTTTCATTCCCTGAGACTAAATCATTATTTCGTTCATTTTTAATTAATATCTTTGCTAAGAGTAAACCCAGCTCAAATAATAGCCACATAGGAATCGCCAACAACAGCATTGATACACCATCAGGCGGTGTCACTACCGCGGCGATCCCAAAACAGCCGACTATGATATAACGACGCTTATCTTCTAAAATTTGAGTAGAAACGATTCCGGCCATTATCAGCAATAAGGTAACCACTGGAATCTCAAAAGTCAGTCCAAACACCATAAATAGCTTGAGGGCAAAGCTCAGATAACTGTCAATATCGGTCATTGGTATAACGTTCTGCGGAGCGAACATAATAAAAAATTTCAATACCCCTTTGAGTACGACAAAGTAGGAAAAAGCAACACCAGCATAAAATAGAAATATCGAAGATAGCAGTACAGGAATGGCAATTTTCTTCTCTTTTTTATATAAGCCGGAAGCTACAAATGACCAAATTTGATACAGGATATAAGGCATTGCTAAAAATGCGGCGACGAATATCGTTAAGCGAATGGGTGCCATAAAGTTTGACGTTATATCAGTGGCAATCATGGTCGAATTGATGGGTAACTGCGCCACTAATGGGTCTGATAAAAGATTATAAAGCTCGCGTGAAAATCCCACCAATACTAAGAATATAATTAAGACGACCACGCATATTCTTATTAAGTGCGTACGCAGCTCGATTAAATGTCCGGTAATAGGCATATCGCCAAGCGTACCTAACGTATCTCCAGACTCACTATTCTGTGTTGTATCTGTTGGCGCCTCAAACTCTATATCTGTTATTTTTTCTTGTCGACTTTTTTGCCGTTTAAATAGGCTCACTGATCCGCCTCCTGTTTAATGAACGAGGAGGTAGTATTCTGTTGATGGTCTTTATCATAAGGGGTGATTGACTGATGTGAAGCGTCTAGGCTTTGGTTCTGTGACTGCTCAAACTTTTGCATACTGCCACGCATTTCTGCTAATTCGCGCTTCATATCCGACTCGGTCTGACGGATTTTCGCAAGTTCATTTTGCATTTGTTGACGTGTTTCAGCTAGATCAAGCTCAGCTTCTATTTCAGATTGTAGAGTGGATACTGTACGGCGCAGTTTGGCATACCATTGCCCAGCGGTACGTGCGGCTTGCGGCAGTTTTTCTGGGCCCAATACGATTAAAGCAATGACGCCAAACAAGAGTAATTCGGAAAACCCAATATCAAACATAACAGTCACATATATTAATAGACTACTTAGTGCCGCTATTTATAAGCGGCGCGCTTCATACTTTAGGCTGGTCATCAGTGGAAATAGGGCTGATTTCCATATCATCAGCCTGATTACCTACACGCGTATTTAAATCATTACTTGCAGCTGGCGTACTATTTTCATGGCTAAGCACATGATTTTTGCGAGCATTCTCGGGTTCTTCATCTTTGACCGCTTCTTTAAAACCCTTCACCGCACCGCCTAAATCTTTACCTGCATTTTTAAGCTTGGCAGTACCAAATACGACCACCACTACGACCAATAAAATCAGCCAATGTGTAATAGAAAAGCTGCCCATAACGGTATCCTTATATTTTGTGATCTTGTTTAGACCAGTATGTGTCAGTGTGCTTTAGAACACTTTTTACCGTACCAGAATTATAGTTTCAAACGGCGCAATCGCAGCGCGTTAGCAATCACCGAGAATGACGACAAGCTCATCGCTGCCGCTGCTATCATCGGACTGAGCAGAAGCCCAAATGTGGGATAGAGCACACCTGCGGCAATAGGAACACCAAGTGCATTGTAGATAAAGGCAAAAAACAGATTCTGTCTGATATTGCGCATGGTGGCGTGGCTAAGCTTATAAGCTTTGGCAATGCCCATTAAATCACCTTTTAGCAGGGTAATGCCCGCACTCTCCATCGCCACATCGGTACCGGTTCCCATAGCGATACCAACATTAGCTTGCGCTAGCGCTGGTGCGTCGTTGATACCATCACCCGCCATAGCGACCAATTTACCGCTGTCTTGCATTTCTTTGACGATACGGTTTTTATCCTCTGGTGAGACATCCGCATGAACTTCATCAATACCTAGTTTATTGGCGACTGCCTGCGCGGTTTTTTCGTTGTCACCGGTTAGCATCACAACTTTTAAACCTGCGTCATGAAGCAGTGAAATAGCCTCTTTAGTGCTTGGTTTAATAGGGTCAGCAACTGAAATAATACCAGCAGCTTTACCGTCTATAGCCACAAACATTACCGTTTCACCGTCTTTTCTACGGACATCAGCTTTAGTGGACAGCTCATTATCAAAACTATTTAGGCTTTCCATAAGCTTAGAGTTACCAATAGCGACTTTCTTACCATCGACCACGGCTTGTACGCCTTCGCCAGTAGTCGAATTAAAGTCAGTAGCTTTAGGAATAATGAGTGATCTTTCTTGAGCTGCTCTAACGATAGCTTCTGCTAAAGGATGCTCGCTAGCGCTTTCTACTGAGGCTACCAATGCGAGGAACTCGTCTTCATCTTGACCTACCTGCGCATCAATTGCGGTAAGCTCGGGCTTACCAGCGGTCAGTGTTCCGGTCTTGTCGACGACAATGGTATCGACTTTTTCCATACTCTCTAACGCTTCAGCATTTTTGATGAGGACGCCGTTTTGCGCGCCTTTGCCGGTACCAACCATAATGGACATCGGCGTCGCTAGACCAAGGGCACAAGGACAAGCAATAATCAGTACCGCAATCGCGTTAACCAAGGCATAGGCCATAGCGGGCTCAGGGCCGAATATCGCCCAGACAATAAAGGTAATGACGGAGCAAATAAGCACGATCGGTACGAACCACCCAGCTACCTTATCTACCAATTTCTGTATAGGTGCGCGGCTACGCTGGGCTTCAGCAACCATTTGTACAATTTTAGATAATACTGAATCTGCTCCAACATTGACCGCTTCGACTAATAGCGTTCCGGTGCCATTTACCGTACCACCAGTCACTGTATCTCCTGCTACTTTTGATACAGGGATTGGCTCACCCGTCACCATTGATTCATCAACATTACTATTACCATCGATCACTGTACCATCTACGGGTAGTTTCTCACCTGGTTTAACCCGTAGCTTATCGCCAGTGACGACCTCATCAAGCGAGACTTCGACTTCTTCACCGTTTTCATCGACACGTCTTGCGGTTGGTGGTGCGAGCTCAAGCAAAGCTCTAATCGCACCTGAAGTTTGACTTCTAGCTTTGAGCTCTAATACTTGACCCAGTAGCACCAAGGTCACAATGACCGCTGCCGCTTCATAGTAGACTCCGACTTGACCAGAGGCATCTCTGAAACTGTCTGGGAAAATATCGGGAAAAAAGGTCGCGACAATACTAAAAATATAAGCAGCGCCTACGCCTATCGCAATCAAGGTAAACATATTTAGATTGCGGCTTTTTATAGACTGCCAGCCACGGACGAAAAACGGGGCGGCGCCCCAAAGCACTACAGGGGTCGCGAGCACTAACTCAGCCCATTGTAAGATCTTTGAGGAGATACCATACTGACTAAAATTAACTACGTTTAAGTCAAACATACCGCTCATCACATATATTAATAGCGGTACAGTCAACACGGTACATATCCAAAAACGACGAGTCATGTCGTCAAGCTCTGAGGTGTCCTCTTCACCGATAGTAAGCGTTTCGGGCTCAAGCGCCATACCACATATCGGACAACCGCTATTTCTAACGTCTCTCACTTCAGGATGCATAGGACAGGTATATACCGTGCCATCGTAATCAGCAGGTACTTTATCGTATTTACCGCCTTTAACAGATTTTACTCCGCTACTATCAGTATCCTTTCCATGACAGCTAGCGTGACTATCATCTTTAGCAACTTCGTCTTCAGGTTTAAGAAACATGCCACATATTGGGCAGTCACTTTTTTCAACATCTCTTACTTCTGGATGCATAGGACAAATATAGACCGTACCGCTATAATTTTCCGGTATCTTGTCGTACTTATCGTCTTCGACAGAATTTACCTCATTACTATTATTAGCATCCGCTCCATGACAATGCGCATGACTATCTTCATGGTTGTTGGATTCAGCAACCTCGTCTTCAGGTTTAAGAAACATGCCGCATATCGGACAATCGCTCTTTTCAGTATCTCTAACCTCAGGATGCATCGGGCAGATATAAACCGTACCACTATAATTTTCTGGTACTTTATCGTACTGACCACCTTTGATAGATTTTTCATCGGCAATATGTTTCATAAAACCACTCCTTGAAGACAATAAATATTTATAATAAGTACAACTCTTAAAGCACTATCATCAATCCTCGATTGCTATTCATCTAATCATTAATCTAAAAACCTCTAAAAAATAATTTCTATACTTTTCAATTGGAATTTAGTTTTTATCACGCAAATACTTGAGCAGTGCCATGATTGTTAGTACTAGTACTGCGAAAAATAGTAGCGCAAACAACAAGCAGAGAGCCATCCAACCCCAACCCATGCCTTCCATCATAGTATTTCTCCAAGACTCATAGCACTCATATTGACAGTGGTGGGCGAGCGTATACTTTTAGATGCTTACTATCACTCAAGAATAGCAATCGACAGATATTGAACATTTCGATATAGGAATAAGAGGTTTTGAAATAAGAACAGTAAAACAAAGAGCAGTTACTGCAGTTGAAGGGGTAGGTAAAAAATCACATTAATTATCTGTGCAATCTGTCCTTTTAAGGTAAAGGTACCAGCGAAGACTATAGCGCTGATACCAGGTATCACCATTTTTTCATAATCAATTTCTTAGCTTGCCATACCTCTATATATAGCCGTCTATTCGAGCTCTTCAATAAGCGCTTGCATCTCAGCGATTTCACGCTTTTGCGCTTTAATAATATCGTCAGCGAGCTGTTGTACTCTAGGGTCTTCAATATCTGCTCTTGAGCTCGTCAAAATGGCAATCGAGTGATGAGGTATCATGGCTTGCATCCAATCGACTTGATCAACCGTTGCTTGGGAACGCACACCCCAAATACCTACAGCAAACATTACTACACTTATTCCATAAACCAGTAGATTTACCTTGGTCTTCTTATACATATTACCCATAAAGGCCAGCATAATGACGGCCATACCGGCACCCATGTAGAGCGCCATATAAGCTCGGGTCTCACTAAAATAAACATGATCCAATTGATAGGTATTAAAATACATCATGATAAACATTACAATCGTAGACGTCAGAATCATCAAAGTGAACTTCACATAAGGATTCATGCCCTGTTGATGGCTTTGATGATTCATGCTGTTTTGATCAGAAGTATTCATAATATATCTCCTATAATTTTGACAATGTTAGAACCAGAATTTAACACCGGCAGTCAAACTACTGCTATCAACCGATTCATTTTCTTGACGCCGCTGGTCACGCGCACTGCCAAGAGCCGTCTCATAGCTCACACCGACGTAAGGTGCCAGTTGACGACCTAAGGTTTCATAAGTCAGTCTAACTTCAGTCTCTAATTCATTGAATCCCTTGGTGATATGATTGTCAATATCGTCTTTACTAAAAGCTGACAGACCAACTTCCGGTATCACAACCCAGTGCTGACTCAAACGCCATTCATATTCTGCACCAAGATCAAGCCTAACTTGACCATCGGTGTAGAGATATGCTCTAGCATCTGTTTCAATAAAGTAAGGCATTGTGCCGACAATACCGGCCATAATGGCAGGCTTATCATTCTTGGTATCATAGGCGACCCCTGCTT
This sequence comes from uncultured Psychrobacter sp., assembly GCF_947495825.1. GTDB lineage: Bacteria > Pseudomonadota > Gammaproteobacteria > Pseudomonadales > Moraxellaceae > Psychrobacter. The sequence goes on from NZ_CANMAH010000015.1 coordinate 27,541, forward strand.
CGCCATTCCAAAAAATACTTAGCGGCTTCCAGTAAGACAATGAGGTCAGACTATCAATGTCTTTCTCATCTTTGGTCTGAACACTACCTTCACTACGTAAAGATAGACGGCGCTCATCTAGGCCATACCAAGCACTAACCTCATAATTAATCTGATCGTCATCAAACTGATAGCCTAAATCGTCTACAGAAACGCCCCATAATGGCATATCACCCATCATCATAGGCTGACCATAGCGTCCATAGGGAACACCGTTTGAATAGTCAGGACTGCGAGCATCAGCTGGAGCTTTACCACCTTGCATACCTGACATATCCATACTGCCATGGTCCATGCCTGACATATCCATGCCACTGTGATCCATATCCGACATGCCCATACCAGACATATCCATTTTGCTATGATCCATATCCGACATGCCCATACCAGACATATCCATTTTGCTGTGATCCATATCCGACATGTCCATACCAGACATATCCATTTTGCTGTGATCCATATCCGACATGTCCATACTACTATGGTCCATATCTGACATAGTCATGTCTTTTTTAGCAGTGGCAGGGTCAGCAGCATTAGCAAATGATGATGCTAGTAATACCAATGATGATACCCCAGCGAACCGTAAACCCACTTTATGTATTTTCATCTCATCTCTCACCTATCAACCAAAGATTTGCTTAAACGACCGCCACTTCTCTGAACATACCGGCTTCCATATGATAGAGCAGATGACAATGCCATGCCCATCGACCAGCTTCTCCTGTGACATCAAAGCTAATTTTTTGAGCTGGTTGCACCATCATAGTATGCTTGCGCACCTGAAACTCACCGTTAGGCATGCGCAAATCGCTCCACATCCCATGTAAATGCATCGGATGATTCATCATCGTGTCATTGACTAAGGTAATACGCACGCGCTCACCCGGCTTGATATTGACCGGCGTGGCCTCACTGAACTTAACCCCATCAAACGCCCAAATATAGCGCTCCATGTTACCGGTTAAATGTAGCTCGATCTCTCGGGTAGGCTTGCGCTGCTCCGCAAATATTGCCTCATCGACAGAGCGTAGCTGACTATAATTCAATACCTCTCTATTAATATTGCGCAGGTTGATACCTGGATCGTCAAGGTTCATACGTGGACTGTCCACACGCATATCAGACTTAAAGTCATATTCTGTTTTAGCGTGCTTAGCTTTATAACCATTAGCACCCATAGCACCCATCATATCTGCCATGGTGAGCCATTCAATTTTGTCCATAGCAGGCGTTGCCGCACGAGCACCTTCTTTGGTGGCAAGCGTTGCTGCGACATAGCCCGAACGGTCTATGTTTTGGGCAAATATGGTATGCGCATCTTTGGTCGGGGTGACAATGACATCATAGGTCTCAGCCACGCCAATACGAAAATCATCAATAGCGACTGGTGCGACATCATTACCATCCGTTGAGACGACTGTCATTTTAAGACCGGGTATGCGTACATCAAAGATGGTTTGCGCTGAGGCATTGATAAAGCGTAATTTAACGCGCTGTCCTGCTTTGACGATTTGCGCCCAATTAGCTGCGGTCGTTTTGCCATTGATAAGGTAGGTAAATGTGTTTTCACCCGACAAGTCCGTAAAATCAGTGGGCATCATGCGCATCTGATTCCACATTTTGCGCTTATCAAACGCGGTTTTCATATCCGTTTCGGCAATATCAGCAAGCAGTTTTTTGAAGTCTGGTAGATGGTAGTTGTCAAAGTCGGCGCGCTGTTTGAGCAGCTTCAAGAGATTATGCGGGTTGCGGCTGGTCCAATCACTAAGCACGATCACATGGTCTTCGTCGATAGGATGACGCTCACGCCCTTTAGGTTCAATCACAATGGCACCCAGCATACCGGTTTGTTCTTGGAACCCACTGTGTGAGTGATACCAATAAGTGCCTGATTGTTTTAATTTGAATTTATAAGTAAAGGTGCTGTTCGCAGGAATGCCATCAAAGCTAATGCCCGGCACCCCATCCATCTCAAACGGTACTAGTAGTCCATGCCAATGGATAGAGGTTGATTCATCCATCTGATTATGAACACGTATCACCACCGTATCGCCTTCACGCATTTTTAGCGTCGGTGCTGGTAGTGAATCATTGATGAGCGTCGCCATGCTCTTTTTGCCGTTCACAATAGCGGACTGTTTACTGACGTATAAATCAAACTCTTTCCCTGTCAATACAGGTACTTTATGAACGTTTTGATCACTATTAATAGTAGCGCCCTGACTGCCTGAGCGACTCGATTGTCCCAATGCGCTACTAGCAATAGTCGGCATCAAGGAGGCACCAAGGACAGCAGAGGATCCGGTTAAAAAACGTCGGCGGTTCAGTATGTTCTTTTTATTCATAATGATAACCTGATTTAATTTGAGAGATGGTGGTTAAGCTTATAGTTATAATATTTTCGATATTTAACAGAATCTATTCACATCTAAGCCAACACTACAGCTGCTGCTGAGGAGACTCAATAGCAGCATAGACTTCTGTGGTGCCGTCTTTATTAAGCTGCATTACCTTATAAGGCATGAATTTACCTTCATACTCCATACCGGGGCTACCAACCGGCATACTCGGTACGGCAAGTCCAATAGCTTGTGCAGGAGGATTTGCTAAGAATTCAGCCATGTGTTTAGCAGGGACATGCCCTTCAAAGACAAAACCGTCGGTGGTAACGGTGGTATGACAAGAGCGCATTTGCTGTGGTACGCCATAACGCTCCTTAAATAAGGATAGATCTTCCACATCGTGCGTGGTTGCACTTAATCCATTGTTTTTTGCATAGCCTACCCATTCTTTACAGCAGCCGCAGTTGGCATCTTTATAAACCGTGGCTGAGACGTTTTTGAGTAATGATGACGAGCTGTTAACGGGAGCATTTGTAGGAGCAGAACTTTCATTTTGTACTTGTGCATTCTGGGTAGCAGACTGTTCAACCTTTACTGGTTGAGAATCAGAGCCACTGGTATTAGATTGGCTGCAAGCGGCTAGCGTTAACGAGAGTGACGATGTCACCACCAATAAAAGGACACGACCGGATAACCAGCTATGTCCATTAGAAAGCACATGTGTGTAATGTCTCATTAAATTACTCCTAAACGTCTATTGTTATGCTCGATATTCTAAAAACTTACACCCTATATTTGAATTCTTATGTACTTAACTAAAAACATTAAATGCAGCACTGTTCAGTACTGCATTATTAATAGCGACAACCGTGAGTTAGGAGGCTTTCATATCTAGAAAGTATTAATGCTGCATTCCAGATCCATCATCCGACATATTCATACCCATATCACCACCATCTGACATATTCATATCACCGTCAAATGACATGTCCATCATATCGCCATCTATCCTAGTGGTTAGCATCGTGTATTGGCTTTCATCTAATTCAGGTAACGATCTAATGAAGGCTACCATTGCCCACATTCTACCGTCATCATGGGACGCGCCCCACGCAGGCATTCCAGATGCCATAATACCGTGCTTGATTGCCCAAAAGCTTTGCTTTGCACCGTCTTCTGTTTGATAACGTTTGACAATATCAGCCTTGGTAAAGTTGGGCGGCTTTGGATATAAGCTCTCACTAAAGTCAGTTTGTGCCACTCCCGGAGACAAGTGACAGCCTGCACACATATCCTTATAGTCCGCGCCACCAGAACTGATTAGCTCAACCTTCTCTAAATCTGGTACCACAATATCTTTACTGGCATTTTCTATGGAACGATTGCGAGCAGTTTCTAAAAAGCTAAACATCATTGGGCTATGCTCTTGGTCAGCTCCCACATTGACAACGCCACTAGTAACAACCGCAAACACGCTAACGATTGCCACAAATACGGTAAAGAGCGCACCCAATAAAAATTTCATATGTTTTCCTAAAAATTTATTTCCGTTAAGTGTTGACTGCTATTTAACAGAGCTAAAATTTTTAAGATTTACTGTCGTTAGTAACGCAGTGTTTTTGGTACATTTGCTTCATTTTACCCATGTTAGCCATCATCGCTTTCATGGCAGGATCGCTCATGTCCATCTTGCTATGATCCATTTTTCCCATCATATCCATATGCTTTTGCATTTTTTCACAGTTCATTTGATCTTTTTCAGCATGCATTTTAGGGTCATGCGCCATAGCTGAGGTCGATACGACAAGAGCGATGGCCGTCATTGCGATTGATTTAGACAGTAATTTAAATTGTGACATGATTAATTCCTATTGTTTGGATTAAAGGCTATTGAGTTCAATAGCTGTTAAACCAGCCTAAATGATACATTAATCATTCTGACTGGTAGATGACGTTAAGATTACAATGCTGTCATTCTCACCGCTTTAGATTTTAATGCGCGATATATTCATTTAATATGGCTTCAGCATTTCTATCACGATCGCTACCATATTTTTTCACAAAATACTTTTCAGACTGCAAGTGTTGATCTTGATGCTGTACCTGACACGCGACTCTCGCATCAACATAGCCTTTCATTTGCGCGCTAGAAATCTGTGCATCGTTATGATCTGCGTTCTTTGCAAAACTAGTGAGCGCATCACAATTACCGAGAACAGAAGCATCTAAGTTTGTGGTATGCGCATTGGCCGCTGACATGCCCACTAACATCGATACTGAAAGCAAAGCTGCTTTTTTTAATGAACTATAATTTTTCATATAAGACCCTTTAAAGATAAATAACAAACTGTTTAAGTAGGATAATTGCTTTACTCGTAGAGGCAGTCTGTATCAGAGACAAGCCAATATGCGGCGTTGATTTAGAATACTAAATGGTGGCTGACAGCTAGATGACACGGATATTACATGTTCGTTAGGAACAGCATAATATTGTCATCTTCTTGTCATTAAAACCAAATACCAGCATCTGTCTCTATCCAAAGAACACTGTTATAACAAGGGTTCCTGATAAATATATGGCTGATAAGCTAACAATGTTAGTGATACGCTGTTGACAACTATAATGATATAAAGGTAAGCAACGATGAAAGTACTGTTAGTAGAAGATGAGAAAAACCTTGGAGAATATATTAAGAAAGGCTTAACTGAGGCCGGTTTCATCGTGGATCATCACATGACAGGTTTAGATGGCTATCATGCGTTAATGACTGAAGATTTTAGTGTGGTTTTGATGGATGTCATGCTACCTGACGTCAGTGGCTTTGAGTTGGTACAGCGCTACCGAGCTGCTGGAAAGCATACGCCAGTTTTATTTTTAACGGCTAAAGATGATTTAAGCGATCGGATCAAAGGTATTGAAATTGGTGGCGATGATTATCTGACCAAGCCTTTTGCTTTTGCTGAACTGATTGTTAGAATAAAAAGCCTATTGCGCCGTGCCAATCAATCTGATTATAAAAGCTCGGTCATACACATAGCTGATCTGAAAATGGATATTGCCAAACGCACCGTTCATAGAGGCAACACTAATATAAAATTGACTGCTAAAGAGTTTGCTTTATTACAACTTTTCTTAGAACGTCAAGGTGAGGTACTGCCGCGCACTGTGATCGCCTCGCAAGTATGGGATATAAACTTTGAGAGTGATACGAATGTCATTGACGTGGCTATAAGGCGCTTGCGGATAAAAATTGATGATGGATTTGATATAAAGCTGATTCATACGGTACGCGGAATGGGCTACAAGTTAGAGCCACTGGCTGTCGACGTGGATAGTGGCATGGGCGACGATAGTATTAATAAAGACAGTCTGACATCAAATGAGACATAAATCTAAGAATCGGCGTTGGTCACTGTTATGGCGAACTATTTTTTTACTGACATTGTTCGTTATTATCTCTCAGGTTATTATCTACGCATGGGTTCAGCGCTCTGTGAGTGGACACTTTGAGCAAATGGACTCAGAAATCCTTACTCATGCAGCTTTTAACCTGCGCAAACGTATGGTTAGTTTGGAAGATCACATAGAACCATTCACAGTATCAAAGTCGCAAGCGCTAATTGATGCCAATCATCTACATTCTTCTTGGCTGGATTATGATTTAAAAACCTTAGTATCAGATAAAAATGGCAAATTATTATCCAGCGATCCCAGTAATTTCATCAATGATCTACCGGCAGATTTTAGCTTGTTACAACTATTGCAGGACTATCGCGATCAGCAGTTTATGATCAAGATAAATAATAGGCATTACCGAGCCATTATCATTACACATCAAGAGGTTTTGGCATTTATTGCTCTACCTATCGATGTGCATAATCAATATCTTATCCAGTTTAATCGCCAGCTGAGCTTGATACTTATCGCCATTACCTTATTATTGGTTTCAGTAGCAGCACTAAGTGTACACTGGGGTTTTGCTCCCCTAGCTACTATCGTACAAAAGATGAAAGGCATTAATCTTCAAAGGTTAGATGAAAGAATTGTGGTTGGCGATATGCCGTTAGAATTACGTCCACTAACGGAGTCTTATAATTCTATGATGGTCAAGCTTGAAAGTAACTTTGAATCATTATCACGGTTTTCAGACAATATCGCCCATGAGCTACGTACGCCAATAGCGACGCTGAGTACGCAAACGCAAGTCATGTTAACTAAGCCAAGAGAAAGCGACGAATACATTGAGCAATTGCATCATCAGCATGATACGTTAAAGCAGTTATCCGCCATGATTAACGATATGTTATTACTGGCAAAAACTCAAAAAGAGCTGAGTGATTCGCAAATCAGTCATGTCGATATAGAGAGCTTGATCACAAAGCTTATAGATTATTATGAGATGATTGCTGAGGATCGTGAGATAATCTTTGAAAAATCGGGTGATTTTAAAACAGTACTAGGTGATAAAGGCTTATTGCAACGGCTGTTTGCCAACCTGATGTCAAATGCGATTTATTATGCGGCTAGTAATAGCACTATTATGATATCCGCTACTGTCCTCACTTCAAGCACCTCGCTTAATGCGCCAAAAGACGATATTCAATCCCCAGAGCAGCTCTGGTTAAGAATAACTATGACCAACCGTCTAGACAAACCATTAAATCAGATTGAAGCCGATAAACTGTTTGAGCGATTCTATCGTCATGATAAAACGAATACGATGCATTCAGGAACAGGCTTAGGCTTATCTATTGTGCAAGCTATCGCCAATGCTCATAATGGCAAAGTTAGTATTACTATCAAAGATGAGTGTCTTTTTGAGGTTGCTGTAAAGTTGTTGATTGCCAGGTAGTAAATACCTTCATACTGTCTATGAACCGCTCAGATTAGATCGAAGGCGAGTTTACTTGGAAGGTCTCTCTATCCATAAGATGAGATTCTGACTTGCGATAGTTGTACTTTTCAATTGTTGGACAAAAAATTTCTTATATAAGCCTATTTCATACATTCTATTACCAATAATTATGATGCCTTTATGATGATTCATCCTCAGTATGATCCCGTAGCGCTTTCCTTGGGTCCATTGGAAGTGCACTGGTATGGGCTAATGTATTTGCTAGCCTTTGCTGCCGCTTACGGTTTGGCTTGGTATCGCAGTACCAAACGCGACAATTGGACCACCGACATGGTCTCTGACTTAGTCTTTTATGGCGCGCTTGGTGTCATCTTAGGCGGTCGTATTGGCTATGTGCTGTTTTATCAGTTCGGTGAATTACTCCAAAACCCTGCCTATATATTAAAAGTCTGGGAAGGCGGTATGTCTTTCCACGGCGGCTTTATCGGCGTCATGCTAGGTATGTGGTTCTTTGCCCGTAAATATAAAAAGACTACCTTTCAAGTATTCGATTTTATCGTTCCTTGTGTACCAACCGGCTTACTGTTTGGGCGTATCGGCAACTATATCAATGGCGAATTATGGGGTCGCGTCTCAGACGGTGGCTATAACTGGCTGACCTACTTTCCGCAAGCCGCGGCGTTTGATATGGAGCAATTACAGAGCAATCCACAATTGCAAGAATTGATGATTGAAGTCAATGGTCAATACATATTGCCTCGTCATCCATCACAGCTATATGAAGCCTTTGCCGAAGGTCTGCTGCTATTTATATTCTTATGGTGGTATTCATCAAAACCACGTCCACGTATGGCCGCCTCCGCTGTATTCTTACTAGGCTATGGCATCAGCCGCTTTATCATTGAATTCTTCCGCCAGCCAGATGCTGACCAAGGATTCATATTATTAGGTTGGATGACCAAAGGGCAAATCTTAAGCGCGCCGATGATTATCGCCGGCTTAATCATGCTGATTTATGCTTACAAACGCGGTATTTATGATTGGGGTAAGCAGTCTGCATATTAGAAATAAGTGTCGAGGTGCATGAACAAATAAATATAAATGCAGTTCTAACAAGATACATTCCATTTGCAGAATTAATACCTATGTTAGTACAAGGATTTTTATTCCTAAACCTAATTTTTTCATCAGATAGTGGAACTTCAAAAGCTAAAAACAAATTTGGATATGTAACTTTTTATGTCAATGTAACCTATTTTAGATGTTATCTGTCTTTAAAATAACCAATTTCTTAGAAATTAATACAAGGAACTACATGATGTATCGCAACAATTACGTAAGATTACATAGTTCCTTAGCGAATTAAAATTCATATTGACACTATAAATTAGTATATTATTTTAATAATTGGTTAAACCCTATATAGCATAATTACTTCACCCACTAAAAAAACGTTTGAGGATTAAATCTAAATTAAGGATTTAATCCTCAAACGTTTTTTTCTGCTTATCAAACAGGAGATATTGTTGTCAGGTTGGTCAGCTATATTCTATAAATGTTACACGAAATTACATTATAAAATAGGTATTTTTTATCATTTTATAAGCTTAAAAAGAGCTTTTATCAGATTTTTATTAGTGATGACATGCTTTACAGCCTATGCTAAAGTCCGATTTGTGTTTTGGCTAACAGTTTGACTTCCAATAAATTTATAAGGTTTTAGCGAAATCGTTGATAATGCCGGCCGCCTATGGAATAAGGGTTTGCAGCATAATTATTAGTCACCACAATGTGTATATTCTTGAGTTGTTGAGATTTAATTGACTGCTCTGTTATGGACAACAGACCATTTTGAATTAACCGTAGGTATTAGATTTATGAAACAGGCCTTATTGATTTTGTCAGTACTGGGTATGGGCATAGCACAAACGAGTACTGCTGCTGTAACGACCTTTCAAACAAGTAATAATATAACCAATATTTCTGCGGCATCAAACTACAGTTCGTCAAAAAATATTTATAGCACCAAAAGTGGTGCTTATGTTTCTAGCAATGATGAAATCAGTCAAGCAATTAGCAACTTAAGTGCGCAGGCTCAACAAAAAGAGAAACAGCTTTCGTTATCAAGTAGCCGCTTATATGCTGAAAGACAACAGCAGCAAGTCAATACTATCCCTGATAGCAATTCAGCACCCGCTATCGCTGCTGCTCGCGCTTCACGAGTGGCTCTATCTAGCAGCTCTGGATACTGTGCCCGTTACGTACGTAAAGCACTACAATCAGCTGGTTATGAGTTCACTCCAAATCCTTCAGCCTATCAGTACGCTACTCGTGGCACACTTGATAAAGCAGGTTTCAGCAAAATCAGCAATGATATGCCAACCCAAGTAGGTGATGTTATTGTCTATGATCGCTCATCAAAGCGTCCACATGGCCATATTCAAATTTTCGATGGTACAGATTGGATTTCTGACTTCCGTCAGAACAGTATCAGCCCATACAGTGGTGTCTATGCTTATACGACATGGCGTGATTCAAAATATGTGGATGACGCATCCGCATCAGATCGTAATATCTACCTTGCTATGAATGATAAATAAGACCTGAGAAGTCAGCACAACATATTTATTGCTTTTCTCCAACCCAGTAGTGATCTTACTATCATTGCTGGGTTTTTTTGTGCTTAACATCAGGGTGTATTTAACCTTTCATGATTTGATCAGTCAGAAATAGACACTACTGATATCATTACTCATTACAAGAATTATCGGCAAGCGCGTTTAAGATGCCACATGATACCGCTTGTGCACTACCTGCACATTTCTGGCGCAAAACTGAGAAATTTTTGGATTGCTAGCATTACAAGACAAATTACGAAACGACGCTCATGAAGATGTGGCTTAGCTCAAAGCGTATGGGTAAACCACCCCGAGTTCGTCGTACTCTCTAAGACTGTTTAGTCTCCGAAAACCTGAGGCGGTTCAGATGGTTTTTTGAGAGATTATGACACTCTCAAAGCGATTTGAAGTACTTGAGAAAGTTGATTATGATAGCACCTAAAGATTTACCAGAGTCATATCGAAAGACTAAACAAAAAAATGCCTCTGGGAGTTGACTCCTAGAGGCATTTAGTTTTTAATGTAGCTAACGGTTACAGAGTGCGTCAACACCCTGTAACGAACAAATAAGCATACGCAGTGCGTTATTTGAACAGCATTAAATGCCCGTGTAGGTGCATTTTATCCAAAAACTGCTTTCATATCAACCTTATTCACTATACATTTTAAAAACTGCTTGTTCGCTCGTTACATCCTTGTGCTGCTCTCTTTGTACCCGTTACCCGTCAAATGGGTGGCAGGCCTCGGCGACGACTGCGTTTGACACAGGGGTAAGCTCTCGACAGGGGGTTCTAGACATATTGAGCAACGCAATGAGTGGTTACTCGTGCATATCGTAGCGGTATATTGGGTTTATGCCCTTGCTAGCGTATGACAGCACAGTAGCGGTTAAGAGCGTGTCTAGGCGGTGCTATCAGCCGTAATCTTAACAACCGTAGCTTGATACAGTGATACGGTCTTGATGACGCGATGGGCGATGAAGTCGGCATGACTAATCACATCAAATCCAAGGAATGCACTAAAGCGTTTGTGAGTGTTTTTATTATACTCATAACTGCTTTAGGGTGAGTGTTCCTTGAAATCTGCTCAAGGCTCCAAAATCAGCATAAATTCACTTAGGCTAATTTAAGTAGTATATAGCCCACTCGGCTATATACTATAAGAGTCCAGAGAAAAATTTAGAATAGTTATTATACAGCAGTCACTTATTCAGTGAGTCGATATTGTCATGGTTGATTCATAAGCTTAGTGTGAATAGAACGAGATCTATGCCTTGGGTAAACTACCTCCCAAACTTATAACTGTTCTTTATCTTGAAATCCTAATTAAACTGAAACCTCGAATACTTTTATTTAGTCAGCATCCAAAGTATTATCTTTGTTTTGAATAAGTATTAGAGCATCTTGTGCTTTCTTAAGTTGATCTTGTAACAGAGTCACTTGTTCCTGCTTTGATAAATGACGGCTTGATAGCTCGCTATATTGTTTATTCAATACGCTATGCTCAGCTTCAAGCTTAGCCTGTGTTTGAGTCAACTGATCGTTGAGTCCTGATAGTTTGTTACGCTCAGCGATTATGGCCTTTAACTCCCCTTTAACCTCTGCTGTGTCAGTCGCTATCTCATTGCGTTCAGTAGTGACTTTCTTTAGCTCATCCTTAGTCGCGGTCAGTTCTATTTGCAGACGTGAAATTTCTGCTTTATCGCTATGAGCAGTGGCTTCAAGCGTGGCCACTTTTGATAAGTTGACGTTAAGCTCTTTTGCTTGCTGGTCAAAGCTGCTGTGTAGCTCTGCAAGTTGCACTTGGGCTGCATCTGTTTTAGCTTGCTCAAGCTCAAGCGCGTGCTGAGTATCACTGAGCGTCTGTAACAGCGTATCACGCTCAGCAGTCATTTGAGCTGTACTGATTGCTGCTGCCTCTGCCGTTGCTGTGACTTCATCGAGCTGTACCAACAAATCGGCTTGTTCACTCTCTAGCGTTTTAACCGCCTCTTGCGCCTCATCTGTTTCAGCTTGTGCCTTGGCCTTAATACTCTCTAGTGCCTCACGCTCTTTCACCAAGCGATCATTAGCGATATCAATGGCCGTCTGCCACATATCCGCACCAAGCGCTTGTAAGCGCTCAGTGATACCACTTGGTAGCTCAACCTGTCTGAGCTGCTCTTCTTCTTGGTTATCCTGACGCCAAGACTTCATCGCCTCACTGATGGTTGTGAATGAACCACCGCCCAAAGCCTTACGCACCTCAGCTAATGTTGGCTTAATTCCTTGTTCTTGCAATTGGTCGGCAGTAGCATGAATTTGCTGAATAGTGATGGCCATCATCATCGTCCTTAATTTTGTATGAATAAATATGTAATTGTTGTATATTATGTATGTAGTATAATACAATTTACAATATACTACAATACAAAATATAAAAAAACCTCAAGTGATCTTGAGGTCACGGTCATTAAATTATAGTTAGTGATCCGCTAAGTATTCTTCTAGCGCATTATTGATCATTTCTTGATAGTCACCACCTGTTTGCTTGGCTCTATCCTTAAACTTGGCAATGATACTTGGGTTGATGACGCTCGCTTCAGCAGAGAACGCTTGCGGCTTAATACTGCCACGGATAGCGTTTGACCAATCCGTAACTTCTGGAATATCTGATAAATCAATATTGTCATCACTAAGCGTTGCTAAATATTCTAAGTCCGCTTGTTGCTTTGCCGTTAGTGGTGGTAAATCGTCTATTTGATAGCTAACCTTGTTCATATTGCCTCCTCTCACTCTTTGTGGCACGCCTAGCCGAGATAATGCGTATAACCTCGCCACCATCTATGTCTGTCTGCGTATGGGCTACTAATAAGACTGCTGTGCCGTCTATTGTACCCAGCGCCTGCCACCGCTCCTCACCATTTTCATACCTGTCTTGCTGACGCAGGCATAAAGGATCTAAAAAACCCGGGTAGCTGCCTCAAATGATAAACGGTGTTTGCACTGATTGGTGATGTTTTTTTGTTCATCCCATTCAAATCTAATACTCATCTTTTCTCTCAATCAGTATGCTCTTTATAGATTGGCAATTCATCTTGACTGACAGCTGCTACTTTCTGATACTCAAAAGATAGTGGCACTTTATTGGTTTGCGCCACTTGGGTCAAAAATAATTTGATCGCTTGAGACGGTGTTAATCCATAGCTTTCAAATACCGAAAAAGCATTTTCTTTTAGCTCTTGATCGAGCCTAATATTATAATTAGTTGTCGTCATAACATCACTTTTAGCTTATTTATGTACATATAATATAAGCCATTTGTATAGGCTACGCTAGCTCAATTACTCTTTTTTTCTTTGCTATGATTTCTGCTTAGGGAACGTATAGCCTATCGCCAGTAAGTGCTTTTTGTGGGTCTTTAAAAAAGCCTCATCTCTTAATTGAGTGTGTAACCAACTAATAACTTCTTGAGTGCTTTTACCTGATGGTGCGTAACTACCAAACGGTGAGTAGTTAGCCAACAAAGGGGCAAAACGATCAATTTGCTTAACGGTTAGAGGTGGGATATCTCTATCCTCATTATTCTGATTTAGGCCCTCCTGTCCTTTTTTCTTAGTTGGCTTGGCCTTGACGGTGAATGTCAAACCTGTAACTGTGCGTCCACGTTTGATGTTTTCATAGGTGATTTTGATGTCGGTTTTCTGATTAATTTCTTTTATGGGCCCATCAACTGCATTCTCTTTCAAATTGTTGATGCGCTCATACGACTTAGGCGTGCCAAGTTCTTGCCTATATTGATCTAAAGTCATAGAAAAACCACCCTTCCCCTCAGACTTTTTTGCTAGATGGTAAAGGTCTAACGAGTAAGTCAATTTGAGGTTTAAGATATCTTCTTTTAAATATTTAGTGTAAGGGTTGAGCTTATCAAAAACCTGAAGTAAGTATATTACCTCATCTGTAAAATGCATCGATATATAGCCATCTGCATATTTCGACCTGATTAGCCATTGAACCTCTGTATCATCACCATCCTTATCCTCATAAATGAATGTACGCTTCATTAATTTTTTGCTAGCTGATTTCATTTGCTTATAAGCCGAGTTTCTATCTATTCCGCTAAGCTTAGCAAATTCAGAAGACGCAACCTCTATCGGTGTTTTTTCAGTAGCATTATTAACCCTAACCAATGGGCTCGCTAGAATAATGATGCGCTTCTCATCAATAGACATCTCTCTAAAAGCTTGAGTAATTTTATTCTGCATAACAATCCATTTTTCAGGATATTTTTTTTCGTATAGCTCGACATCATTCATTATGACAACCTCATTATGCTAGTTACTTTAAGATACTAGCATAATGCGGGATAAAAGTAGCATTTAAACGGGATAAAAGTAGCATAATGCGGGATAAAAGTAGCATAATGCGGGATAAAAGTAGCATAATAGAGTGCGTAACCCTTTAATAGCAAAGCTTACAGACTGTCTAAAAGTCTTTAAAAGTTTTTAAAAGTAAAAAATATATTTTTATTTTAAATAATAAGGAAAAAACCAAAAAACCGACGGATTTAAGATGATAATTTGATCGACCAATCACTTGTAAAACTGATCAGTAGCTCAGAATGCAATTGTCCATTTACTTAATGTTATTCCACGTTCGCATGGTTCGGATCAAGCTTAGATCTTTGAAGATCTTCAAAAGCATGGTCAAAGATATTTTGAATATCTTCGTCTGTCATTCTGGACAACCCTGTTTTCACATTCTCAATATCAGTCTCATTTTTTGTAGATAGTTTGTCTTCATTTTCAGTAGCCATTATCGACACATCTGTAAACACTTATCAAACCGTTGCTAAAAAGCCTAGAAACCACTCTTATATACGTTTTACGCTCTGTCCGATACGATGGTAGCTAAAGCTATTCTAAAACGCTTAAAACAGCCGATAACCGTCTCCTAACCTTTCGCTAATTAGTAGACGATCCAGCTGTACCTTCAATTAGGCGATTTCTAGCAGCTACTGTGCTGATGAGTAAGCATCAAGCAATGAACCGTGGTCACTGTCCTGACTGCTTTTAGGTGGTGTAAAGCTGCTTGGTGTTTCCTTAGCCTCACTTTGCATCTTATGAGCGATTGATTTTAAAAACTCACGGTGCTTTTTTAAACGAACGTACCTTTCATTATCATGGGCGTCTAAAAATATAGCTTGTAGTTCATGATTGTCATCATCGTCTAATGCGTTGGCTAACCATTCCCCCAACACCTGATGTGCCTCAAGTCTGTCCTGATTGATTTCTTTTTTAATAGCCTGTAACTGCTTTATCTTATCTGCGAATAGATCATCTGATATTACTGACATTATCTCATCCTTTTCTAGTCAACTATGATAGAGTTGATCCTAGCAGTGTACACATAGGGATGCAAGGTAGTAAAATACACAAGACCACATTGTTTCGTGGGCGCAGTAGTATTTTAACCCTCTGTTAAGAGCGAACTTAGGAGTTTGTATAAAAAAGACCCACAAGGGGTACTGTTTTTTTTACATAAACTCCGTCGTTCGGCAGGGGGCGAACCCCCTACAACCCCCAAAAAATCATCTCTCAATATTGGGTTTTTTTGCTATGAATAATAAAGGGTTTCATCTGTCGGTTAGCGCCGTTAGTAAGGCGAAAAATCATAGCGTGGTGGCAAAGTCGGCTTATAATTCTGGCTCAAAACTGGTTGATGAGCAGTCAGGAGTCGTCCACGATTACACCAGTAAAGCTAAAGACAAAATCTTAAATTTAGTGGACAGTGATGGTACTAAATACACGCAAGTTATTGAGAAAAATGTGATGCATACGGCGTTGATAACGCCAACTCTTGCTGGGGATTTGGCGGTAACGCGTGAGGGGTTTTGGAATGATATCGAACGTATTGAGACTCGTAAAAACGCGCAATTGGGTACTGAGATTGACATGATGTTTCCTGAGGGGATCACGGCTGATCAGCGCATGGTGCTGGTCGAGCGCTACGCTCAAACCTTATCTGATCGCTATAATGTGCTTGTCGATGTGGCCATCCATCGACCCCACAGTCATGAGAAACATGTGGGGAAAGGTGAAGTGGTTGAGCTGACCAGTAGTAACTTTCATGCCCATATTTTACTCTCAAGCCGTGAAGTATTAGCGGATGCGGATAAAGGTTATGTCTTATCGAAGCGTAAGAATTGGACACAGTGGTCAACCGGTGAGCGGCTATCCAAAGGACTAAATGGGCGCGGTGATGAGCTTAAATATCAACGCACCCTTTGGGCGGATATGGCTAACGAGCTATTGCCTGAGAATAAAGCGATCAATGAGAAATCGTACCGTGAGCAGGGCATTAATCGTTTACCAAAAATGAAACTGGGCAAGTCATTGTATAAGGATGTCTTAAAAGGTAAGCGCTCAGTGATTCATGAATACAACGAGACAATTGATGAGATCAATGCCTACATCGAAAAAAATGGTCTGGTAATTGAGTACGACGACAAGGGACGTATTGACCTAGAAAGCAATGAACAAGAGGTTAACGGCGTCACAATACATTATAAAAAGCGTAAACCCTTTGCGCGAATTGAGCTCAGTAATATCCGATTTGTAGATCCTGCCGTTGAACTTGAACCCGCTATCCCTAAAAGTAACAGTCAGACGCATAGTGATGCGGCCAATGATCACGCACTTGATGAGCTTTTAGCAATCTCAGCCGACTTTGTGAGTCAAAAAAAGATGGTACGCAGCGCCTTATTTTCAACCATTGATGCGCTGCATGAAGAGTTAGCGCACCAGTCTAAACAGATTATTACTATTGATAAAAACATTAAGAGTACCCAGCGGTTCACCGAGGAGGTGGGACAGGATTACAGCACGTCCCGCCAAAAAATGATTGAGCTTGCCAGGCAGATAAGCACAAAAGAGCAAAGTGAGGCACTAAAGACGGCTTTAGTGTTGGTTGAGGAGTTTAGACAAGATGATACCCTACAAACAGGCCGCGCCGTTACAAGTCTTGAGAAGCAACTGTCACAGATTGATAAAATAGTGCTGAATAATAAAGCGATGCTAGAAAAGCTGATCCCGCTTAATAATGAAGTCATTGCTGACTACAAAGGGTTGAAGGCCACGCTAAAACCCTTTGCCGCAAAGCTGAATAAACTGGCGACTGGCTTTAAAGCTCTTGATGAGATTGATATTGAAAAATCCGACTTATCCTTACAGTGGGATCAAGCGTTTGCGGATCTACAAGAGATAGATATCACCAATAACATGGATACTTATCATAAGTTTGCTGCATTTGCAGATCTGGACGTTGAGCGCTTTAAGTACCTTGAAAAAGAACGTGAGGCGCTCAGTACGTTAAAAGCGGTAGAGATAGACGCGGATGCTGACACTCGTTTGACGGCATTGGCCGCTGATGTTAAAGCGTTTAAGACCACCAATAATGAAGACATCAAACAGTTAAAGCAGCAAATTAATACCAGTAAAAAGACTTATCAGCGCTTATCACCGTTTTATGAGCAGCGTATCGCCTTACTGGATCAAAGTGAGGCGGTGATCGTGCAAGATGATGATTTATACGATGAAATCATAAGTACCAAGACTACTCAATTGAATGCAGATCGGCTTGAGGACTGGCGCAGCCGTACTATGGCGCTGCAATATCAGCTCAACAAAGCGCATGAGCAAGCAAAGCTTAAGAAAGAGGCTGAGCGCGCACGAGAGGAGGCTTTGATCAGGCGGCGAGAAACCTTAAAACAGAGGCGGCAGCAGGCATCTCTTAAGCGTCAGCGAATCAATGAGACCAAAGCATATCGAGATCGATTTGACAATTTAGTGGTACGGGTGCGTAACCGCGTTAATACCCTTGATTTTAAGGCCGTTGATGCACCGATCGAAGTGATCAACGCGGCTGAGGCGGTTGCCGCACAAGCATTTATATTCACTACTCTAAAACACACTGACAGCTTTACGACACTACAAAAAAGTTTACGAGACACCGATGCTAAAAAAATTGCAACGCAGGTGCAGAAGGCAGCAACGACGCTATGGCAACAGCTTGAGCGCTTGCCTGACAATCAAGATAAGGTCGAGGTGTTAACGAAAATCAATGAGCGCTTTGAGCACGTTCCTGCTATCACCATAGATGGGGCAACGCTCACACAAACTGTGACAGATCACCTGCAAAAAACGAAGAACGCCATCCAAGCGCATGAACAAGCACAAACACGCCGCTACCCATCACCACGTCCATTTTAGGCGGCATTATGATAATGAGCATCCCATGAATAAAGACAATAGCAATGAGCAGGACATTCACGACGAGCTTATTAATCTCGTGACCAGACTCAAACCTGTGATCGAAGCTCTGCGAGCACTGATTGGACAAGCTGACGATGTAGTGGCAACGCGCCTTGATCACTCTCTTAGCCGTATCGATACCAAGATAGATGAGATGACTTCAGTTACTCAAAAGCTGGATGGTAGCGCAAGCAGTGCCTCGAAGGCATTGAGTCAGTATCAAGAACTTGTATTAAAGCAGCTTCAAGCGGCAGTGACCACCTTTACTGACACTGAAATGCCGCGTCGTTATGATGACAAAATAGCGGGCATCATCACCGATATGAAACAGCAGATTGATACGGCTGTAGAGTCGGTCGTCACTGCTAAAAACGATAGCATAGAGGTACAAATCAGTACCATGCAAGGAGTTGCTGATAAACTTAGCGCAAGCGCGGACAATCTAGCCCTATTCACCAATCAGTACCAAGCTGGTCATAAGCAGATTATTGAAGATATTGAGACCTTTGAGACCACCACCAAAACGCGGATTGAGCAGGTCGAGGCTAGAGCTAGTAAAGACTTGGACAAAATTCATAAGTCCATTGAGACTATGAGTATTAAAAGGATTGCAGCCGCTGTCGCAGCGGGTACGATGGCTGTGATAATAAGTTTGGTGGCTCTGGTATTTTGGTATGTGCCAAGCTTTGATGAGATTGCAGAGATGAAATACCAGCAAGCAGAGCTACAGCGCGGCATCGATGAGCTTGAAACGGGTTGGAAACAGGCCTTTAATAATGCTCAAAGTGCGCAGTTTATTTTGGCTTGTGATGTTAATAAAGAGCAGCCTGATGCAATCAGCTGGTGCGTTAGAGCAGACAGTAAGAGTGTTTTGAGAGATGAGAGAGGCTTTGTTTATTATAAAATAGCTGGGGTGCCGCGTGCAAAGCCGACTGAGTAAAGACGTATGGTAATAGCGAGCTATATTGCCCAAAAGTGCGTCTTCTGAAACATATAAGACTGAAAAAAGGCTTGTTTGATTGTCGTTATCTTTGTCTATATTAAAAAGCCAGATAATGACACTTTATCTGGCTTTAAGGGTTATTGTTTCTTGTTAAACAAGAAGTCTGTAAATATAAGCTAAAGTGACTAGGCTGCTTGGTCAGTATGAGCTGTGACCAACTCTATAAAAGCAGTTTCAAGGGTACTTAACGCATAATCATCAATCATAAGACCGTCATCTATCTGTCGTTGCACCCAGACATAAATCGCTTCATCATTATAAAGAATAGCGTCAACACCAAGTAATGATGCCAGTTGTACGCCTTGCTGTACTTGTAAGCTGAATAACAGCTGAGAGGCTAAAGCTTTAGTCTGTTCACTAAACCAAGCGCAGCTGTTGAGCCGAGATAGATTGTTATTCATTGGTATTCTCCTGTAGATTATTGTGTATAAATAATGGATAAAATGACTTACTACAGGTCAAATTATACCTATATTTTAATCTATTGCAAGAGAAAATGACCTTCTATAGGTCTTTTTATACTTTTAAAGGTGATAATGTCTTATGAGCGAAGGTGTTCACTCAGGTGATTCACTGCTGTCCTCATTTATGATTTCATATAAATCACCAACATTGATTCTAAGATACGTGCATAAAGACTCGATGATATCTAGATCAACTCGGGTGGCTTCTTCATGATACATGCGAGTAATGGTGCCACGATTGATACCAGTATCTCTTGCGACATCGGCAATTTTAAGGCGTCTTTCGCCCATGATGGTCGATAAGTGACACTTCACCATAGTGGTTTCCTCATTAACGATTAGTAGTTTTTGATTGGTGAACGGATTATAACGAATATGAGCGGCTAAAGTATTCCTTTTAGTAGCTCAAATTGGTATCCAATAGCGCAATTTGCCTAGTAATAGGCAGTTTATTATGCTGTCTTTGATACAGGACGTCTATCATGATGGATATACGCTAGTTAGAAAAGGCGATGCTATTTTTACTATGAAGTATTGCTATTAATAGTGATGTGACGTACATTTTTAGTTATACTTATATACTTATATACTTATATACTTATATACTTATATACTTATATACTTATATACTTATATACTTATATACTTATATAC
>NZ_CANMAH010000016.1 GCF_947495825.1 uncultured Psychrobacter sp.
TTTCGTACGAGTTATTTTATATCAGCAGACGCACTAACACAAGTGTGTGTCATGTTAATCCTACCTGAAATATATGAAACGCTGCCCCACAAGCCTTATTGTACCGATGATTTAGGCGCTCTTGCCATTCGTCCGAGAAAGACAGCGGTCAAAATGCGGTACATCCAGCACAACCCTCCATGTATGACTCATTTTATATGCCTAGACATTGATCATAAGCATGGCGCAATGCGTTGGGCAGAAGAATACTTACCACCGCCACGGTGGACAAGCCAAAACCCTGAAAATGGGCACGCTCATATCGTCTATGAGCTAAAAACGCCTGTTTGTACCAGTGAGCATGGCAGCCGTAAAGCCTTAGACTATCTCGCTAAGATACAAGCAGGACTGGTCAGAGTAACTCGCGCAGACGTCGGTTATAGTAACTTCATCACTAAAAACCCCATGCACGAGCATTGGCGTACCGAAGTATGGACAAAAGAAGCCTACGAGCTAAATTACCTAGCGGAGTTTGTTGATCTCAGAGCTTTAACGAATTCAGAGAAAGAGTACGGACTTGGTAGAAACTGCATCCTGTTCGATACCGTTCGCCATTGGGCTTATTCTGCGATTAGAGGGCATCGAGGCAAGACTTGGGAGCAATGGCTCAACTCAGTACTTAAACACACTCAGAACGTCAACATGATGTTTTTAGAGCCATTACCGTACTCAGAAATCAAAGCCACTGCTAAAAGCATTGCTAAATACTGCTGGAAGCATGATGTATATCACTATAACGAGTTTATCTATCGACAGGCACTCAAAGGTAGTAAAGGTGGAAAGGTCTCTAAGCGCAAGGCTGTAGCTACTTCTGCACGTACGAAACAACCTTGGGTAGCTCTAGGTATGTCACAAAGTACATATTACAGGCATAAAAAAGCAGGAAAATTATGACAGCAGATAAGCCTAAATCAGATAACAGCCTTTTTATACTTGTTATCTGATTTAGGCTTATCTGTTCTTACTGGTTTGCTTAGAGCTTTCTTTTCAAGCTTTGGTGGAAATTATTAGCGCCAGCCTTTTTGAGAACTTTTTCATTCTGGCTTTCAGACCTTCCCTTCTTGCGCGCGCTGTGCCGACCTTCAAGTATCTAGCTTACATTGCTTTATAGCTATTAGCTCTGCTTTAACACCCGATAAACGGTAGCCACCCCAACACCCACTGCCTTAGCGATCTCTTCTTTGGTCATATTGTTTTGACTTGCCAATTCTTTAATACGATTGTGTTTTGCGGTATTCGGCTTCTTGCCACTAGGTTTATATCCGCTATTGGCCAATCCTTGCTTGATTCGCTCTCTACGCTTATCGTTATCAAGCTTTGCCATCGTTGCTAAAAGATCGATCAGCATATCGTTAATGACTTTTAGAATCTCTCCAGTCATACCTTCGCTAACCGTATGTGTCGTTGGTAAATCCGCCACCACCAATCGTAAGCCCTTGTCTTTGATACGCTGCTTTAGAATCGCAAAATCATCTTGCGATAGCCGGCTTAATCTATCCACGCTTTCAACCAGCAGAATATCGCCTTCTTCAGCATCATTGAGTAACAGAGTGAGTGCTGGTCTATCAAGCTTCGTACCACTGAAATGCTCAACATACTCAACATGGTTATCATCATAGCTTTGGCTAAAGCTAATCAAGTCAGATAAAGCTCTCTTAGCGTCTTGATCTTTAGTGCTGGCTCTCACATAAATACGAACGGTCATAACACTACCTCTATTACTTAGACTCGATAATTAATGTCTATTGATAATAGTAAGATATTACTATCATTTAATAATAGAAACAAGTCTAATGATAGCTAGGTTATCGTTTAGAGGTTTTATGTTTTGGGTATAGGCTAATGATAGGTTATCAGGTCCTTTCACTGGTTCAGTCCCACTGTAAGAATTGAAAAAAGACAATTAGTTAGCATTTGAGAATGATTAGTGTGTATATTGATTGATTAACTATAAAAACTAAGGGGGCAGGATTGGATAATAATAGAGTTCTCATACGAGCAATTGGAACTGCTGGTTAAATTTTTATGTTGTCTGCGATGGTTGCCGCTAGATTTTTTTAAACATGCTCTAGTTTGACTTCTATCCTAGAACACAAACTGTCGGTTGTACGTCCAGTTTTTACGGGCTTTCTTATTATTTATTTTTCTCAATATCAACACCCGCACCAACAATCAGTTTTTATTCCGCCTAACTGCTGTCTTTTTAGGGTTCGTCATTATGATGAGGGTGTGCTGATTTTTAGCAGACCCTCAGAAATTTAAATCATCGAGCGACTCAATGCCAATGACTTTACCTGCTATCAATCCCCTAACAAATCCTTTTGTCAGCTGCTCGTTCTCTGCTTTGGTTATTTTCTTGCTGTCGGTATCAATCGTAACCGCGTCTAACCAGTCAGTGTTAACAGTAGGGTCTTGATGATAAATTACTTGTCTTGCTTGCTCTGATTTATACAAAGTTATTTTTCCTTTAAATCGTGATTATTGCGCTGTAAAGGCATTGAACTCTTAGTCGTTTCCCAAGTGTTTTAGTGGTCTGTAGACTTCTCTGATTGTATTTTAACATCATTTGCGTATTGCTATCTTGGTTTGAATATCAGGTTCTAAGTTCTCCGAAAATAACTAAAAACAAGTATCGTTATACGATAGAAAATACTTTCACTATTAAGAATAGGTTGTTAAGAGCTGATCATAATGTCATAAGTCAGTAACACGACGCACTAAAGCTGCTCGTTCTAATTGCAGACTGTCTCGATTAGCTGTATTATATAGACTGTAATCTATATATTGGTTTTTATATGTGGACTGTCATCACAACAGAGCTGTTCAACCAATGGTTTGATCAGCAAGATGAATCAACGCAAGAAAAAGTACTGGCAGCTTTGATGGTTTTAGAACAACAAGGCCCAAGCTTAGGTCGCCCTTTAGTGGATACTGTGTATGATTCGAAATTTACCAACATGAAAGAGTTACGTGTTCAGCACAGAGGTAAGCCACTCAGAGCCTTTTTTGCCTTTGACCCAAAGCGACAAGCTATTATGCTTTGTATTGGTGATAAGGGTAATAGAAAGCGTTTTTATAAAGAAATGCTAGCCACTGCAGACCAACAGTATGAGTGTCACCTCAGAACTTTAGGAGATTCATGATATGACTAAGACATTACAAGAGATGTTAGCTGAGCGCTCTTTAGACAGCCGAGCGCGTATTAAACAACTGGCAGAGCAACTGCTTTTAGAAAACCAGCTGTCTCGTATCCGTGAAGAGTTAGAGATCTCTCAAAAAGAACTGGCTCAAACCATGGGTATTAAACAGCCTTCATTGTCTGCTATAGAAAATCGCGGCAATGATCTTAAAATATCGACCATGAAAAAATATGTTGAAGCTATGGGTGGTAAGCTTCGTATCGATGTTGAGCTGCCAACAGGGAAGCACATAGGCTTTAATGTGTAATCATAAATTCAAGTGATTCAAGCGCAAATAAGCCACCCTCTTATGGGTGGCTTATTTATTACTAAGAATAGGCTAATGTTATTAGGAAAGCATAGCAACCAGCCCCTTAATTCAAAAACTTGTTATAGATGGTTCCCTATTAACAGTCTGTTTTAAGTGGTCTGTTAATAGAGTTTTTGCACTTTTTAGTTGTTCTGCTGGGGCATACTCAAAACTCTTAGAAAATATGACTTCTCTTAAAATATCTCGGAGTTGAAACTTTAACTATTTGTAGTAAAAGACAAATAATCATTAGAAACATACCCAACCAACCAATAGGAGAAAAAATCTCTCCAACAACAATAACCGCAAGTATCGTTGCTACGATAGGCTCCAATAATGTAATTAACGTAGCTTGGCTCGCCTCAATGACTTTCAGTGCTTGACCAAAAAGTAAGTATCCTATAAACATAGGTGCAATTGCCATGTATAAAGCAGCTGTTATATGTTTACCATCTAAAAATAGGTTATCGCCTGTAAATAGTAATGAAGGTAACAATACGATTGCGGAGAGACCAAACATACTTGCCATTGCAGATTTAGAGTCTACTCCTGTCTCTATCATTTGCCGTGCTGACCACGAGTACGTGGCATAAGTTAATCCTGCAACCAAACCTAGTAATATTCCCCATTTTTGATTGTTTGCCACTATATCTAGGTCAATATTTTTAGTTTTTCCTATAGTCAGTAAGCTGACACCAACGGCACCAAATAGAAAACTTACTACCCATTTTTTACTAATCTTTTTATTGCTGATTAGACGCTCCATTATTACCGTAAAAAATGGCGCGCTAGCAATTGAGATAACCGTTCCAATAGCTACACCAGCTAGACGCATAGAAGAATAAAAAACTAATGGATAAAGGGCAACACATATCGCTCCTATTAATAAGACCTTAGGCTGAGAAATTAATTTTATCTTATCATTAATTATGTGTTCTCTGGCGTTTACTACTAGCAGCACACCACCTACACCCATTGCAAATGCACCAGTTGCTAAAGGACTGACATCAGGCGTAAAAGCAGATACAGTACCTGTTGTACCCCAAAGAATGCTAGCAATAACCACAAATACAACAGCGCTCAAACTGGATTTCACCTGAAACATAATAGGTACTCTCAAGGTTATATTGAATAATGCTATTATAGAGAGCTATTAATATTGGATTTTGCAGATTGGACGGTTTTATTGATTAATCAGACGCGTTTTACTTAGAAAATTCTAGAAGGTGGGATACCGAAATACTTTGAGAAACGGCGACTAAATGCACTGACATTAGTGTAACCAACTAATTCAGCAATGATAGAAATGGGGGAATCCGTATGTAGTAATAAAGCTTGAGCTTTTTTCATTCTCAGCTCTGTAATGTACTCAGTTACTGTCTGACCAGTCTGTGACTTAAAGTTCTTTTTAAACTGTGTAGCACTCAAACAAGCAATATCTGCTAAAGCTTCTATCGATAAGTTATGAGAAAGGTTGTTATTAATATAGTCCACTACCTCTCTAATTCTATGGTCATACTGAACGAATAATTTTTGTTCTTCTAGAAGTCTGTAGAAAGTAGTAAACATCAATGCTTCAATTTCAGCATGAATTTGGTTCTTTAACTGACTTTCAGCAAACTCTAAAAATAATAATACGGTTGAGCTGATTGAAAAGACAATTTTTTCCGAATCAAGAATATGAACTGGTAAAAAATCTGTATCAACAACAATGAACTTTGCATTTTCTTCAGCATTAAAATAATGTTTTTCGTATGCTTTGACTACAACACATTCTCTTGGTGTAACTTTACCAATATAATTTTCAACCTCAATGTTTATAACGCCTCGAAGCGGTAAAACAATTTGATGAAAGTTATGAGAATGCCCTTTGGTTTGATGACTATAGGATCTAACTGAGAGAGTGCTTATCATTTCTTTCTCTATAGCAGCGCTTATATAAATAAAAATAATGCTCCAAAAGCTCACTGTATGTACACAATGAAGTACATTGCGACTATCTTAGCAAATGAAACCGTTGAGATTATTAGCCTGCAGCTAAAGGTTCAAGTCCTCACGAGGGTACCGAACCAGTGAAATCGGTTTATCATAGGCATACTTACAATAGATTATAGGCGTAATAATAGTACGCTTGAAGTGGTTTTACTGCATTAGTGTATTTTAAACGGTCTATCAATGGGCTTAAAGGGTGATATAGCTGTTTCCACTCGGGTATACCCGAAATGAATCAGTAACTTAATGCCAGATTGAGAAGCTTTTCCTAAAAACTGTGTAACTGCTTATAATCCAATAGCAGGAGAATAAGCAATGACTACTCAATCTGACATTAAAAAACTGGCTGAGCAAATGGCCAGCAGCATGAGCAGCTTAAAAGTTTGAGAAAAAGGTGTGTTACTTAAAGTCTTATCTACTACAGCTCCATAGCTATACTGGAAGTTATTTAACCTGCGCTGTTTCTAATAAACTGCCATCTTTATCGAATAAGCAGTCGACGATAATGAGCGGAGCCGCATCCAAACTATCTTCAGCGTAGTAATGTGTTATGACTTCAAAGTTACCATTATTTAATCGTCTGTAGTCTGTGTTTTTTCGTTTAATGTCCATAGACTTAAAGCCTTTAAGCATGGGCTGTACTGCTTTCTGGCACTTCGTTAGCAATGCAATCTTTGTTGTTTTTTGAGCTTGTTCGAGTTCAGTATTTCTTTTTTTATCAAATGGGTTACTGCCATTTTGAATCCAAATATAAAATGCTGCAAATATAATAATAGATAGTCCTGTCAGTGTCTCTTTTTTCATAATATGACTCGTTTAGCAATAATAGAATAAGATATTTACCAACATACAAGCATAGCTCAGTTATTCTTAAGGAGTATGTTAAAACAATAATTAACCGTTGAAAGTAATGGGTAAATGTTACTCCCGTTCTGGTTAAAACAGCTTAGTATTATAAAATAGGGCTTAATGAAACATGGATACCTTAAATATCGTGTATCTCGTAGGAGCAGTATTAATTTTCGCCAGTATCATGGCAAGTACGTTATCGGCGCGTTTGGGTGTTCCACTTTTGCTATTGTTTTTAGTCGTCGGGATGCTCGCTGGTGAAGAAGGTATCTTGGGTATTGAATTTTCTCAATATGCGATAGCCAATTTTGTCGGACAAGCAGCCCTAGCCTGTATTTTGTTAGATGGTGGGTTGCGCACCTCTGTTAAATCATTCCGAGTTGGCTTAAAACCAGCCATCACACTGGCCACTTGGGGCGTACTTGCGACAGTCATGATACTAGGTGTATTCGTCACATGGCTGCTGGATGTCGATTGGCGCTTTGGCTTATTACTGGCAGCAATCGTGGGTTCAACCGATGCGGCAGCGGTATTTTCACTGTTGCGTAATGGCGGTGTTAAATTAAATGATCGTGTCCAAGCCACGCTTGAATTAGAGTCGGGCGCCAACGACCCTTTAGCGATTCTGTTAGTCACTGGATTGATTGCTTTAAATGTTGATCCTGCCGGACAGACAGCGCTAGGCTTCTTAGGCCTACTATTACAACAGCTTAGTTTTGGTTTAGGAATGGGCTTGTTCTTTGGTTATTTCCTATCTCGATTATTACCCAAGATACATTTGGCAGAAGGTATGTATGCCATTTTAATAATGTCGGCGGGTTTAGCAGTGTTTTCTGCCACTAACTTACTGGGCGGTAGTGGGTTTCTCGCGGTCTTTATCGCTGGTATTATGATTGGCAACCATAAGGTACGCTCAACTGAGCATGTCATGCGCGTGATGGACAGCTTTGCGTGGTTGTCGCAAGCGGTGTTATTTGTGGTATTGGGCCTATTGGTCACGCCATCGAACGTTCTTGAAGTTTGGCCTTATTCAGTGGCCATTGCTGCCTTTATGATTTTAGTGGCTCGTCCTATTGCAGTCTATACCAGTGTTTTACCGTTTAAATTTAAAAATAGAGAGATCGGCTTTATCTCTTGGGTCGGCTTACGTGGTGCGGTGCCCATTACCCTTGCCATGTTGCCAGTGATTGCAGGGGTGGACAATGCCTTTATGCTGTTTGATATCGCTTTTGGGGTGGTGGTCTTATCGTTGGTGTTACAAGGGACGACCATTCCTTTTATGGCCAATCTGTTTAAGGTGCGTATTCCTAACAATAAGGGCCCAAAAGAAGAGCATGAAGTGTGGGTGTCAGATAGAGCAAGTATTACGTTGTATGAATTTGAGGTAAAGTTAGGGGCGTTTGCAATTGGTCGTCATCCGAGGGATATATCTACGCGTATCAGCCCTGAAGGAATCCATGTTTTTGCCTTGGTGCGTGGTCAGAAAATCTTGGCAATTAATGAAAAGAATAAGCTCAAATTTGGCGATAGCGTATGGTATGCCATGAGTGGCGATTATGCCGATCAGATTGCGACTGTTTTTAATGACACTACGTTAGACCGTAGAGCCATCGATGATTTTTATGGCGATTGGATGCTATCGCCGAGTGTCAAACTTAAAGATGTGCCTTTCTTTACCGATAGGATGAAATTCGAATCTCTAGAAGATACCCTGAACACGAAAAATATGTGGGAACAAACGGTTGCTGAATATATTAAGGATAGCTTAAAGATGGCACCCGTAGCAGGCGATACGGTTGTGATTAATAAGGAGTGGTTATTAGTCATTAAAGAAGTTGATGACCAAGGAAGACTGAGAACGATTGGCCTAAAACAACTAGAGGGGTCAGCGGTGGCATAGTTTCTATCACTATTAGACAATTAATAGTCCTGCTAACATTGTCCATTCTAGGTAACTCATTAGCTCAAATTATGGCTTGTTTTACTGGTATCACTAGGGTATACCCAAAACAGCAAAATTTTATTTGTGAGAGGAATTCGCATTTTTCTAAGTAAGGCTAATACAGAAGCTAAACTACGTAGCATAATTCTATTTAATCAGTATCTTATGCTTAGGATTATTATTAAAATATAAGGTGTTTTTAATCGCCAAAGCATAAAAAACACAGTGACAATTTTTAATAGAATATTTTAAAAAAATACTTTATATTCTATTAAAAATCACATAGGGAAGTGGCTCACGATAGCCACTTTTTTTATGCCTCATACTTTTAGTAGATACACTTAGCTTTACGCAACCAGACAGGATGTGTCATGAGACATTTTTATTTAGACTTCATCTTTACCGCCATTGCATTAGCGATCGCGGCATGGTGGGGATATTCACATGGCGGGATGGGTGGTTTGATCGCAACCTTATCTATTACCGCGATTTTGGCCGTCATGGAAATCTCATTATCATTCGATAATGCGGTGGTCAATGCCTCAGTCCTCAAAGGCTGGGATGAGTTTTGGAAAAAGATATTTTTAACCGTTGGTATTTTGATTGCTGTATTTGGGATGCGCTTGGTATTCCCTATTGTCATTGTCGCAGTAACTGCTGAGCTTGCTATGGTAGAGGTCATCAAACTGGCTTTGTATCAACCAGAAGAATACTCTGCCCGTTTAATGGCACACCATGCTGAAATCTCTGCATTCGGTGGTATTTTCTTATTATTGGTGTTCTTAAACTTTATCTTTGACGATAAAGAAGTGCACTGGTTTAACTGGCTTGAAAGCCGTTTGGCAAAGCTTGGCAAAGTAGATGCCATGAGCGTCTTTGTGGCGCTTATTGTGTTGATGATTGCCGTATCATTTGCCAATCCTGAGCAATCCGCCGCTGTTCTAATCGCTGGTGTTTGGGGTATCTTGGTATACCTTGGCGTCCAAGTGGTCTCGGGTATGCTTGAAGGTGACCTCGAAGAAGATTTAGAAAACAAAGAAAATGGCTCGGGCGCAGCAGCGACCAGTGCGATTATGAAAGGCGGTATCATCGGCTTCTTATACCTAGAAGTCCTCGATGCCTCATTCAGTTTCGATGGCGTAATTGGCGCCTTTGCGATTACCAATGACGTTATCGTGATTATGCTGGGTCTTGCTATCGGTGCGATGTTTGTACGTTCGATGACTATCTTCTTAGTGGATAAAGGCACGCTTGATGAGTTTGTCTATCTTGAACACGGCGCGCATTATGCCATCGGCGCTTTAGCCATTATCATGCTGCTATCGGTGAAATTTCATGTGCCAGAACTTATTACAGGACTAATCGGTATTGCCTTTATTGGTTGGGCCCTGCTTGCTTCACTGAAACATCGTAAGCAACAGGCAAAACTCACTGCTTAGAGTGTAGACAATGTAAAGCAAAAAATTATTATCTTAGAATATCGTTAATAACAGGTTATGCCAAATAATTGGTATAACCTTTTTTCTAACATGCATTGCTTTTTATTACCTAATAATAGACATCATATTCAAACATTTATATTTCCAACAACAAGAGACACAAATGCTGAAGAAAGCTGAACAAAGATTAGAAAAAACCATATTTAATAGTCGTTGGCTGCTAGCACCGTTCTATTTGGGATTGGTTCTCGGTATCATTTTATTATTTATTAAGTTTTTTCAAGAGCTGTGGCATATGACGACTCATGTGTTCAGTGCATCTGAAGCCGATGTCATCGTTGGTACGTTGGCGCTTATCGACATGTCATTAGTCGCAAGTTTATTGCTTATCATCATATTTAGTGGTTATGAGATTTTTGTCTCAAAAATTGATACCGGAGATCATGAGGACCGCCCTGAATGGATGGGGAAAATCAATTTCTCTGGGCTAAAACTCAAAGTGATTGGTGCCATCGTTGCCATTTCTGCGATTGATCTTCTTAAATCATTTATGGATATACCTAAAGAGATGAGCGAAGGTGATGCTGATAGATTGATGTGGAAAGTGATTATCCATATGACGTTTGTACTGTCAGGCCTGTTATTTGCTTTGATGGATAAGATTGTCGGTGACACCAAAAAACATTAGAAAGACTTTAATAAAAAACCTATCAATTAATTTATATAAATAGACGCAAAGGAGCACACATGGCAGGAGCCAGTTTATTAACCTTGCTTGATGACATCAGTGTGATATTAGATGATGTGTCACTTATGACCAAGGTTGCCGTTAAAAAAACGGCGGGTGTATTGGGCGATGATCTAGCCCTTAATGCAGAGCAAGTTTCAGGTGTTAAAGCAGACCGTGAGCTGCCAGTAGTTTGGGCTGTTGCCAAAGGCTCATTCGTTAACAAGCTTATATTAGTGCCGTTAGCGTTGCTGATTAGTGCCATCTACCCGCCATTAGTCACGTTTTTATTGATGTGCGGAGGTGTCTATTTGGCTTATGAGGGTGCTGAAAAAATCATTCATAAGTTCTGGCCACATATCTTACCTCACGATGAAGAACAAATAGCCCGTCTACGTGCCAATGCTGATGAGACGATTGATTTGGTTGCTTTTGAAAAGGACAAAATCAAAGGTGCAGTGCGCACCGACTTTATTCTATCGGCTGAAATTATCGTAATTGCACTCGGCTCAGCAGTTGGAGCGACGCTTTTAGAGAAGAGCGTGATGCTGTCTATTATTGCTATTGGCATTACAGTAGGCGTTTATGGCTTAGTAGCGGGTATCGTTAAAATGGATGATTTAGGTCTTTACCTAATGAAACAGACGAACGGTGCAAAGCAGAAAATAGGTGGGATTTTATTGTCTGCGGCACCAAAGCTGATGAAGTTTCTATCGATTGCTGGGACATTAGCTATGTTTCTAGTGGGCGGCGGTATCTTAGTGCACGGGATCAGTTTTTTGCATCATGAAGTGGAAGACTTAGCGCACCTAACTGGCATATTTGGAAGTGTGACAACCATGCTCTTAAATGCGTTGGTGGGTTTAGCCGTCGGTGTTATTGTCGTGGCTATTGTCACCATGATTGGTAAATTACGCAGTAATAAGTCATCTTCGACGCATTAAAAATAACGATAATCACCCCTGTTCATTTAACCTTCTTTTAAAGAGTGCAATAAACCATGTTTGAATTTGATTTAAACTTAAAATTAATGGTATATCACCTAATTCAATTAGCAATTGCCTTCGTGCTTTCCCTACCGATTGCGCTTAATCGTGAGATGAAAGATAAGGGTGCAGGACTCAGAACTTTCCCATTAGTCAGTATTGCATCCTGTGCTTTCATGCTAGTGGCTGTCGATATCTATCATGGAGGTGCAGCAGAACCCGAAGCGAGAATCATGTACGCAATTATTACGGGCATGGGCTTTATCGGTGGTGGGGCTATTTTTAAAGGTGATAATACGGTAAAAGGCACTGCGACAGCTGCAAGTTTATGGAATACCGCTGCTATCGGCATCTCTGTTGCTTATGGACGTTATGAGATAGCGATTATATTATCAGTTGTTAATTTCTTAATTCTACAATTCTCAGAACCTTTCAAAGTAAAAGATAATCTTGAATAATTATTATTCGTCCCGGTTTTTATACTCAACCTTACATTTTGAAAGTTACATTGCTATGTACACTGATTTTATCTAAATGGATTTAGAGTACTAATAGCAATATCTCACAGCCTAAGGTTCAAGTCCTCACTATGGAACCGCACCAGTGAAATTGGTTTGTCATAGGCATACTTACAATAGATTATAGTGCAATGGGAAGATAGAACTAAGACAATTAAAGAGCTGATTAAAGAACTTCAAAGTTTTGAAGATCAAAACTTGATTGTTATGATAACTAATGATGAAGGTGAAACATTTAACTCAGTAAAGTTGTTTAGCAAAGGGTTTGTAGCTAATAAAGATGATCCTGATAAATATAAGAAAGTTTATTGTGCTTTACATTTCTAAGCTTTAAGACCATCTAAGACAGTTAGTTAGTTTTTTAATCCCTAAACCCATGAAAATCGGTTGGGGGGTGATTTTTTTGCCGTGTGCAGAGAAAAGCAAGACAAAGATTTTTTTACTAGCTGCTTTAACGATAACCATTATTTAAGATAATCTCGTTAAAGCAGCTATGACTTAACTCTTAAATGTTAAAAGTTAAGGGTAAATTTGAAAAATCAAGGAGTTAAAATGACTTTACGACATTCTTCTTCACGCTTTTCGAAAATTTCATAACCTTTAGCAGCGTCAGACAAATTCATACGGTGAGTAATAATAGCTTCAGGTGATAAATCACCATTTTCAATATACTCTAATAATTGTGGTAAATACTTGTGTACATGGGTTTGGCCCATTTTGAAAGTAAGCCCCTTATCAAAAGCGTCACCAAATAAGAAACCATGAATGGGTCCTGCATACACACCAGGAACACTAACGACCCCGCCACGACGCACAGCTGCAATACATTGACGTAAAGCTGCACCACTTGACCCTTCAATTTTCAAATTGGTCATTATTGTTTCTAGCATACTGCCTTTGGCTTCAAAGCCAATCGCATCAATAACGCTGTCAACGCCGCGATGCCCTTTGGTTTGTTCAATGATGAATTCAGCAGCATCTACCTTATCGAAATTAACCGGAATAGCCCCGTACGTATCTTTGGCATACTGCAAACGGTAGTCATTATGATCTACCACGAAGATCTGCTCAGCGCCTAACATTTTGGCACAAGCTGCTGACAATAACCCCACAGGACCCGCACCATAAATAGCTACGGTTGAACCTTTAGTAATATTGGCATTAGTCACCGCCTGCCATGCAGTCGGTAAAATATCGGATAAAAATAAAACCTTCTCATCTGACAGTGAGCCAGGTACTTTGAACGGACCAAAATTACCTTTAGGAACCCGTACAAATTCTGCTTGCCCACCAGGAATCCCACCATATAAATGGCTAAAACCAAATAAAGCAGACGGTGGTGGAATTATTTTTTTATTAATAGCAGCGCCTGGGCCTGTATTTGTAGTTTCACAAGCAGACATTAGGTCAAGCTGACAGAAAAAGCAGTTACCACATGCGATAACAAAAGGAATAACAACTCTGTCGCCTTTTTTAACAGCAGTGACTTCAGAGCCTACTTCTTCAACCACACCCATAAACTCATGACCGAAAATATCGCCTTCCTCGGTTGCAGGCATTTTGCCACGATATAAGTGTAAATCTGAGCCACAAATTGCAGTCGCAGTCACACGTAAAATAACATCATCTTTTTCTTGCAGTTTAGGTTCTGGGACATTGTCCACTCGCACATCTTTAGCACCATGGTAGGTTAAAGCACGCATAATTTCTCCAATTAAGTAAAGATTGCAAAATATCGATAAACAATAATCTGTGATAATACAAGATGAAAGTTATTAGAATCAGTAGTTTATGTTATCTAAGTTAAGTATTACTCAATTATATTAGCACCTTGAAAAACAAGATTTATAATCAACGTGTGTTAAAAAGGTTGCGTGTTGTAAGTAAAAAATTGTAGTGGTCAACTAATTTAGGACACTAATAAAATTCAAACCTACATCGCCATTCCTTATAAACCTGAGTCGAGAACGGATAATAATTATAAGCGTTGGGGCAACTTTTATGACCGCCAAGATCTGTTTGAGCTATGCTGAAGAAACCGTACAAGTAAACTTGGTAAACTAAGCATATTAATCGGAGTTTATCATGGTCAAGAAAATAAGAACCTATAGCACAGAATTTAAAGCTGAAGCCGTTAAGAAGATATCAGACAATAATGGCAATATCTCAGCAACTGCAAAGCAGCTTGGCATTGCCATGCAAACGCTATCGAATTGGCATAACAAAGCCAACCAAGGCAAGCTCAAAGGCACAGAGCAATACGACCCTGATCTTATAACAGCTCTTCAAGAAATAAAGCAGCTCAAACGACAGCTCAAAGTTGCCGAAGAGGAGCGAGAGATATTAAAAAAGGCGACGGCGTACTTCGCGAAAAACAGCTAGTCAGGTACGCCTTCATCAAAGATAACCAGCACTTCTTTACCATCACCACTATGTGCCGCGTGCTAAGGGTTAAGCATTCAAGTTACTACGACTGGCTGAGTCGCGATATCAGCGAGCAGCAGATACATCGCAACCATTGTGAGCTACTCGTTAAAGCCGCTCACAGTGAAACTCATGAGCGCTATGGTGTTGAGCGTCTGCATGCGCATCTAAGTGAGCAAGGTCATAACATCAGTCCCTACATGGTCAGAAGCATCAAAGAGGAATACAGCATCAAATGCCGTCGCCACAAACGCTTTAAAGTCACCACCGACTCCAATCACAACAAACTGGTCTATCCAAACGCGTTGGATCAAGAGTTTGATGCCAGTCGCCCTAACCAAGCGTGGGCCAGTGACATCACCTATATTTGGACGCTTGAGGGCTGGTTGTATTTAGCGGGAGTCAAAGATTTATATACCAAAGAGCTGGTCGGCTATGCGATCAATAAGCGAATGACCGCAGATCTAGTATGCAAAGCATTGAACATGGCCATCAAGAATAAACAACCAAGCAAAGGGCTAGTCGTTCACTCTGACAGAGGCAGTCAGTACTGTAGCCATGCTTACCACAAGATCATCAAGCAGCATCAGTTTACAGGTTCAATGAGCGGTAAAGGCAACTGCTTTGACAACGCACCCATAGAAAGCTTCTGGGACATATTGAAGAACGAGCTAGTATATCACCAAGACTATAAAACAAGGTTTGCAGCTATCAGAGATATCATTGGATATATTGAGTTATATTATAATCAGACTAGGATTCAAAAGGGTTTAGGCTATAAATCGCCAAGACAGGTGTGGTTTGATTATTATCGTCAGGCTGCGTAATCAAAATCTCCCAAGTTTATATATACGGGATTGACGGCAGGGGTCATAGTGTATTACAGGCCATCAATTCGATGATGCTTGATATGCTCGCTGCCATTGCTAGAAAGGACTACGGAGATCGCCGTAACCGTCAGATGCAAGGTATCGCTCGTGCTAAGGCAGAAGGAAAATATGTAGGACGTAAGAAAGATACAGAGAAGCGTAAGATTATCGCTAGCCTCTTAAAATCAAATCACAGTTACTCAGACATTCAAAAAATCGCACAGTGTTCACGTCAATTAATCGCAATAGTTTCCAAGGATCTGGAAAGACCTAACGCACATAATCATGTATGTTAGGTCTTATACAACGTACAGAGATTCTCAACACTAATGAGATTACAAGGATGTAATCAAATGATTCATGCTACCCATCAAACACGTAACCCTAAACCTCAGTTAAAAATATGTATTATAAATTCTTCTGGAAATTCAGGTAAGACTATTAGTGGCAGGTGGCTAGTTAAACCGCGCCTCCAAGATCCAGTATATTTCAGAATTGGATACAACAATAGAAATATTAGTGGAGATGAGGTTTCTGCGCCTGCAGAAAAGCTTATAAATGTACATATAGAGCTAATGATGGATACGTCAGTCATTGTTGAGGTGGAGATATCTGAATACGAACGTACTATTGATAGGATGACTCAAATGATGGGTTGTCACGAAGATTATGATTTTTTTCTGGTGCCAGTGGTTGATTCATCACCCAAATTAATAGCCGATAGTATTGGAACAATCAAGACTTTAATCAACATGGGCGTACCGCCTCATAAAATTAGAATACTGTTTAACAGAGACCCTGGTAGACACTCTGCCTATGACTATTTTGAAGAACTGACAGATACCCTTAATGAGCTTAAAATATCTTATGATCTGAACGCGCAGTTTCAATGTTATGACTTTTACGAAAAACTAGAGGCACTAAACCTTTCGTTCGAAGACCTTACAGAGCATGATTTAATAAACGCTCAGGCACACTTAAAGAAAATAACAGAAAAAGGTAGAGTTTATAGATTAACGGATACTGAGAAGGCAGCAAAATCATTCTACATTGAAGTTGTACTGGCTCAAAGAGCTGCCTTGGCCTATAAATCAGAACATGATGAAGTGTTTGAAATCTTATTTCAAAATAATCCAGAATTTGGTACGGCTGAAAATTATTAAATAAATCTCTCATACACTTAATAGTAGATAAAGATAGCAAAGAGAGTCTAAATGGCTAGAATGTACAAAAGTAAGTTAGATTAAGGCTAAGTTATGGCTAAACCAAAATTCGTACCCACTGTTAGAAAAGTGTATAAAGCCTACCAAAAGATCCAACGTGAACAAGAACGTCAAGAAAAGCGAGTTCGTGCGTCAAGGTTACGGCAGGAAAAAACTAGATTAAGAGAAGAGAATCAGAGAAATAAAGAGTTAGAAAGACAGCGTACTCAACAAGAGAAGGCTTATAGACGCGAAAAGATTAAAGCTGAAAAAGAGTATCGAAAGGAGGTTATTGAGCGTGGAAAAGTAGCGCTAGCAATGCGAGTTGAGGCGCGTGAGCAGCTTAAAGAAAGGCTATTAGATTTGGAGATGGTTTTATGACAGGGATTGATATTAGTGTTTTGGTCGTTGTTTCTACGATTACATTTATCATTGGCTTTATTGTTGCACACAAGCGTTTCACCAACAACCTAGGTTCACTCAATGGTATTAAAAAGCAGTTCACTCAATGGTATGCCAAGCTTGAAGTCGTAAAAGACGAGCTGTGGAAAGCTAATCAAAAATACGAAATTGAAAAACAACAATCGACGAATGAGATAGTAAAACTAAATGTAGAGATAGAACAAAAACAAAGACTGCTGAATCAACTAGAAAATAAAACTAGTGATCTACAACGTATGGAAGCTAGTCGGCAGACTATAGAACAAGCATTCAGTCAGATGCCTTATAAACAGAAAAATTTATCAGACTTGGAAGATCAACTTGCAGAGTTGAAGAGTGAATTGTCACTTTATACAGACATGAAAAGTTATGTGGATTACGGTTTTTATCCATTACCTGCTTATGGGGAAGCAACCAGCAAAGAATATAATCAAAAGCTTAAAGCTATCCGAGAAAAACAAAAAATAATGCTTAGAGAGGCTACTGCATACACTTATCCAGATTATATAGAAATAACGGGTAATGCCACATATGATAAACGTTTGTTAAAAGACCAAGGTCACTTATTGGTCCTTGCTTTCAATAGTGAAAGTGACTACTTAATCAACAAGATAAATAGTAATAATTATGAATCCGTATTAACTAGAATAGAGAAACTTGCAGAAAAGTTAGAGAAACGCTTAATTAGCTTAGAAATTGGCCTCTCTTTAAACTATGTAGAGCTAAAAATGCAAGAGTGTACTGTGTATTATCAATATAAATACCAAAAAATGTCTGAAGCTGAGGAGCAGCGTGACATTAACGCTCAAATGCGTGAAGAAGAAGCAGCTGATCGTGAAATACAGCAAGCCTTAAAAGAGGCTAAAAGAGACGAGCAGATGGTAAGAGAAGCCATGAATAAAGTACGTAAAGAATTAGCATATGCTTCCGCTGAACAAAAACAGCAGTATGAGCTCCAATTGCAAGAACTCAATGAGAGATTAGTAGAAGCAGAGTCGCGTAAAGAGCGTTCTTTATCAATGGCGCAGCAAACTAGAAGAGGGCATGTATATATTATTAGTAATGTCGGTAGTTTTGGTGAAGATATTTATAAAATTGGCATGACTCGCCGACTAGAGCCTTTAGATCGTGTTAAGGAGTTATCCAGTGCATCTGTACCATTCGTCTTTGATGTGCACGCTATGATTTACAGCGAAGATGCTCCAGCTTTAGAGAAAGAATTACACAGTTATTTTGATTTAGCCTCGGTTAACAAGGTCAACAGTCGTAAAGAGTTTTTTGAAGTTACATTACAAGAAATTCGTGATTATGTAGAGGATGCCGGATTAGAGGCTCATTGGACAATGTCTGCTGATGCAACTGAATACCGTCAGAGCTTATCGATTCTAGAATGCCAAATGGAAAATGCTGCTTAATATTCATTATTAACTAAGAGTGACTCATGGATTCTTTTCAGAATATATTTGAAGAAATGTTAGATCAAGCAGCCAAAGAGTCTAATTTATCAGAAGATGAATTAGACTCTTTAACTTCAGGTTTTATCCATGAGTCTATTCCAGAAATAGCTGACAGTATTATTAGTTCACTAAAAGAAGATTCTGAAGAGCAACTAAGGTGGACTAGAGATTATACAGATGGGTTCGTAAATAGAAATATCGAAAGGTGGAAAAACGGTTTTGATGCTTTAGAAATCTTGATTATCGTGTGTTCCGAAGCAGCCGGAGAACTCAATAACACTTATGCAGAGCTTGCGGTTCAAGAGCAGAATGTGAAATTTGGTCTGATAGTTCGTTTGCACGCTCGAGCCTGTCATATCTCGTCAGAGATACTCTGGCTTCTCAAAGGAGGGTTCGCTGATGCTGCACATGCAAGATGGCGTGCACTACATGAGGTAGCAGTTACAGCTATGTTTTTACTTGATCATGCAAATGAGGTTTCCACTCGATATTGTGATCATGAAGTAATAGAGTCTTATAAAGCTATGGTGCAGTATAAGAAATATCAGTCAAGATTAAGTATTGAAGGGTTTTCTGAAGAAGAGCTCATAGAGTGTAAGGCAGCTCGAGACGAAGCAATTAATAAATACGGAAAAGATTTTAAAGGCAACTATGGGTGGGCGGCAGAAGCATTAAACAAGAAAACTCCCAACTTTTTCGATCTAGAAGAAGCCGTTAATCTTGACCACCTTCGCCCTTACTATAAGTGGGCGAGCCAAAATATACACGCAAACATACATGGAATTAGAAATAAACTTGGGTTAGCCGAAGCTAATGAAGAGGTTTTATTAGCAGGACCAAGTAATTCCGGAATGACAGACCCTGCCCAATTAACAGCTTTATCTCTTACACAGATTTCAGTTGGTTTGTTTACAATTTATTCGGACATGGATTCATTAATTACACAACATGTAATTAAAAAATTAAGTGCAGACATTGGTGACTTGTTTTGGGAAGCTCATTGTAAAGATCAACCCTCCTAGGAGTAATTCTTATACTTATATAAAGCGATCTAAATATTCAGTTTGTCTCGTATCAATATTAATGCCATAGTTGTTCATTGAACGTTCTGTACAGTTGTACTGGACACTTGCTAAAAACGTACTTGAACACTAGGTGAACCATGAACATATCGGTGACGAAAGCAGCAAAAGAATGGGGTGTCTCAAGAACGACCATCTATCAGAAAGCCAATAATGGTGAGCTTTCCAGAACCGCAGACAAGAAAATAGACGTTTCAGAAATGTTGCGAGTGTTCGGTGAGCCAATTTCTAAAAAACGTACTGAACGTTCAGTGAACACCGTCCAAAGTACATCGCTGAACAGTCAAAGTGTTCAGTACAATACAGAAATAGAACACCAATTAGCGCTTGAAAAGCTCAAAAATGAACACCTCAGCCAACAGGTGAGTGATCAAAAGAAGTTAATAGAGAATTATCAAGAGCAGATAGCACAGTTGAACAAAACACTGGATAAAGCCAACGCCAGTATTCAAGATTTCGCGCAAGTGAGACTGCTAGAGTTTAAACAAGCTGAAATAAGCGATGAGCCGCCACTTGAACAAGAGAGAGAGAAAACATACAACTCAATCGTAGCTACGGTTGAGAAAAAGAAAAAGTGGTGGGTGTTTTAGACGCTGTGGTTTTATCGACTAATGATCTAACAAATACTCTTCTAGCGCATCGTTAATCATATCTTGGTAGTTTCCACCAGTCTTTTTTGCCTTATCCTGGAATCTAGCAATGATACTAGGACTCACGATACTGGCACCGACCATAGAATCAGATGATACTACGCTGCCACGAGTCGCACCCGACCAGTCCGTTACTTCAGGCATATCAGACAAATCAATATCATGATCTGAAAGCACCGCCAATCGTTGCAAGTTTGCTTCTTGCTCAGCGCTTAAAGATGGTAACTCATTTGCTTTATAGCTAACCTTGTTCATAAAACCTCCTTTCAGCTTTGGTAGCAGGTCGTGCTGATATGATACGAATAATCTCACCACCCTCACTATCTCTTTGAGTATGAGCGACCAGTAATACCGCCACTCCATTCACTGCGCCAAGCGCTTGCCACCGCTCTTCACCATTTTCATATCGGTCTTGCTGTCGCAAACACAAGGGATCAAGAAATACCCGAGCTGCTTCTTCAAAGGATAAGCCATGTTTGCGTTGATTACTGCTATTTTTCTGTTCATCCCATTCAAATTCAATCATTGATCACCGTCTTCAAGCGTATTGGTACTAGGCATTGTCTGATAATCAAAAGACAGCGGTATGCTATTGGTTTCTGCGACCTGATGCAAAAATAACTTAATCGCTTGCGAAGGCGTTAAACCATAGCCCTCCAGCACCGAAAACGCCTTATCTTTTAATTCTTGATCGAGACGGATATTATAATTGGTTGTGCTCATAGCATTACTTATCGCTTATTTATGTACATTTAATATAAGCGATAAGTAATGCTAATTCAATAATTTTAGGGTTTTGGTCTTTCACAATAGTGATAGTAACGCGCTACCCATCTAATCCACGTAGGAAATCATCAATTTTCTGTTCTAGCTGTTTTTGTATGACGTAGAGTTCGCTCGCGCTATATTCTCTTAGCTTACTTTCCTCATCTTTTAGCTCAAACATCTTTTTACGTATGCTATCGCTATGAGCTTCGTTTTCTAAACCAAAGGTGTTAAGACGCCCCATTTGACGGTAGTATTCTCGTTGCGCCTCTTCAAACATCATAAAATGGTTACTTGCTACTGATATGCCTTCAATACTCATAGATTGCTCCTTCTTACACTAGGAAAATGTCCCTTTATGAAATTTTTATTCATTTACTATCAAAAATTTACCTATCAAGAAGAGATCTATTTCTTTTGTTTGCTTGCTTCGCTTCAAACCTCTTCATAGCCGTATCTAATTCTTCATGCGTGGGCTGTACATAGGGCTCATCACTAGGTTCTGTATTGCTGTCTTGGATTGGGTCACTAGAATACAAATCAACAAAAATTTGTTTTTTAACCTCAGGCTTAATCTCAATATCACTGCTAGAATTATCTGTAGCGACAGATAATTCCTTTGATTCTTTTCTATAGCGATAGAGATAATTGGTCAGTGTGCCAGTCGTTAGAATGAGGTCATGACGCTCAGCTAATATCTCAACCACGCCTTCATAGGTATATGAAACAGCCAGCTCTTCGATCACCTCATAAAGATCACGAAACTTGGAAAACTTTGTTCTCTTAGCCATAAATTTCTATCTCCCTCTATTCTTGAAGCCAATTATCTCAATTATAAGAATGCTCATAAATTGCTCATATTTAACTAACGATTTACTACCCTTTTGCTAACGATTTGCTAACTTTCAATCAATCATACAGCAATTGCTCATAAATTGCTCATATCTAGCTAACGATTTACTAACGTAACGCTCTTATAAGCCTTTTTAGCTAAAAAGGCTTACGACAGGTAGAAAATAACCGATTTTTCTACCTGCTTTTTGGTCATTAAATTATCCAATTTAATGACTACACCTTACGCACCCTATCGGGATGAAAAAAAGCGTCTTGAATCAGCAACTTACCTGATTTAAGACGCTTTTTTCTGCATGCAAAGTGCAAACAAAATTGATTTAAGTTGCTGATTTTTATGATATATTGCTGTCTACAATTTGCAAACAAGGATATTCATGAGTACTCCTACCGTATCATTTAGATTAAAGCCAGAAATCTACCTAAAACTAGAAGCGATAGCAGCAGAGGCAGGGCAAACGCCTGGTGGCTACTTAAAGAAAAAGCTGGAGTCAGATACCAATAACTTTCTTGAAGACCTTCAGTTTATGAAAGGAGATATTAGTGAGATTCTGCACTTATTACAGTCGGACGACGAAGGATCAAAAATGGAAGAGAATACATCAAATCAGGATGATATGGTCAAGACTCTGATGCCGATAGTGCTAGAATCGTTATTGATATTAAGAGAGGTGGCAGCACCTAACAAAGTTGGCAATGCTCAAAGATTGGTCGATAAAGCAAGATTAAAAGCATACAATAGTTTGGATTAATAATTAGATATAGATTGCCCTTGTCTCAGCTGAGACAAGGG
The DNA here is from genome assembly GCF_947495825.1 of uncultured Psychrobacter sp. Classification (GTDB taxonomy): domain Bacteria; phylum Pseudomonadota; class Gammaproteobacteria; order Pseudomonadales; family Moraxellaceae; genus Psychrobacter. Next base: position 22,517 of record NZ_CANMAH010000016.1, read on the forward strand.
CTTTTTTTGATAAACAATTTAATGATCAGATACTTGTCTTTGGTAACGTGTTGATAAAAGTTTCTAGGTTTTTACTTTTCTTCCATAAATCTCAGTTGGTATAGCTAAACTTGTGACTGTATAAGCCTATATTTTCCGTTTAAGAAGGTTCAAAAGTAATTTACCTAGCAGATTACCAAATGATGTTTAAAACCTTGTAGGAGGCTAAATAGAGTGGTTCTATCTCTATAGAACTAAAGAGTAGATCTTCATTTTCAAATAAGCTGAACTTGCTCATATCCAATTGATGACTATCTTTACTAATTATTCTTTTGTCATTTTAAGTATTAATAACCAAAAAGGTTTTTAATGTTTTTAAAAGCTTTTAAAAGCTTTTAGGTCTTCGAGAAGCCCCGATAACAAAGAGTTTCGACCTCTATAAAGCTACGTCTATCGACCCATAAAGCTACGTCTATCGACCCATAAAGCTACGTCTATCGACCTATAAAGCTACGTCTATCGACCCATAAAGCTACAATGTTTGATTATATGTAGCTTTATGGGGTATAGTACTTTTATTGTTCACTATAGAGAGTATGAAATGAGTGATAAGCAGTTAATTGCTAAAGACAACAAATTAATTAGTGCTAGTTACTCTCTTGGTATACCAGAGCAACGCCTTATCTTCCTGGCAATTATCGAAGCAAGAGAACAAAAAAAATTAATTGATGCTAGAGGTGTTCTAAATATTAGAGCAAAGAGCTATCAAGAACAGTTTAAGGTAGAAAAACATACTTCATACGATGCGTTGAAAAGTGCTACAAGTGGCTTATTCGATGCTCATTTTGAGTATGAAGATATTCATGAAAAAACAGGAAAGTTAGCTCGCCATGTCATTAGGTGGGTACAAAAAATAAGCTATATCGACGACGCTGGTATGGTTGAACTGCAATTTGCAGATGCAGTCATTCCCTTAATAACAAGACTTAGCGAGCAATATACAGAATATGAATTAAAACAGGTTAGCGAATTGCAAAGCGAATACTCAATAAGGCTTTATGAGTTAATGATGCAGTGGAAAGCTGTTGGTAAAACCAACAAGATATCAGTTGATGATTTGCGTAGGAAGTTAGGTGTTGAGCCCAAGCAATATAAGAAAATGAATAACTTCAAGGCACGAGTTCTAGACCATGCCCTTAATCAAATAAATGAGCATACAGACATTCAAGCTGAGTATGAGCAACATAAAAATGGACGTACTATTGCAGGCTTTACATTCAAATTTAAAGTGAGAAAAAATAAAGAAAAAACGGCTACTAAAATTGCTGATAATGGCAATATGACCACTATTGAAGGGTTAAACGATAAGCAGTTGGGTCGTATTGCTCGCAACCCTAGCTTTATAGCAGATTACAATCATTTGGTAAGCTCTACCAGTCCAGCAGGCCAAGATCCTAGCGCATGGGAATTTGAGATGATCAATCGCCTGAAAAAAGATGCTTCACAATTTAAGAAGCGTCCAATTAGAGAGTATCTTGAATATTAAGACTTAAAGGATGAAAAACTGTACGGTTAAGAGCAAGCTGCAATATTGTAAGAGAGTGGCAACGCCAATAACTGAAAGAAATAAGAGCAGGTAGAACTAATAAGAAAACAGAACTCTAGATTTAGTTATTTAGCAACTAAGATCGTTATAAAGGACCTCTAATGACAGACTTAAACAAAGAAATTGAGAAAGCAAGACATAATATTCGAACTGATGGTTATGCTATGTCTATAGGTGAACTTGCAAGTATGTATGAAGATGATGAGCTAGAAATACATCCCGCTTTTCAAAGAGTTTTTCGATGGAGTGAAGAGCAGAAAAGTAACTTTATTGAGTCTATATTTTTAGGTATCCCAATTCCTTCTATCTTTGTTTCTCAACGACAAGACGGAGTATGGGATTTAGTGGATGGGCTTCAGAGACTATCAACTATTTTCTCTTTTATGAACAAACTAAAAGAAGAGGATGGTGAGCTTAGAGCTCCTTTTTCGCCTGAAGCTACTAAATACTTACCGTCTTTGAAAGGTATCCAGTGGGAAACAAAAGGTTCAAGTGATTCGCTATCAAATAACCTTAAATTATTATTTAAGCGGCAAAAAATATCAGTCAACATTATAGAGCGTGAAAGTGATGATGAAGCGAAACTTGAACTGTTTCAACGTTTAAATACAGGTGGTTCAACCTTAACCCCTCAGGAAGTCAGAAATTGCTTGCTGATAATGTTAAATACTAATGCTTTTGATTTTATACAAAATCTGACTAAGTACCCCTCATTTCAAAGAACTGTACTTGTTACAGAAGCTAAAGAAGAGCAAGCCTATTATTACGAGCTTGTATTAAGGTTTTTTATCAATAGATATGCATCTGATGAAGTAAGAGCAAAACATAGTGATGTCCACCCATACCTTAACGAAGAAACAATCAGGTTATTTGATACTAGCTCAAGCTTTAATTATGTAGAAGAACAAGATGTTTTCCACAAAACTTTTGATAATATTGCTTCTGCTTTAGATGAAGATGCATTCAAAAAGTATAAAACCGAGAAAGAGAAGTATGAGGGTGGATTTAGTTTGCCTGTATTTGAGGCTGTATCTACTAGTGTTTCTTTTTTAGTGGAAACAGGTATTAATGATCATTCAATAAGAACTATTATAGTAAGTAAGTCAAAAGAGCTTGTAGAGAATAATGACTTTAAGCGTTCGTATGCTACTCGTCTTCGACCTATAGACAGAACTAAAAGAATGATTGATATAGGTCGGAGCTTGTTCTGTGAAGATTAGAACTCTTGACGAATTGGAAAAATCACTGGTTAGTGACCTAACTTGGCGTAAAAGAGAACTGACGACATTGAAATTCATGATTCAGAAAAGTAGCGCTGACCATAAAAAAAACATATTACATAGAGCTTCTATAGCTTTATTGTATTCACATTGGGAAGGACACGTTAAACATTGTTCTTTGGTCTATTTGAATTATCTAAATAGCTTGGGGCTTCATTGTGACCAAATAGCAGATAATTTTATACAACTAAATCTAAGCTCTCATTTTGATGTTAATTTTTCCATGAAATCTACAAAAAATCAAAAAGCTATCCATGATTACTTTTCTCGTCTGCCTGATTTCACATTTAAAGTCGTAGAAGATAAGACAATAGACACTAAATCAAATTTAAATTCTGAGGTTCTGTCAAATATACTATCGCAGTTGGGCCTTGCAAATGAGGCCTTCCAGTTAAAGAGCAATCTCATAGATACGGTTTTACTCAAGAATAGAAATGCTGTTGTTCATGGAGAAATGTTGAATGCTGATGGTTTGAGAGATACATATAATGAAATAGAGGATGAATTGTTAGATTTGATCCAAACATTTCATAATCTTGTTAATACTGCAGCAGCTAATCGTCTTTATCTAAAATAGATCGCTCCCTTTATTAAGGTCGAGTTTTTCTTTAACTTCATGTGGAGTAAGGGCCAAGAAACCTTACTCCATTGAAATGAATAAGGTGAGAAGGAGCATCTGCTACCCATACCTCTGTTTCCCATGCGATTTCGCCAAGATAACGACCCATGAGAGCTCTGTTCGGAAAAGCTGTTACATAAACTAGCCCAGCAGTTGATTCTGAAAATAGATTAGAAAGCTCTTCATATCTTTTTCCGTCAACAGGTCCGTGGCTAGTGACAGATTCAACTAATAATAGCCAGTTTTTTTCAGTATAGTGCAATACTACGTCAGGCATTTTACCGTGTGAACCCACATTAACATTCAGTTTTTTCAGCAATTCTTCATCGAAATATCCCCATTTTTTTTCTGTATCACCTGCATAGATTAATATACTGTTTGGTGCAAAGCGTGATGCAAAATCTTCAATAATATCTTTGATAAGCTCGCTATGAATACCTGGGCTCAAGGTGATTTCTTTACCATCTGCAATTCTTACAGGAATACGATTTTGCTCTCGCTCTTTAGCATAACGCTCAACAAGCGATGTACGATCAGCTAAATAGCGTTCCAGGTGACTGGGCCATGATGTAGTCCCATAAGTACGAAGCAGGGTCAATACGTGAGGTTCGATTTGATAAACGGCCTTTGGACTATTTACGGGTCGGTCTGGCTTATCTGGATTATAAAGAGCTATACCTGCATTACAAAACTGATGCATCGTTTGGCGACGAACTGTTTCCCGTGTGTTAGGAGCATAATCTTTACCGTAATGCTCACGGGCCCAATTCATGATAGGTGTAATTCCCATTAACGGGCTTTTTACTTGTGCCCAGCTCTTACCTGGAGAAAGGTCTAGAAGAGCTAATAAAGTTAAGGCTGAGCGTTCATTATATTGTGCAGTAGGTAGGCCTAAGCAATCTATGATTTGTAGAGCTGCCTCGATGTGATCATCGTGTGTATTCATTAAATTAAATCTCCAAACTTAGTATCAATGCTCTCTTGCGTGATATTTTTTTGTTCTAAAGCCCACTTACCAAGCTTAAGCAAGTTTTCACGGCTAGGATACTTCATCTGCTTAAGATCTGTTACATTGACCTGAGTATGTCCGCTAAACCGTCTAAAATGCTCATCTACTGCTGTAGTGTTCAGGTATACCGCAAGCCCACTTGCTAATGCCTCAGGCAAGCCATTTTTATTGTCGTGGAATACGTTTAAATGGTTTTCAAAACCTAGCATCGTATATTCATTAAAGTCAGTAGGGGCTATCAAGTTTGCAACCACACGACGCCTTTCCTCCTTTGATGAAAAGCGTTTTACTACACAATAAAACCCGTTCGGGTAAAGCCATTTTTCTGTATCGTTATTGGCCATAATCGCATTAGATTTTTTAAAGTTAGGTATAGGCCAAGTAGTTTTATACGCCTTCAAATGGGCTGGATAAATCAATGGCACTGTCCCTTCCTCAGACATGTCTCGTAAATGCTCTTTCAATCGGAAATCAACTACTGGACCGGTTGATAGTTTTACACCAATGTCAGTCATTGAGTAACGTACAGCAGATGATAATTCGATAGCACTTTTATCAGTCGTAGTTTGCACGTGAATAAACCGTTCTGGATCATCTGGAAATACTATGCGTTCAAAAGGAATTTCACAGTTAGTTAGATCAGAAAAGCTATCATCAGTAGATGTTGAAATCGTAACAGGGCCTTGCTCTCCATCTCGCTCTAAACAAATAATTATATTCTCTTGTAGTACTTGATCATCGCTAAAAGCTTTACTACGCGATTCAAACAAGTGCATCTGACGGATCGCTGCCCGTTCAAGAATAAAGTTACGGAAAGGGCGATAATAAGGGCCGTTGCAGAAGCTGCGTGGGATGATAGCTACAATGTGGCCACCTGGAGCCATCTCTCCCAATGCTAAAGCTATAAAAGCAGAATATAAATTTACGGTTTCAATACCAACACTACTTAAAGCTAGACGATGTTTGGATTTGCTATTAATTTTCTTATAAGGTGGGTTTAGAATTGCGTGAGTGTAACCTTGATCCTGCAGACCTTTTTCTGTTGCCAGTTTGATGTAATCGTCAGAGAAAATACGAGTTGTCACATGTTCATATGAATTTAGGTGCTGACTAAGATAGTCAGTTAGTCCTTTATCAACTTCGAAGGCGCTTACCTCAACAGAATTAAATCCAAACCCATTGGCTGTCCAGCGATCAAGGAACGCGCAGGTTAAAGCGCCTACGCCTGCCCCTGCGTCTAGCAGGTGACAAGTTTTAAGATTGCTAGGTGGAAACAGGGATGCCATAAAGCGGGCTACACTTGAAGGCGTCATGAATTGCCCGAACTCAGCTTTATGTTTTTGCGTGGTGCGACGCGATAATTTATGGCGCACACTATCTGCAGTGTCTAACTGTTGGAGCATATTAGATCCATTTACTGATCATCAGATGATACGCAGGCATAACCTTACGTATGATTTATAATAGGCAGACATACTAACACTTTTGAATAACTCTTCTATAGCGCTAAACGCTCAAATCCATTTACCATAATGTCTGTTATGGAAGCAAGGAGCGGCTCCCTATACGGTCCTATCATTATTACCATAAATGCTTAATGAAAAAATCCCTCTCTACAGGGCTTTTTTGTTAGATCAGCGTTTATGAAAAACAACGCACAAGCAGTCTTATTCATATCCTAAAATAATAACGTAGGTATAAATTTTAGTTCAATGAACGCCTTGATTGGCATGACTTTAAGAGGAACTGCTAATTGACGAAACAAGAATGAAAGCGTAAACTCAAATGCTAGAAACGACTAACCCCCAGCGACGGCAATCGCTAGGGGTTAGATGAATTTTAATCTGTGTCAGCAGATATAAAACCCACTTTTTCGTACGAGTTATTTTATATCAGCAGACGCACTAACACAAGTGTGTGTCATGTTAATCCTACCTGAAATATATGA
>NZ_CANMAH010000017.1 GCF_947495825.1 uncultured Psychrobacter sp.
ACCAATGGTGAGGTGATCAACGCCACAGCAACCGACGACGCGGACAACACCTCAGTTGAATCAGAGCCTGCTACTGCTCCAGATACCACCGCTCCTGAGGCGCCAGTAGTTGCGCCTGTGATTACCGATAACGTGGCCAACGATGGCAGTGGTGAGGTCCTAGATCCTCCAGAAACCATTGAAGAGGGCGGGGTCACTAATGACGCCACCCCAAGTGTCACCGTACCGGCTGATCAAGTTGCTAAGGGTACCCCGCAACTGGTGATTGATGGCAACGTCGTGCCATCAACCGCGATCACTAACGAAGATGGCAGCGTGACCTTAACGCCAGACACCGCGCTTACAGAGGGTGAACATACCCTCAGCTATAACCTTAAAGACGCTGCTAATAACGTGAGCGCTGCTGCACCTACTGTAACAGTTACTGTAGATACGACTCCTCCTGAACCAGTCAGTGTAACGATCGGTGACGGCGATGCTTTTATAACGCCTGACGAGATTGATAACGGCAATGCTGACGCTGCTCCGGCTACCTTTGCTTTTACTTTTGCCGTAGATGATATTATCAGCGGTAAAGTTGATGTCACTATTGGCCTATCAGAAGGCGCTATTACAGGCGATACGATTATCGTAAATGGTATTGAGCAAGTATTAACAGAGCAAGATATCATTGCAAAAAAGGTAGTATTAGCAATCCAAGTGCCAGCTCATGGAGAAGAGTTGGAGGTTATTGCCAGTATTAGAGATCGTGCGGGTAATGAATCAGCATCTTCTAAAGCGACTGCTACTGTTTATACTGATACGCCAAATGCTCCAAGCAACGTAACGATCGGTGACGGTGATGCTCTTATCACTGCCGATGAGATTTCTAATGACAACGTTGATGTCATTATCGAGTTGCCAAAAGATGCGCTGGCTGGCTATACAGTAATAGTAAACGGTATTGAGCAAGTATTGACGTTTCAAGACGTAGTATCTGGTAACGTGATGGTGAAAGTGCCAGCACCAGTAGAAGGGGAGGCGCTAATTGTCGAAGCTACGATCAAAGATCCAGTCGGTAAAGAGTCAATTCCTATAACCGCATCTGCTACACGCAATACTACTTCAACTCCAGAGGAGCCTGAAAGTATAGTAATCGGTGACGGTGATGACTTTATCACTGCTGATGAAATTATTGATAGTAAGGTTGAGGTTGTTGTTGGTTTACCAGTAGATGCAGTAGCCGGTCATGTAGTTGTCGTCAACGGTATCGAGCAGGTTCTCGCTGCTAAAGATATAGAAGACGGTCAGGTCATGATTAGAGTACCAGCGCCTGATGAAGGGGTAGAGTTGGTCGCTTCTGCTACGATTAAAGACTCCAATGGCCAAGTCTCTCCTGCCGTCGTTGCGAATGCCGTGCGTGATACCATTGCGCCCGATGCACCAACTGTGGCGATTGGTAATGGCGATAGTGATATCACCGAGAACGAAATTGATGCAGATAATAACGTTGATATTATCGTAGGTTTGCCAGCAAACGCAGTAGTCGGTGACACCGTTACTGTGAATGATATTGAACAAGCATTAGTGGCTGCTGATATTGCAGCGGGCAGTACAACTGTGAAAGTACCAGCGCCAGTATTAGGTACGGCTTTAACCGTAACGGCAACGATCAAAGATGCTGCGGGTAATGTATCAATGCCGACAGAAGCGACAGCAACTACGGTAGATACTATCGCCCCTATTGCTCCTGCTGTCCAGCTTGATGGCCCCAACGAGGTCCTAACCGTTCAGACAGAAGCCAATGCTATTGTTAAAGTATACGACTCTAAAGGTCAGCTGGTGACTGAAGGGACTGCTGATAGTAATGGCGACTTTAGCCATACCTTCGAGCCTGCATTAGAAAAAGGCACTATCTTAGATATCACTGCTACAGACGCATCGGGTAACGTCTCTGAACCGACTCAGTTGGTAGCCGGCGTGGCTGAAGTGATTGCTGCTGCCGATGATTTCGTCGATTTAGTGGTTGATGCTGTACCGACAACGACAGAAAACGCACCGCAGAGCAATACGTCTTTTGATCTTGTCACTGTTGGTTTAGGTCCTATTCTGAGTGCTGATGTCGTCGCAGGTCTGGGTGACAACGCGATTATTTTTGATGTTGGACAAGACCAGGTTAGACAAGTCACTATGCATGGAGATGCTGGTGGTGTCGCAATTGGTGCCACAAGTGATTTATACGTTTATAAGTTAAACGAGTCTACGAACCAATGGGAGCAGCAATCTGTTTCGGAAAATTGGGTTGTCGCAGGATTATTGGGCGGCAAAGGTAAAGACACCAATTTTGATCTTACTCAAGGTAAATGGGCATTTTTGATGGCTCCTGGTGAAGGCGTTGCTGTCCTGACTGGTTACTCAATTCGTGTTACCAAAGACACCACTTTAGACTATGGCAATGCTGAGTCTGTGAGTGGCTCAGCAAATGGCAATATCTTAACTGATGATGATGCTAAGTTTGGACAAGACGAATTACCAGCAAACTCTGTTGTAACTTCTATTAACGGTACGATTATTTCTGAAGATGGCTCAACCTTGATAGAGGGGCAGTATGGTACATTAACCATTCAGGCTGATGGATCTTATGAATATATAGTAAATACTGATTTCCGTGGCCCTTATGGTAGCGAAGAAACCTTTACTTATATTGTGACTTCACCTAATGGCAATAGTTCTTCTGCAGACCTGACTATTCAGCTAAACATTGTTCCAGCTGAAGAGCGTATCGATATAGACGCAACCGTCGTCGTTGATGTCGAGCCAACGCCAGTTTTGGATGCAGATAGAACGGATGTCCCTATTGATAAAGTTGGTAGCTTTAGCCTTGTAAACCTAGGTGTATTAGGCCCAGTGCTTGGGGCTGATGTACTAGGCGGAAAGGGTACGATGAAGTTTAGTGTCGGTGAGAACCAAGTACGCGAACTGACATTTAAAGGTGATGGCGGCGGCGTAGTTTCTGTCGGTACTCAGCACGACTTGTTTATTTATAAACTAGACGAAGCAACAGGTAATTTCGTTCAAGTACACGCTGAGAATAATTGGTTCACTACTATTATTGGTGGTAGTGTCTCCAAAGAGCTAGCTCTTAAGTTTGATGAAGGGGTGTACCGTGCCATATTGGTGCCAAAAGGCGGAATCAATGTCGCCTCTGGATCTGGTCTAGAGGTAGTAGAGGATAAGCTTTATGACTATGACACACCGCTTACCTTTACTGGCAGTGTCACTGATCAAGATGTGACTGAAGATGGTAGCACTGTACTGTTGAAGGTTGGTGATCAGCTAGTAGAGCCTGGACAAGCAACCATCGTTCAAGGTCAATATGGGGAATTGACTATTAACAGTGACGGCACTTATAGTTACAACGTCGAAAAACCTGCGGACACTGGCGCTGATTGGAAGCCACCTTATGGAAAAGTAGATTCTTTTAAGCTTGTGACGCAAAATGCTAACGGAAAATCAATCGTTGAAAAACTAAACATCAAAATCAGCACGCATACAGCAGTTAATGACTTTGATGAGACTATAGTGCAAGAGCGTAATGTCGAATCTACAGTTGAATACCATGAAAGAGACGACATTCTTTCAAACTATGGTAAGTCTTATTCTAAAGAGTTTGAAATTAGTGAAGGCAAAGTGGGTCAAGCTTTTACCATAGCTGTCAAAGGTGAATCAGACCTAGGAGCTGGTGTTTTGGGTCTAGGCAAAAAAGACATGACTATCACTTATGCGCTTAAAAACACAACGACAAATGAAACATGGTCATTTACGACAACTGCAGGTAAAGATATTGATCTAAATGTAATACGTACAGACATGTCTTTAAACGCTGGTCAATATACATTGCAAGTAACGTCAACAAACGGAGTTATGCAAAAAATTGATTTCGTAGCCAGTATTATTCATACCGATGAGTACACTGCTTCTTTTATCACACCAGTAACAGGATCATTACTTGATAATGACACAGGTACAGCCAACATTGCTGAGCTAAAAATCGGTAATTTAGAAGTCTTTGTGGCTGATGCAAATCAAGGCGCTAAGTCAATTGAGATTGAGGGGCAGTACGGCACCTTGACTGTCGGTAAAGATGGATCCTACCAATATGTACCAAAAGGTGGGATTTATGGAGTTGAAACATTTGTCTATGAGACTGTCTCTATAACAGGTGTCAAAGAGTCGGCAACGTTAGAGATTAACGTGGGTAAGACCATCACAGCTTCCATCCATAATGATAGCGCTGTTAGCTCTGCTGCCAATGATATTTTCATGATGGGAGCAGGTGCTGATACCATCTCTTTTGACAACCTAGGCGGTACTCTAGGTGGTAATGGTAACAATGGCGTTGATACTTGGACCGACTTTAGCGCAATACAAGGCGATAAGATCGATATTACTGGACTGCTTGATGGCAACCAGACAGCAGAAAATATTGGTGATTACCTAAAGTATGAGAACGGCATGCTCATGGTAGATCGTAATGGTAATGCTGAGTTTGAAGCGCTATTGCAAGTCACAGCAACCGACTTAAACGAGTTGTTAGACAGTATCAATTGGGAAGCAAATAGCATCAGTACGTCAAGCATGAGTGTATCGAATCTAAGTATGGACACGGCTGCTTCTGATACAGATAACGATATCTTTGATATAAACGAAGATGTTAACAGTGTCATTTATACGGGGCTTGGCTCAGACACTATTAACTTAGCTGGCAATATCTCTGACTCAGCGTTACTCAATATGGGTGAAGGGTTTGATACTTTAAACTTGACCGGAGCCGGTCAGCTCATTAGCTTGTCAGATGTTTTTGAAACAGAAGTCATCGACATCAGCGGTATCAGTGCTAATACGTTAACTGCTCGAGAAGAAGATGTGGCTAGAGCTGAAACGTCGAATCCTATCTACGTGAAAGGTAACAGTGATGATACAGTGGATCTTCAAGGAGACAATTGGGTTAAAACTGCACAATCCGTTACCGACAATGAGGGACAAACCTATGATGTATGGCAAGTGGATAGTAACTTAGCTTCTCAGATCTATATCGATAGCGACATTACTAATATCATTTAAGTATATTTTGAGTTTAAGAGCGCTTCCGTTATGGAAGCGTTTTTTACACTTGTTTTTTAAGATGTTACTCCACGGTTTGACGCTCTAAAATTCAGCAAACTCAGAAATATATCTATATAGCAATTACTGACATCTAATATGAAAAACGTTTTCAATCTGAACAACCTATCTTGTCGCTTAAGACTATACAGCCAACTGTCAGCTTTAGCTGTATGTATGGGTTTTACGATGACGGCTCAAGCAGCGATAAAAGATTTGCAAATTAATAGCTTAATTATGCAGGCGATAAAGACGCATCCTTTAGTAGAGTCAGCACGAGCGGAACAACAAGCTACTACAGAAGGCATTAATGCCGCCAAACTGAGTCTTTTACCGACACCAAGCGTGAGCTCGGGCTACGATAGAGAGGACGACTTTGTATCACAAGTGACTATTCGTCAGCCTGTATGGACTGGAGGTAAGCTGACAGCGGATGTCAATCAAGCCATGTTTGATGATAAAGCTGCGGTAGAGTATGTTTACGAGCAACAAAACCAAGTCGCTAAAACGACTATCGATGCGTGGCAAAGTTATATTCAAGCCATTGCAGAACAAGGTGTCCATGCTGATGGGTTAAAGGAGCTAAATGACTTTGAAGCTATGATGCAGCGCCGCGTCGATCAAGGTGTTTCAGCTCGTATTGAGCTTGACTTAGTCACTAACCGCATCTTACAAGAGCAAACGGCTTATCAGGCTGCAGTCGAGCAGCAACGTATTGCTGCAGCTAGGCTTGAGCAAATTATCGGTCAGCCATTGTCTCAAATGGGAGCAATGAGTATACCGAACATTAAAATACTGGCCAATCAAGCGAAGCAACAATCAACCAGTTTTGAAAAAATGGCATTTGACCAAGCCAGTTTTTATAACCCTAAGGTCGTCAAGGAACACTTTCAAATCGAGTCCGCCAAGCAAGGAGTCTCGGCTCAACAAGCGGCTCAGTATCCTACTGTTTATGTCCAATATGAACATGCTTACTATCATGAAAATAGTGAGAATGATGGCAAATTCTCACTGGGATTAAGTTATACCCCAGGTGCTGGGTTTTCTAATCTTGCTTTAGCACGAGCATCGCAAGCTCAGGTCAATAGTTTGGTGCAAACCCAAGAAGCAGCGCGTCGCAGTGTGTTAGAAAACATTCAGGTACAGTATCAGCAGTTTGTTAGTGCCAAAGATAGGGAGGTATCCCTAATCGCTGCTGTTGCTGGGGCACAGATTGTAGTTAACTCTTATCGTCGGCAGTTTATTGCTGGACGCAAATCATGGCTTGAAGTGTTAAACGCGGTACGAGAGCACAATGATTATCAAGTCCAACTGGCGCAAACGCGAGCGAACATGTTGGGCGCATTTTATAAGTTGCAAGTAGATTTTGGAGTTATGCAGTGGCAAAAGTTTGCCAATAACCGTAAACCTGTGACCTTATTTAGCCCGATAGATCCTGTAAAAAAATGGATCAATAAACAAGACAAAACAAGTTTAAGCCGTAATCTTGGCTACCAATCAGAGATAGACGAAGGTTACGTAGATATTAGACTTCCTGCTACTGCAGAAGATAGCCTGAACAAAGGTGATTATATTATGTTGAATGAAGACTATAGTATTACCCCGATAGTCGAACAAGATGATACCCATTGAACGAAAGAACATAGAAGATAACCAGATTTTCTAGCCATGCCTTGGACCCAAATATTAAATAAGCGATGAGTATGAGTTCAAATTTACAACCTAAAAAAACGCCTTCTATCGATCATAGCGTTCAGCAGCTCGATATCAATAAGGTTGAACGGATCTCGACCTTTGTAGAGGCCATTAGGCATATACTTAGTCAACAAGGGTATCCAATAGATAATGTACGCTTAAATGATATTGTAAAGCAGCATAGTGAGCTATTTTCCAAGCAATCTCAAAGTCTGTACGAGTTAAAAAGTGTGGTGGCTGTTTTAAAAGATCTTGGTGTCGATGATGTACCAGAGATATTGGAACAGCCAGATGCTGCTTTTTTACCATTATTGGCTTATCGAGCAGATTTAGGTTGGGGGGTGATTGACAGCCAAACGCCGCAAAAGCGCTGGAGTTTTCGGCAAGAAAAGAAGCACACCTATACTGATACTGATGAGCTATTATTAATCCTACGTATTCGCTTAAAAAACGATCATATCAAACAGCGTAAAGCGTCCTTTTCTGAGTTATTAAAGTCAGATTTAGGTAACTATAAGGGCATACTTTTTGAAGCCGTTATTGCCACTTTTTTGATCAATATGTTGGCATTGGCCGTCTCACTGTTTTCGATGCAAGTTTATGATCGTGTGATACCCACCCGTAGTGAATACACTTTGATTATTCTGGCCAGTGGTGTGCTGCTGGTTATACTGTTCGAAGCGTTTATGAAATTTTCTCGATCGAAGATTATGGACAAAGTGGTTGTGGGTCTTGATCAGTATTTATCTCGAGAAGTATTCCAACGACTCCTTAAAGTACGTATTGATCAGATGCCAGGGTCAGTTGGTTCTATGGCAGCTCAGCTACGAGGCTATGAGCAAGTCCGTAGCTTTTTTACCGCTAGTACCTTATTTGGTCTTGTAGATCTGCCTATGACCATTATTTTTATTACTTTAGTCGCTGTCATAGGCTCTCCTTTAGTAGCAATCGTTCCGGTTGTCGCTGCTATTATAGCCATTACAATAGGATTGTTGGCTCGTAAACGTATTGATACGATTGCAGCTGAAGGAGCCACGGCTTCTTATTATAAGACAGGTTTGTTAGTAGAAGCTGTAGAGGGGGTTGAGACCATAAAGGCTGGCGCAGGGAGCTGGAAGTTCTTGTCACGCTGGCTTGATGCGATGGCTGTCACTATCAAAAATGATTTAAGTATGAAGCATGCTAACGACAACTTAACTTATTTTACGCAAATGCTGCAACAGGTGAGTTATGTAGGCATTGTGATTGTAGGTTCATTTGTCGTTATGGCAGGTGATATGACCATGGGCGGACTGATTGCCTGCTCAATCCTTGGCGGTAGAATATTGGCGCCTGTTATGATGTTGCCCAATCTTTTGGTTCAATATTCTCACGCCAAAGCCGCCAAACTTAATATTGAAACTTTGTTTTCATTAGAGCAAGACAATCAAGGCGTGGCTTACCCTTTGTCACCTAGCCGGATAAAGGGTTTGGGGCTGTAGTAGATAAGGATTAAATATCACACCATTTTCTCAAGGTTTTCAGCTGATTAGATGGTGAGCCATA
>NZ_CANMAH010000018.1 GCF_947495825.1 uncultured Psychrobacter sp.
TATGGCTCACCATCTAATCAGCTGAAAACCTTGAGAAAATGGTGTGATATTTAATCCTTATCTACTACAGCCCCTTATTTAATTTGAATTTATTAACCTAAAATTTCGATAGGTTGTATCTTATTAATCTGTTTTTATTATAAATTAAGTTAGCTTATACTGTCTATTCATAAGCTTATTCTTATCTTGATTATCAATAGTAGGATGCGTCTGTTATGCACGCTTTGACCCAAACAATGACTCACTATTTGCCAAGCAATCGCCACTTGGCAGGGCTTATTGTGGTGCTGATTGGTAGCTTATTTTGTTTATGGCTAAATAGTAGTTTGGATACTTGGTCGAACGGACGTATCGTGGGTTTGTCATCTTTGACATTAGCCATCTTACTTGGGATGATC
Organism: uncultured Psychrobacter sp.; assembly: GCF_947495825.1. GTDB lineage: Bacteria > Pseudomonadota > Gammaproteobacteria > Pseudomonadales > Moraxellaceae > Psychrobacter. The sequence continues at coordinate 399 of NZ_CANMAH010000018.1, forward strand.
CTTGGTAATACGATTTATTCTAATTTTGCTGAACGCCTAAACGCTGGCGTGGTCTTTGCGAAAGGTCAGATTTTGCGACTTGCTATTATGTTTTATGGCTTTAAGCTGACGATAACGCAAGTTGCAAGCGTCGGTATGCCAGCGATCATGACCGATGCACTGGTATTGACGTCGACATTTTTACTGACATATTGGCTGGGCACAAAGTGGCTAAAGGTTGACAAAAAAACCACTTTGTTGATTGGTTCAGGCGCTAGTATTTGCGGTGCAGCAGCGGTAATAGCCGCAGAGCCAGTGGTCAAGGCTGAGGCGCACAAGGTTACGATTGCAGTAGCGACAGTGGTAGTGTTTGGCACTATAGCCATGCTGCTTTATCCGTTTTTGTATCATCTTGGCTGGCTACAGCCTTGGCTTAATGCAGAGCAATACGGTGTCTATACTGGCTCAACCGTCCATGAAGTGGCCCAAGTTGTCGTCGCTGGTAACGCAGTGAGTACCGAGGTTGGCAATACCGCTGTTGTGACTAAGATGATCCGTGTCATGATGCTCGCGCCATTTTTACTGGTTTTATCGTTTGCCTTGACCAAGGGCGATGGTCAAAACAGCGATAAAAAATTATCGTTTATAGCGCGTATTAGACAGGTCAGCGTACCTTGGTTTGCTTTTGTCTTTATTGCTATTGTTATACTGCATACATGGGTGCCAATGACTGAGAGTTTTGAGCAAAATATGATTTTGTTAGATGATATTTTACTAACGATGGCAATGTTTGCGCTAGGCTTAACCACTCATTTGAGCGCCATTAAGCAAGCAGGCGTCAGACCGCTTATTTTGGGAGCAACTATGTTTGGTTGGCTGATAGTTGGCGGCGGGCTGATTAATGTTGGTATTGGCCTCTTGTAGGTAAACATAAATCATAGACCAAAAAAAACGAACCCAAAGGTTCGTTTTTTTACATCTATTTATCTAATGTTAGTTAGATAATAGCTACTTAGATAGCAACGATGTTATGTGCTTGTGGGCCTTTTTGGCCTTGAGTTACAGTGAACTCAACTTCTTGGCCTTCAGCCAAAGTTTTGAAGCCAGAACCACTGATTTCGCTGTAATGAGCAAAAACGTCTGCGCCGTTTTCTGGAGCGATGAAACCAAAGCCTTTAGCTTCGTTGAACCACTTAACTGTACCTTTTTGAACGTCTGACATAGTCATAACCCTGATATTTAATTTATTTGTGGTCTAATAGACCGGTAACGCTTGCAAATAGCTACTGAACGATAAATATTAAAACGAAGGATTATAACTAATACTACGAGGTAATGATTTGGTGCAGAACTGCTTTTAAGCTTGGACGTATTATAAAACGTGAAAGCACTTAGCGCAAGCTTTATCTCATATTTCATGTAACCGAATATACTATCATGTATTTTAGTCATCACTTCACATTTATTCGGCATTGGGTAAGCGAAACAAATATACCGCTACCCCACTACATACAAGGGCGACTGCCCATGCAATCCATAGCATATCTGCTGGTAAACGATAAAATAACATTGCCGTTGAAAAACCCATCATAATAGTCGCAAGCCACTTAGCATACAAAGGAACAGCATGGTTCTCCTCCCAATCGCGGACATACTTACCAAAATACTTATGATTGATCAGCCAAAAGTGAAAGCGGCGTGAACTTCTTGCCCAGCATGCAGCTGCCAATAGTACAAAAGGCGCGGTCGGCATCACTGGTAACAAGATACCGATAATACCTAAAATAAAAAACAGCCAGCCAAGCGTCACAAACGTCCAGCGTATCGTTGGACTACTGGATTGATTGGTCTTTGGTCGGTAATAAAAGGATTTTTTATTGTCAGTCATAAAGATGATTTCGATACGCGGTAAAAAGTAGTTGGCTATATAAACTTTATTTATAAAGCTAAAACAAAGCTAAATAACAAGAGCACGGCTACCTATATAAGTATGTAAGCATGCAATAACGTGAAAAGCGGTACAAGGCTATTTTTGCATTATTTTACTATTATTAAGTATATTTGGATAAAATTAACCAACAAAAAACCGCTTACAACCTAAGTTATGAGCGGTTTTTATTAAAAATCATGCTTTTAACAGATGCTAAACCAATATCAAAGCAATGATTGGAAATATCAAAAAGTAACCAAAGACAGCCAAAATTGCATACTTGGTCTCGATGCTTCTGCCATTAAACTTCATCTTGGCCAGCGTATCGCCAAGTTTCAAAATTGAGATGCTATAGAAGTAAAATGCAAATAAAAGAAGCACAATACTAATAGTGAATATCGCGATAGAAGATAGTGGACCAAACAGAACAACCGTCCCTGGGAATAACATTTCACCCTTTATAATCAAGACCAATAGAACGATGGCGGCACCTGAGGCCGACGCATGAAAAAATATAATATCGTGCAAGGTGGCATCAGCTCTATAAAAGCTGGGCTCAATATCGAGCTTATCGCTACTGAGCACTCTTGGCATGCCTCCTCGATCTGTAATTGATTTATGACCCTTTATGTTACTCACGGTAACAAGGAAGGTAAAAAACGTCAGGGCGACCCAAAAGACTACGTGTATATTTATCATAATTATTATTCCTAAATCTACTAGAACATGATTTAAAAATATCTTGTACACCGACCCAATTCAATAATCTGCTTTTATCTGTTTAAACCTAACTTTTAGAGAAGTCAGTGCGCTTATATTTATACTATCAGCCTTATCGCTTTGATTTGTAATAAAATGTCTAAGACTTAATTTTGCTGTACTGATGCTATATTCCGTCCTAAATAAAATAAGTATAAATATCATAACGCGCTACTGGAACAAATTTTTCTTTGCTTCCTGTGCCTACGCAGACAAAGGCTGCAAAAAATTTATCCCTGTAGCGCTGTGTTTCTTTTATGGTGGATCGAGTATATAGCTACCTCACAAGTATTATGCAAATACTTGTTATTTATCTAATAATGTCGAGTAATTATTAAAATCATTTATGCTAAATAATGCTAGATTATATCCAAATGCCATTAACCAATTAAAACTATGAGTAAATTACTCCGAAAGCACTTTGAAGACCGTGAAATAAGAAAAGGATCAGGACAAGTGTCCGCTTTTATTGCGGTGTCTTTGGGCATACTTACTACGCTTGCTGCTCTGTGTTTTTTATTCCCTAATCTGCTCACCACGCCAGATTTTAGACCTTTATATAATGCAAATATTTTACGAGGCCTATTGTTTGCCAGTGTGGTCATTGGCTTTGTGTCGGGTGTGATTAGCCTACTATGCAATCCGTCTAAGCGCTGGGGAATGGCGGGTATGTTACTCAATGCCTTTGCAGCGCTGCTCGCATCAGGACAGATCGAGCCCAATTACTATGAGCGTAGTATGTATGCCGGCTTGGACTATTTTATTTTAACTCTGTTAATTTCCGCGCTGGTGTTTATTCCAATGGAGCGGTTTTATGCCAAATATAAAGAACAAAAACTGTTGCGATCTGGCTGGGTAACCGACATTAAATACTTTATGTTTAGCCATTTGGGTATTCAGTTATTGAGCTTTTTTACTATCATTCCTGCGCAGATTTTATTTAACCAATGGCTCAATCCCTCATGGCATCAAATGGTCAGTAGTCAGCCTTTGGTGCTGCAATTTATAGAAATTTTGATCATAGTGGACTTTTTTAGTTACTGGATTCATCGCACTATGCACAAAGTCCCGTCGCTGTGGCGCATCCATGCGGTACATCATTCTTCGCATCACATGGACTGGCTGGCGGCAAGTCGGGTGCATGTGTTTGAGCTGATTGTGAATCGTTTTGTCGGTTATATTCCCTTATTGTTTATGGGCTTCTCTCCGGCGGCAACTTATGCTTATTTAGTGTTTATCTCTTTTCATGCCATTTTTATTCATGCCAATGTACGTTTTCGTTTTCCGTATTTTCGCTGGCTTCTGGCAACGCCAGAGTTTCATCATTGGCATCATTCCTCAGAAAAAGAAGCGTGGGACAAAAACTTTGCGGCCTTTCTACCCATTTATGATGTGCTATTCAAAACCGCTCATCTACCAGACCATTTACCCAAAAAATACGGTACGACAGCCAATACAAAAATACCAGAGGGCTTTGTGGCGCAGTTGGTGTATCCGCTGCAAAATGAAGGGCGTAAGAAAAGTTGATTTAATTATTTAGGCTTTTAACTACTATAGGAATGATAATTACACCCCCCCCCCTTTCGCCTATAAATGCGATAAATTTCTTACGAATACCACATACGCTAACGATTAGTTATTGCAATCGATTTTATCGCTTGGATATTTTAGAAATAAAAAAATCGCTACAGCATAGCACTATAAAGGCTTTTTGCTTTAAACGACTTGCTAGGTCTCGTGCCTTGACTTCAACCTACAGTATTTTTTCACCCATGCTACGCTTGCTGGTTTCAATTTAATTGGTCATTTCTTTGGGATTGGAAAACTATAATAAGCAACATAATTTCAAGTGAAACGATTATTAACCCAAATCAAAATTTTCAAAATACTCTTTAATCAGATCTTTATGTGTAAAAAAACTGTTTAAAACTATATAGAGGAATAGTTGATCTTTATAACAAAAATAAAAGGGTATTTTAGCCTTATTAACTTTAAATGTTTTTACTTTTCCTTGTCCTTTTTTTCTATTATTTTTCAGTCTTTCTTCATACTCATCCAAACTGTAAATAATGTACTCATGGTCTATATGTCTGATAAAGTATAGTCTAATCCAAATAAAACCGATACAATCCTATTAACAATTGCATTTAATGAAATAAACGATGACTTATTCAAT
>NZ_CANMAH010000019.1 GCF_947495825.1 uncultured Psychrobacter sp.
TTGAATAAGTCATCGTTTATTTCATTAAATGCAATTGTTAATAGGATTGTATCGGTTTTATTTGGATTAGACTATATATTACTTTTTTATCATTGCGAGTCGATAAGTCATATATGTTTGAATTGCCTTTTTCGTCAAATGTTTGATCGTTCACAAGTGGATTTAATTCTTTATCTTTTAGGTCATATTTTATTTTCTTGATATCCACTTTATCTGATACTTTCAATCGAAGTCTTGTATATTTATAAGCTCTAATCATAATTAATCTTCCTCTTCTTGGGGTTCCTCAGCTTCAACTTCTTCATGCACGATTACATGCAACTCATACTCATTCGGTTCATCATCAACAATCAGCTTTAACTTGCCATTATAATCAGTGGTATGCATCTCGGTTGAACCATCAGGTTTAATAAGCATACATTTGTTAAAGGGAAGTGGCTCATCATTTTGATCATGGACAATGTATGTCAGATAGTGATCCATGTTTTCAAGCATTTTTGCCTGCGGCAAATGCACAGCAGGAGACCCTGTACCACCCCCACTCCCCCAATCCACCTTACTCGCCTTATACCCCACTTGCTTCGGTGTGATAAACATCACCTTACCCCCTGACATCTCAATACCACTCCCTGCTGCTTTTAGGGTGAGCGTATCAGGGGCAATGATCTCAATACTGTCGCGGCTATGGATACGCAATACTTGCTCGCTATCCAGACGCATCTCATCTTGATGTGCTTGTATGGTGACATCGCCATGGGCGGCGGTATGGGTTTGTGCTTTGTTTGAGTAATAGTGAATGTCGCCAGCGACTAATTGGTTCATCTGGGTTTGGCTATGATGGTGAGTACTACCTGTCGCATGATTGTGCGTGCTCTTCGTGCTGGTGTGCTGACTGTGTTGTCCACTTAATAGGGCTAGATGACGCTGGGAGTCGATCAGTACATGCGGCTGTTGCCATTGTCCTGCTTTGCTTAGCGCACTGTCATTGGTATCTTGGCTAAATTGACCAAATGGGGTTTGGCTGTCTTCTTGACGGTTGATTTTATTGTTCGTGCTCTCTAAACCGACAGGCTGATGCGCTTCAGCCAATTGCGCGTAGGCTTGCTGGTGCTGATCCGCGGTTTGCAGTTTGCTATGACTGTTATGGCTCATGTGAGTGTTTGATTGATTGCCTGATGTTTGACTGCTGATATGAATACCTGTGCTGCCTTGTACATTGGCGGTGGCCTCAGTCTCTACACTGATGCCCTGTCCACGCGCTTGCCCTCGGGTGTGGTCGCTATGTTGGTACAGGTGTCCGATAGTAAGGCTACTTTGATAGCTGCTGCTATAGAGATTGATTTGTGGACTGTCAGGATGAGCGTCAAACATCAGCTGGTTGTAGCCGTTGATAGCGTGGTCTTTAGTCGCTTCTCCGGTGCGACTGCTATCAATACTTTGGGTTTTGATGCCGTCGATGGGATACGCATGGCTTTGATTGATAAACCAAGCGGGGCTGGTGGCGTCGATGAAGTCTGTGTCACTGGCGATGCGGTTGTGCTGGGCGTCGTCGTTACCTTGGCCGTTGTGGGTGCTGCCAATAATAATGGGATGGGTGATGTCACCACCGATGAAGTCGATGAGGACGTGTTGACCGTGCCGCAGCGGATGGGTGTGTCCCATGTGGTCGGCGACTAAGTGACTGGCGATGGGTATCCATTGGGCGCTGTCATTACAGTAGTCTTTACTACTCTTGCGTTAACTCTTTTTTTACTTGATAGGCAGCTATTAATTTTAACGTCTCATGTATAAATCGTGACAGTACAACCATACTAAATGCAAACATACCAAACCCGATAACTACCTCTACTACGATTTCGAAACCGTTATCTAATAGAAATTTTGCTGTCATTAAACCGCCGCCAAATATAGCACCTACTAATATAACTACTCCAAAAACAGCTAACCCAATCCACAAAGCAAAACTCATACCTTGATAAGCTTCACTTTTCTCTAACTCTTTTAGCCAATTCTGTATATAAAAATTATGATTGCCAATAGAATTACTGATAATATTTTTATAGATAATAATCTTTTTTCTTTTTTCGAAAAACTCTAAGATGGAAATAATTAGAATAATACTATATATATATATACTAAAATTATTTATATACAATTCTAACCTAAACAAATTTAAAGTAGTAACATATGCAAATAATAAAACCGTAGCGAACCCAACAAGCCACGAATTAATAAAAAACCAATAATATCCTTTCATATATATCCGTGCTGGCACAAATAGATATACACAGCAAAGTATTATTAAATAAAGCGTATTCCACTGTGGTAGCTCATTTGATAAATTACCCATAGCCAATCCTAATACTCCCATTAGAAGTGCTATGCCAGCAAACCACTTCCCAGAACAATGATAGTTAAATGAGTCTGTGAAAGTATGAGGATCTGGTAATTGCGTTTTAATTTTATAACTCATAATGATTTGTTCGCCTCTAGATATTTCATATTACTTGATTCTAAGTAATTAACCATATTTTGTGCTTTTTGAGTTACGTTATACTTCCTATCACCAGCTTCCAAAGCGAATGAAGTCAGTACAGCTGCAGCAATGCCTCCAGCTACTACTACAATACCAATTCCTGATCCTATTATGATAGCACCAACTATTAATCCAGCTGCCGTAGCGATAACTGTCTTAACTGCATCAATACCTAAAGTAACGTATAAATCAGACCAGTTATTTAAAGGATCATCAGACAACATGAATTCAGCAATATCAAAAGTAGCTACCAATGCGAAACCAAAACCTCCTAGGCCTTTAACAGCAGTTTTAGCTGTCGCCAATCCTGCCGTACTTAAGCCTCCAGCTCTAGAAGCTGACTTAATGTCAGTTGCTGTAGAAATAATACCGACTTTTATATTATTGGTTGAGTAGGTTGTTGCTGTGAGAAAGCTTCTTAAACCAGAGTAACCTTTGAATATTATTAAGGTTTTACCTGTTTTGGATTTTTTTATTGTAAACTTTAATATGTCTTTAGACTCTTTTCCTACACTTAATCTTTTTAAAGCATCAAATATAAATTGACGGTTATTGTTCTTCAAAGCAGTTTTCATTTCTGCAGCGGCAGGCAAAGCTACACCGTCGAAAGCTAAGCTAGCTAAAAGCGTTCGTGTCACATTTTTCATAACTTCAAATTCATTATCTGTCATATCATTTTTTTTTACGACATAAGTTCCATCAACTATGTTGTATTTTGACTCAAAATGCCAAACTATTGATTCTGTACTGCTTAATTTATCAGTACTTAGTGTATTCTCACTACTTGATCCACCTTTTTTATTACTTAAACAGAAAATAATTGGTGCGTTTGTATCATTTGGGTCTAAGGCTTCTAATGGAAAAGTCGCAATAGTCTTACTGCCTTTTTTAAGTAGTACTTTCCCATTGTACTTCTTAGGAAGATAGACAGTATGCGACGTGCCGTCTTTGAAAACAGATTTTTTCGTTTCCGCTAATTTATTGTCGAAGAATTTTTTGTTATCTTCTCGAGTTACCGTATACGTTGCTCCCGCTGTCATATCAATATCAAGTATGATTGTTCTTCGCTGTTTTTGTTCCTGCAGTTGAACGGTGCTTTTTTCGCTATAAACCTTCGTAGTGCTCGGAGTTAGTTGAATCTGAAACTCACGATATTTTTTATCAGACCCTATAGGAATAACGCGTTTAGAGTCAGTTGTAGTGGCATAATGAAATAGGACAGTAGATAAGAGGTTATACTATCACCAAGACTGGAGAGAAGATATGACCACC
>NZ_CANMAH010000020.1 GCF_947495825.1 uncultured Psychrobacter sp.
GAAAGACGTGACAGCCTGCGATAAGCTTCGGGGAGGCGGCAATATCCTGTGATCCGGAGATTTCTGAATGGGGAAACCCACTTACCATAAGGTAGGTATCCTAATTTATTAGGAGGCGAACGAGGGGAAGTGAAACATCTCAGTACCCTTAGGAAAAGACATCAAATGAGATTCCCCAAGTAGCGGCGAGCGAACGGGGAGGAGCCGATTGATACTAGAATAGAAGAACAGTGTGGGAAAGCTGGCCATAGTGGGTGATAGCCCCGTATTTTAAATTCTAGTATTGACATATTAAGTAGAGCGGGACACGAGAAATCCTGTTTGAAGATGGGGGGACCATCCTCCAAGGCTAAATACTCCTGACTGACCGATAGTGAACCAGTACCGTGAGGGAAAGGCGAAAAGAACCCCTGTGAGGGGAGTGAAATAGAACCTGAAACCGTGTGCGTACAAGCAGTGGGAGCCATCTTGCATGGTGACCGCGTACCTTTTGTATAATGGGTCAGCGACTTATATTCTGTAGCGAGGTTAACCGTTTTGGGGAGCCGTAGGGAAACCGAGTCTTAATAGGGCGATGAGTTGCAGGGTATAGACCCGAAACCGAGTGATCTATCCATGAGCAGGTTGAAAGTGCCGTAACAGGCACCGGAGGACCGAACCCACTGTCGTTGAAAAGCCAGGGGATGACTTGTGGATAGGGGTGAAAGGCTAATCAAACTCGGTGATAGCTGGTTCTCCCCGAAAGCTATTTAGGTAGCGCCTCGGACGAACACCATTGGGGGTAGAGCACTGTTTCGGCTAGGGGGTCATACCGACTTACCAAACCGATGCAAACTCCGAATACCGATGAGTGATATCCGGGAGACACACGGTGGGTGCTAACGTCCATCGTGGAGAGGGAAACAACCCAGACCGCCAGCTAAGGCCCCAAATTCCTAGTTAAGTGGGAAACGAGGTGGGAAGGCATAGACAGCTAGGAGGTTGGCTTAGAAGCAGCCATCCTTTAAAGAAAGCGTAATAGCTCACTAGTCGAGTCGGCCCGCGCGGAAGATGTAACGGGGCTCAAACTAGGAGCCGAAGCTGCGGATTTGAATTTGTTTTCAAGTGGTAGGGGAGCGTTGTGTAAGCCTGAGAAGGTGCATTGTAAAGTGTGCTGGAGGTATCACAAGAGCGAATGCTGACGTGAGTAACGATAATGGGTGTGAAAAGCATCCACGCCGGAAGATCAAGGGTTCCAGTCCAACGTTAATCGGGGCTGGGTGAGTCGACCCCTAAGGCGAGGCCGAAAGGCGTAGTCGATGGGAAATCGGTTAATATTCCGATACTTGTTTATGATGCGATGGAGGGACGGAGAAGGTTATGTCAGCCTAGTGATGGTTATCTAGGTGAAAGGATGTAGGTTTATAGCTTAGGTAAATCCGGGCTATTATATACCGAGATCTGATAGCAAGTCCTACTTGTAGGACGAAGTGGCAAATACCAGGCTTCCAGGAAAAGCTTCTAAGCGATAGTCATAAACGAATCGTACCCTAAACCGACACAGGTGATCAGGTAGAGAATACCAAGGCGCTTGAGAGAACTCTGCTGAAGGAACTAGGCAAAATGGTACCGTAACTTCGGGAGAAGGTACGCTGTTGATGGTGATAGGACTTGCTCCTTGAGCTGTTGGCAGTCGCAGATACCAGGCTGCTGCAACTGTTTATTAAAAACACAGCACTCTGCAAACACGAAAGTGGACGTATAGGGTGTGATGTCTGCCCGGTGCTGGAAGGTTAATTGATGGGCTTAGCGTAAGCGAAGGTCTTGATCGAAGCCCCAGTAAACGGCGGCCGTAACTATAACGGTCCTAAGGTAGCGAAATTCCTTGTCGGGTAAGTTCCGACCTGCACGAATGACATAATGATGGCAGCGCTGTCTCCAGCAGAGACTCAGTGAAATCGAAATCGCAGTGAAGATGCTGTGTACCCGCGGCTAGACGGAAAGACCCCGTGAACCTTTACTACAGCTTTACATTGAACTTTGACCTGACTTGTGCAGGATAGGTGGGAGGCTTTGAAGCCGAGACGCTAGTCTTGGTGGAGCCATCCTTGAAATACCACCCTGGTCATGTTGGGGTTCTAACTCAGGTATAACAATACCGAGGACAATGTATGGTGGGTAGTTTGACTGGGGCGGTCTCCTCCTAAAGAGTAACGGAGGAGTACGAAGGTGCGCTCAGAACGGTCGGAAATCGTTCATAGAGTATAAAGGCAAAAGCGCGCTTAACTGCGAGACCCACAAGTCGAGCAGGTACGAAAGTAGGTCTTAGTGATCCGGTGGTTCTGTATGGAAGGGCCATCGCTCAACGGATAAAAGGTACTCTGGGGATAACAGGCTGATACCGCCCAAGAGTTCATATCGACGGCGGTGTTTGGCACCTCGATGTCGGCTCATCTCATCCTAGGGCTGAAGCAGGTCCTAAGGGTATGGCTGTTCGCCATTTAAAGAGGTACGCGAGCTGGGTTTAGAACGTCGTGAGACAGTTCGGTCCCTATCTACCGTGGGCGTTGGAAATTTGAGAGGATCTGCTCCTAGTACGAGAGGACCAGAGTGGACGAACCACTGGTGTTCGGGTTGTCATGCCAATGGCATTGCCCGGTAGCTACGTTCGGATGGGATAACCGCTGAAAGCATCTAAGCGGGAAGCCCACCTCAAGATTAGATTTCCCCTAAGAGCCGTTCAAGACTAGGACGTTGATAGGCAGGGTGTGGAAGCGCAGCGATGCGTGTAGCTAACCTGTACTAATTGCTCGTTTGGCTTGACCATACAACACCCAAGTGGTTTGTAGCTATCTATCAGAACTTGGTTCTATAGTTAGACAAGCATTATATCGATATCACCTATTACTCTTGATTCAGTCAAGTAGTGTGATAAGTCATACAAAACAACAGACTCATATCTAACCCCCTTTGCTGACGACAATAGCACGATGGCACCACCTGATCCCTTCCCGAACTCAGAAGTGAAACATCGT
>NZ_CANMAH010000021.1 GCF_947495825.1 uncultured Psychrobacter sp.
TACAGGCGCTTATGAGGTAGTGCTTGAGACGCCGCTTACCAATGGTGAGGTGATCAACGCCACAGCAACCGACGACGTGGACAATACCTCAGTTGAATCAGAGCCTGCTACTGCTCCAGACTCAACTGCCCCTGAGGCGCCAGATGTTACTATCAATGCTGATGGCAGCTTGGTGACGGTGATGGGCGAAGAGGGTGCGACGGTGAGTCTCACCACGCCAAACGGTTTGATTGAGGGTCTGATTGAAAACGGTAGCTTTACTGCGCCGCTTGATCCGGCATTAACCAATGGCGAAACCATCAGTGCAACCTTAACCGATGCTGCCAACAACACATCAGACGCAGGCACTGCTAGAGCCACTGACTCAACTGCTCCTGAGGCGCCAGTCATCACCGACTTTGATGGCACAATCGTCACCGGCACCGCTGAGCCAGGTTCTAGGGTTACCATCTTAGATGAGAGTAATACGATTATCGGTAGCGCGGCCGCTAATACCGATACAGGCGCTTATGAGGTAGTGCTTGAGACGCCGCTTACCAATGGTGAGGTGATCAACGCCACAGCAACCGACGACGCGGACAACACCTCAGTTGAATCAGAGCCTGCTACTGCTCCAGACACCACCGCTCCTAAGGCGCCAGTGGTTGACATCAATACTGATGGCAGCTCGGTGACGGTGATGGGTGAAGAGGGCGCGACGGTGAGCATTACCACGCCAAACGGTTTGATTGAGGGTCTGATTGAAAACGGCAGCTTTACTGCGCCGCTTGATCCAGCATTAACCAATGGCGAAACCATCAGTGCAACCTTAACCGATGCTGCTAACAACACATCAGACGCAGGCACTGCTAGAGCCACTGACTCAACCGCCCCTAGTGCGCCAACCAACTTGGTTGTTAATGACGATGGCAGCAGGGTATCAGGTTTAGGAGAGCCTGATGCCACAGTTGAGATCAAAGATCCTACAGGTGCGGTTATTGGCACAGGTACCGTTGCAAAAGACGGCACGTTTGACGTTGTATTGACCACGCCGCAGCGTGACGGTGAAAACCTAGAGGTCAGCTTGACGGATACCGCAGGTAACCCCTCAGACTCAAGCACGGCTACTGCTCCAGACACTACCGCCCCTGAGGCACCAGTCATCACCGACTTTGATGGCACAATCGTCACCGGCACCGCTGAGCCAGGTTCTAGGGTTACCATCTTATGAGAGTAATACGATTATCGGTCGCGCGGCCGCTAATGCCGATACAGGCGCTTATGAGGTAGTGCTTGAGACGCCGCTTACCAATGGTGAGGTGATCAACGCCACAGCAACCGACGACG
>NZ_CANMAH010000022.1 GCF_947495825.1 uncultured Psychrobacter sp.
TATGTCAAGACCAGGTAAGGTTCTTCGCGTTGCATCGAATTAAACCACATGCTCCACCGCTTGTGCGGGCCCCCGTCAATTCATTTGAGTTTTAACCTTGCGGCCGTACTCCCCAGGCGGTCTACTTATTGCGTTAGCTGCGTCACTAAGTCCTCAAGGGACCCAACGACTAGTAGACATCGTTTACGGCGTGGACTACCAGGGTATCTAATCCTGTTTGCTACCCACGCTTTCGAGCCTCAGTGTCAGTATGATGCCAGGAAGCTGCCTTCGCCATCGGTATTCCTTCAGATCTCTACGCATTTCACCGCTACACCTGAAATTCTACTTCCCTCTCACCTACTCTAGCTTAACAGTATCAGATGCAGTTCCCAGGTTAAGCCCGGGGATTTCACATCTGACTTATCAAGCCACCTACGCTCGCTTTACGCCCAGTAATTCCGATTAACGCTTGCACCCTCTGTATTACCGCGGCTGCTGGCACAGAGTTAGCCGGTGCTTATTCTGCAGCTAATGTCATCGCTAATGGGTATTAACCATTAGGTCTTCTTCACTGCTTAAAGTGCTTTACAACCAAAAGGCCTTCTTCACACACGCGGCATGGCTGGATCAGGGTTGCCCCCATTGTCCAATATTCCCCACTGCTGCCTCCCGTAGGAGTCCGGGCCGTGTCTCAGTCCCGGTGTGGCTGATCATCCTCTCAGACCAGCTACAGATCGTCGCCATGGTAGGCCTTTACCCCACCATCTAGCTAATCCGACTTAGGCTCATCTAATAGCGAGAGCAGTAAACTGCCCCCTTTCTCCCGTAGGTCGTATGCGGTATTAATTCGAGTTTCCCCGAGCTATCCCCCACTACTAGGTAGATTCCTAAGTGTTACTCACCCGTCCGCCGCTCGACGCCTACCAGCAAGCTGGTATCGTTTCCGCTCGACTTGCATGTGTTAAGCCTGCCGCCAGCGTTCAATCTGAGCCATGATCAAACTCTTCAGTTTAATCTTGCTTGAAGTCTTTAACCTATAAATAGGAAGATGACTTCTAATCTTGGCTCATTTAATCTGGCAATTACGCTCTTCGTATATGTTCGTAATGAATTAACTTTGAGTTTTCTTGCTGATTAAATGATAATTTTTATAGTTAGTCATGTCTCACTTATTACAAGTAACAAGTGATTCAAGCCAACTTTATGTTTAGCATTCTGTCTCAGCAAAAATCCACACAAGTTGTTCTTTAGTTCTGCTTTTAAATAATGCCCTATACTGTCGTCCAGTAGTAGGTT
>NZ_CANMAH010000023.1 GCF_947495825.1 uncultured Psychrobacter sp.
TTGTAGTGGCATAATGAAATAGGACAGTAGATAAGAGGTTATACTATCACCAAGACTGGAGAGAAGATATGACCACCAAACGCGGACGCTACAGCCAAGAATTTAAGCTAGAAGCTATTAAACTGGTTGAAGAACAAGGCAGGAAGATACCAGAAGTAGCCAACTCATTAGATATCGGCAAAACCACCTTAGAGAATTGGGTATATAAATACCGTAAAGAACAGCAAGGTGTCATGCCATCAGAAGGCAAAGCCCTAACGCCTGAATTACGGCGTATACAAGAGCTTGAAAAACAGGTCAAGCAGCTTAAGATGGAGCGAGATATATTAAAAAAGGCATCTGCTCTGCTAGCCCAAGACAATCTCAGCGTCTATCGCTAATAACCAAGCTTGCAGAGCATCATAAGCATATTAGCAAACACAAGCTATGTGAACTGTTTGGGGTTGTTAGAAGCAGCTATTACAACAGTACTAAATCTAGGTCTATAGACATTGAACTTATAAGGCTCAAAGCCTTAATCAGAGAGGTATTTGAACAGTCAAATGGCTCGGCTGGTGCAAGGACGGTATCTGCTATCGTCACGCATCAATATGACATTAAACTCACACGCTACAAAGCAGTTAAGCTGATGGCACAAATGGGGTTGATTAGTCGACAGATAAAATCACATAAGTACAGGCGTTGTAAAAAATTCCATAAAGTTTATGGAAACATACTAGACCGTCAGTTTGCGCCCACTGCACCAAACCAAGTGTGGACAGGTGATGTTACTTATATTCGTATCAAAGGCGGATGGTGTTATTTAGCCATCGTTATGGATTTATATGCTCGACGTATTGTTGGTTTTGCCTTGTCAGATAGCCCGAATACTCAGCTGACCACATCTGCACTAAAAATGGCATATCACATAAGACTTGAGCCTAAAGGCGTGCTGTTTCATTCAGATCAAGGCAGTCATTATACCAGTGAAGAGTATGCTAAATGCGTAGCCAAGTGCAATGGTATGTCGCATAGTATGAGCCGACGAGGCAACTGTTGGGACAATGCACCTACAGAGAGGTTCTTTAGAAGCTTTAAGACAGAGTGGATGCCAAAAAACGGCTATGACAATATTGATGAGGCTCGGCAGGCAGTAAATGATTATATTTGGGGCTATTATCAAAGTGTAAGACCACACAGCTTTAATGAGTATTTAACACCAAGCGAGAAAGAGAGACTTTATTTCAACAAAAACCTCTTAAGTACTGTCTAAAAATATTTGACCACTACA
>NZ_CANMAH010000024.1 GCF_947495825.1 uncultured Psychrobacter sp.
TATAGTTAAATCTTTATAAAATCGATACAGCCCATATCATGAAACAGTTTAGGTAGATTATTCTCCATCCATCCTTGGCGTAGAAACTTAGCCTGTGCCCATTTTTTCTCGATAGGGTTCAGATCAGGGCTGTACGGCGGCAGCCATAAAATACGATGGCCATGCCTATTGAGTAGTTTTTGAATGCGTCTACTTTTATGAAACCGAGCGTTATCCATGACAATCACGCACTTGGTTTTAAGACTTGGAATAAGTGTGAACTTACACCAGTCATAAAATATATTGCTATTGATGTTCTGCTCAAAGTAATCAAGGGCAAACAGCATCTTTTCATAGAGAGCTCCGATGACATTCGTTCGTCTCGGAGCTTGCCAGTTGTAGCTATCGATACAGGGTTTACCTATCGGTGCATAGCCATGAGAACGAATGGTTTCAGCCTCAAAGCCGCTTTCATCCATGTACACAATGGGATAGCCTTGCTGCGTAAAGCGATCAAGCCTACTCTGGAATACCGCTCTTTTTATCGGACACGCTTTTGGATGTTCTAAGGTCTTTTTTTTGACTGATACCAAGACGCTTTAAAGCATTAAAGATACCCGTTTGACTACAGTTCAAGCGACGAGCTCTTTCATAGTTATAATCATCTGGGTATCTTTTTACGTCTTCAATCAATGCGTCATCAGGTATTTTAGTCGGTGCTTTATTTCTGGTTGTTTTAGGAGTTAGGTTCTGCTGCCAGCTATGAATGGTGCTTGTGCTAAGTCCATAAAATAGCGCAGCTTCTCGTATGGTCATACCATCAGCGATGCTAAAAAGTACCTGTTTGCGATAGTCTATTGAATAAGTCATCGTTTATTTCATTAAATGCAATTGTTAATAGGATTGTATCGGTTTTATTTGGATTAGACTATA
>NZ_CANMAH010000025.1 GCF_947495825.1 uncultured Psychrobacter sp.
GGGGCTGTAGTAGATAAGGATTAAATATCACACCATTTTCTCAAGGTTTTCAGCTGATTAGATGGTGAGCCATAGTTAAATCTAAACTCGCACTCTTTTAAAAACAAATGGAAGTTCTTCTTATCGATCCCATTATACTTTCTTAGAGTTCGTTTAGACTGGTTCCAAAAGTTCTCAATGCCATTGATGTGATTGTTTTTACCGCAAGTAAACTCTTTAGAATGATTGACTCTGAAATGTTTAAACTCACTCACATCTAATGCATTGTAACTTCGATAGCTATCCGTATAAACAAAGCTGTCAGGCTTGATTTTACGCTTAATAACAGGCATTAGAGTAGTCTGTTTGGTGTCTGCTACGACAATGGTATAAACCTTACCGTTTCGTTTTAGAATACCAAATACAGCGGTTTTACCAGCAGCCCCGCGACCTCTTTTACCTTTGCGTACACCGCCAAAGTAACTTTCATCTAATTCGACTTCACCATCAAAAAGCTCATCAGCTTCTAATGAGAGATGGTAATCTATCACAAGTCTTATTTTATGATAAAAAAGTGCAGCAGTGTTAGGCTGAATATTGAGCAAATCTGCGGCTGTTCTAGCAGTCACTTCAGCTGTAAAAAACTCTAACAGCCTTCGCTGTACTTTTTTACTTAGTTTACAACGGGTTATCTTCATAAAAGTAGTCTAGCATAGTGCTTATCTACTACAGCCCC
>NZ_CANMAH010000026.1 GCF_947495825.1 uncultured Psychrobacter sp.
AAACTAAAGAACAACTTGTTGTGAATTCTTGCTGAGCGAATGCCGTCTATAAGGAGGTGATCCAGCCGCAGGTTCCCCTACGGCTACCTTGTTACGACTTCACCCCAGTCATCAACCACACCGTGGTGATCGCCGTCCTAAAAGGTTCGGCTAACCACTTCTGGTGCAATCAACTCCCATGGTGTGACGGGCGGTGTGTACAAGGCCCGGGAACGTATTCACCGCGGCATTCTGATCCGCGATTACTAGCGATTCCTACTTCATGGAGTCGAGTTGCAGACTCCAATCTGGACTACGATAGGCTTTTTGAGATTCGCATCACATCGCTGTGTAGCTGCCCTCTGTACCTACCATTGTAGCACGTGTGTAGCCCTGGTCGTAAGGGCCATGATGACTTGACGTCGTCCCCGCCTTCCTCCAGTTTGTCACTGGCAGTATCCTTAGAGTTCCCGGCCAAACCGCTGGTAACTAAGGAAAAGGGTTGCGCTCGTTGCGGGACTTAACCCAACATCTCACGACACGAGCTGACGACAGCCATGCAGCACCTGTAT
>NZ_CANMAH010000027.1 GCF_947495825.1 uncultured Psychrobacter sp.
AGCAATTATAACGATATCACCTATGTTTACGCTTGATTCAGTTCTCTTTACTTTGAAGACTAGCCCTTGGGATAACAAACAATGTCGTTAAAAGGCTAGTCTTCAGGTTAGCAATAACACGTGAAATGTTATTGCTAACCCAGACTCATATCTATGTTTTTAAATAGTGCCTATCTCTTCGTCAGATGATAGGTTTCCGTATAAAACAGAAGTAAATAATCATTTATGATTACTTAGTTCTATTTATACTCGCTTGTCTACATTGTGGTGGAGCCAAGGAGAGTCGAACTCCTGACCTCCTGCGTGCAAGGCAGGCGCTCTACCAACTGAGCTATGGCCCCATGTGTAAGTGGTAGGCCTGGGCAGACTTGAACTGCCGACCCCCGCGTTATCAACACGGTGCTCTAACCAGCTGAGCTACAGGCCTGTACGAGGCATATACCTCTAACTAGTAAACTAGCTTAAA
>NZ_CANMAH010000028.1 GCF_947495825.1 uncultured Psychrobacter sp.
GAAGAGGGTGCGACGGTGAGTCTCACCACGCCAAACGGTTTGATTGAAGGCACGATTGAAAACGGCAGCTTTACTGCGCCGCTAGATCCAGCATTAACCAATGGCGAAACCATCAGTGCAACCTTAACCGATGCTGCCAACAATACGTCAGACGCAGGCACTGCTAGAGCCACTGACTCAACTGCTCCTGAGGCGCCAGTAGTTGACATCAATACTGATGGCACAATCGTCACCGGCACCGCTGAGCCAGGTTCTAG
This sequence comes from uncultured Psychrobacter sp., assembly GCF_947495825.1. Lineage (GTDB taxonomy): Bacteria > Pseudomonadota > Gammaproteobacteria > Pseudomonadales > Moraxellaceae > Psychrobacter. Next base: position 258 of record NZ_CANMAH010000028.1, read on the forward strand.
GGTTACCATCTTAGATGAGAACAATGCGATCATAGGTCGCGCGGCCGCTAATGCCGATACAGGCGCTTATGAGGTAGTGCTTGAGACGCCGCTTACCAATGGTGAGGTGAT
>NZ_CANMAH010000029.1 GCF_947495825.1 uncultured Psychrobacter sp.
GTTTCCCCATTCAGAAATCTCCGGATCACAGGATATTGCCGCCTCCCCGAAGCTTATCGCAGGCTGTCACGTCTTTCATCGCCTCTGACTGCCAAGGCATCCACCATGTGCGCTTAATTACTTGACCATACAACCCCAAAGGGTCTAAATATCTGCATTTAATAAGTTTAGTTTTATTATTAGTAAAAGTACCCTCGAAGTAATTCGAGGTATTTTACTAACGTATAATTCCGAACTTTGCAGAGTATAGTAGCAATTATAACGATATCACCTATGTTTACGCTTGATTCAGTTCTCTTTACTTTGAAGACTAGCCCTTGGGATAACA
>NZ_CANMAH010000030.1 GCF_947495825.1 uncultured Psychrobacter sp.
TGTGGCGTTGATCACCTCACCATTGGTAAGCGGCGTCTCAAGCACTACCTCATAAGCGCCTGTATCGGTATTAGCGGCCGCGCTACCGATAATCGTATTACTCTCATCTAAGATGGTAACCCTAGAACCTGGCTCAGCGGTGCCGATGACGATTGTGCCATCAAAGTCGGTGATGACTGGCGCATTAGGGGCGGTTGAGTCTGGAGCAGTAGCCGTGCTTGAGTCTGAGGGGTTACCTGCGGTATCCGTCAAGCTGACCTCTAGGTTTTCACCGT
>NZ_CANMAH010000031.1 GCF_947495825.1 uncultured Psychrobacter sp.
GAAACATCGTTGCGCCAATGGTAGTGTGGCTCCGGCCATGTGAGAGTAGGTCATCGTCAGCTCTCTATACCCTAAAAAGCCCCCTCAACGTTGTTGAGGGGGCTTTTTTTATGCATAGAATTTAGTGGACATGGTCAAATCGTAATGTGGATTAAAACGTGGAGAATATCGGTAACAAATATCTAATTATAATAAAGGGGCTGTAGTAGATAAGCACTATGCTAGACTACTTTTATGAAGATAACCCGTTGTAAACTAAGTAAAAAA
>NZ_CANMAH010000032.1 GCF_947495825.1 uncultured Psychrobacter sp.
CTCAGAAGTGAAACATCGTTGCGCCAATGGTAGTGTGGCTCCGGCCATGTGAGAGTAGGTCATCGTCAGCTCTCTATACCCTAAAAGCCCCCAACACATAAGTGTTGGGGGCTTTTTTTTATGGGGGATTAATCAAATCATTTTCAACAATATATTTTAATTAAATTCTAAAAAAACCTTGACCCCCATCTCAAAGCGCGTATAATGCCACCCAGTCGAAAGGGAAGGCAGGTTAAGGAATGATTTATTATTC
>NZ_CANMAH010000033.1 GCF_947495825.1 uncultured Psychrobacter sp.
GTTTCCCCATTCAGAAATCTCCGGATCACAGGATATTGCCGCCTCCCCGAAGCTTATCGCAGGCTGTCACGTCTTTCTTCGCCTCTGACTGCCAAGGCATCCACCATGTGCGCTTAATTACTTGACCATACAACCCCAAAGGGTCTATTTGTCAGCAATTATAACGATATCACCTATGTTTACGCTTGATTCAGTTCTCTTTACTTTGAAGACTAGCCCTTGGGATAACA